>JASFZB010000058.1:0-72279 GCA_045046705.1 Rhodobacterales bacterium | reverse complement strand
CTTTGAGAACCCGCCGGGGTGGCAAAAGATTGTAAAGCAATCTTTGAGAACCCGCCGGGGTGGCAAAAGATTGTAAAGCAATCTTTGAGAACCCGTTAACCACTTTTGACGTCGGGGATAGGTATACACTGCGGTTTGTTACGATTGTGTAAAGCCTGCGTTCGGCGGGTCGGTTACCTGATCGCCATCACTGCGGGCGTTTTGGCGCGTCTTGTGACCACCCATTCACGGTAGGAAATAAAGCTGACGGCGGCAATGATGACACCGCCGCCCATCAGCACCCAGAAATCCACCGCCTCGTTGAACACCGTAGCCCCCAGAATTGTGGCCCAGACCAATTGCAGGAATGTAACCGGTTGTGTCACCATCAGGGGGGCGGCGTGCAGGGCTTTGGTCATGGTGAAATGGCCCAAGGTTGCAAAAACCGCGACCAGCCCCAGCCATAAGACCTCTGATATACCGGGGGGTTGCCAGACCATATAGGCAAATGGGGCTAGACCGATGGTCACGAATAGTGACAACATGCCAACGATGGCGGCCGGGTCTTTGTCTTTGCTCAGGCCTTTGGCCAGCAGATAGGATATGGCGAAAAGCGGGGCCGCCAGAACCTGCGCCATTTGGCCCGAAGTAATCTCGTGCAGCCCCGGACGCAGGATGATTATCGCGCCAATGAAGGCCGCTACAACCGCAATGATACGCCGTGCCGCCATGCGCTCGCCAAAGAAAATAGCCGCCCCGATGGTGATATAAATCGGTGCGGTGTAGCCAATGGCGGTGACCTCGGCGATCGGGATATGCGCCATGGCGTAGAACCACAGGATCACCCCGATAGAATGGGTTGCGCCGCGCAAGGCATATGTGCCCAGTGATTTGTGCCCGATGCCGCTTTTGAATGCGCTGCGGATGAACGGCGCCATAATCAGCATGCCAAGTGCGTAGCGGATAAAGGCGGCCTCGGCTGCGGGCACGTTCGAGCCGATATAGCGCACGATGCCGGTGACAAGTACAAATAAAAAACCTGTCAGGATCATCCATGCGATGCCAACCCATGGTGGGCCGTATTCGGGGGGTGTGGTTGCTGGGGTGGGCATTGGCATATTCCGGTGAAGGGTATAAGCGCACCCAAACCCAAATCGCTGTCAGGCGCAAGGCTTTACACCGGAGACGTTGACCCTATCGCCGCTTCGGTTTACACGCATGGCAGCGGATGGCTGGATGGCTGCACCCTGCAAGGGGTGAGGAAAGTCCGGACTTCATGAAGCAAAGGCGGCGGGTAACGCCCGCCCGGGGCAACCCGAGGGAAAGCGCAACAGAGAACAGACCGCTGGCGTCAGCCAGTAAGGGTGAAACGGTGGGGTAAGAGCCCACCACGGGGATGGTAACATCACCGGTACGGCAAGCCCCGCCTGAAGCAAAACCAAGTAGGAACCGCGTGGCCCGCAAGGGCCGGGGCCGCTTTAGCCCCAGCAGGTTCGGGTGGTTGCAAGAGCGTATTGGCAACAATGCGCCCAGATGAATGGCCATCGACGGGGGGCGACCCCCCAGAACAAAATCCGGCTTACAGGCCATCCGCGACATATATAGCAAAACACTATGAGAATGGTGATGCACGCTATACTTGTTGCCAAGCAAAGAAAATCCTCTATCTTAAAGTTGTTATAATTGGGGGGGATTGAATGAAAGATATTTTTGGAAGCATAACGGTATTAGGTTTCTATGCGCTCTTCTTGATAATTTATTTTCCGGGGGGCACTATATTCATGGCTCTAAGTTGTAATTCGAGGCGTCTAGATGGATGGGATTGGGTTTTGTCCGTAATAATTCCCGCATATGGCTTGCTCAAAAGCCTGTTTTCTTCCAGCTGTTTAGGGGGACTTGGTTAGATGATTTCGATTATAAGCAAGCTGAGTTTCTTTGGAGGGTTGTTGTTTTGTAGCACGGCGTTCGGGCAATCTTGTAATGTTTCTTTAGAAAAGAAGGCTGTTATTGAAAGTATCTTATGCGGCCAACGTGCTCCAGAAAATGTTTACCATTTCTATGGTGAAGGATGCTTTGAAAAGTCGGTTGTTAGGCGTTTGGAAGATACAGTTGCACAAATCCTTGTTTTGGATGCTTGTGGATACGATGAGAAAGCTAAAGAACTAGAGGATGCGAATGTTCGTGCAATGAGTTTTATGTCGGATATTTCAAACTGTATTGATCAGAATGTTGATATGGAATTAGCGATGAAGAAAGCACGATTGAATGTATCGCAAAAAGCGGGCCTGCCTGCCTGTACAACAAGTCTAAGACGAAAGATCAAACAGAGGTTACCAGCATTCCAGCAGATGATAGATCAAGCATTTGATCCAAATACTAAAATACGGATATTTGAAGCGTTACAGTTGAATGTAGATACTACTGGGAACATAACTGATTATTAATTGCGGGGCAGTTATGCGAAGCTGAAAATGTTTAGAAAACATCACAATCACCCACTTAGCGCCTGACCCTGGGTGGGTGCGAATGCGCCCTCCCATGGGGAGGGTCGGGCGCGGCCATCGTCCAAGGACGACAGCCATGACGGGCAAAGCGTGGCTTTGTTTGCCTATCTGGTTCTTGTAACCCCTGGAACAAAATCCGGCTTACAGGCCATCCGCATGCTCAAAATTCTATGTCTGTAATAGAAACCGAACCAATTTTAAGAATAATTTTCTTTACAAAATATACAGAAAGCGCAATGATTATTCTACTAAAGGGTGAGCTATTGCAGGATAAAAAAGCAGCCGCCTAGGGAAATAAAGCAGTATGGCACAAGCATGACAGATAAAACCTCCGGTTCCGTAGTCGTATGGGATCTTTTTGTTCGCATTTTTCACTGGTCACTGGTTGCCGGTGTCACAACGGCAGCCGTCACAGGCTTTTTTATCGGGGCAACCGCGATTGACGTGCATGTCTGGGTTGGCATCGCCCTTGCTGTTCTGGTGATCGCGCGTGTGGCGTGGGGCTTTTTAGGGTCACGGTTCGCACGGTTCGCTACGTTTGTTGTCGGGCCGCGTAAAGTGTTGCACCACATTGTCGAATTGCAAGAAGGCACGGCAGGGCGGCATTTGGGGCATAATCCGCTTGGCGCATGGATGATCTTGGCAATCCTTGCCGCGATTGCATTTTTGGCGGTCTCGGGGCTTATCGTCTGGGGTGGCATATTCGCACATGGGCCGTTCATGGGCTATTATGATTTTGATGACGGCGCGCCTGTTCTGGAAGTGCATGAATGGGTAGCACTTGGCCTTTTGGGCCTGATTGCCGCGCATATTGGCGGTGCCATTTACGAAGGTTTGCGGGTGAAGGAAAATCTTGTACAAGCCATGATTACCGGCTTCAAGGAAACCCGCGAAAATGAAGGCGATGACCCTCCCCCCCCTGCCGAGGCTGAAAAGGGGCCGCGTCCCGGCCTGACGGCACTGATCACCATCGCCGTGCTGGCATTGCCGGTGGCTGTCACACTTAACGGTTCCCGACTTAAAATAAAGGTAGAACACCGCCCGCCGGTGACAACCGGTACGGTCTATGCGGAAAATTGCAGTGACTGCCACGGGGTTTATTCGCCATCGCTGTTGCCCGCCGAAAGCTGGAAGAAACTGATGGGCACACTTGATGACCATTTCGGCGAGGATGCCTCGCTGGATGCGGAAACCACGGATCAGGTGCGGGCTTATCTGGTTGCACACAGTGCCGGAACCGTCGAAACCA
This sequence comes from Rhodobacterales bacterium, assembly GCA_045046705.1. Lineage (GTDB taxonomy): Bacteria > Pseudomonadota > Alphaproteobacteria > Rhodobacterales > Rhodobacteraceae > Amylibacter. The sequence goes on along the minus strand of JASFZB010000058.1, from coordinate 68,547 downwards.
AACCCTCCGAGGTTTTCATGCAAGTATCGGCTTCCGACCCGACACGGATTACTTCGACACCGTTCTGGGTTGAAACCCACAGCTATATCCCGAAAGATGTATTCACCACCAAACCGGTTTTCTTCCGTGGAAATTGTTTTGCGTGTCACACAGACGCCGAATCCGGTTGGTTTTACCCCGGAAACGTAGAAGTGCCGGATTAGAAAACTGTGGCCCAAACGGCTGCTATCAAACAAAATCAATGACCATGAAACAAAAAGAAAGACATACCGATATGAAAAAAAGCTCTAAATTCATTATCATCGTCATGACGTCTGCGCTTGCTTTGCCTGCCGTGGTTTCTGCCGGCCCTGCGCAAAACAAGGTGATCGCTCTATACGGTGCGCCCTCGTCATTTTCCGCTGCACGCGGCAAGACCCTGTTTCTGGGTAACCATAAAGGCGGCAAAGCGGCAACGCCGTCCTGTGCCACCTGCCACACACAAGACCCCCGGGCAAGCGGCCGCACCCGCGCCGGCAAAGTTATTGCGCCAATGGCGGTTTCCAAAACACCTTCACGGTTTACCGACGCCAAGAAAGTTGCCAAATGGGCGCGGCGCAACTGTAAATCCGTTCTGGGACGCGAGTGCACAAAAACCGAAATCGGTGACATCCTGACCTATCTCAGCAGTATTTAATCTTTACGTAGAAGGAATAATATTATGAAATACCTTACGAAATTGTGCAGTGTCGGTTTGGGCGCAATATTGCTAATCGGCGCGACATCCGCTAACGCGGAGGGTAACGTTAGACCTGTGAAAGACGCGGTCACGCTTGAAGAATGTTCGGCTTGCCACATAGCCTATCCTGTGGGCCTGTTGCCCAAAGCGTCATGGGGTAAAATACTGGACACCCTTGGCGACCACTTCGGCGAAGACGCAAGCCTTGATGATGCGACCACAAAACATATTCGCGACTATCTGACGTCACACGCCAATACACGGTTGTCTGTGAACGCTTCGAATCCAACATTGCGGATCACCGATTTCAAGTGGTTCAATCGGGAACACAGCGCAAGCCGGCGTGCATATGCGAAAAGCCACAGCAATATCGGAACTATTTCCAACTGTGCTGGCTGTCACCGCGGTGCTGAAAAAGGTCGCTTTGACGACGACTAAACGATCCCTAGCCGGGTTCGCCGCCGAGCAACTCCCAAAAATCCGATTTCACATTGCGGTGCGGAAACGGGCTGTCGGGGATGGGGACGTCCAGAAACGTGCATAACGGTTCCCATCCGTCGGCCACATCAAACACCAAAAGCCGCTCAGGCGGGATCGCTGCACGCACGTCTTTCGCGCGTTTATGATAAGCGGCAAGGGCTGAGTCGCGGTCGTCGAATTTGCCACCGAACGTATCGTTACTGATAAAACTGCTGCACGCATCCAACATGTCCCTGACATGGGGCGGCAGCTCCATTTTTGGGTAAACCGCCAGCAGTTTGCCGATGGTTTTGGAAAAGCTGTTCCACCATGACGCGTCGGGCCGTTGGCTGTGGATGATTTTGGCGTCGGGAAACGCCTGCGATAATTCCCGCCAAACATGTGACCCCGGCCAGTCCACTTGCGCGTTATACCCCGCAAAGACGGCCCGCCAGTCAACCGGCTTGCCTGCGGCAAACGCTTGCCAATGGGCGACCTGTTCGGGGTTGTTAAAAACCTCTTCCATGTGGTGGCAGGGGCCAAAGCCTAAAAGCTCAAGCGCCTCTCTTAACGACATAGTGCCTGTCCGGCCAAAGCCGGATCCGATGATTTTTAGTGTCATGGTTCCCCCCCCAGTTTCTGAATTACGCAGAATATAGGCACAAAATGCGCTTTTTGTCCAATTTACCGCTGCCAGACCTGCCCGGGGTGCATTGCGGTGAACCGTTCGGGGGCGATGCCTTCATGCTTTAATGCGTCCCGTAATGCCTGTTTCGGGGCCTCAATGGCTTCATTGGTCAACTGGAACGTGCCCCAATGGTGGCCGATGGCGGCTTTGGCGTGGCATAGCTTGAAGCCCGCCACGGCCTCAAGCGGGTTTTGGTGTTGGGCTTTCATGAACCAGCGGGGCGCGTAAGCACCAATGGGCAGGATTGCCAGATCGAACTCGCCGTATTTTTCGGCGGCGGCCTTGTAGTTCAGCCCGCCGTGAAAGCCTGTGTCGCCGATGTGGTAAATTCGGGCGGCGGGGGTCTCGATGACAAACGCCGCCCACAGCGCCATAGAGCGGTCTTTAAAGCCGCGCGCTGACCAGTGGTGGCAGGGCTCGAACTGTATCCGCGTATCGTTTGCAAGCGTGATAACATCCCCCCAATCGCCGGTTTTTATGCGGACATCGCGTAGCGAGCGGTGCAAAATAGTGTCATTGCCCAAAGGGGTGATGATCAGGGGTGCGTCACGGGCGACCAGCTTTTTCAGCGTTACCATATCCATATGGTCGTAGTGATTATGGGTCAGCAGCACCGCATCAATTGCGGGCAGGTCGTCAAAAGCCACCCCCGGTGGATTGGCGCGTTTTGGCCCCGCGATTTGGCTGGGGCTGGCACGTTTTGCAAACACCGGATCGGTGATCAGGTTCAACCCGTTTAGCTGTATCAAAAACGTGGCGTGCCCAATCAGCGTGACCTCCAGCGCATCCCCCGCAAGCCGCTTTTCAGGCTTGGTGCCGTGGTAGGGGCTGTCATAGGATTTCGGCCATTTGGCGCGTTTTTCACCAAACTGCCATTTCAACAAATCGGTCAATCGACCGAGGGGGATGCCGTTGGGGTTGTAAAACACGCGGCCATCGAAATGGTCACTGACCGGGCCGGTGTAATACGGGTTTGTCAGGTGTTTGGGTTTCATGTGGCCGTTCCATGTCATGCGTTTGCCCTTAAATAAGGCAATATGAATGTTTGGCAACCGCTGGATACATCGGTTGCCAAACACCCCGACACAGGTGAAAGATTGGCGTTGCCGTGGATAAAAACCTCAATGTTCTCAGTATGTTCTTGCGGATGTCGAAAAAATATGGTATTTTATGGTATTTTTATCCCATGTCAAATGGGACACCACATGTTGTGTGTAACAATTCATAATCTTCTAATTGGGCTAAATATGGTGACAATTGGAAGGGTGAATTCTATTGATTTAGGTTTAAAATTAGGGTAGTCCCATCAAATCCCATAAAAAACTATTGCAAACCACGCATTCCCATGTATAGATAGATTCATAGATGAGGTGAGAGAATAGAAGGGCACCAAGACCCTGAAACCCAAAATAGGTTTCATACAGGCACTCACAACATCCAAGTAAGATCTGACGTGGGTTGCGAGCAGACACCCCCCCAAGGTGGCACCATAGTTGGACATCCCGGATGGGACAGAGCGGCGGATTGAACAGTGGCAGCAGTTCAATCCGCCGTTTCCATTCAAAGGGATAGAAATTTTGAAGGAGGCCCTAAGTGGCGCGACGTTTTCGAGGTGAAAGCACCCACAAAGTGGATGCAAAAGGGCGGGTATCCATCCCCGCCGCCTTTCGTCGTGTTCTGGAAGAGGGCGACCCCGATTGGACAGAGGGCCTGTTCCCGACCCTTATTCTGGTGTACGGTGGCAAATCGCGTAACTTTATCGAAGGTTACACCGTTGAAGCGATGGACGAGGTCGACACCCGTATTTCCAACATGCCGCGCGGTTCAAAAGAACGCCGTTTGCTGGAACAAATGTTTTCCGGCCAATCAGTGCAAATGCAGGTTGACCCGACCGGACGTTTGGTTTTGTCGCAAAAGCTGCGCGATAAAATCGGCATTTCGGACGAAGCCTTTTTTATTGCCGCGGGCGATACTTTCCAAATTTGGGAACCTGCCGCCTATGATGCCCACGCTGCCAAAATGGAAGCGTGGTTCGATGAACAAGACGAAGATGTCGATCCTCTTATCTTGTTGGATATGGCATCTACGGGGGAATAGTTATGGTGCAAACACCGGACAGTTCACCATCTTCCCCCCATGTTCCCGTTTTATTGACGCCCATTCTGCAAGCGGTTTCCCCGGTTCAGGGCCGTTGGCTGGACGGCACGTTTGGTGCCGGCGGTTACAGCCGCGCGCTTTTGGATGCGGGGGCGGCCCATGTTTACGCCATTGACCGCGACCCCGAAGTGTTCGAGAGGGCAAAACTCTGGGCCGATGAATACGGACCACGCCTGCACTTGATCAAGGGCACATTCGGGCAACTTGACACGCTGGCCGCAGCCGAAGGCGCAGTGCCGCTGGACGGGGTGGTGCTGGATATTGGCGTCTCGTCGATGCAAATAGATCAGGCGGAACGCGGGTTTTCCTTTATGCAGGACGGCCCATTGGACATGCGCATGTCACAAACCGGCATGACCGCTGCCGACGTGGTGAATACGGCGGACGAGGCGGTTCTGGCGGATATTCTATATCTTTACGGCGAAGAACGCGCCTCGCGGCGGATCGCAAAACGCATCGTCGAGATGCGCAAGACCACACCGTTCAAAACCACCAAACAACTGGTCGATGTGCTGGAAGCCGCCTTGCCGCGCCCCAAACCCGGGCAGGTGCATCCCGCCACACGCTCGTTTCAGGCTTTGCGCATTGTGGTCAACGACGAACTGGGCGAATTGCTGCGCGGGCTGGTGGCAGCCGAGGCGGCTCTTGGCGCAGGCGGGGTTCTGGCCGTGGTGACGTTCCATTCGCTGGAAGACCGCATTGTGAAACGCTTTATCCAAAGCCGCAGCACGCCGGCACATGCCAACAGATATGCACCCGAACTGGAAACGACCCAACCGCAGTTTGAAAAAATCTCGAAAAAAGCCATTGTGGCAACGGACGCGGAACTGGATGCCAACCCAAGGGCGCGTTCCGCAAAATTGCGTCTTGCACGGCGCACATCCGCCCCAAACGGCGCGACAGATGCCAAGGCTGTTGGCTTACCGGATTTTGATCGTAAAAGGTTGAATTGATGCGTAGTTTGTTTTATATTGTTTGTTCCGTATTGGTTGTCGGGCTGGCCTATTGGGCCTATAAAGAGAATTACAAAACCAAGGCGGCCTTGACCCAGGTCAAAGAATTGCAACAGCAAATTGCGCAGGAACAAGAAACCATCGCGGTGTTGAATGCGGAATGGGCCTATTTGAACCGCCCCGACCGCTTGCGTGATCTGGTTGAACTGAACTTCCCCGATCTTAAACTGATCCCTTTGCTGCCATCGCATTTCGGCGACAGTGAAATGGTGGCCTACCCGACAGCGGTGATGCAAGGGCTTACCGATCCTGTAACGGTTAGTTCCAAAAGCCCCGTTAAAACGGGTGCGCAGCCATGATCCGGACCCCTTTACGCCCTTTGGCGCGTATTATTGATGCCCGCAATAAAGGGGAAAATCCCGATCAGATCGAAGCCTTTGAACGCGCCAAACGCAATCAGGCCAAGCAACAGAAAGTTAGAAAACGCGCCGAAGCGCGGCTGACCCTTCTGGGGCTGGTGTTCTTTTTGGGCTTTGCGGCCATAGGCGGCAAAATGGCTGTGCTTGCCAACAGCACCCCGGAAGAGCCGAAACTATCGACCTCGACCCCCAAAATTTATTCGCAGCGGGCTGATATTGTTGACCGGAACGGCTATGTTCTGGCAACCAATCTGGCCACGACAGCACTTTATGCGCAGCCCCAGATGATGGTTGCCCCGGAACGTGCCGCCACTGAATTGGTGAAGATATTCCCCGACATCAAGCTTACAGGGCTGCTCAAGGAATTTACCGGCAAACGCACATTCGTTTGGGTGCGCAAAAAACTTAGCCCCGAGCAGGAACAGCAGGTTCATGACATTGGCGAGCCGGGCCTTCTGTTTGGCCCGCGTGAAATGCGGCTTTACCCGAACGGCAGGTTGGCCGCGCATATATTGGGCGGCACCGGATTTGGCAAAGAGGGGGTGCGCGCGGCTGAACTGGTAGGTGTTGCCGGGGTCGAAAAATTCTTTGACAAGCGCATGCGCGATCCGGCCATGGTGGATAAACCGCTGCAATTGTCCATCGACATGACGGCACAGGCGACAACGCGCCGGGTGCTTGAAGGCGGCATGAAAATTATGGACGCCAAGGGGGCGGCGGCGATCTTGATGGATGTGCACACCGGCGAGGTGATCTCGATGGTGTCACTGCCCGACTTTGATCCCAACAGGCGCCCACCGATTTTGCTGAAAGGCGACCCGTCCGACAGTCCGTTGTTTAACCGCGCAGCCCAAGGGGTTTACGAATTGGGCTCTACATTCAAGCCCTTCACGGTGGCCCTTGCGCTGGATAAGGGTATTGTCACGGAAGACACCATGATAGATACCCGTGGCCCGATCAAATGGGGCAAGTTCAAGATCAGCGATTTTCACAATTACGGCCCGGAACTGAGCGTGATGGATGTGATTGTAGAATCCTCGAACATCGGCTCGGCCCGTATTGCGCAAAGCGTCGGTATTGAAGCACAAAAGAAATTTTTCGGACAACTCGGGTTGTTTCAGCCGACATCGCTGGAATTGACGGAATCAACCCATATAAAACCTTTGGTGCCGAAAAACTGGTCAGAGCTGACGACGATGACGGCTTCTTATGGCCACGGTATTGCGATCACGCCGCTGCATCTGGCGGCGGCCTATGCGACCCTGGCCAATGGCGGATACCAAATAGAGCCAACCTTGTTGAAAGCGCAAAGCTCCAACAGATACGGGGCGCGCATCATATCGGATACCACATCGAAAACCGTGATGCGCATGTTGCGCAACGTGGTGACGCGCGGCACCGCAAGTTTCGGCAATGTAAAAGGCTATGCGGTAGGCGGCAAAACCGGCACTGCCGATAAGCCGGACCCAAGCGGCGGTTATTACGACGACAAGGACATCTCCACATTCGCCGCGGTTTTCCCCTCCAACGATCCGAAATATGTGCTGATCCTGACATTGGACGAGCCTTCTATCATTGCCGCCGGTGAAACCCGCCGCGCCGCAGGCTGGACAGCTGTGCCGGTGGCCAATGAACTGATTACCCGTCTGGCCCCGATTTTGAACTTGCGACCGGATATTGCAGGCAGTGGAAAAGTCCAATACACGCAAGTAAAAAACTGACCTAGAGGTTCATTGTTCATGCCGCCAAAGTTTAAGCCCCGAAAAACCTTGAAAGAGCTGGGCTTGATCCCGACCGACGGTATCGGCGGCCCTGATCAGGTTATTTCCGGTCTTTGCGTCGATAGCCGCGAAACCCGCCCCGGCGATTTGTTCGCCGCCTTGCCGGGGGCCAGCGTGCAGGGGGCCGGGTTTATTCAATACGCGGTACGGATGCAGGCGGGGGCGGTGCTGACCGATGCGCAAGGGCTGGAGATTGCCAAACACGATGTCGGGACACTGGAAATTCCGTTTATCGTGGTCGACGACCCGCGACGGGCACTGGCCCTTGCGGCGGCCCGCTATTTCAACGGACAACCGGCGACAATGACGGCGGTGACGGGCACCAATGGCAAGACCTCGGTGGCAAATTTCATCCGCCAGATATGGATTTCGCTGGGCTTGAACGCGGTGAATTTCGGCACCACGGGGGTGGAGGGGGCCTATACGCAAGGGCTGAAACACACCACCCCCGAGCCGATCACATTGCACCGCTTGTTGCGCCGCCTAAAGGACGCGGGCATCACCCATGCGGCAATGGAAGCGTCCAGTCATGGGCTGGCACAAAGGCGTTTGGACGGGGTCTATCTGACCGTGGCAGGCTTTACCAATTTCACCCAGGATCATCTGGATTACCACCACACGTTCGACGCATATTTTACCGCAAAAGCGGGGCTTTTCACGCGGGTTTTACCGCCCGAAGGTTCGGCTGTAATCAACATTCTAGACCCTAAAGGGTCTGCATTGGTCGACATCGCCCATGGGCGCGGCCAAGACGTGATTACGTTGGGACGGGACGGGGCCGATTTGCAAATCCTGAACACGCGGCTGGACGCCCGCGGGCAAGAGCTGCGGTTTTCATGGCGCGGTGATGTGCACACGGTGCGGCTGTCGCTGATCGGGGCGTTTCAGGCCGAAAATGTGCTGATTGCGGCCGCTATGGCAATCGCCGCAGGCTCGCAGGCGGCGGATGTTTTTCGCACCCTGCCTGATCTTGAAACCGTGCCGGGGCGCATGCAACTGGTGGCGACACGCAAAAACGGGGCTTCGGTGTTTGTCGATTTCGCCCACACGCCGGATGCGCTGGAAACCGCGCTGACCGCCTTGCGCCCTCATGTTCTGGGGCGGCTGATCTTGGTTTTTGGCGCAGGCGGCGACCGCGATGCGGGCAAGCGGCCGTTGATGGGCAAAGCGGCGGCGGCGCATGCGGATGTGGTTTATGTAACGGATGACAATCCGCGCTCGGAGCCGCCCGATGATATTCGCGCTGCAATCATGGCGGCCTGTCCCAACGCTACTGAAATCGGCGACCGTGCCACCGCGATTTTGACGGCGGTGGATGCTTTGCAAGCCGGTGACGCGCTGTTGGTTGCGGGCAAGGGCCATGAAACCGGGCAAATCATCAAGGATCAAATCCTGCCGTTCAATGATGCCGAACAGGCCAGCATGTCGGTGGCGGCACTGGACGGGTTGGGCGCATGAGCGTGCTATGGACAAGTGAAGAAGCCGCGCGCGCCACCGGTGGTACAAGTGTGGCTGGCTGGCTGGCTTCGGGGGTGTCGATTGATACCCGCACGCTGCAAAAGGGCGACTTGTTCGTGGCCCTCGGCGACCAGCGCGACGGCCATGATTTTGTCGCGCAAGCACTGGCAAAAGGCGCGGCTGCGGCTTTGGTCTCACGGGTGCCCGACGGGGTGGCAAAGGACGCGCCGCTGTTGATCGTGGCGGATGTGTTGCAAGCTCTGGGGGCTTTGGGGCGTGCCGCAAGGGCGCGTATGGGGGGTAAGATTGTCGGGGTGACCGGCTCGGTCGGCAAAACCGGCACCAAGGAAATGTTGCGCTCCATGCTTGCCGGGCAGGGCCGCGTGCATGCGGCAGAGAAAAGCTATAACAATCACTGGGGCGTGCCGCTGACGCTGGCGCGGATGCCGCGCGACACCGATTTTGCGGTGATCGAGATCGGCATGAACCACGCAGGCGAAATCGCCCCGTTGGCACGGATGGCGCAAATCGACGTGGCGGTGATTACCACGGTCGCGCCGGTACATCTGGCGGCTTTTTCGGGGCTGGACGCGATTGCGCAGGCCAAAGCCGAGATTTTCGAAGGCTTGAAGCCGGGCGGAGTGGCGGTGTTGAATGCGGATTTGGCAACCTTGCCGATCCTGCAAGCTGCCGCACATAAAGCCAATGCGCAAATTGTCCATTTCGGCAGCAGCAAAACCGCCGATTTTCGCCTGATGGGGACCTATGTCAGCGATGATGCAACAAAGGTCTCGTTCAATTTGGCAGGCCAAAAAGTCGATTATGTGCTGGGCGCATCCGGCGCACATCTGGCGATGAACTCTTTGGCGGCACTGGCGACTTGCGATGCGCTGGGTGCGGATTTGAAGGGATGTCTGGCAGGGCTGGCACAGTGGAAAATTCCCGCAGGACGCGGCGCGCGCGAGCAGGTTTTGCTGGCGGCGGGCGGCAAGATCACCCTGATCGACGAAAGTTACAACGCCAATCCCACCTCGATGGCGGCGGCGTTGGAGGTTCTGGCTGCAAGCGATTTCGGGGGCCGAAAAATTGCTATTCTGGGCGATATGCTGGAGCTGGGAAAAACCGAAGCGGCATTGCATCAGGGGCTGGCTGCACTTGAGGCGATAAAGGCATTGGATCAGGTGCATCTGGTCGGGCCATTGATGCGCGGTGTTTATCGGGCATTACCTGTGGACAAACGCGGGCAATGGGCAGACGACGTGGCGGCAATAGCCCCGAATGTCGCTGGCTTGTTGAAAGCGGGCGATACCGTCATGGTGAAAGGTTCTTTGGGAACCGGTCTGTCAAAAATTGTGGACGTGATCAGGAAAATGGGTGCATAAGCGCATGAAGCAGGGGAATTGAAGCATGTTGTATTTTCTAAATGAATTGTCGGATGGCGGGGATGTGTTCAACCTGTTCCGTTATATTACCTTTCGCGCGGGCGGGGCGTTTTTTACCGCGTTGATCCTAAGCTTTATCTTTGGACAACCCCTGATCAACTGGTTGAAGGTAAAGCAGAAAAAGGGCCAGCCGATTCGCTCGGACGGGCCGGAAAGCCATATTCTTGAAAAAGCCGGCACGCCGACCATGGGCGGGGTTCTGATCCTTGGAACGTTGCTGGTTTCGACGATTTTATGGGCCAGATCCGACAATCCTTATGTCTGGATCGTGCTGCTGGTGACGGCGGGTTTCGGGTTGATCGGTTTTGTCGATGATTATTTGAAAGTATCGCGGCACACGGTCGACGGGTTTTCGTCTAAACTGCGCCTGCTGATCGGTTTTGCCATCGCACTGGTTGCGGTTCTGGTAATCGAACGGGTGCATCCTGCGGCCCTTTCGGGGCAGTTGGCTGTGCCGTTTTTCAAAAATACCCTGCTGAACCTTGGCTATCTTTACCTGCCCTTTGCGATGTTTGTGATCGTCGGGGCCGCCAATGCGGTCAATCTGACTGACGGGCTGGACGGTCTGGCGATTATGCCGGTGATGATTGCAAGCGGCACTTTGGGGGTTATTGCCTATGCGGTTGGCCGCATCGACTTTACCGATTATCTGGAACTGTATTATGTGCCGGGCACCGGTGAATTGCTGGTGTTTTGCGCCGCTCTGATCGGGGGAGGTTTGGGGTTCTTGTGGTATAACGCGCCCCCTGCGGCTGTGTTCATGGGCGATACCGGATCGCTTGCTTTGGGCGGTGCGCTGGGGGCGATTGCCATAAGCACCAAACACGAAATTGTGCTGGGCATTGTCGGCGGCCTGTTCGTGATCGAGGCCCTGTCGGTGATCATTCAGGTGCTGTATTTCAAAAAGACCGGTAAACGGGTGTTTCTGATGGCCCCGATTCACCACCATTTCGAGAAAAAAGGCTGGTCGGAACCGCAGATCGTGATCCGGTTCTGGATCATCTCGCTTGTTTTGGCCTTGATCGGTCTGGCCACGCTAAAACTGCGCTGATGTTACCGGTACGCGGATATAAGGGCCACAAGGTCGCCGTTCTGGGGCTGGGTCGCTCCGGCCTGTCGACGGCTTTGGCGTTGCGCGCCGGCGGGGCAATGCCGGTATGTTGGGATGATACCGAAGCGGCGCGAACCCGGGCTGAAGCGGAAGGGTTGCAGGTTTTTGATCTGACGAAAGACAAGCCGTGGCAGGATGTTGTCAGCCTGATTGTCTCGCCCGGGATTGCGCATCTTTACCCCGAAGCCCATGCCATCGTGCAAAAGGCATGGGGGTTGGGTGTTGTTGTGGACAACGACATCGGGCTGTTTTTCCGCTCCTATGCCACGCCCGAGTGGGACAAATTCGATGTCATGCCGCAGGTGATTTGTGTCACCGGCTCGAACGGTAAATCCACCACCACGGCCCTGATTGCCCATATATTGCAAACCGCGGGGCGCCCTGTGCAAATGGGCGGCAATATCGGGCGCGGGGTGCTGGATTTGAACCCTGCGTCTGACGGCGAAACCGTGGTGTTGGAGCTGTCATCCTATCAGTGTGAACTGGCGCGCGCTTTGGCACCCGACATGGCGGTGTTTTTGAACCTGTCGCCGGACCATCTGGATCGCCACGGCGGCATGGGCGGCTATTTTGCCGCCAAGCGCCGTCTGTTTGCCGAAGGTGGGCCGGATAAAGCGATTATCGGTGTGGATGAACCCGAAGGCCGCTTTCTGGCCAACCAGATGCGCCAGGACAGCAAAACCGGCGAGCCGGTGATCGCCATATCCTCGGGGCAAAAGTTGCAAGGGCAGGGCTGGTCGGTTTTTGCCCGCAAGGGGTTTCTGGCGGAGCGGCGCAAAGCGCGACAGGTGGCCTCGATCGACTTGCGCGGTATGCAAGGCCTGCCGGGGGCGCATAACCACCAAAACGCCTGTGCGGCCTATGCGGTGTGCCGGGCTTTGGCGCTGGCCCCGAAAGCGGTCGAGGCCGGTCTGGCAACCTACCCCGGACTGGCACACCGGTGCCAGATTATCGCCAAACAGGGCGGGGTGACATATGTCAATGACAGCAAAGCCACCAATGCGGATGCCGCCGAAAAAGCCTTGCTGGCGTTCGACAACATCCACTGGATTGTCGGCGGACAAGCCAAGGCAGGCGGTATTGCGCCGCTTTCGCCTTTGTTCGGGCGGGTAAAAAAAGCCTACCTTGTGGGCGATGCGGCAAAAGCCTTTACCACACAGTTGGGGGATGTGGCTTATAAGGCAGCCGGCACCGTGGAAAATGCTGTCAAAGCTGCGGTGCAAGAGGCCAAACCGGGCGACGTGGTTCTGTTGGCCCCGGCCTGCGCCAGCTTTGACCAGTTTACCAGTTTCGAAGCCCGCGGAGACGCTTTTGTGGCTGCGGTCAAGGATGCGATAGGCGGCTGATTTTTGCCGTAGTGATCGCAAAAGACTAGCCAAAAGCCGAAATTTATGGCAAGTATCCAGCTAACGGCGGCCCGTTCAATGAGACCGCTTGATAATGGCAGACAAATGGCGAGCAGGCAGCATGACTGAAATGGCTTTTGGCGGGGTTGTCCAACAACCCAGTGATCCTATTTTACCCAAATGGTGGCGCTCGGTTGATCGGCTAAGCATCGCGTGCATTCTGGCACTTTTCATGATCGGCATCTTGCTGGGATTGGCGGCCTCGGTGCCATTGGCAACACGCAACGGCCTGCCGCAATTCTACTATGTTTATAAACAGATTTTCTTTGGCCTGGCGGGCCTGGGCATGATGCTGGTTGTCTCGATGATGTCGCCGCAGCTTCTGCGCCGTCTGGGTATTTGCGGCTTTGCCGTTTGTCTGGCGGCCCTGCTGCTGTTGCCGGTTTTCGGGACAGATTACGGCAAAGGCGCAATACGGTGGTTTTCGCTTGGGTTTACCTCGGTTCAACCTTCCGAGTTCCTGAAACCCGGTTTCGTGGTTTTTTCCGCATGGATGATGGCCTCGGCCTATAAGGTGGGCGGGCCGCCCGGCAAACGTATCTCGTTTGCAGTGATGCTGGGCATTGTTTTCATGCTGGCGATGCAGCCCGATTTCGGGCAGGCGATTTTAATCCTTTCGGCTTGGGGGGTGATGTATTTCGTTGCCGGTGCGCCGATTATCCTGTTGGTGCTTATGGCGGGCGGCGTGGTGTCGGTGGGGCTGTTTTCCTATAACAATTCCGAACATTTCGCGCGCCGTATTGATGGCTTTCTAAGCCCCGATCTGGACCCGCGCACCCAGCTTGGCTATGCCACCAACGCGATTCAGGAAGGTGGCTTTTTCGGGGTCGGTGTTGGTCAGGGGCAGGTGAAATGGTCACTTCCCGATGCCCATACGGATTTTATTATCGCGGTGGCGGCTGAAGAATACGGGCTGATACTGGTGTTTATCATTCTTGGCCTGTTTGCGATCATTACGGTCAGATCCCTGTTTCGGCTGGTGCGCGAACGTGACCCGTTCATTCGTCTGGCAGGAACCGGCATTGCGGTGATGTTTGCGATGCAGGCAATGATCAACATGGGCGTGGCGGCGCGGTTGTTGCCGGCCAAAGGCATGACCCTGCCGTTCATCAGCTACGGCGGGTCATCGCTGGTGGCGGCAGGTCTTGCAATGGGCATTCTGTTGGCGCTTACCCGCACCCGCGCCCAAGGCGATATGGGCGATTTGCTGGGGCAGGCCCAGAACCGCCCGAGGATTATCCGTCATGATTAACGGCCCGCTTCTGGTGATTGCCGCAGGCGGCACCGGCGGACATATGTTCCCGGCCCAAGCCCTATCGGAAGAAATGCTGCGCCGTGGCTGGCGGGTGAAATTGTCGACCGACCCGCGCGGCGCGCGCTACACCGGCGGCTTTCCCCATACGGTTCAGGTCGAGGTGGTCAATTCGGGCACATTCGCACGCGGCGGATGGGCGGCAAAATTGCGGGTGCCGCTGCGGATTTTGATGGGGGCCATTTCGGCGCGACGTTCAATGAAGCGCGACCGGCCTGCGGTTGTTGCGGGCTTTGGCGGCTATCCCGCGATCCCCGCGATGCTGGCTGCAGGCGGTTTGAAAATCCCGCGTTTGATCCATGAACAAAACGGTGTGTTGGGCCGCGTGAACAAGAAATTCGCCTCAAAAGTAGATGTGGTGGCTTGCGGCACATGGCCGACAGATATGCCCGACGGGGTGAAAGGCATACATGTGGGCAACCCTGTGCGCCGCGCGGTGATGGCAAAACACGGCTCTACCTATATTCCGCCGGGCGATTGGCCGATGAGCATTCTGGCCATAGGTGGCTCGCAAGGGGCGCATATATTGTCGCAAACCATGCCGCAGGCGGTGGCTTTGCTGCCTGAAGATATAAAAGCGCAGTTGCGCGTGGTGCAACAGGCGCGTGAAGAAGATATCAAGACCTGCGAAGCGGCCTATGCACAAGCCGGTGTCCGTTGTGAAGTTTCACCGTTTTTCCGCGACATTCCGCGCCTGATGTCCGAAGCACAACTGGTTGTGTCGCGGGCAGGCGCGTCAAGCGTGGCGGATATTTCGATCATCGGACGGCCCTCTATTCTGGTGCCTTTGGCGATTGCAATGGATGACCACCAGTCGGCGAATGCACGCGGGCTGGCGGCGGCTGGCGGGGCGATTGTGATCCCGGAAAAAACCCTGACACCTACCGCTTTGGCCAAGTGTATCGCGACGGTTTTGCAAAACGGGGAAGGGGCGGCTAAAATGGCCGCCGCCGCCTTGACGCAGGCACGCCCCGATGCGACGAAGAAGCTGGCAGATATGGTGGAAGAATTGGCGGCAAAGGGGCGTGGTTAGATGAGTGCAGCAACAAAATTACCGACAAAACTGGGGCCGATACATTTCATCGGCATCGGCGGCATTGGCATGTCGGGCATTGCCGAAGTGCTGATCGACCATGGCTATACGGTGCAGGGATCAGACCTGAGACCCAGTAAAATCACCGACCGTTTGGCACAGATGGGGGCAAAGATTGCCTTCCCGCAAATGGCGGAAAATCTGGAAGATGCCGAGGTCGTGGTGATCTCGTCGGCGATCAAACCCGGCAATCCCGAACTCGATAGTGCCCGCGCCCGCGGCCTGCCGGTGGTGCGCCGCGCCGAAATGCTGGCCGAGCTGATGCGGCTGAAATCCAATGTGGCGATTGCCGGCACCCACGGTAAAACCACCACCACAACCATGGTCGCAGCCCTGCTTGATGCAGGCGGGCTTGACCCCACGGTGATCAACGGCGGGATTATCCACGCCTATGGCTCGAATGCGAGGATGGGCCGTGGCGAATGGATGGTTGTGGAAGCTGACGAAAGCGACGGCACCTTCAACCGCTTGCCTGCCACCGTGGCGGTTGTCACCAACATCGACCCCGAACATATGGAGCATTACGGCACATTCGATAACCTGCGCGATGCGTTTTATACCTTCGTGTCAAACATCCCGTTTTACGGTGTGGCGATCTGCAACACCGATCATCCGGAAGTGCAGGCCCTTGTGGGCCGCGTCAATGACCGGCGGATCATCACCTACGGTTTTAACAAACAGGCCGATGTGCGGGCGGAAAACCTGACCTATAAAAAGGGTGTTGCGCATTTCGATATTGACCTGCAAGCCGAAGATCAGCGCATCAATGGCGTGTCGCTACCGATGCCGGGGGATCACAATGTTTCCAACGCCTTGGCCGCTGTGGCGGTGTCGCGTTTTCTGGGCTTGAAGCGCGATGAAATTCTGGATGCGCTGAAAAACTTCAAAGGGGTGAACCGCCGCTTTACCCGCTTGGGCGAAGTCGGCGGTGTGGTCGTGATCGACGATTACGCACACCATCCGGTCGAGATCAAAGCGGTGCTGAGCGCTGCCAAACAGGCCACCGATGGCCGTGTCATCGCGGTACACCAACCGCACCGCTATTCACGGCTGCATGATTTATTCGAAGACTTCTGCGGCTGTTTCAACGATGCGGATGTGGTTGCCATATCCGATGTCTACGCCGCAGGCGAAGACCCTATCGAAGGGGCGGACCGGGACAGTTTGGTCGCAGGGCTAATCGCAGGCGGGCATAAACATGCGCATGCAATATCCGATGAAACTGCGTTTCGGGACTTTGTAAAGACCGAAACCAAACCCGGTGATTTGCTGATATGCCTCGGGGCCGGCACAATCAGTGCATGGGCCAATGGATTGGTTGAAAGCGCGTGACCTTGAACCTGCCAGATGTGCGCGGCACTTATTGGATGAACCGCCCCTTGGCCGAACTTTCATGGCTAAAGGTCGGCGGCCCTGCCGAAGTGTTGTTTCAGCCCGCCGATCTGGACGATCTGCAAACCTTCCTGAAGACCTTGCCTGCAAACCTTCCCGTGATGCCGATCGGTGTTTGTTCCAACCTGATTATCCGCGATGGCGGTATCAAGGGCGTGGTGATCCGTTTAGGGCGCGGGTTCAACAGCATAGAGATCAAGGACGGCAACCGCGTTGCAGCAGGGGCCGCAGCCCTCGATGCGCATGTGGCGCGCAAGGCGGCCACGGCGGGGATTGATCTGGCCTATTTGCGCACCATCCCGGGGGGCATGGGCGGGGCGGTTAAAATGAACGCGGGCTGCTATGGCACCTACACGGCGGGTGTTTTTATCGAAGCGCAGGCGGTAACACGCACAGGCGAGGTGGTAACCCTGACAAAGGCCGACATGGGCTTTGGCTACCGCGCGACCACAATGCCCGAGGGGGTGATTATCACCTCGGTGGTACTGGAAGGCGGGGCAGGTAAGCCGGATGCGATCGAGGCCAGAATGGCGGATGCTTTGGAAAAACGCGCCGCAACACAGCCGGTGAATGACCGCTCTTGCGGCTCAACCTTTCGCAATCCTGCGGGGTTTAGCTCTACGGGGCGTGCCGATGATGTGCATGATTTGAAGGCTTGGAAAGTCATTGATGACGCAGGCATGCGCGGCGCATCTGTTGGCGGTGCGCAAATGTCGCCGATGCATCCGAACTTTATGATCAACAAAGGTGGCGCAACTGCCGCAGATTTGGAAAATTTAGGCGAAGAAGTGCGAAAAAAGGTTTTCGAAAACAGCAAGATCACGTTAGAGTGGGAAATAATGCGGGTCGGTGAACGATCCTGAAATAACAAACCCTAAGAGCCAGAAAATGGCCGCGGGTGAAAGAGGCGGGTATGTCGAGCAGGACAATCTCGCGCGTGTGTGTTCTTAAGGGTGGCCCATCGGTGGAACGGGAAGTTTCGCTTGTTTCGGGTCACGAAGTGGCGTCTGCACTGCGTGAAGAAGGTTTCGAAGTTGTTGAATTGGACGCAGGGCCGGACCTTGCGGCTGACCTGCTTGTGGCCAAAGCGGATGTTGTGTTCAACGCACTGCATGGCCGTTGGGGTGAAGACGGCTGCGTGCAAGGCATGCTGGAATGGCTGCAAATCCCCTATACCCATTCCGGCGTTATGGCGTCTGCAATGGCGATGGATAAGGCGCAGACAAAGCGTTTATATGCGTCTGTGGGTCTGCCGATTGCCCAAAGTATTCTGGCTTTGCGCGATGCGGTGCAGGCGAATCACCCGATGCAAGCCCCCTATGTGGTGAAACCCTATAATGAAGGCTCGTCTGTCGGGGTTTATATTGTCAATGAAGGCGACGGCCCCGCGCGGCTGAACTCGAATATGCCCGATACCGTAATGGTTGAAAAATTTATCCCCGGGCGCGAACTGACCACCACGGTGATGGGCGATAAAGCCATATCGGTGACCGACATCCAAACCGATGGCTGGTATGATTATTCGGCAAAATACGAAGTCGGCGGATCGCGCCATGTGATTCCGGCGAAAATTCCCGACGAGATTTTCGCCGCCTGTCTTGATTACGCTGAACGGGCGCATAAAGTGCTGGGCTGTCGCGGTGTCTCGCGTACGGATTACCGCTGGGATGAAACCAGGGGGCTGGCGGGGCTGATCCTGTTGGAAACCAACACCCAACCGGGCATGACACCCACATCGCTTGCCCCCGAACAGGCCGCCGTAAGCGGCATTGCTTACGGCAAACTGGTGCGCTGGATGGTCGAGGATGCGTCATGCAACAGATAAAACCGCATGCGCCCCATGATCCGGCCCCGAGCCGGGTAAAATACAAGCTTGAACGCCTGTGGCTGACTCCGGTTTACCGCGCCCTGATCCGCACCGGCATTCCGGTTCTGTTTGTGCTTGTTGCCTTTTTTGCCTGGATACGCGACCCCGCAGTGCAACAGAAAATCGTGTCTTACGTTGACGGTATTCGCCAAACGATCGAACAGCGCCCTGAATTTATGGTGCAGCAAATGCGCATTCAGGGGGCCTCGGGCGCGGTGGACAAACAGGTGCGCGCGGCTATGGGTATCACCCTGCCGGTCAGCTCGTTTCGTCTGGATATGAAGGCTATGAAAGCCAAAGTGGAAGCGATCGACGCGGTCGAAAGTGCCTCTTTGTTGATCGGTGCCAAAGGTGTTTTGCAGGTCGGCATTGTCGAGCGCGTCCCGGTGCTGGTCTGGCGCAGTAATGACGGTTTGGTTTTGCTTGATGCCAATGGGCAGAAATCTGGGCGGATCGGCTCGCGGCTTGAACGCCCAAGCCTGCCGCTGATCGCGGGGGACGGGGCCAGAACCGAAGTCGCCGAAGCCCAAGCGATTTTCAAAAAACTGACCCCGATTGCAGAACGCGTACGCGGCTTGATGCGGATGGGGCAGCGGCGTTGGGATGTTATTCTGGATCGCAATCAGGTTTTGAAACTACCCGAAAAGCAGCCGATAGCGGCATTGGGGCGTATTCTGGCCCTGAACCGTGCGCAGGATATTTTGAACCGCGATATTCTGGTGGTGGACATCAGAGACGGGCTAAAGCCGATTCTGCGTCTGACACCGACCGCACTGAATGAATTGAAACAACTGCGTTTGATCGCAGCAGAAGGGACTAACTAGACGATGTCATATTTGTACGAGACACAGCGCGCCATGCGCCAAAAACGCCAAAATGCTTTGCAGCGCGGTCTGGTGGCGGTGCTTGATGTCGGGACAACAAAAATGGCCTGTATGATTTTACAGTTTGACCAGCACACCGAAGTGGCGGCGAATTCCGGTATTGGTGGCTATGTCAGGCATGGCTCGTTTCGGGTCATCGGTATGGCGACGACGCGGTCGCGCGGGGTGCGTTTTGGTGAAATTTCGGCCATGGACGAAACCGAGCGCGCCATTCGTACCGTTATCCAGGGGGCGCAAAAAATGGCGAATGTGCGGGTCGATCATGTGATTGCCTGTCTTGCCGGTGCCGATCCGCGATCCTACGGTGTTGCGGGCGACATAAACCTCGAGAACGGTACGGTAACGGCGCATGATATTGGCCGGGTTCTGGCAAGCTGCGAGATGCCCGATTACGGCATGGGGCGTGAAACCATCCATGCCATGCCGGTAAACTTCACCCTGGATCACCGCAGCGGCTTGACCGACCCGCGCGGGCAGATCGGCAACCGTTTGTCGGTGGATATGCACCTGTTAACGGTAGATACCCAAGCCATTGAAAACCTCCTGAAATGCGTAAAACGGTGTGACATGGAACTGGCAGGGGTGGCTTCTGCCGCCTATACCAGCGCGAAATCCGCTTTGGTCGAGGATGAACAGGAATTGGGGGCCGCGAGTATCGACATTGGCGGCGGTGTCACCAGCGTTTCGGTATTTTTGAAAAAGCACATGATTTACGGTGACAATGTGCGGATTGGCGGTGACTTGGTTACGTCCGACATTTCTAAAGGGCTGCAAATGCCCTTTCAGGTGGCGGAGCGCATCAAAACATTGCATGGCGGGGTGGTCGCCACCTCGCTGGATGATCGTGAAATGATCGACATCGGCGGCGACACCGGCGACTTTGAACAGGATCGCCGCCGCATCAGCCGGGCCGAGCTGATCGGGGTGATGCGCCCCAGACTGGAAGAAATCCTGGAAGAGGTGCGTTTGCGGCTGGATGCCTCGGGGTTTGATCACCTGCCGAGCCAGCGGATTGTTCTGACCGGTGGATCCAGCCAGGTGCCGGGGCTGGAAGGTTTGGCCAGTAAAATTCTGGGCCAGAATGTGCGCATGGGGCGCCCGATGCGGGTGCAAGGATTGCCGCAGGCGGCAACCGGGCCGGCTTTTGCCGCGACCGTTGGTCTGGCCCTGCATGCCGCCCACCCCCAAGACGAGTGTTGGGACTTCGATTTACCCCTTGAAAGAATGGGTGGGCGACCTTTGAAAAAGGCTATCCGGTGGTTCAAAGACAACTGGTAATCGCAATAACCCCGATAATTTTGGCTTAAAAAAACCCAAATCACTAAGTTTTGTGGGTAAATTAACGATTTTTCGTGACGTAGCCGAATCACTGGGTTACGATACGAATCAGGTAAACGGACCGAAAACTCGGCCAAGCAGACAACACAGGCGGACTATATCATGACATTGAATTTACGCATGCCGGAAATGGCTGATCTGAAACCACATATTACAGTTTTCGGGGTTGGCGGTGCCGGTGGAAACGCTGTCAACAATATGATCGAAAAAAGTCTTGAAGGTGTCGATTTCGTTGTAGCGAATACAGATGCACAGGCCCTGCAAAGCTCCAAGGCAACCAATAAAATTCAAATCGGCGAAAAAGTCACCGAAGGTCTGGGTGCCGGCGCGCGCCCCTCCATCGGCGCCTCTTCCGCAGAAGAAAGCATCGAAGCAATCGTTGACCAGTTGGTCGGCAGCCACATGTGTTTCATCACCGCCGGTATGGGCGGTGGCACCGGAACAGGTGCGGCCCCGATTATTGCACAGGCTGCCCGCGAGTTGGGTGTGTTGACCGTAGGTGTTGTCACCAAGCCGTTCCAGTTCGAAGGCACCAAGCGCATGCGTCAGGCTGAAGAAGGCGTCGAAGCCCTGCAAAAGGTTGTGGATACGCTGATCGTGATCCCCAACCAGAACCTGTTTCGTATTGCCAATGAAAAAACCACCTTCACGGAAGCGTTCCAGATGGCGGATGATGTGCTTTATCAAGGGGTCAAAGGCGTTACCGACCTGATGGTGCACCCCGGTATCATCAATCTGGATTTCGCCGACATCCGTGCCATCATGGACGAAATGGGCAAAGCGATGATGGGCACCGGTGAAGCCTCTGGCGAAGAACGTGCCATTCAGGCGGCGGAAAAGGCCATTGCCAATCCGCTTCTGGACGAGATTTCATTGAAAGGCGCACGCGGCGTTTTGATCAATATCACCGGCGGTCATGATCTGACCCTGTTTGAAATGGACGAAGCCGCCAACCGTATCCGCGAAGAGGTTGACGAAGATGCAAACATCATCGTCGGCTCGACGCTTGATACCGGCCTTGAAGGTGTGATGCGGGTATCGGTTGTGGCAACCGGTATTGATGTGGCTGTTAACGTTGACGACATTCCGGTTCCAAGACGCCGCTTGAAAGAGCCTTTGGCGCAATCGGTTTCGCTGGAGCATCCAGAAACGCGGGTTCAAGAGACCGATGACGAAGATCGTGAACCAGAGGGTGCGGCAGAACAAAATCAGCCAGCCCCCAACAGTTCCAAGGTCAATTTATTAGATGAAGAGCCCCAGTTTGAAGATCTGGAAGAGGATGGCTTGCCAGTGCCGGCCTATCAGCATACTGCGCAGGCAAGTGACCCGGCGGATGATTTTTTTCAGATGGAAGAAGATAACGCCACATTCATTGCACCACAACCGCGCCCTGCAGGCCAACCAAGTGATGAAACCATGGCGCGTTTACACGCCGCAATGTTGAAATCGGCCCCTACTGGGCAGGCATCCCAGCCCCGCGAAAGGCAAGTGCAGGCAGAAAAATCGCGCGGGTTTGGCCTGAACAGTTTGATCTCGAAAATGACAGGTCATCAGGATGACGCACATGGGGCGACTCGCGCAGATGCGCCGCAACCCAGCCTTCGGGCGGTGCAAGACGACCATGATTTTGAGGATTCCAAAAGGGACGCGGAACAAGAACGTATCGAAATTCCGGCGTTCTTGCGGCGGCAGGCAAACTAGGGGCTGTGTGCCCCAATAAGCCCTAACCTGCTATTATATAAAGTGAAAAAACGCGAACCGGGTTTCGCGTTTTCTTTGTGATACCCTAATTACAATACTGTAGTATTCGGTCATAAAGCGTGAATTGGGTATCTGACAATTAATTGCTATTAAATGCACAGGGAACTGATCAAGAGCGTCGCTGTGCAAAAAACAATCGCAAATACAATTAAACTGACCGGCAAGGGTGTTCATTCAGGAAAACCTGCCAACCTGGTCATCCATCCGGCATCCGCCGAATACGGCATCTGGTTTCGCCGTGTGGATGTAACCGGTAAAAACAACCTGATCCCTGCACTTTACAATTCCGTTAATGACACACAAATGTGTACCTCGCTTGCCAATGAAGGCGGCGTTGCTGTTTCCACTGTTGAACATCTTATGGCGGCTTTGGCGGGAACCGGTATTCAAAACGCCTTGATCGAAATTGACGGCCCCGAAGTGCCGATCATGGATGGCAGTGCGCATCCCTTCGTTCAGGCTATTTTGGCTACGGGGGTGCAAGAGCTTGATGCGCCGGTGCGCGCCATCCGTGTTTTAAAAGAAGTTTCCATCCGGTTCGATGAAACCGTTGCAACGTTGAAACCGTCTGAAGCTCTGGAAATAGAGTTTTCCATAGAATTCGACGATCAGGCCATTGGCCATCAACAAAAGCATCTGGAAATGGCAAATGGGGCTTTTGTGCGCGAACTTAGCGATTGCCGGACATTTTGCCAGCACAAGGACGTCAAAGCCTTGCAAGCGGTCGGGTTGGGTCAAGGTGGCGGTCTGGACAATGCAATCATTGTCGATGGCGGTCTTGTGATGAACCCGGAGGGTTTTCGCTACGCTGATGAATGTGTGCGCCACAAAATGCTGGATGCTTTGGGCGATCTGGCATTGGCGGGCGCTCCGATCTTGGGGAAATATTCCGGCACCAGGGCAGGACACCGCGCCACCAACATGTTGCTGCGTAAACTTTTCGCAACATCCGGTGCATGGGAAATGATTGTTTGCGACACAGGGCAAACCGAAATGTTGCCCGGGGCCCATATTCAAGCGAATGACCTACGTCTAAGCGTCTGATAACCTGTTGAAACCAGTATCACATTATACTGTTCCAGGCGCATGGTCGTGAACTGAAATAATTTCAAGTTTGCACTGGCAGGCTTGCAAACTGTGTTATATGTTCGCTCCAATATCTTTGGGTGGAAATGAATGATCTTGTTTGGAAAAAAAACGGCGGTGATATTGACAGTCGCTGTGGCTTTGGCCTTGGCGGGATGTTCCGGCAAAGGTAAAGAAAAAGAAAACGTATCGCTTGATGGCAAATCGCCCGAGAAAATATTCAATTCCGGCGAAGCCCTACTTAGCAAACGACAAGCTGATAAAGCCGCAATCCGGTTTTCCGAAGTTGAACGGCTCTATCCCTATTCGGAATGGGCCAAGCGGTCAATTTTGATGACGGCTTTTGCCTATCACGAGGCCGATAAATACGAAGAAAGTCGTGCGGCGGCGCAACGGTATCTGGATTTTTATCCCGCCGACAATGATGCGCCTTATGCGCAATACCTGATTGCCCTTAGCTACTACGACCAAATCGACAATGTCAGCCGTGACCAAGGGGTGACATTTCAGGCATTGCAGGCTTTGCGGACAACCATTGAACGCTATCCCGACAGCGAATATGCCAACTCTGCCTTGCTGAAGTTTGATCTGGCACTGGATCATCTGGCGGGCAAGGAAATGCAAATCGGCCGCTATTATCTGAAACGCGGCTATTACACGGCTGCGATTAACCGCTTCCGCATTGTGGTGGAAGATTACCAGACCACCACCCACACACCCGAAGCCTTGCACCGGCTGGTAGAGGCCTATCTGGCTTTGGGGCTGGACGCCGATGCGCAAACCGCCGGCGCCATATTGGGATATAATTTCCAAGGCACCGAGTGGTATAAATACGCACATACCCTACTTGTAAACAAAGGTATCACCTCAGATAAAGAGAGCAAGAAAAGCTCTGGCTGGTTGCGCAAAATCTGGCGTCAGGCCATTAAGGGTAAATGGCTCTGACCCCCAGTGTTAAAGGGACGTTATGCTACGCGACCTGAATATTCGAAATATGTTGCTGATCGACCGGCTGGACCTGCAATTCCGCCCCGGTCTGAACATTCTGTCGGGCGAAACCGGCGCGGGGAAGTCCATTCTGCTGGACAGTCTGGGGTTTGTTCTGGGCTGGCGCGGGCGTGCCGATATGGTGCGCCATGGTGCCGATTTAGCCGAAGTATCGGCGTCTTTTGATCTAGGGCCTGATCATCCTGCGCGGCGGGTTCTGCAAGAAGCAGGCCTGCCCGAGGACGATAACAACCTGTTGTTGCGCCGCAGCAATTCACCCGATGGGCGGAAAACAGCCTATGTAAATGATCGTCGCTGTACCGCCGAGGTTTTACGCAGGCTTTCCGAAACTCTGGTGGAATTACACGGCCAACATGATGATCGCGGATTGCTGAACAAAAACGGTCACAGGACTTTGCTGGACGGGTTCGCGGGGCATGATCTGACCTCGGTCAGGCAGGCGTGGCAGCACCTGTCTGATCTGGAAAAACAGATCAGCACCGCAAAAGACGCGCTTGAACTGGCGGAACGGGATGCGGATTATCTGCGCCATGCGGTCGAAGAACTGGCGGCCCTTGCCCCCGAACCGGGGGAGGATGCTTCGCTTGATGCTAAACGCCGCCTGATGCAGGCGGGGGAACGCATTCGCGCCGACATTGCCAAAGCGGTGGGCGCGTTGGGGGCAAATGGGGCCGAAGGGCTGATTTTGGATGCCACACGCTGGTTGAACGATGTTGCAGGGCAGGCCGAAGGCCGTCTGGACGCGCCGCTTGCAAGCCTGTCTAATGCGCAAAACGAACTGGCGGATGCGATGCGCGGTGTCGAGGATTGTCTGGCGCAGCTTGATTTTGATCCGCTTGAACTGGAACAAACGGAAGAGCGGCTTTTTGCACTTCGGGATCTGGCCCGAAAACATAAGGTGAAACCGGACGCCCTGTCTGCTGTGGCGGATGATTTGGGCATCAGGTTGGCGGCCATCGACCGGGGCGCGGAACATATCGAGGCTTTGCAACGGCAAGCCATTGAGGCCCGCACCGCCTATGATATGCTGGCCGCGGATTTACATGAAAGCCGCCTTGCTGCAGGGGCTGAACTGGACGCGAAAATGCAACAGGAACTGGCCCCTTTGAAGATGGAAGCGGCTGTTTTTACCACTGAAATTATTGGCGTTGATGCCGGCCCTTTCGGGGTTGATCAAGTGACGTTCACGGTTTCGACCAATCCCGGCGCCCCTGCCGGCCCGATCGACAAGATCGCTTCGGGGGGCGAATTGTCACGGTTTTTACTGGCGTTGAAAGTTTGCCTGACGGCGCGCGCAAGCGGGTTGACGCTGATCTTTGACGAAATAGATCGCGGCGTCGGCGGGGCCACGGCGGATGCGGTGGGGCGGCGGTTGTCGGCCCTTGCGGACAAGGGGCAAGTGCTGGTGGTAACCCATGCGCCGCAAGTCGCGGCACGCGGCGATCACCACTGGCAAGTAACGAAAGCCACCGACGGCACTGCGACGCTGACCTCTATTTCGAAACTGGACGCAACCCAGCGCATAGACGAGGTTGCCCGTATGCTGGCAGGTGATGTGGTGACAGAAGAGGCCCGCGCTGCGGCACGGGCGTTGCTAGGCCTTAATTGATCTCGACCACCTTGCCGGGATTCAGGATGTTTTGCGGGTCAAGCGCGCGTTTTATATCCGCCATGACAGACCACGCCCCCCCGTGCTCTTCCGCCATATATTTCATTTTGCCCATCCCGATGCCATGCTCGCCGGTCACCGTGCCGCCCAATGCCAGCGCACGGGTGTTCATGCGGTGGGACAGTTCCTTGGCCAGTGCCAGCTCTTCGGGCTTGCCCGGGTCGGTCAAAAACAGCGCGTGGTAATTGCCGTCACCGACATGGCCCAGAATCGGGGCGAACATGCCGTGATCGGCGATGTCTTTGGCGGTGTCCGATATGGCTTCCGCCAGTTTGGAAATCGGCACGCAAACATCCGTTGCCATGCCGTCAAACCCCGGTTTCAGGGCTTTGGTTGCGAAATATGCGGTGTGACGCGCTTGCCATAAGCGGTTGCGTTCCTCGGTTTTGGTTGACCACTGAAAATCACCACCGCCCAGATCGCCGGCCAGTTCCTTAAGGGTTTCAGATTGCTCGGCGACGCTGGCCCCAGAGCCATGAAACTCCATGAAAAGATGTGGTTTTTCAGGCAATCCCATCTGGCTGTATTTGTTCAGGGCAGCAATTGATTGCCGGTCCAGAAATTCCATCCGCGCCATCGGTATGCCCATTTGTACCGCCATGATAACGGTGTTGACTGCGGCCTCCACATTCGGGAAATCACAAACCGCAGCGGCGATGGCATCGGGTTGGCCCTGCAAGCGCAAGGTCACTTCGGTAATAATCCCAAGCGTGCCTTCCGAGCCCACCATCAGGTGGGTCAAATCATAGCCCGAGGATGATTTTTTAGCCCGTGATCCGGTGCCAATAATCCGCCCGTCTGCCAACACCACTTCCAGTGCCAGCACGTTTTCCTTCATCGTGCCGTAGCGTACCGCCGTGGTGCCGGACGCGCGGGTGGCGGTCATGCCGCCGATGGTGGCGTTGGCCCCGGGGTCGACCGGAAAGAACAGACCGGTGGCCCGCAGCTCTTGGTTCAGGGCTTCGCGGGTGATGCCCGGTTGCACCACTACTTGCAGATCTTCGGGATAGACCTGAACCACCTGATCCATCTCGCTGAAATCCAGCGTCACCCCGCCTTTGATCGCCAAAGCGTGACCTTCCAGTGACGTGCCAACGCCCCAAGGCACGATCGGGCAGCGGTGTTTGGCGCAGATTTTAACGATGTCGGACACCTCTTGCGCGGAATGCACAAAAGCCACCGCATCGGGTGGGGTGGACGGAAAATAGGCCTCATTGGCCCCGTGCAAATCCAGAACGGCGCGGCTGGTGTTCAAACGCTGCCCAAGCAGGGATTTCAGGTCAGCAACTGCGGTGGCAATATTCGACATTTTTTCTCCGATCAAAGGGGCCTAACTACCGCAGCGGTAGGCATAATATTTCTGGCTTTGCCCGGGGGGAACCAGCTCAAGGTGGTCGATTGAATTAACATAGATCACCATAGAGATCTTTAGCATGCTGGGGATATTAAGACTGCCTGTTTTAGTGCCGCGCAGATACATATCCTTACCGTAAATGCTGTATTCGACGCCATACTTTAATTTTTTCCCGCCGCGGGCCAGTTCAATCAGCCCTTGTTCAAAGGTTATTGAATTCGGGCATTGCGTACTTGATGTCCCTGCAACAATCCGTTCGGGGGCTGACTTCATTGTCCATCGGCCCACCAGAAATGGCGGCACATCGGTTTTGAATTTGTTATAGCCTTCCAGCAGGCGATACTTTTTTAGATAGCTGTCAAAGCCTTCGGTTTGGCGCAGGTCATCAAGATAGCGCACCGGATCACTTTGGCGCAAACTTTCATAATAAGCGTGGGCACGGTGGTTTTGATAGTTCAGATATCCGGTATAAAGCAGACCGAATATTAGGCCGAAAATAAGCAGGCGCACGGTTTTACGCCGCATTATCAGCCTGCGTCGGGTGATTTTTTTAAGAGAAACCTGCATGGATTTTCCTTGTAATCTCTGCTGTGGGCACCAATTAGCGACCGATAAACCCGGACGCGTAATTACTTCCTACTTGACAAAACTACTACTCGGATGCAACAGGCAAATTCCAACTACAACCTGCAGCACCGGTGCCCATGAGGCACTGACCCTTTGTTGCGCTTATCTCGAAACGATATGAAACATGTCAAAAGTTGCTGCAAACGATAAACAACAGGTGTCGCTGACGACACTTTCGTTATTTGCGGTTATTATCGGGGTGGTCACAGGGCTTGGGGCGATCTTTCTGCGCATGCTTATTGCGGCCATTCACAACCTGTTTTTTCTGGGTACTTTTTCGCTGGATTATAATGCCAATGATCCAACCGTTCCGGGGCCGTACGGGCCGCTGGTAATTTTGGCCCCTGTCATTGGCGGCCTGATCGTGCTTTTCATCGTGCGCCGTTTTGCCCCCGAGGCCAAAGGCCACGGGGTGCCCGAAGTGATGGACGCGATTTATTATCATGGCGGTGTGATCCGGCCTGTGGTGGTGGTGATCAAATCGTTGGCCTCGGCGCTTTCAATCGGCTCGGGAGCCTCGGTTGGTCGTGAAGGGCCGATTATCCAGATCGGGGCCGGCATCGGCTCGGTTTTGGGGCAGGTGTTCAAATTGCGTAGCTGGCAGGTTATCACTCTGGTCGGGGCCGGTGCCGGTGCGGGGATTGCCGCGACGTTCAATACGCCTTTGGGGGCGGTGATGTTCGCTATCGAGCTGATGCTGCCGGAGTTTTCGGCCCGCACCTTGCTGCCGGTGGTGCTGGCGACCGGCACCGCGACCTATATGGGGCGTTTGGCGTTCGGGATGGAACCTGCCTTTATGGTGGCCAGTTATCAACGCCCCGAACTGTTTGTGCCCCTGTCGGTGGATATATTGCCGCTTTATGTGCTGTTCGGTCTGATCGCGGGGCTGGGGTCATGGGTTTTCATTAAAACGCTTTATCTGGTGGAAGACTTTTTTGATGACTGGGAGTTCAACCCCTATTTGAAGAATATCACGGCGATGACATCGCTTGGGATCCTGTTTTATGTCCTGATGCTGACCACCGGCATGTATCACACCGCCGGTGTGGGCTATGCCAGTATTCAGGCGATTTTGACCGGTCAGATCAGTGCACCTGCCTTTTTGATGTTGCTGTTTGTGCTGAAATTGCTGGCAACGTCGATCAGTTTGGGCGGCGGGGCGTCAGGCGGGGTGTTCTCACCCTCATTGCTGCTGGGTGCTGCACTGGGCGGCGCGTTTGGATCATTGATGAGCATGGCCTTCCCGTTCATGGGGTTTAGCCCGATCATCTTTGCGCTTATCGGTATGGCGGCGATTGTCGGCGGCTCGACCGGGGCGGTGATGACCTCGATCATGATGCTGTTTGAAATGACCGGAGATTACACCATCACGGCGCCTGCGATTATCGCGGTGGTGGTCGCCGTCGGGGTGCGTTCCGGCCTGATGTCGACGGATATTTACACCACGAAACTGGCTCGGCGCGGACATTTTATTCCGCGCGGCCTGCGATCCCATATGTTTGCGATCCGGATTGCCCGCGACGTGATGGAGCCCGTTGTCTGTGTGGTCAATGAGGCGGATGTCAAACACAGCGGCAAAATCGCCAAGTCAAATCTGGATCAGCGCAGTTTTGCCGTGGTGATGAAGGGGCGGTCTATTGTCGGGATCGTGCAGGTCGACACCGAAAGCAACAACCGCCCGATCGGGCCGATCCTGTCTCCGGTCGGGGTTGTCCGCGACACCAATTTTCTGCAAACCGCGATGGCCCATATGGCGGATCGCAATTTGATTGCAGCTTTGGTTATTCCCGAAAAGAAACTGGCGCATCCGGAAAATGTGGTGGGCGTGCTGACGCGCGGTGCAATAGCGGAAACCGTTATGCGCGATTTTCGCACCTGAAACGGGCCTGATCGATACCTTTTCCACCTCTAAACCCCCATTTCCGTTCCATAAGTGCCGGTTTTTCTGCCTTTGCGGGAAAACGGCAGCGGGCCAAGGCCTATTGTCCATGAAAGAAGCGGGATTTTGCTGACGATAAAAGCCGCGGAGCCGGTTAATATTATGGCTGTAAAAAATTTCAACAGAACAAAGGCTGCAGGCGAAATATCGGGGCGCGAGAACATAATTTCCAAACCGTCCAGAAAGATCGGGTGCATTAGAAACAGGCCAAAACTGTATTCGGATAATGTCGAGATGAAACGGGGCCAACGCGCCAAGCCAGCGGATAAACAGATCAAGAACAGTAAAACCGGCATCAGGAAATCAGACCAGTAGGCAGGGGTGTAATTGTATTGCCAGTTCCCCGCCATAATCACCCGATAGGAATAGATCAGTTTTATCGCGAACAGCAACACGCTGGCAATCAGCGAGAAAACCAGCCATTCGCGCAGGCGTTTTTCAGTCATGCCCTGTTTGGCAAGCCCCAAAAAACTTGCCGCGATCATGCCGTAGCCGCCGTATGTCAGGATTTTCACCGCCCTGACCAGATAGGCAAAACCGTCCATGCCTTGAAGATTGGCCCACATCCAGACATCGGCCTCGCGTTTTACAAACAGGCACAGGAAGACCAGCACGCCAAGCCACGGATTTTGAACCGCATAGCGATAAAGCGGGTACATCAGCGTCAGGCCGAACAATGTTGGCAGAAAGTGCATGTGGTACTGGACCGACCCCAGTATGAAATAGCGCAGCCACGACCAACCGCTGGAAAGTTCTGCCCACATGGCGGTTTCATAGCCGAAATAATGTGCTTTTATCAGGCGAAAGAAGGCGTAGAAAAACACCCAGAACACAAAAGGCACCAACAGCCGCCTGACTTGCTGGCGTACCATTTGCATGTAACTGCGAGGGCGCAAGTCCAGTGACAGACACAGCAAAAACAGGGAAATGATCCAGAACAGTTCGCTGCGCGCGATATAAACCACTGCGCGAAACAGCACGGGGATGACCCTTCGGGCGGTATCAAATTCCGGAAAAGGCAAGCCGTTGGGATCCGAGGACGCATGCAGCCCGACGATGGAAACACCGGCCGCCAGCCGCAGGAAATCAAGCCAGATCATACGGCCGGAAATAATTTGATGTGACGTTTTTTCAACCATATGGGCCTCAATTTTCAGGTGCCCCGTTGTGGTCATAAATATCCTACCAAATGATTACCTGTTCCTAATTTTTTCAAAGAGGGTGCGAAAAACTGCATAGAGTATTTTATCCGTCGATATTTATCGCTGCCGCCGTCATATCTTGAAGGTGCATTGACTTGAAAGACCAACAGGGGTTTTATCATTTTGCATTTAAAGGGGGTTTATTTTTAAAAAATAGCGATAACTTTTATCGCCGCAGTGATATTTAGCAACCCCGACACTTTATTGGCGCAGGATTACAAGAATTGCGGGTATTCGGCTGAATAAACGTGTTCTATAATGCGGCGCAGGCAGCCTTCAACCAGTCTTTGGTTTTTGCGCTTACCTTACCCTGCAAGCTGTCCCAGACCTGTTGGTGATAGGCATTCAGCCACGCCAGCTCATCCGCCGTCAGCAGGGACGTGTCGATCATTGCGCGATCGAACGGGGCCAGTGTCAGGGTGTCAAAACACAGCATGTCGCGGTCATCGCTGCCCATAACGGGGTCGGCTTGGCGCACATAGATCAGGTTTTCAAGGCGGATGCCGTAGGCGTCTTGTTTGTAATATCCCGGCTCATTGGAAACGATCATGCCGGGTTTCAACGGAGTCATGCCTGCGCGTGAAATCCGTTGCGGGCCTTCGTGTACCGACAGGTAGCTGCCAACCCCGTGACCGGTGCCGTGATCAAAGTCCAGCCCTTCGACCCATAGCGGTGCGCGGGCAAAGGCATCAATGTCCCGTCCCGACAGACCATCGGGGAAGCGCAGGCGTGATATGGCGATCATGCCTTTAAGCACAAGCGTTGCCTGGTGCACGGCTTTGGGGGGCGGTGTGCCTATGGCCATGGTGCGGGTGATGTCGGTGGTGCCGTCCATATATTGCGCCCCGCTATCGACCAGCAAAACCTCGTTGAATTGCAGGCGGCGGTTGGTTTTATCGGTGACGCGGTAATGCACGATGGCGCCATTAGGGCCGGAACCGCAGATGGTATCAAACGAGATGTTTTTCAGCTTGCCCGTGGCGGCGCGTTTGGCTTCGAGAGTTTTGACCACGTCTATTTCGGTGATGCCGGTTTCGGGGTTGATCTGATCGACCCATGCAAGGAATTCGCACAGTGCAGCCCCGTCACGGATGTGGGCCTGTTTTGTGCCCTCAAGTTCAACCGGGTTCTTGCAGGCTTTGGGCAGGCATGTGGGGTCGTCGGCAAAAGCGATGTCGATGTTTTGTCGTTCCAGCAGCCGCACGATGGCTTCGGGGGCGGTGGATTTGTCCAGACGCACGGTGCCGCTTAGGGCGGCGAGTGCGAGTTCAAAATCGCCCGGCGCGTGCAGGCTGACCTTTGGCCCCAAATGGTCGATCAGTGTCGCATCGGACTTGCGGCTATCCATAAACAGCGACACATGCCCCGAAGAGCCGTGCAGGATGGCAAAGGCAAGGGCGACAGGGGTTTGGCCCAGATCGGTGCCGCGCGTATTCAACAGCCAAGCGATACTGTCGGGTTGGGTCAGCACGAACGCACTGTGTTTTGCATCGGTTAATTCTGTGGCCGCGGAGGCGATTTTTTCGCCGTGGGGCTGACCTGCGTATTTCAGCGGGTGCGGTAGCATTTTACCCAACGGAGCGTCGGGCTGATCCAGCCAGATCTTGTCGATAAGGTTGCCTACGGCGACTGGCGTGATACCGGCATTTGTTAGCTTTTCAATCTCGGCGCGGGTGTGCACCCACGGATCAAAGCCGATTTTACCGCTTTTGGGCAGCCAGTTTTCCAGCCTGGTTTCGGGCCACGGAACCGGGGTAAAACAGTCCAGATCAACCTGATCGCGGACTTGCAAGGTGTAGCGGCCATCAATGAAAATTCCGGCTTTATCGTGCAGCACCGCGCAAAAACCGGCGGAACCGGTAAAGCCCGTCAGCCACGCCAACCGCATGTCGTGCGCGACCACATATTCGCCCTGATGCGCGTCGGCGCGCGGGACAAGAAAGCCGTCAAGACCGTCTTTTGTCAGCTCGTTGCGCAAAGATTTCAGGCGTTCAGCACCGGTTTCGGGCGTGGTTGTGCTGTCGAAGGATTGAAACATCATCGGGCCCGTTTCAGTGATTTTCGTTTGCCCGCACGCGGGTCATTATCGAACAGGTCGGCCAGTTGTTCGGTGATGGCACCGGCCAGTTGCTCGGCGTCGGTGATGGTCACGGCACGGTCATAATAGCGGGTCACGTCGTGGCCGATGCCGATGGCGATCAGTTCGACCATTTTGCGTTTCTCGATCATCGCAATCACATCGCGCAGGTGTTTTTCCAGATAGCTGGCAGAGTTCACCGACAAGGTGCTGTCGTCTACCGGTGCGCCATCCGAGATCACCATCATAATGCGCCGCTGTTCGGGGCGGGCCATCATGCGCCGGTGCGCCCATTCAAGAGCTTCGCCGTCGATGTTTTCTTTCAGCAGCCCCTCTTTCATCATCAGCCCCAAATGGGGCCGTGCGCGACGCCAAGGCGCATCTGCGTTTTTGTAGATGATGTGACGTAAATCGTTCAGACGGCCCGGTTCCACAGGGCGGCCTTGGTTCAACCATTGTTCGCGGGATTTGCCGCCTTTCCAGGCGCGCGTGGTAAAGCCCAAAATCTCGCATTTCACCTGACAGCGTTCCAGCGTGCGGGCCATGACATCGGCGCAGATGGCGGCGATGGATATGGGGCGACCGCGCATCGAGCCGGAGTTGTCGATCAGGATGGTCACAACAGTGTCGCGAAACTCGGTATCGTTTTCGACCTTGAACGACAGCGGCGTTGTCGGGTTGGAGATCACCCGCGCCAGACGGCCTGCGTCCAGCATGCCTTCTTCCATATCAAACTGCCAAGAGCGGTTTTGTTTGGCTTGCAGACGGCGTTGCAGCTTGTTCGCAAGGCGCGACACCGCGCCTTTCAGGGGGTCGAGCTGTTGATCAAGATAGGCCCGCAGGCGGTCAAGTTCGGCGGGTTCGGCCAGCTCTTCGGCGGGGGCTTCTTCATCGAATTCGGTGGTGAACACCTTGTAATTGGGATCTGCATCGGAAATGGCGGGGGGTGTTGGCGGCTCTAACGGGGCTTCGCCTTCGGGGGCGTCGACCTCTTCGGCCCCGTCCATGTCATCACGGTCATCCATTGAGACCTGAGATTGTTGCTGGTCAGCGGATTGCTGTTGATCTTGTTGATCGTCTAATTCTTCGGATTGATCGTCCTGATCGCCCGCATCACTATCGGGCGTGTCTTCCTCGTAGTCTTGATCTTCCTGATCGGCATTGTCGTTCGCATCGTCGTCCATATCGTCGGGGTCATCACCCAACTGGTCGCCGTAGCCAAAATCGTCGATCAACTGTCGGGCAAATTTGGCGAAGCTGGCCTGATCGGTCATGGCGGCTTCAAGACCTTTGAAGGTGTCGCCCGAGCGGTCCTCGATCTGGGTCTGCCATTGTTGCATCGCGTTATTCACCGCAGGCGGCATGTTGCGGCCCGTGGCCATGTGGCGCAGGTAATAACCAAGGGCGGTCGGCATTGGTACCTGTTTGTAGGAGGTGACTTGATCGTAGCCCAGCTTCAGGGCCTCGGACTCCATCTTGGCGTCGATATTGCCAGCGGTGCCCGGCATCGCGCGCGCGCCCACGGCTTCGCAGCGGGCGGTGGCCATGATGTCGTAAATCTCGCGCGCATCGGCCCCTTCTGGCATATAGCGGGTGTGGGTTTGCGCGTTGTGGAAGCGTTTGTTCAACGCATAGGCATCCGCCGTGCCGCGTGCCAGCAGCACTTCGTCCAAGGTCATCCGGCGGCTAACCTGTGGCAGGCGCATGATCTCGTTGTTGACCCCCGGCGGGTCAACCGTGAACGCTATGTTCAACTCTGCATCATTGGCCATGGCGCGGGTGGCCTCGGTCAGTGCCTTTTTGAAAGGCTCGGCAGGGTTGTCGTTTGGTTTGGTCATCAGCCCAAGCTTACACTGGCCGCCGATTCAGGCAGTTCTTCATCGAAACAGCGTTGGTAGAATTCGGCGATAGTTTCGCGTTCCAACTCGTCGCATTTGTTCAGATAGGTCAGGCGAAAGGCAAAGCCGATGCTGTTGAAAATATCCGCGTTTTGCGCCCATGTGATCACCGTGCGCGGTGACATCACGGTGGAAATGTCGCCGTTCATAAACGCATTACGCGACAGGTTTGCCACCGTCACCATATGTTCGATCACTTTGCGGTCGGTGTTCGGGTTTTTGGCGGCCACGATATTCACCTCGGCGGCGTGGCTTAGGTAGTTCAGGGTGCTGACGATCGACCAGCGGTCCATCTGGCCCTGATTGATCTGTTGTGTGCCGTGGTAAAGCCCCGTGGTGTCACCCAAACCGACCGTATTGGCGGTGGCGAACAGGCGGAAATAGGGGTGTGGGGTGATGACTTTGTTCTGGTCCAGCAGGGTCAGTTTGCCGTCAACCTCGAGTATCCGCTGGATCACGAACATCACGTCGGCGCGGCCCGCATCGTATTCGTCAAACACAATGGCGGTGGGATTGCGCAAGGCCCACGGCAGGATGCCCTCTTGAAACTCGGTCACTTGCTTGCCATCTTTTAGCTTGATCGCGTCCTTGCCGATCAGATCAATACGGCTGATGTGGCTGTCAAGATTGACCCGTACACAGGGCCAGTTCAGGTGGGCTGCAACCTGTTCGATATGGGTGGATTTGCCAGTGCCGTGAAAGCCCTGGATCATCACGCGGCGGTTGTGGGTGAAACCTGCCAGAATAGCCAGCGTGGTGTCATGGTCGAACTGGTAGGTGCTGTCGATGGCCGGTACACGGTCGGTATTTTCCGCAAAGCCTTTCACCATCATATCACTGTCGATGCCAAAGGTATCACGCACGGATATGTCGCGTGTGGGCGTTGCGTTTAAGTCCAAATTGCCGTCTGCCATGGTCGGGTATCCTATCGGTCTGAATGTTACTAGCTTAGTGATATAATTTGACCGGTTCCGCAAGGGGGCGGTGATAAATTCCTGTTTGGGCTTGATCTATGGCGCGTCCCGTCAAATAGTGCGGTATGACAAAGGTTTATGGCACATTTGATTACATCGTGGTCGGCGCAGGCTCGGCAGGTTCGGTTTTGGCAGCAAGGCTTTCGGAAAACCCGAAACATAGGGTTTTGTTGCTGGAGGCGGGTAGAAGTGACAATTATATCTGGGTGCATATCCCCGTGGGCTATTTGTACTGCATCGGCAATCCGCGCACGGACTGGATGTTCAACACAGAAGCCGAGGCGGGGTTGAACGGGCGCAGTCTGATGTATCCGCGCGGTAAATTGCTGGGCGGGTGTTCTTCTATCAACGGTATGTTGTATCTGCGGGGGCAGGCGCGTGATTATGACGGCTGGCGGCAGATGGGCAATACCGGCTGGGGCTGGAATGATGTGCTGCCGTATTTCCTGAAGTCCGAGGATCATTATCAGGGCGGCGATGATCTGCACGGGGTGGGCGGCGAATGGCGGGTTGAAGAACAACGCCTGTCTTGGCAGATACTGGACGATTTCGCTGACGCTTGCGTGGAAGCGGGCATTCCGCGTGTGGATGATTTCAATCGCGGTGACAATGAAGGGGTGAACTATTTTCAGGTCAATCAAAAGGCGGGGTTTCGCTGGAATACCAAGAAAGCGTTTTTGAAGCCGGTGCAGAAAAGGGATAACCTGACGATTGTAACCGAGGCCCATGCAGAGCGGATTGTCTTTGAAGGTAAACGCGCCGTGGGGGTACAGTTTGAAAAAGGCGGCACTTCGCAGGTCGCGCGGGCGGATGGCGAGGTTGTGTTGTCGGCGGGGGCCATTGGCAGCCCGCATATCTTGCAAGTGTCGGGCATTGGGTCAGCGGCGGTTTTGGCTGAACACGGGGTCAAGGTGCTGCATGACAGCCCCGGTGTCGGCGAAAACCTGCAAGACCATCTGCAACTGCGCTGTATTTACAAAGTCGAGGGCGCAAAGACCCTGAACCAGCGCGCCGGCAGCCTGCTGGGGCGGGCGGGGATTGCGCTGGAATATGCGCTAAAGCGCACCGGGCCGATGTCGATGGCACCATCGCAGCTCGGCGCATTTGCCAAGTCTGATCCGTCGCGCGAGACGGCGGATCTGGAATTTCATGTGCAACCCTTGTCGCTGGAAAAATTCGGCGACCCTTTGCATGATTTCCCCGCGATTACCGCCAGCATCTGCAACCTGCGCCCCGAAAGTCGTGGCACAGTGCGTCTGTCGTCGGCGAACACCCATGATGCCCCGAAAATCGCCCCGAACTATCTGTCAACTGAAGCCGACCGTTTGGTGGCGGCGCGTGCCATTCGGCTGGCGCGTAAAATTGTCGGCCAGAATGCCTTGGCGAAATACAACCCTTCCGAGTATCTGCCGGGTGCTGCCTATCAGAGCGATGCGGAGCTGGCTGTGGCTGCGGGCAACATCGGCACCACGATTTTCCATCCCACATGTACCGCTAAAATGGGCAGTGATCCGATGGCGGTGGTCGATGACCGCTTGCGGGTGCATGGGGTGGATGGGCTGCGGGTGGTGGATGCCTCGGTGATGCCGGTGATTACATCGGGCAACACCAATTCACCGACGATTATGATTGCCGAAAAAGCGGCGGATATGATGAAAGAGGATGCGCGGGGGTAGGCGTGCAACCCTGAGTGCCCCGTCGCCGATGTTTGGCTGGCGGGGTTTATCGTTTCATTAGGATTTGTCGGTTATCAAGGAAGGCAGGCCTGCCGTTTGTAGCTATATGGCCGAACAAGGGGTGGTGACCCTTGCACCTGTTCTTAACTATTAAGTTTCGGTGGTTTTCGCATTTGGCGGTGTCAGACGCCCTTTGAAAACCCGCCGGGGTGACAAAAGATTGCAAAGCAATCATTGAAAACCCGCCGGGGTGACAAAAGATTGCAAAGCAATCATTGAAAACCCGTAAACTACTTTTGCTAGCAGGGGAGTTATACACGGGTAATGGTTTAGGATTTGTTAGGGGGGCGTGCGCACAATCTACGCCCTAACGGGCCTTAATTTGAGACATGCCAGAAAGCCCCGTTATTTTCAATGTTTATTAACGGCATAAAATACAATCGGCGTCATCCCCCGCCCTTACATCGAAAAGCTGGTGCCGCACCCGCAGCTTGATGTGGCATTGGGGTTTTCGATGACGAAGCGTGCGCCGATCAGTTCTTGGCTGAAATCAATCACGGCGTTGGACAAGAACGGCAGTGATACGCTGTCGATCAGCACCCTTTGGCCATCTTTTTCCAGCACCAGATCATCGCCTGAAGCGGCCTCTTCCAGCTTGATGTCATATTGAAATCCTGAACACCCGCCGCCTTCTACCGCGATGCGCAGGGCTTTGCCGGCCCCGTCGGCGTTGATCTCTGCCAGACGTGCAAAGGCGCGGTCGGTGACTTTGGGGGGAAGCGTGAGTTGCATCTATCAAACGGCCTTTAATTGGGGTAAGTGTTAGCCTGAATATAGGCGCGGGGCCGCGCCGCGACAAGACAAAGGTTTGCCTTAAATGCTTGCAGCTTACGCATGTGACCCGAAAAACAGCCGCGGGCGGCTTCATGCGGAACCGGAAGCGGTGCACCGTTCGGCGTTCCAGCGCGACCGTGACCGCATCATCCATTCCACCGCGTTTCGCCGCCTTATGCACAAAACCCAAGTCTTTGTGGCCCACGAAGGCGGCCTGTTTCGCACCCGCCTGACCCACACCATAGAAGTCGGCCAAGTCGCCCGCTCTATCGCTTCCGCTTTAGGGTTGAACGTGCAACTGGCCGAGGCCGTCGCCTTGGCCCATGATCTGGGCCACACCCCCTTTGGTCATAACGGCGAGGATGTTCTGGCGGTCTGCATGCAAGATTATGGCGGTTTCGATCACAATGCGCAAACGTTGAAAATCGTCACCGGGCTTGAACGCCATTACGCCGGATTTGACGGCTTGAACCTGACATGGGAAACCCTTGAAGCAATAGCCAAACATAACGGTCCGATCACCGGCCCCTTGCCTTTTGCGCTGGCCGAATACAACGACCTTCACGATCTGGAACTTGGCACATATGCCAGTGCCGAAGCCCAGTCAGCGGCCATTGCCGACGATATTGCCTATAACAATCACGATCTTGACGACGGCTTGCGGGCGGGGTTGTTCAGCGTTGACGACATTATCGAGCTGCCCCTTGTCGGGACTTGTTTTCAACAGGTGGATGCGAAATACCCGAACCTTGCCGCCGACCGTCGCCGGCACGAGGCCCTGCGCCGGGTGTTCGGCATCATGGTGCAGGATGCCATTGCCGAAAGTCAGGCTCGCATTGCTGCCCTTGCGCCCCAATCGGCACAAGATATTCGCAACCATTCGGCCCCGGTGATCCAATTTTCGGATGCGCTTTTTGCCGACCTTAAACAAATCCGGAAATTCCTTTTCGCCCGCATGTATCGCCACGCAAGTGTGAATGAAATGCGCCGCAGCACCGGCAAAGTGGTGCGCGCGCTGTTCAACGTCTACATGGACAGCCCGTCATTGCTGCCGGGCGACAGGCGGCCCGCAACCCCGGGTAAAACCGCGCAGGCACGCGCGGTTGCCGATTATATCGCCGGCATGACCGACCCGTTTGCCTTTCAAGAGCACGCAAAACATTGCGCTTAAGCTCTGGAGTGCGCCGCCGCTTTATGCTACTCCCGCGCAAAATCATGCAGGAACCATACTATGAACTTGTTCGCCGACATACGCACCCTTGTTTTAGACGCCCTTGCGCAAATGCAATCCGATGGCAGCCTGCCCGAAGGTCTGGATTTTTCCAATGTCACGGTCGAGCCTCCACGCGATGCGCTGCACGGCGATATGGCAACCAATGCGGCGATGGTGCTGGCCAAAACGGCGCGTCTGAAACCGCGCGACATTGCTGAAAAACTGGCCAACAAACTGGCGACTGATCCGCGTGTTATATCTGCGGATGTGGCAGGTCCGGGCTTTTTGAACCTGCGGCTTGACCCAAAGGTCTGGCTGTCCGTTATTCCCAAAGCCCTTGCGACAGGTGCCGATTTTGGCCGTTCCAGCATGGGGGCAGGCAAAAAGGTCAATGTGGAATATGTCTCCGCCAATCCCACCGGCCCGCTGCATGTGGGTCACACGCGCGGCGCGGTTTTCGGCGATGCGCTGGCCAGCCTGCTGGATTTCGCAGGCTACAATGTCACCCGTGAATATTACATTAACGACGGCGGCGCACAGGTCGATGTTCTGGCCCGCTCGGTTTATCTGCGCTATCTGGAAGCCAACGGGCGCGCGGTGCAATTCGAAGACGGGACGTATCCCGGCGATTACCTGATTGCAGTGGGCGAGGCGGTCAAAGACAAATACGGCGATGCGCTTGTGGGCAAGCCCGAAAGTGAGTGGTTGGCGGATTTGCGCGAATTTTCGATCCAAGCGATGATGGATATGATCCGCGATGATCTGGCCGCAATCGGTGTGAAAATGGATGTGTTCTTTTCCGAAAAATCGCTTTACGGCACCGGCCTGATTGAAACCGCACTAGACAATCTGGACGCCAAGGGCCTGATCTACGAAGGCACGCTGGAGCCGCCCAAAGGCAAGCTGCCCGATGACTGGGAACCGCGCGAACAGACCTTGTTCAAATCCACCGCCCACGGTGACGATGTTGATCGCCCTGTCAAAAAATCCGATGGCGGCTGGACTTATTTTGCCCCCGACATCGCCTATCATTTCAACAAGATAGAGCGCGGGTTTGATGAATTGATCGACATTTTAGGGGCCGATCACGGCGGCTATGTGAAGCGCATGAAAGCCGCCGTTTCGGCCCTGTCGGACGGCAAAGTGCCCTTGGACATCAAGCTGACACAACTGGTGCGATTGTACAAAAACGGCGAGCCGTTCAAAATGTCGAAACGCGCCGGCACCTTTATCACCTTGCGGGATCTGGTGGATCAG
The DNA here is from genome assembly GCA_045046705.1 of Rhodobacterales bacterium. Lineage (GTDB taxonomy): Bacteria > Pseudomonadota > Alphaproteobacteria > Rhodobacterales > Rhodobacteraceae > Amylibacter. The sequence goes on along the minus strand of JASFZB010000058.1, from coordinate 27,494 downwards.
GTCGGCCCGGATGTGACCCGTTTCGTGATGCTGACCCGCAAAAACGATGCGCCGCTTGATTTCGATTTCGACAAAGTGCGCGAGCAATCGAAAGACAATCCGGTTTTCTATGTGCAATACGCTTACGCGCGGATCAATTCGGTGTTGCGCAAAGCCAATGCGGCGGAAATCGACGTTAGCGATGCGGCCCTGATGGCGGTAAACGATGCGCATTTGGCCCATGAGGCCGAACTGGCCGTGGCCCGCAAACTGGCCGAATGGCCGCGTTTGCTGGAATTGGCTGCCAAACATAACGAACCGCACCGCATTGCATTTTATCTTTATGATCTGTCAGCGGAATTCCACTCTTTATGGAATCGCGGCAAGGATGAACCTGATTTGCGCTTCCTTCAGGAAGATAAAATTGCAACCTCGCAAGCAAAAATCAGCCTTATTCGTGCCGTAAGCGTTGTTATTTCCGCAGGACTTGGTATTTTAGGCGTAACCCCGATGGAAGAAATGCGCTAATTTAAGCAAAAACAGCATATTTCGGGGTTGGAGCAGGAAAATACACAATATAGTGTATCTAAAAGAGGCAAAGCCCGTATGTCCGATTATAAGACCCAAGATAACCAAACCGATTACATCGCCCCGTTGGGGCTGGTGCGGCTGGTTTTGAACTGGCTTGGGGCCATTGCCTCGATTGCTTTGGTGGTTGGTCTGGTCACTTGGGTGTTCCAGCTTGGCACTCGAAATCCCAACGAAATTCCGATCATCCGTGCCATGAAAGGCCCGGCAAGGGTTCAACCAAACAATCCCGGCGGGGTTCAGGCAAGGCATCAAGGCTTGGCCGTCAATGCGGTGCAATCCGATGGCACCGCCCAAAAACCTGCGCAAACGGTTATTTTGGCCCCAAGGCAAAAACCCTTAAGTCCCGAGGATGCCTCGCAAAGCGAATTGGCCAAAATATCCCCCGTGTTGCGCCCGAAATTGACGCAAATAACCAGTGCCCAAATACCCCCCCGACCCGTTGTTGAAAGCGCCATCGTAAAGGCTGTCAAAGCCCCCCCCGCGCCCACGGTTCAAGATCCGTCTCTTATAACCGAAAGCATTGTGACCGAGCAACAAAGCCGGGTTATTGCCTCTAGCAAATACGCCCCGCTGAAATCGCCTGTCCCGCATCTGCGCCCCGGCAATCTGATCGCAAGCATCCAAACCGCAACCGAAGTTGCCGCGCGCCCGACACAGGAACCGGCGGCATCGGTGCCGCTTGGCACAAGGCTTGTGCAATTCGGGGCTTATGACAAGATCGCGGTGGCAAAGTCCGAATGGACCAAGCTGATCCGTAAACATGGCGACCTTCTGGCGGGAAAAACCCGACTGATCCAGGCAGCCACATCGGGGGGGCGGAAATTCTACCGCTTGCGCGCGCGTGGCTTTGGCTCTGCTGAAGAAAGCCGCAACCTTTGTTCGGCCCTGCTGGCACGCGGCACTGCCTGCATACCGGTCGTGGCACGATGACAGCACCGGCGGCTTGCATCTTTGGTTGTGAAAGCTTGCGACTAACCCCGTCGGAAAAGCAGTTCTTCAAAGCAAACCGCCCTTGGGGGTTTATCCTGTTTGGCCGCAATATCAAAGGTGCCGCACAAATACGCGCCCTGACCGCAGAGTTGCGCGATACCGTTGGCGCGGATGCCCCGATCCTGATTGATCAGGAAGGTGGCCGTGTGCAACGTTTGCGCGGCCCCGACTGGGCCGAATGGTTACCGCCGCTGACCCATGTGGCCCGCAACCCCGATGCCGAACTGATAAAACTGCGCTACCGGATCATTGCCGCCGAATTATACGCTTTGGGCATAGATGTGAACTGTGCCCCGATGCTGGATATTGCCCATCCCGGCAGTCACGAGATTATCAAAAACCGTTGTTTCGGCCATGACGCCGAAACCGTAGCCACAATGGGGCGCGCTGCGGCCAACGGTCTGCTTGCGGGCGGGGTGTTGCCGATCCTCAAACATATTCCCGGCCATGGCCGCGCCACGATGGACAGCCACTTTGAGCTGCCGCATCTGAACACGCCGCTTGCCACATTGCAAAACAGTGATTTCCTGCCCTTCAAGCAGCTATCCGACCTGCCAATGGCGATGACCGCGCATATTGTTTACCAAGACATCGACCCCGATTATTGCGCCACACAATCGCGCAGAGTCATTGACACCATACGCAGCGACATCGGTTTTGGCGGGCTGATTATGAGCGATGATCTGTCGATGAAAGCGCTGAAAGGTCATTTTGCGGATCGCTGTCAGGCCAGCGTGGATGCGGGCTGCGATGTGCTGTTGCATTGCAACGGGGTGATGGCCGAGATGGTCGAGGTGGCAGCGGCTACGCCGGCATTGTCAGGCAAAGCACTGGCGCGTGCGACTGCCGCCTTGAAGATGCGCAAAGCCCCCGATGGGTTTGATCTGGATGCCGCCAAAATTCAGATGCAGCCCCTCTTGGCAGAGGCCGCATGATGTCAGGCCCAAGCCCCGAAGACATCGCTGCGTTTGAACAGACCACCCAACAACGCGTGGCCTCGGAAGCCCTGCTGGTGGATGTTGACGGTTTTGAAGGCCCGCTGGACATTCTGTTGACCCTTGCGCGTACACAAAAAGTGGATTTGCGCAAAATATCGGTGTTGGAACTGGCGGTTCAATATCTTGAATTTGTCGAACAGGCCAAGAAACTGCGTATCGAACTGGCCGCCGATTATCTGGTCATGGCCGCATGGCTGGCGTTCCTGAAATCACGCCTGCTGCTGCCCCCCGACCCGCGCGATGAAGGCCCCTCGGCTGAAGAGCTGGCCGCCCACCTTGCGTTCCAGTTGGAACGGTTAGAGGCAATGCGCCGCGCCGCGGCCAAACTGATGGCCCGCGATCAACTGGGCCGCGATTTCTTTCAACGCGGCATCCCCGAGGGGGTCAGCCACAGTCGTAAAATCACTTATATCGCCACCATTCTGGATTTGATGCACGCCTATGCCTACATCAAAACCAAGGACAGTTTCGAACCTTTGCACCTGCGCGAGCGTGACCATGTGTTCACTATGGAGCAGGCCTTGGGGCGGATGCGCAGCCTTATAGGCGATACTATCGAGTGGGGCGACCTGACCCGGTTTTTGCCCGACGGCTGGCGCGATGACCCTAAATTTCGCCGCTCGGCTATGGCCTCGACCTTTGCCGCCTCGCTTGAGCTGGTCAAAGAGGGTAAACTGGAAATTCGACAATCGGAAATTTTTGCCCCCATCACGTTACGAACAAAGAGACCGGAATGACAGATAAGCAAAATGAAACCCTGTTCGAAGCCCCGCCCATGGGCGAGCAGGAACGTATGATCGAAGCCATCCTTTTTGCATCAGCCGAACCTGTCTCTAAGGCCGCGATAACCGAGCGTTTGCCGCATGGCTGCGATGTATCGGAAGCCTTGGTACATTTGCGCAAACGCTATGAGGGGCGCGGCGTGAAGCTGGTCAGGGTCGGCGACGCATGGGCGTTTCGCACCGCGCCCGATTTGGGGTTCCTGATGCAAAAGGAACGCTATGAGACCCGCAAACTATCACGCGCCGCCATCGAAACTCTTGCCATTATCGCCTATCACCAACCGGCAACACGCGCCGAAATCGAAGAAATACGCGGCGTGTCGGTGTCGCGCGGCACCATTGATCTGCTGCTGGAGCTGGACTGGATCAAACTGGGCCGCCGCCGCATGACACCGGGGCGACCGGTGACCTTTATCGTCACTCAAACCTTTCTGGATCATTTCGGTCTGGAAAGCGAACGCGACCTGCCGGGGATAAAAGAACTGCGCGACAGCGGCCTTTTGGACAACCGGCCGGTTCCGGGCGCACAGGCGGAAGATAGCCCAGAAGAAACCGGCGATTTGGAAAATACCGACCAAGATGATATGTTCGAATGAACCAATCCTTACACAGGTGATGCAATGAACCAGATTATCAATATAATCATACGCCAAGTGATGCGTCGGGTGATCAATATGGGGATCAATAAAGGGGTCGATCATTACAGCCGCAACAAAGACGTCGACCCCAATTCACCCGAAGCCAAACAGGCGCAAAAAAATGCCGGCGAGACCTCGAAGAATGCGAAACAGACCATCCGCATGATCCGCCGTATCGGGCGGTTTTAAGGGCGTCGTCTTAGGGCTATCCAGCCTAAAACGTACCGCGCAAAGCCTTGCCGAAAGCGGTAAACAGACGCGATGAAACCGGGTCTTTGTCTGCATTCCATTCAGGGTGCCACTGCACCGCCAGCGCGAAGTTTTGTGCGTCCTTCACACTTAACGCCTCGGGCGTGCCATCCGGCGCGTGGCCGTCGATGCTAATACGCGCACCGGGCGTTTTGATCCCCTGTCCGTGAAGCGAATTTGTTCTGACCACCGATGCGCCGAACACCTGTTCGAAAATACTGCCTGCTTCGATGCTTACATCATGGCGGTGGGCGAATTTCTCGGCCTGTGTGCCGTCGGGGGGCATGCGGTGGTTCATCCGGCCCGGCAGGTCGCGGATTTCGGGGTGAAGCGTGCCGCCGTATGCCACGTTGAATTCCTGAAAGCCCCGGCAAATGCCCAATATCGGCGTGCCCCGGGCTACGCATTGGCGAATAAGCGGCAACACCACCGCATCGCGGTTACGATCAAACGTACCATGCGCCGAGGTTGCCTGTTCGCCATACTCATTCGGATGCACATTGGGGCGTCCGCCGGTAAAGACGAAGCCGTCAAAGCGCGAGACCAGATCTTCGGTTGTGTTGGCCCCATCCATCGACGGAATTATCACCGGCATGGCATCGGCCACATGGGCAATGGCATTGACGTTGATGATACCGCTGGCCTGAACGGCATAGCCTCCGTCTATGGTATAAGAATTGGCAATAATACCGACGATGGGTTTTTTCATGTATTCAGACTTGGCTTGGATTGGTTGCCCGTTTCGTATCACATGATTTCAGCAAATTCGATAGCTTATTTTCCTGATCTGGCATGTTTTAATTCCAGCCTGCGGGCATGTAAAATCGGCTCGGTGTAGCCCGAGGGTTGCACCGAGCCCAGAAAAACGAGATCACAGGCGGCTTGAAAAGCGATGCCGCCAAAGTTCGGGGCCATCGGGGAATAATTTGGATCATCCGCATTTTGCCCGTCCACCACTTCGGCCATGCGGCGCATAATATCCATCACCTGTTCTTTGCTGACAACACCGTGGTGCAGCCAGTTGGCAATGTGTTGGCTGGAAATGCGGCAGGTGGCGCGGTCTTCCATCAGTTCCACATTGTGGATGTCCGGCACTTTCGAGCAGCCAATGCCCTGATCGATCCAGCGCACCACATAGCCCAAAATCCCTTGCGCGTTGTTTTCCACTTCTCTGGTGACTTCATCCGCCGACCAGTTTTGGCCCTTGGCCACGGGTATCTGCAGGATGGTGTCCACATCGGCCCGTTTGCCCCCCTTGGCCAATTCAACCTGACGCGCTATGACATCAATCTTGTGGTAATGCGTTGCGTGCAATGTTGCCGCCGTCGGGCTAGGTACCCATGCGCAGTTTGCCCCCGCTTTCGGATGACCGATTTTCTGTTCCAGCATATCGGCCATCAGGTCGGGCATCGCCCACATACCTTTGCCGATTTGCGCTTTACCTTGCAACCCGCAAGCCAAGCCCACATCGACATTCTGATCCTCATACGCCCCGATCCAGGGCGCGTTTTTGATGTCGCCTTTGCGCAGGAATGCCCCTGCTTCCATAGAGGTGTGAATTTCGTCGCCGGTGCGATCCAGAAAACCGGTGTTGATGAACGCGACACGGTGTTTGGCGGCGCGGATGCATTCCTTCAGGTTCACCGTGGTGCGGCGTTCTTCGTCCATGATGCCGATTTTCACGGTGTATTGCGGCAGGCCCAAAGCGGCTTCAACCGCAGTGAAAACCTTGTCGGTGAAAGCCACTTCTTCGGGCCCGTGCATTTTCGGTTTCACCACATAAACCGAGCCGTGATCCGAGTTGCCGGTTTTGCGTTCCAGATCGTGGATCGCAATCATCACCGTACACATGGCATCAAGGATACCTTCGGGTATTTCCAGACCGTCACGGTCCAGCACCGCAGGGTTGGTCATCAGGTGGCCAACGTTGCGGATCAGCATCAAAGCGCGGCCTTTCAGGCTGAACGCCTCGCCTGAGGGCGCGGTATATTTACGGTCGGGCAACAGGTGGCGGCGGAGGGTTTTGCCACCCTTTTCCAGCGTAGCAGTCAAATCACGCTTCATCAGGCCCAGCCAGTTGGAATAGGCCAGAACCTTGTCTGCCGCATCAACGGTAGCCACAGAATCCTCGCAATCCATAATGGTTGAAATAGCCGACTCCAGAATAATATCCGATAGGCCGGCTTTGTCCTGTTTGCTGATCTGGCTGGTGGAAATAAAATACAGTTCCACATGCAGGTTGTTGTTGCGCAGCAAAACCCCTTCGGGTTTGGCCGGATCATTACGGTAGCCGGCAAACTGGTCGGGGTTGCGCAGTTCATGGCCGTCGATCAACAGCTTGCCATCCTCGATATGGTAGCGCGTTGCATCTGCGTGTGACAGGCCGTTGATCGGAAACACCTGATCCAGAAACGCTTTGCCCCATGCGATGACCTGTTCGCCGCGCTTTGCGTTATACCCCCCCGCAGGCGGCAGGCTGCCCAGCGCGTCGGTGCCGTAAAGCCCATCATAAAGCGAGCCGAACCGCGCATTGGCCGCATTCAGCGCAAAGCGTGCGTTCGTGATCGGCACCACCAGTTGCGGCCCCGGTATGGTGGCAATTTCAGGGTCGACATTCTGCGTTTCAATGGCAAATTCAGGGCCTTCGGGCACCAAGTATCCGATCCTGACCAGGAACGCTTTATAGGCATCAAAATCAAACGCCTGGTCTTTGTGTTGTATATGCCAAGCATCAATACTGGCCTGTAAATCTTCACGTTTTTGCAATAAAGCGCGGTTTTCCGGGCCAAGTTCATGCACCAGATCCGACAGGCCTTTCCAGAACTGCCCTTGGCTAATATCCGTCCCCGGCAAGGCTTTATCTTCGATAAAATCAACAAGTTTAGGATCGACTTTCAAGCCGTATTTTTCGATGCGTTTCATGTCGGTCTCCAAAATCTTTGAGTATCGAAAGCTTTGCTAGCACGGGGTTTTGATGGCGGCAACAGTATTGTATACATTAGTATGCAGTTTTTGCCCTTGAACCCGATCGTCAAATTGGCCCATCTATGGGCACACAGATACGGAACCCGATAATGCGCCCTCTTCAAGCCCCCACCATCCGCCTTGCCGATTATACCCAACCTGCTTTTTGGGTCGATCATGTTGATCTGACCTTTCATCTGCACCCCACAGCCACGCGGGTTTTGTCCAAGATTGTGTTTCAAAGCAATTCAGGCCGCACCGACGGGCCGCATGATCTGCGCCTTGACGGGCGCAACCTGAAACTGGTCAGTGCCGCGATCAACGGGCAACCGCTTGCCAAAGACCAGATTTTGCAAGATGCAGAAGGCCTGACAATTCCCGCTGATCTGGTGCCACAAGATGGCTTCACATGGCAGGCCGAGGTTGAAATAAACCCGCAAGCCAATACCGCCCTTGAGGGGCTTTATATGTCGAACGGCATGTATTGCACCCAATGCGAGGCGCAAGGCTTTCGCAAAATCACCTATTACCCCGACCGCCCCGATGTGATGGCAACCTTCGATGTCACAATCAAGGGCGACGCGCCCGTGTTGCTGTCGAACGGCAACAAACTGGAACACGGGCGTTGGCACGACCCGTGGCCGAAACCGTGTTATCTGTTCGCGCTGGTGGCCGGTGATCTGGTATCCTATGACGATACATTCACCACAATGTCAGGCCGCCAAGTTGATTTGCAAATCTTTGTTCGCCCGGGTGATCAGGACAAATGCGCCTATGCGATGGACGCCCTGAAACGCTCGATGAAGTGGGACGAAGAGGTTTATGGCCGCGAATATGATCTGGACTTGTTCATGATCGTCGCGGTCGATGATTTCAACATGGGGGCGATGGAAAACAAGGGCTTGAACGTATTCAATTCCAAATATGTTCTGGCCAGCCCCGAAACTGCCACCGACACGGATTTCCAGATGATCGAGGGCATTATCGCGCATGAATATTTCCACAACTGGACGGGTGATCGCATCACCTGCCGCGACTGGTTCCAACTGTGCCTGAAAGAAGGCCTGACGGTGTTTCGTGACCACAGTTTTTCCGCCGATATGCGCGAGCCGGCGGTGACGCGGATCAACAATGTTCTGCAACTGCGGGCGCGGCAATTTCGCGAAGACGCAGGCCCCTTGGCCCATCCGGTACGCCCTGAAGCCTATATCGAGATCAACAATTTTTACACCGCCACCGTCTACGAAAAAGGTGCCGAGGTGATCCGTATGCTCAAACTGCTTGTCGGCGATAAGGGTTATGCCAAAGCACTGGATCTTTATTTTACCCGCCACGACGGACAGGCCTGCACCATCGAGGACTGGATCAAGGTGTTTGAAGACGCCTGCGAGCGTGACTTGACCCGGTTCAAACTGTGGTATTCGCAAGCGGGCACGCCGCGGGTCAAGGTTTCCGAAAGCTTCAAGGATGGTGCCTATACGCTGACATTCGAGCAAACCAATCCGCCCACCCCGAACCAAGACGATAAAGCCCCGCAGGTGATCCCTGTTAGTGTCGGGTTTCTGGATGCCAACGGGCAAGAGCCGGTGGCGGAAAAACTGTTCGAGCTGACCAAAGCCCGCCAAAGCTTCACGGTATCGGGCTTTGACGCCAAACCGACCCCGTCGATCCTGCGCGGCTTTTCGGCCCCTGTCATTCTGGAGCACAAGCAATCACGCGAAACGCTGGCATTTCTTCTGGCCCATGACAGCGACCCGTTCAACAAATGGGAAGCCGGGCGCACGCTGGCGACGGATGTTTTATGCGATATGGTATTGGAAGGGGCGACCCCCGATGGAGATTTCCTGCATGCCATGCGTAAAATCGTGCTGGACGCGACATTGGCCCCCGCTTACCGCGCCCTTATGATGGCGCTTCCTTCCGAAGATGCTATGGCGCAAGCGAGTATCGAGCGCGGCCAAACCCCTGACCCCGACCGGATTTATCAGGCCCGCGAAGCCCTGTCTTTGGCTTTGGCCGAAAGCTTGGGGCCTGATCTGATGCCGCTTTATGCGGATATGGCCGTGACCGGTGCCTATACGCCTGATACCGTCTCGGCTGGCAAACGCAGCTTGCGGGCGGCCTGTCTGGGGCTGTTGACCAAACAGGAGCAGCCCGCGAAAACCGCGCGGGCGCAATACGCCGCCGCCGACAATATGACCGAGCAGCTTTCCGCGCTGGCCATCCTTATTCATGCGGGGCAGGGCGATGCGGCCGTGCAGGCGTTTTACGATCAGTGGCAGCACGACAGGCTGGTGATCGACAAATGGTTCGCCATTCAGGTTGGTAGTGCCGCCCCCGATGCGGCCTTGGCCAGAGCGGTTGAATTGTCGACCCATGCCGATTTCGACTGGAAAAACCCCAACCGCTTTCGCAGCCTGATCGGCCCGTTTGCGATGAACCCGGCCGCGTTTCATGCCCGTGACGGCCAAGGCTATGCCTTTGTCGCCGACTGGCTGATCCGGCTTGATCCGGTCAACCCGCAAACCACCGCGCGTATGTGCGGGCTGTTTGAGGCATGGCGGCGCTATGATGCCGACCGCCAAGCCTTGCAAAAAGCCCAGCTGCAACGCATTGCCGCCACCCCCAACCTGTCAAAGGACAGTGCGGAAATTGTCGGGCGGATATTGGGTTAGGTAAAAAATCACCATCCCGTGAAAAAAAGTAAAGCGTAACGCGACATTTCTGTGTTACGCTCCGATTGTCAAAGGTGGAGGAAGAACATGACACTCTACAAAGTGTTTTACGATGTGTTGGCTGATCTGGCTGACCTGTTTGATGCAGAAAAGCGTATTGGCGGCCATGAGACCGCCCGGGAGTTGCGCGCGATCATAGCAAAAGTGCACACGCCGCTTTTGCCTGCGAATCAAGTGATGAGCGAAACCATAAATACCGCCCTGTCGATCAACCCTCTGCCCATTGCCGCAAAAATTGCCAAAGTGATGCCGCTGATTGACTGGCACAGCTCAAACATGGTGGATGGTCGCATCAGGCCCGAAATATCCAACCATCTGGCCACAGCGGAACTGGTCGGCCCCGACGGGATGATTTATTCCGAACATGTGCGGGTCGGTTTATTTGCGCAATCGGCAAATCTGAACTATGTCACCCGAAAGCATGCCGCCGAAGAAACCTTTATCATGATAGGCGGTCAGGCCTATTGGCAGGTAGAAGACGAAGAGCCTGCGCTTTGCAAAACCGGTGACATGATATTCCACCCCTCGAACGTGCCACACGCAACGGTGACAACGGATCAGCCCTGCATTGCCGCATGGCGCTGGACCGGGGACATCGGCTATGACCAGTTTACCCTGACCGGATGACGCCTTTCGGCCCATTTACACTTGCCCCGCGACTTTATGCGGCCTAAAACCCATCGACGAATAAATCAGAGATAGTGTTATGGCCGACCTTACTTATCAAGACCCGAAACCCAAAACCATCGCCGGTGCCAAAGGCGACTGGGAACTTGTGATCGGGCTGGAAGTCCACGCACAGGTTGCCTCGAAAGCCAAACTGTTTTCGGGGGCTTCGACAAAATTCGGCGCAGAGCCCAATTCCAACGTGTCTTTTGTGGACGCGGCCATGCCCGGCATGTTGCCTGTGATCAACGAATTTTGTGTTGAACAGGCCGTGCGCACCGGACTTGGCCTGAAGGCCGAGATCAACCTTTTTTCCGCCTTTGACCGCAAAAACTATTTCTACCCCGACCTGCCGCAGGGGTATCAGATCAGCCAACTTTATCATCCTATTGTCGGCGAAGGCGAAGTGCTGGTCGATATGGAACCGGGCATTGCACGCAAGGTGCGCGTGGAGCGTATCCATCTGGAACAGGACGCCGGAAAATCCATCCATGACATGGATCCCAACATGTCCTTTGTCGACCTTAACCGCACCGGTGTGGCGTTAATGGAGATCGTCAGCCGCCCCGATATTCGCGGTCCCGAAGAAGCCGCCGCCTATGTTGCCAAAATCCGCCAGATCCTGCGCTATCTGGGCACTTGTGACGGCAACATGCAAAATGGAAATTTGCGGGCGGATGTGAACGTGTCGGTCTGCAAGCCTGGCGATTATGAAAAATTCCGCGCCAATAATGACGATTTCAGCTATCTCGGGACGCGTTGTGAATTAAAGAACATGAACTCCATGCGCTTTATCCAGCAAGCCATCGATTATGAGGCCCGCCGCCAGATTGCCATTCTGGAAGACGGTGGCAGCATTGATCAGGAAACCCGGCTTTATGATGCGGACAAGGGGGAAACCCGTTCGATGCGATCCAAGGAAGAAGCGCATGACTACCGCTATTTCCCTTGTCCTGATCTGTTGCCGCTGGAAATAGAACAATCATGGGTGGATGCCATCGGCAAAACCCTGCCGGAACTGCCCGATGCCAAAAAAGCCCGTTTCGTGACAGAATACGGCATGACCGAATATGACGCTGGTGTGCTAACGGCGGATGTGACCGATGCTGCGTTTTTTGAAGACGTTGCCAAGGGCCGCGACGGCAAACAGGCCGCCAACTGGGTGATCAACGAGCTGTTTGGCCGCTTGAACAAACAGGATTTGAAAATCGACAACAGCCCGATGTCCGCCACACAACTGGGCGGTATCCTTGATCTGATCTCCAAGGGGGACATCAGCGGTAAAATTGCGAAAGACCTGTTCGAGATCATCTGGGCCGAAGGCGGCGAGCCGGCAAAAATCGTCGAAGAACGCGGCATGAAACAGGTGACCGATACCGGTGCCATCGAAGCCGCCGTGGACGCGATTATCGCCGCCAACCCCGATCAGGTTGAAAAAGCCAAATTAAACCCTAAACTGGCAGGATGGTTCGTGGGGCAGGTGATGAAAGCCACGGGGGGCAAAGCCAATCCAAAAGCCGTGAACCAGATTATTGCCCAAAAACTGGGTTTATAAAGGGTAGGTCGGATTTAATGGATTATTTCGAGTATAAAGTTATTCCTGCGCCAAGAAACGGTATTCGCATCAAAGGGGCCAAGGGGCCTGCCGGGCGGTATGCCGGGGCTTTGGAAAAAGCTATCAATGTTCTGGCCGCGACCGGTTGGGAATACCTGCGCGCCGAATCCCTGCCGATGGATGAACGCCACGGGATAACCATGCGCAAAACCGAAACCTACCAGAATGTTCTGGTCTTTCGCAGAGCTGTCGATGCGCCCGCCGATATCACACCGGTTTTCGCCGTCCCGAAAAATGAACCGGCGACCGACGAGCTGTTTGTCGGCATCAACGATGACTATCTGGATGATGAGGAAAGCATTGTTTTTGACGAGGCTGCTGCGGCTGCAGAAGAAAAAGACGATACCAAGGCCTAAGCGTCCGTTGTTTCAACCGTCAGGGCCAATGCATGCAGGCCGGTTTCAAACTCTGCTGCCAGTGTTTTGTTAATCAGGCGTTGCTGCGCCACACGGCTTAGCCCGTTGAACGCCGCCGCCTTGATCGCCACATTGAAATGCGTATTGCCGCCTTCGCGGTAGCCCCCGTGGCCACGGTGGGCTTCGCTGTCATCCACCACGTCCAGCACAACCGGTGCAAAGGCGGTCTGTAATTTGTTTTCGATCCGTGTGCGCATATCCATTTTTTTCACCTTTTTTACAAATCACCTCTTGGCGAAATCCAAGAATAAGGTAAACTCCCTGATCCGAAGCACAAGGTAAATAGGTAATCGTATGTCTGACCGTCCCCTTTTTGAATTCGATATATCTGTTTCGGCGGATAAGAAGCGTCGTAAAAAGGGCCGCCGTGGCATGTCGGGGGCGTCCGAAACCTCGACACAAATGTGCCAACATCCAGAATGCGACAACGCCGGCAAGTACCGCGCACCGCTTAATCCGGATAATCTGGAAGAGTTCCGCTGGTTTTGCCTGACCCACATCCGCGAGTTTAACCAGAAGTGGAATTTCTTTCAGGATCACACTCAGGAAGAACTGGAAGAACAGTTTGCCGCCGACCGTGTCTGGGAACGCCCGACCATGCCTTTTGGCAAAGAGGGCGGGCGCAAACCAACGCCTGAGGAAAAAGCCTGGGCGCGTCTGGGTATCAAGGACGCCCACGAAGTGCTGGGTGACAATGCCACGCGTAACCATGGCCGCGGATCGGACGTCGGCAGTGCCAAGCGCCTGCCCCCCGCCGAACGCAAGGCCATTGTTATTCTGGACGCCAAAGACCACTGGACAAAAACCGAGCTGCGCAAGCAATACAAGTCATTGGTCAAAATCCTGCACCCCGATATGAACGGCGGCGACCGGTCAGACGAGGACCGTTTGCAGGAAGTCGTCTGGGCGTGGGAGCAGATCAGGGTGAGCAAGTCGTTCAAGAATTAGGGGTAACGCACGAAAGGACGCGTCCATGGCGGGTTTGCAGGTCCGGTACCGGTTAACCGGCCGTCACATCGTGGTTGTAAATCCAGTCGTAATGCCCTGCCATAACGGCAGGGGCCACAACTGACGACACCATCATACCGAAATGCAATGCGCCGCGTTTCAGCGGGTTTGCGGTGTGGTAGATACGGCCCGATTTCAGCGCGGTTTCCTGCACCTTGGTGGCGCGCGGTTTGCGGATTTCCTGATAGCATTGCAAGGCGGCCCGGACATCCCCCGATTTGGCCAACTGATCGGCCAGAACCCACGCGTCCTCTATCGCCATGCAGGCGCCCTGGGCGACGAACGGCAGCATCGGGTGGGCACTGTCCCCCAGTAAAACAAGACGGTTCTTGACCCATGAATGCAGGGCGGGATGGGCGAACAGGCCCCAGACCATCGGCTTGTCCACCTGATCCAGAAGTACGGTTACATCTTTGCACCAGCCTGAAAACAGGCGGCGTAGATCATCCGGATTTCCCGGGTGGTTCCAGCCTTCATCCGTCCAGTCGTCGCGTTCCTCCACGGCCACAAGATTGACCAATTTGCCGTCCCGCAACGGATAGGTGACGATATGTTTGTTCGGCCCCATAAATACCTTTGTGTCGGGGCTGAAATTATTCGGCAGCTTGTCAGTCGGGATCAGGGCGCGCCATGCAATCTGGCCGGTAAAGCGCGCCTTTTCGGCGTCATAAAACCGGTCTCGCAGGCCAGAGCGCACCCCGTCGGCGGCGACCACCAAGTCAAACTCTTGCGTATTGATACGTAGATGATCGCGGCCGCTGTCTTCCACCGAAACTGTTTTGCCAAGTTTGATGGTTGCGCCGGCTTTGTTGGCGGCTTGCATCAGGTTTTCAATCAAATCGGCGCGGTGAAATTGCAGGTAGGGCAATTGGGCGCTTGTGTTCATGGCAACCCGCGCCACCAAGTCGCCGCGCTTGTAGTCGTGCAGGGTGATTTTTTGCGGCTTGCTGCAGACCCAGTTTTGCGGGCTTAGCCCCAAAGCCTGCAATACCCTGACGGCGTTAACGCTGATTTGCAGCCCCGCACCGACCTCGCCGATTTCGGCGGCTTGCTCGAAAACTGTGACGGTTGCCCCTTTTTGGGCTAACGCGGTGGCGGCGGTCAAACCGCCGATACCGCCGCCGACGATCGCAATGTTGTGTGCCATTTTCATACCCCGTAACGGAAATCCCGACTAATCCAGCGATTGCCAGTCTAAAACACGCAACAGGTAATGCAACAGATCAAGTGTCGCGGTGTACTTTTTCGCTGCGTTCATGGCATTCCTGAGCTTCCAGGGACATGGTTGCAATGGGGCGTGCATCCAGGCGTTTTAGCGATATGGGATTGCCGGTTTTGGAACAATAGCCGTATTCACCGACTTCAATGCGGCGGATGGCCTGATCAATCTTGGCCACAAGTTTACGTTGACGGTCGCGTGTGCGCAGCTCTAGCGCACGGTCGGTTTCTTCCGATGCGCGGTCGGCCACATCGGGAATGTTGCGTGTGCCTTCCTGCATGTCTTCGATGGTTTCTTTGGTATCTTCCATCAAATCGGCTTTCCAGTTTAAAAGCTTGCGACGGAAATATTCTACTTGGCGCGCGTTCATGAACGGCTCATCTTCTGCAGGACGATAATCGGCATCCAGAATTACTTCAGACTTCATTGTTACACTCATTTCTAAATAACCCTTATACCAGCACATCAGGCTGATTTGATGTCTCGTTACAGAAATATTTATCAATTGTCACCCCCAAGTTATGCCATATTGCGGCTTTGTGAATTGCGGTATAGTACTTCGTAAAACCAAGGGTTTAGAGGGAAAATGAAGTTTAAGGGTACAAAGACCTATGTTGCGACCGATGATTTGACGGTTGCTGTGAACGCAGCCATCGCGCTGGAGCGTCCATTGATCGTAAAGGGCGAGCCGGGAACCGGTAAAACCGAATTGGCACGCCAAGTGGCGGATGCACTGGATTTGCCGATTGTGGAATGGACGATCAAGTCGACGACCAAGGCGCAACAGGGTTTATATGAATATGATGCGGTATCGCGCTTGCGCGACAGCCAATTGGGGGATGCGCGGGTTGCCGATGTATCGAACTACATCAAGAAGGGTAAGTTGTGGCAGGCTTTCGAGGCGGACGGGCGCATGGTTTTACTGATCGACGAGATCGACAAGGCCGACATCGAGTTCCCCAATGATCTGTTGCAGGAACTGGATCAGATGCAGTTTCACGTCTATGAAACCGGCGAAACCATAGTGGCCAAACACCGCCCGATTGTGATCATCACCTCGAACAATGAAAAAGAGCTGCCGGACGCGTTTTTGCGTCGCTGTTTTTTCCATTATATCCGGTTTCCTGATATAGAAACGCTGAAACAGATCGTGGATGTGCATTTCCCGAATTTGAAGCAGGATCTGGTGTCCGAGGCCCTGACGCAGTTCTTCGAGCTGCGCGACATGCCGGGGTTAAAGAAAAAACCCTCGACATCAGAGGTGCTGGATTGGTTGAAACTGCTGCTGGTGGAAGATTTAAGCGCGGCTGATTTGCGCCGTGACAGCAAGGATGTGCTACCAAAACTGCATGGGGCCTTGCTTAAAAACGAGCAGGATGTACATTTATTCGAGCGGTTAGCGTTTTTGTCGCGAGGAAGGCGGTAGATTTTGGAAAGTCGGGAAGCCCCTAAGCGGATTGGTAAAATCGGGTTAAAATGTGGAAACCCTGTTTTGGTTTTTAAGTCTTTTGGGGACAGTGGCAGCGGGGCAGGGTGCAGATTGATAAAATTTGTGGAAAATAACACCGAAGAACATAATACTGGCGCAGTTTATGGGCTAACTGAACTGGACAATGTGCAAGCGCAAGTCCTGTATGATAAAGTTGCGACGCGCACGTCATTTGTAAAGTGTCTAGTGTGAAGAATGTAACGAAAATGAAAAACCTATTTTATATACCCCTGTCTTTATTTCTTTTCGGTTGCGCCGTGCAAGGCCCGACCGAGGTTAGCCATAATGCGATCGAGCTTGTCCTGCCGGTGCGTATGAAAACATTCCCCAATGCCGCAAGCCCGGTGGTGGTCAAACGCTCTAATATTGATATTGCAAACGAATTTCTGGATTTAAGCTTTGCCCTGGAAAGCGGTCAGGATTTGCCGGTTTTGTCGCGGTTCGATGGGCCGATCACCGTAGCCATCACCGATAAGGCCCCCGCCAATGTGGTGCACGAGCTTGATCTTTTGGTCGCGCGGCTTCGCAGTGAAGCGGGGCTGGATATTCGCCGTGTTACCGGAAGCGGGGCCAATATTTATGTTGATACGGTACCCAAAAAACAATTGCAAACCATGGTGCCCACGGCGGCCTGTTTTGTTGTCCCCAATGTGACCGGCTGGTCTGATTACCGGCGCAACCGCTTTAATAAAGCCGTTGACTGGACACGTCTGAAGCAACGCGACCGCGCGACTGTTTTCATGCCGAACGATGTGCCGTTGCAAGAGTCGCGCGATTGCCTGCACGAAGAAATTGCCCAGGTGTTGGGGCCGGTTAATGACCTATACCGGTTGGCCGACAGTGTTTACAACGATGATAACTTCTACCTTTCGCTGACAGCGCATGACATGTTGATTTTGAAGGCGTATTATGCACCCGAAATACGCAATGGCATGACCCGTCCCGAGGCCGCATCTGTTTTACCGACGATTTTGGCGCGGTTAAATCCAATAGGTCAGAATTTACCCCCCGCCAGATTGAAAAAAACCTCGCCTGAATGGGTGCAGTTGATTTCGGACACCCTTGGCCCGAGGATAAGCAATAGCAAACGGCGCCATTCCGCAAACCGCGCGGTTCAAATGGCCAAAGATTTTGGCTATAATGATCATCGGTTGGGGTTTGCCTATTTTGCCCGGGGGCAAGTATCCCTGCATGATGATCCTCAGCTCGCTGCCCTTGATTTTACCCGGGCTTACGGGATTTTCAAAACTCTTTTCGGGGCCTCTGACATTCACACCGCAAAAGCCGCCGTGCAAATGGCATCGTTATCCATGTCCACTGGAAATTTGAATGAAGCGTTGAAATTTATCAATGAGTCCATTCCTGCCGCACGCAAAGCACAAGACGGCGCATTGTTGTTCAGCCTGTTAACGATGAAAGCCGAGGCATATGAAGGCTTGGGGCGCTATGCGGATGCGAATACACTGAGACAACAGGCCATCGGGTGGGGCTATTATGGCCTTGCGTCAGGGTCGGAGATAGCTAAACGTATGGATATGGTTGCCACGTTGCGACCGCGGGTTTCCACGAAAGGCTTGTAGGATGATTTGGTTTCTGTTTTTTGTGCTGGGCATTCTGACGGGTGCATGGCAGGGCTATAAAAAACAGGGAAGCATTCTTGATATGCTGCAATATGCCGCCGCCCACGGCATCGCCTTTGCCATTGCCGGTTTGTTCGTAACCGTTGCCCTTGATCGGGCGGGCCTGGTTTAGCGCATGTTCCTGCCGCTTTTTGACAACCTCAAAAGCGCGAAAGTCCCTGTCACGTTGCGCGAATATCTGATGCTTCTGCAAGCTATGAAAGCCGGGCTTTCATGTTATGATATGGATCAGTTTTACTATCTGGCGCGCACCTGTCTAGTGAAAGACGAACGCAATCTGGACAAGTTTGATCAGGCCTTTGCCAAGACATTTCAGGGTTTGGAAAACATATCGTTTGACGATGTGATGAAAGCCGCCAATGTGCCGCAAGACTGGCTGGAAAAGCTGGCCGAAAAGCATCTCTCGGCACAAGAAATGCAAGATATCAAAGCTTTGGGCAGCTTTGACAAGCTGATGGAAACCTTGAAAAAGCGGCTTGAAGAACAGGAAAAGCGGCATCAGGGTGGCAGCAAATGGATTGGCACGGCGGGTACCTCGCCCTTTGGGGCCTATGGCTACAACCCCGAAGGCGTGCGTATAGGGCAGGACAAAAGCCGGCACAAACGCGCGGTCAAGGTTTGGGACAAGCGCGAATTTCGCAATCTCGACGACAGTGTGGAATTGGGCACGCGCAACATCAAACTGGCATTGAAACGCCTGCGTCGCTGGGCGCGTCAGGGGGCCGATGAAGAGCTTGATCTTGATGGCACCATTCGCGCGGCGGCAAAAACCGGCTATCTGGATGTGAAAACCCGCCCCGAGCGACGCAATGCAGTGAAAGTGTTGCTGTTTCTGGATGTGGGCGGTTCGATGGACACCTATATCCGTCTGGTAGAAGAGCTGTTTTCAGCGGCGCGTACCGAGTTCAAACATCTGGAATATTTCTATTTCCACAACTGTCTTTATGAAGAGGTCTGGAAGGATAACGCGCGGCGCTGGTCGGAAAAATTGTCGATGTGGGATGTTTTGCATACCTATGGCAAGGACTACAAATGTATCTTTGTCGGCGACGCCAGCATGTCCCCCTATGAGGTGGCCTATGCGGGCGGGGCCAATGAATATTATAACGCTGAAGCCGGACAAGTCTGGCTGGCGCGTGCCCGTGAACAATGGCCGGATAATGTCTGGATCAATCCGGTGCCCGAAGCTGCTTGGGGCTATACGCAGTCGATTGCCATGATTGATCAGGTGTTCGACGGGCGTATGCACCCGATGACGCTAAAGGGGATCGAGGCTGCGATGACGGAACTCGGGCGTTAAAGCTACAGGCAGTTTCATCATTTTGCAGGCCCGATCCAGCCAGGGCCTGCCCTTCGCATCCGCCCCGTCGATAAACAGATCCACTTGGGGGTTATGGCCGTTCCGGTCGGTGATAATAACCTGCAACGGGGCCGATGTGGTGCCGGCGCGATGCGCAACAAAGCGGGTGTTTTCTGGTGAAATGATCCGGTCCACAGGGCCGTTGAACAACAGTGACGGCACGCCGTCTTTGGCAAGTCGCCAAGGTTGCACCATCGCGGAACTCAGGCCGATGACCGCATCCGGCTGCGGGATGGTTTCCCATCCGTCACGCGGGGGGAAAGCCAGCGACAATGCCGCTATTCCGCCCGACGACACCCCCAACACCAGAAGCGGCCCGGTTGTGCCTGAAAGCGGCCCGACGGGGCTGCGCAGAAAGTCAACCGCATCGGATAAATCCTCTAAGGCTGCATAAAACCGCGGCCCGCAGAACTGCGGGTTGATCGGCATGCCGATGCGCGCGGTGCGGGCCCGAGCATTGCTGATTGCACGCTGTCGGGCCGCGCTAAAGGCCGATATATCCGCCTTCAGCCGGTAATCGACCGAGGCCACCGCAACACCTTGACCCGCCAGTTTTTCAGCCAGACGTTTTGCCGTCGTGTCCTTTCGGCTACCTTTGATGAAGCCGCCGCCATGGGCGTATAGCAAGGTGGCTTTCAGGGCGGTTTTGGGGCGGAATAAATCAACCTTAAGGGCTTTGCCCCCGAGGGGTGTTTTATAGGGTATATTGGCGTCTAGATCGTATGGTTTTTTAGACATATATGCCCTGCTTCGACTCTGGTTGGGGTAAGTTTAGCGGAAATTTACTTTTCATGCAAAGATTGCCACAGGCGTGCTGGAAAGGCATAATAAGACCATGCTTAGATTGACCCCGATTATACTTGTGATCCTTTACGGCCTTGTTCTTTATCGCTTTTCGGTTTGGCGCACCCGTGCGGAACTGAACGCAAAATCGACACGCCTGATGGATCCTGCGCTACAACCGGCGCTAAAGCGCATGGCCCAAGCACTGGATTTGGATCAGATCAAGGTTTTCGTTTATGAAATAGAGCCGGTGAACGGGCTGGCGGCCCCTGACGGGCGGATATTTATTACCCGCGGTTTTTTGAAAAAGTTTCAAGCGGGTGATGTCACGGCAGACGAGATTGCCAGTGTTATCGCCCATGAACTGGGGCACGTGGCCTTGGGCCATTCCAGGCGCAGGATGATCGATTTTTCAGGGCAAAACGCCATTCGGGTGGTGTTGACCATGGTGTTGGGGCGGTTTTTGCCGGGTTTGAGTGTTTATCTGGCCAATTTTCTGACCGGCCTGCTTGCGGCGCGCTTGTCGCGCGGTGACGAATATGAGGCGGATGCCTATGCGGCGGCTTTGCTAACCAAATCCGGTATTGGCACCAAAGCACAGAAAAGCCTTTTTACAAAGCTTTCGGCACTGACAGGCGCATCAGACTCGTCGATGGCGTGGCTTATGAGCCACCCGGATACGGGGCTTCGGATTGCCGCGATTGAAAAACTTGAAAAACGTTGGGCGGGTGGCGGCTGATTTTCATAAGTTTTTAAGGCTTTGCCCTTAAAGCTGGAAACAGATTTAAGGAACCGTCCCCCGATGTTTGTGCAAACTATTTATGACAGCCGCGCGATTGCCCATATAAACCAGCGCGATATTGATGTGCTTACCGCGCAATCCCTGCCTTATAATCTGAAAAACGGGCTGACCAGTTTTCTATACTATGATGATTGGCGGTTCTTGCAGGTGATTGAAGGGTGTCCTGAAAACGTTGCGGCGGTGATGGCGCGGATTGATCGCAATCGGATACATCACAATTTGAAAGTGCGCCTGATGAGCCGAAAATCCACCCGTGATTTTGCACGTTGGCCCTTTGGCAGCATTTCACAAGCGGACACCGAGCTACACCACGTTCTGAAAAGCATGGGGCTGCGGGATTTATTCAAAACCAATGTTCTGGAGGCGATAAAAATTTTAAGCCGTACGGCAGGGCGCAAATACCGCACCATGTCACAGATGGAAAAACAGGCATTGACGGATATTGATCTGCTGAAGCCGGTTGAACCGGATCAGATCAGCCTGACCGAGGACATGCTGGGACTGCGCCATTAAGCCGCCGCTAGAAACTTACCCAAGCGGGGCAGGCCCGTGCGTTTCATTAGGGCGCGAATTTCTTTCGGCGTGCCTGAATGACGTTCGGCTGCCTGTTTTATATCTTGCGCGACCGCCCTTATGGCGGTTGTATTCTCGCGGGCAAATTCCAGTAAAAAACCGTCAGGGTCACGGCGGATGATGCCGTGGCCTGACAGGGTACGGGTCGGGAAATCCTTTAGGTTTCGGGTGATGATGGCATCTGCATCCGCCCCTATGGCCGCCGCTAAAACGTGGATGTCGTTTTCATCGGGAAGCCATAAATTCGTGTTGTCGGCGGCGGCACACTCGGCATTTGGCCACTCTGCCCGCAGAAGGGCGATTTCCATTGCTGCAATTTCTGCCTGCTCGGGGTTTAGGCGGGCTGCCGCACGGCGCCATTCTTCCAAAATACGCGCCGACCAAAGCGGTTGAAATGCCCCGTGTTTCGCCGCCCCCAGCAGGGTATCTCGCATAATCGTGGGGTATAGGACGCAGGCATCCAGAACAATGCGCATCAATCGAGCCTGAAAAACAGGGCCTTTAGATAGGCGTTTTCGCCCAATTGCGCATGGGTTGGGTGATCCGCCCCAGTAAAGCCCGTGTGCAGGATTTGTGCAACCCGTCCCGATTTGCCGATACCGGCCAGACAGGATGCGCGAAAGCTTTGCAAATCGGCGGCATGTGAACAAGAACACAGGCCCAGATAACCGCCTTTTGCCACCAATTGGCTGCCCAAACGCGCAACCCGTTCATAAGCGCGTAAACCTGCGGTCAAAGCGGATTTGTTCGGGGCAAAGGCGGGCGGGTCACAGATGACAAAGTCATATTTTTCGCCGGCCTCGATCAGGTTTTTCATTTTATCGAAGGCGTCACCCTGTATGGTTTCAAACTGGCTTGCCACGCCCATGGCCGCCGCCCCGCATTCGGCCAGATCAAGGGCCGGTTTAGAGCCGTCAATCGCGGTTGCCGTCGTTGCCCCATGCGCAAGGCAGGTCAGGGAAAAACCGCCGACATGGGAAAACACGTCCAGAACCCGCTGGTCTTTGGCCAGTCGCGCGGCAAAGGCGTGATTGGGACGTTGATCATAAAACAATCCGGTTTTTTGCCCGCCGGTCACATCGGCCATGAAGGTCGCGCCGTTCATTGAAACAGGAATAGGCGCATCAATTTTGCCGACCAACGTCAGGCTTTCATCATCCAGACCTTCCAGCTTTCGGGTGCGTCCGGAGGCGTTTTTGATCACGTTTTGAAGCCCGAGGTCAACGGTTAGAATGGCGGTGAAATCGTCCAGCATGTTTTCCGCCCAAGCGGCGTTGGGTTGGATGACAGCAGTATCGCCGAAGCGGTCGATGATGACGCCGGGCAGTCCGTCTGCCTCGGCATGGGCCAGCCGGTAATAGGGGGCATCAAACAAACGCGTGCGCAACGCGTGTGCCGCTAGAAGTTTTTGCCGCAACCATGTCCGGTCAATGGCCCGTTTTTCTTTGCGGTCCATGATGCGCGCGGCAATCTTGGAATTGGCGTTGAAGGTGCACACCCCCAGAAACTGTCCCAAACTGTCGGTCAGGTTTACAAAACTGCCGGACGGGATTTTTTTGGTGCGCCGGTCCAGGACCAGTTCATTTGCGTAGACCCAAGGAAAGCCGAAACGCAATTTTTGCGGCGATATTTTGGGCAGAAGGCGGATTGTGGGGTAGGGTTCATGTGTCATGCCCCGCTCTTAACGGGTTTATCGGGGCGCGGAAAGTCCCAAAAAAAAACGGCCTGAAAGCCGCTTTAAGGTGGGTCTTGGGAGATTTCAGGTTTCAGTATTGCCAGACATTTCTTTGCACATGATGTCCGCCTACGGTATAACGGGCTTTTTCGGTTAGCGCATCGGGTACGGTGATGTTCAGTTACTCGACTTTATACGCAGGATGCGCAAGCGCTATGGCGTGCGGTGTGTTTTGCGAGATGATTTTGTTGTGCAAAACCGATTGTTGTGTGTTTGCTCAAGCTGTCACCGACAGTGCCAAAGCCAATCCGGCGATGTATTTCACGATTCTTGTTTTCAAAACCATAATGTTCATTTTTTTGCTCCTTGCCCATGATGGAGATTCTACTTTACGAGAATGTATGCACGGTGAATGTGTTCTATTCGGGCGTGAATGACGTAAAATAAAAGGTTATTTTAAGGTAAGAACATGCCGAAATATGGCTAAATTATGCCTGCCCGGGGTGAATCTGGCGAAACTGACAGATTTAGGCAAAAAAACCGCTGAAATAGCAACGGTTCTTTAA
This sequence comes from Rhodobacterales bacterium, assembly GCA_045046705.1. Classification (GTDB taxonomy): domain Bacteria; phylum Pseudomonadota; class Alphaproteobacteria; order Rhodobacterales; family Rhodobacteraceae; genus Amylibacter. The sequence goes on along the minus strand of JASFZB010000058.1, from coordinate 3,756 downwards.
GGAAGTTGGTCTAAGACGACTTTAATGCGCTGTGCGGGCGGCAAAGCCAAGATGAAACGATTTTAACCAACTGCGGAGGTTTTGACCAAATTCAGCTATCGCTTCGGCCCGAAGTTTATGGGCGCGTGCCTCAATGGCCGAAATGTCGATGATTTCATTGTTGATCGTGATCTGTTTTACAGTGCTCATCATGATGCTCCTTTTAGATGTTGCCCTATATTTAAGGGACAACATCGTCGATGACATCAGATAATGGTGCTTTGTCGTTATGCGTATATTGCATGGCATATTAAATAAGGCATGCTATTTTGAGTAGTATTTAGGTGTCGTGCCGTTTTGGGCTGCTGATTTCAGCCAGTTAAAGACATGCTCACCGACAGAGCGGAAGCACACAACGGAAGCAGTTTTTTCCGAGCTTAACCAGAATGCCACTGCAACCTGGCCCAGACGTGTGCGGCGTATGTCACCGATATGAAAGGCCCCCTCGGACAGGTTTGCCGGGGCACCTTTGGCCAAGACATCGCGTATGACGGGGCCTTCTAGGGTGAACATGGCGCGTGCGTCCGAGACGTTTACGGCCAACACATGCGTGCCCGATAGGGCTGTGTCCAGTTTTGCGACAATGGCATCGGCCTGATCGTGGCCGACCAAAAGCAGCAACTCATCGGGTGACATCCAGGCGGTTGCCCCCTTTTTGCCGCTTCTGATTTTGCCAATGCCGGGCATATCCGCACCGGTGACAGACTTTACGGCACTGATCAGGGCGTCCGCGTTCAAATCACCTCGCAGGGTGATCATGCCTTGCAGGCCTGCGTCCTGAACGTGAAGCGAGCCCTTAAAGGATGCGCCTTGCATTGCGCTGACTGCGTTAGACATTTTGCCGTGCTCCTTCTTTATCCAGAAATACCGGATCGCAAATTTCCGCCTTGATGATGTCCCCGCCGATGATTGGGAAATCAATAACCTCGCCCATGCGCTCAGGCCCGAATTCCACCAGCCCCATGGCAATTGCATGGTTCAGCGTCGGCGAAAAATAGGTTGATGTAACACGTCCGATCATGTTTTTCACACCGTTTTCGCGGGTGGTGCCATCTGTGGCATAGGCCCCATCAGGGATAACTTTTTGCGGGTCGACCGGTTTCAGGCCGACAAGTTTCCAGCGTTTCGGGTCTACCATATGCGGGCGCGTTTGGGCGCGTTTGCCAAGGAAATCCTGTTTCTTCCTGGAAATCGCCCAGTTCAATCCCAGATCCTGCGGAATCACCGTGCCATCGGTTTCGTCGCCGATCATGATAAAGCCTTTTTCGGCGCGCATCACATGCAGGCATTCGGTGCCGTAGGGTTGCATACCGAATTCTTTACCCGCTTCCAGACACATGTCCCAAAACGCCTGGCCAAGGGATGCGGGGACAGCGATTTCATAGGACAGCTCGCCCGAGAAAGAGATGCGAAAAGCCCGTGCTTTGATGCCGCCCAATGTGCCTTCGCGGAACTGCATGAACGGCAGCGCTTCAGCCGAGACATCCATGCCGCCGAGTTTTTCCAGCACCTTGCGGGCATTGGGGCCGACCACGGCGATTTGGGCGTATTGCTCGGTCATGTTGGCGGTGTAAACTTTCCAGTCCCACCATTCTGTCTGCAACCATTCTTCCATCCATGCGTGAATGCGGTCAGAGCCGCCCGATGTGGTGTGGCAAAGATAGGTGTCTTCGGATAGCCGCGCCACAACACCGTCGTCGGACAGAAAGCCGTTTTCGGTACACATCAGCCCGTAGCGGCAGTGGCCGACTTTCAGGGTGCTCATCATGTTGGTATACATCATGTCCAGAAATTTTGGCGCATCCGGGCCTTTGACGATGATCTTGCCAAGGGTAGAGGCGTCCAGAAGCCCGCAGTTTTTCCGCGTGTTCAGGATTTCGCGCTCGACCGCCTGTTCCACGCTTTCGCCGGTTTGCTTGAAACAATAGGGGCGGCGCCAGTCGGCGACCGGCTCCCATTCGCCGCCATTGTCGTCAATCCACTGGTGGATGGGGGATTTTCGGATCGGTTTGAACAGTGCGCCGCGTGCGTCACCGGCAATCGCGCCAAATGAAATCGGGTGATAGGGCGGGCGGAATGTGGTGGTGCCGACTTGCGGTATTTCCTTGTTCAGGCTATCGGCCAGAACAGCCAAGCCGTTGATATTGGATAGCTTACCCTGATCCGTTGCCATGCCAAGCGTGGTGTAGCGTTTGGTGTGTTCGACACTTTCAAAGCCTTCTTGCGCCGCCAGTTGCACATCGCTGACTTTGACGTCGTTCTGGTAATCAAGGAAGGTTTTCGATTTCAACGCGTAAGTCGCCCCTTGCGGCATTGACCATACGGGCGCGATGGCGGCTTCGGTCGCGCTTGTGGCGACAGATGCTTTTGGGGTTGCGGGCTTGCAGCCGGTTTGCCTGGCCGCGGATTTGCCTGCGGCATATCCATCCTTTAACGCGGATGCGGCATCAAGGTGACCGTTGGCCGTGCCGGTGACGATGACAAAGCCTGTGCCGTCTGCGCCAAGCGGCGGGCGTTCGGGGTCGGGGCGGAACATTGCCTGATCGAAATCCCAGTTCAGTTTACCGCCGCAATGTGACCATAGATGCACCACCGGCGACCAGCCGCCCGACATGGCAACCGCATCGCATTTGATTTCCTCAAGTGTGCTGCCTTCCCCCGCTTGGGCGCATAGGGTGACGGCTTCAACCCGCTTGCCGCCGATGACTTTGCCGATGGCGGATTTGTTTTCAACGCGGATGCCAAGGGCGATGGCTTTTTGCGGCAACTCACCATCCAAATCGTTACGCGGGTCAATGATACAAGGCACATTCAGGCCCGCTTCATGCAGTGCAATCGCGGTGCGGTAGCCGTCATCATTGTTGGTGACAACGACGGTGCGGTCGCCCGCACTGACGCCGTAATCGGCGATATAGTCGCGCAAAGATCCGGCCAGCATAACACCTGGAATGTCGTTGCCTGCAAAGCTTAGGGGGCGTTCAATGGCCCCTGTGGCGGTGACGATGCGCCTGCACCGAATGCGCCACAGGCGGTGGCGCGGGCCGTTTTGGTTCGGGCCCAAGTGATCGGTCAGGCGTTCATAGCCAAGGGCGTAGCCGTGGTCGTAGACACCTGCACCCATCATGCGGGTGCGGATTTGGACGTTGGGCAGTTTTTTCAATGCGGCGAGGGTCTTTGTGACCCACGCGGCGGCGGGTTTGCCGTCTATTTCAACGCCGTCTGTAATGGCGCGGCCACCAAAGCTGACGCCTTGTTCTATAAGCAAAACAGTGGCACCTGACTGGCCTGCGGCAAGGGCGGCTGCAAGGCCTGCGATACCGCCGCCGACAATAAGGATGTCAACATGGGCGTAGAAGTATTCGTAGCGGTCTTCGTCTTTGTGGGTCGGGACTTTGCCCAAGCCTGCTGACATGCGCACGATGGGTTCAAAAACATGCTTCCATGCGGCGCGGGGGTACATGAAGGTTTTGTAGTAAAAACCGGCTGGAAAGAAGCGGGATAGTTTGGAATTTATCGCGCCTATATCAAACTCCAAAGACGGCCAATGGTTTTGGGATTGGCTGGTAAGTCCTTGATATAGCTCAGTTGTCGTGGCGCGCTGGTTGGGTTCGAAAGTGCCGCCTTCACCGGTTCCCATCAGGGCGTTTGGTTCTTCCGGGCCGGCGGCTAAAATGCCGCGCGGGCGGTGGTATTTGAACGAGCGGCCAACCATCATCT
>JASFZB010000057.1:0-70139 GCA_045046705.1 Rhodobacterales bacterium | reverse complement strand
CCCAATGCCTCATTCATCGGCTTTACAGGCACCCCGATTGAAAAGGACGATGTGAACACACCAGCGGTATTTGGCGATTACATCGACGTTTACGACATCTCGCGTGCGGTCGAGGATGGCGCGACCGTGCCGATCTATTACGAAAGCCGTCTGGCGCGGATCGAATTGCCCGAAGATGAAAAGCCCCGTATTGACGCCGAGATCGAGGCGTTGACCGAGGATGAAACGCTGAACGAGCAGGAAAAGCTCAAGCAGAAATGGTCCACTGTTGAGGCCTTGGTGGGGGCCGAAAAACGGGTGAAAATGGTGGCGGCGGATATTGTCGACCATTTCGAGCACCGGATTGAGGCGCTGGACGGTAAGGCCATGGTGGTGTGCATGAGCCGCCGCATTTGTGTGGCCCTTTACGATCAGATTATAGCGCTGCGTCCCGATTGGCATTCAGATGATGATAACGAGGGAGTGGTCAAGATTGTCATGACCGGCTCGGCCTCGGACCCGAAGGAATGGCAGGCGCATGTGGGCAACAAGGCGCGGCGGGATCTGTTGGCGAAACGTGCGCGTGATCCGGATGATCCGCTGAAACTGGTGATTGTGCGCGATATGTGGCTGACGGGGTTTGATGCGCCGTCGATGCATACAATGTATGTGGACAAGCCCATGAAGGGCCACGGTCTGATGCAGGCGATTGCGCGTGTTAATCGAGTATTCCGCGACAAACCCGCTGGTCTGGTCGTCGATTATATCGGCATCGCCCAAAACCTGAAAAACGCCCTCGGCCAGTATTCTGCAAATGACCGCAGGCAAGCAGGCATTGACGAGGCCGAAGCTGTGGCCGAGATGCTGAAACGCTTTGGCATCGTCAAGGATATGTTCCACGGCTTCGATTATGCCGCAGCGCTGGGCGGCACGCCGAAAGAACGGTTGGCCATCATGGCTGGCGCGCTGGACTGGATCTTGGCAGCGCAACACAAGGCTTCTGAGCGGGAAAGCTCGGATGAGGCCAAGAAGAAAGCACACCGCCGATATCAGGATGCCGTGCTGGCTTTATCCAAAGCCTATTCGCTGGCGGCGGCCAGCGACGAGGCGCGTGAAATTCGTGACGAGGTCGGATTCTTCCAGACTATCCGCGCAGCGCTTGTCAAGTCATCTCAATCCGCTGGTGGGTCGGCCGCCGACAAACGGCTGGCAGTGCAGCAGATCATCGACAGCTCTGTCGTTTCAACAGAGATCGTCGATATCCTGTCGGCTGCGGGCATGAAATCTCCGGACATTTCCATTCTGTCAGACGAGTTTCTGGCGGAAATCCAGCAGATGGAAACAAAGAACCTGGCGCTGGAAGCTTTGAAAAAGCTGCTTAACGATGAGATTTCCTCGCGCAGCCAATCGAACATCGTCGAGAGCAAGCAATTCTCGGACCGGCTCGCCGAGGCCGTTGCGCGCTATCACACTAACGCCATCAGCACAGTCGAGGTCTTGCAAGAGCTGATCAACCTTGCCCGTGACATCCGCGAAGCCAGAGGACGAGGCGAGGACGAGGGTCTGTCTGCCGACGAGATCGCGTTTTACGATGCGCTTGCCCAAAACGAAAGCGCCGTCGATGTGATGGGAAATGACTCCCTGAAGATCATCGCCCATGAATTGTTGGAAGGACTAAAAACCAACATTAGTGTTGACTGGTCCCGCCGCGATTCGGCTCGTGCTCGGATGCGGGTTTTGGTCAAACGTATCCTGCGCCGCCACGGTTTCCCGCCGGATTTGCAGGACGCGGCTATTCAGACAGTTTTGCAGCAAGCCGAGGCTTTGTCGGAGCAGTGGGCGATTTAAGCAATTGGAAAACTCCATGATCTAACAGGGTTTCCTACAGTTCTTCTGTTTAGCTCCGGTTTCACGTTTCCCCATACGTTCCGCCCATATTTGGCCTCCGGTTTCACCCTAACCCTTTGTTATGTTGGCCCAGGCTGGCAGCTTGCAAATCCGTGTACACCGGTTCGATTCCGGTACTCGCCTCCAATGATTTCAAAGGGTTAGCAGGCGCTTTGGAATTTCCGCCAGAGCGGTTTCACATCCGGTTTCACGTTTCCCGCTTTGTTCCCCCTGCGCGCCGCGCATCCTGAGCCGCCTGCGCACGGGCTTTTTGGCGCGCTGCACCGGCATATCTGACCACGGAAGCGCGACTCGTGTGGCCGGTTACCGCCATAATCAAATCATCCGACAGCCCTAAAGCGGCAAGTTCCGACGCGGTGGATTACCCCATGACCACGCATTATTACGCAGACTGGCGCGACGTGCCCGATAAACTCTGGCGCTGGCCGAATTTCAGCCCGGAGGAGATCGCCTGTCGCGGCGATGGCACCATCCGTATCTTCCCCGTTCCGGGCGCACCATAGTAGATCGTGTTATTGCCGCCCTTGAGGCGTTCGGCATCATTTAGGGCATTTATTTCCGACAACCCGTCTGCCGCAATTCGCTTCAGGGTATCCAGAGCCACGCGAATTTTAGCCTCGTCCAGGTCAATTTTCTTGTCGACATACGGCACATCGGTATTTGCATAGTGAATAATTTTGGCCAGAAGGCTGAAATACGGCAAGGTTTGCGTTCCGGCCAGTGCTCTGGATACTTCATCAGACAGATTATCTTCAAAAGCTTTGCGCCAGTTCGCTTCGACATAGTCCGCACCGGCAGCCTGGAAGGCCCCCAGATTGTCTATCATATCGGAAAGGTTGCTCACCAGCTGATCTATGGTGACGGTAATGGGAGCGCCGCCGCGGCATGCGCCTGCGGTTCATCTATCGCCGTAACGGGCCGAGCCTGCTGGTCGCTGAAAAGGCGCGGATCAACACCCGCGGGACTGCGGTGGCGTCGCGCTCTAAAACCGGACGGGGGCAAGTCAGCGCGCCGATTTTCCTGTTGGTGCCGCAGGTCAAACTGCGCAAACGGCTGGATCTGACGCGGGATGCGGAAAAGGTGGCGGGGGCTGTACCTGGGTTGATTGTGGCGAAATGGGCGGAGGGGTAAGTGCATTTTGTGGTATGGCACAAAACCTCGGACAATAATTCATTCTGTCCGAGGTTTTGTAACAAAAATCGGGTGTCGAAACGGCCCGCCCTACAGATACTCGATATCCGCCCGCGCCAATGCCGCCAGTTTGGGCAGGCCGTTCTTGATCAGGTCCATCAGGAATCCGGATCGGGTGAATGGTGGATTATCATATCGCTCGCGAACCTGTTTCAGCACCCGCACACCGCTTTTGGGAAACAGATCATAAGTGTTGGCCAGAAAATCATCGGCCCCGAGGGTCTCGACCCCGTATTCCTCGAGTGTGTCCGGTGGAAAATCCTTGTGGTTTTCCGTCACGATAATCTGGGCAGAACATTTGATGGCGGCCGCCAGAACGTGCCGGTCATCTTCATCAGGAAGGGTCAGGCCTGGGATGAGGGGTGCATATCCGGTGACAAGGCATTCATCGAATGCGGCGCGGATAGCGGCCTCTTGCTGGTGAACACTGTCCTCCAGTTGCGGCTTGTTCCGGATCAGATTGCGGATCCATTCATCAAGGATTTCATCGGTGAAGCGCGCCCGAAACAAACCGGCCTGCGCAAAGCTGAACAGCACATCGCGCGTTCTGAACGGATAGAGGACGTTGGCATCAAGAATGACGACAAACGGATTGGCAACAAAACTCATGCCCGATCATATTCCTGACCAAGTCGGGAAAGCTCACGCAGGGTTTCTTCCTGTCGGCGCGCCTTGTTTTCCTTGTATTCCATCAGGGCTTTCAACGGCACACGCCGGTGTTTTCCGACTTCCTCAAAGGCGATTTCGCCCTTTTTCAGAAGGCCGGTCAGATAGGGGCGCGAAACATTCAGCATGTCAGCCGCCTGCTGGGTGGTCAGCATGGTGCCAACCGGAACCAGCGTCACCATATTGCCGTTGCTGACATGCCCGAGCAATTCGATAATAAGCTCACCGACAGCAGGGGCAATCTTGACCGGATCACCGTTTTCGCCGGAAACTTTGAGGCCACCGTCCAGTTCCATCGCCACGGCAATGGCGGTGGCCGCATGGGCGGCACTGTCGATTTCCTCGGCTGTCGGAAGCCGGTCCATGAGGCTGTTAGTTCCAAGTTTTTCAGCGGTATTTCCCATCTGAATTCTCCCGTTTGTTACCTGTCTATATGCACATGAAACGCGCAATAACAAGTGTAATAACAGAATTAAGTGAAATAACCGCAACTACCTTTGACCAACAAATGCCCAAAAAATCCATCCTGAAGGCCTTGCTTTCGGTTCTGATTGGACATTGTGGACAACCTTACAACATTGGCATATATTGCCAATGAAGCGAAAGGATACCCCATGGCCACACGAAACGTTGTTCTGACAGATACGCAATCCAGCTTGGTCGACCGCTTGGTCGAGACCGGCCGTTACCAGAATGCCAGCGAGGCATTGCGCGCAGGTTTGCGCCTTCTGGAGCGCGAGGAAAGCGAACTCGATGCCCTGCGCAACCAGCTCTCGGCCGGATTGGCGCAGGCCAGAACCGGTGACCTGGCCGAAGGGAGCGGCGAGGATGCCATTCGGCGCGTCTTTGCCTCGGCGCGAGGCAAGGCCTGATGCCCAAACCCTGGCGGTTGACCCGTCAGGCCGAGGAGTCCCTATTGGATATTGCCCTCTGGACGATCGAAACCTTCGGCCCGCGTCAGGCGCAGGCCTATGAGGAAGACCTGATCACGCGCTGTTCCGGCATTGCATCGGGCAGTGTGCCATCACAAAGCTGTCGGGCAATCATCGATCCCGAACTGAAGGAAGATTTGCGCTTTGCCCGCTCGGGGCAGCATTTTATCGTGTTTGTCGAGGATGAGGCCAGTGTGATCATCGTGGATTTTTTACACAATAGGAGCAATCTGCCGTCAAAACTGGCGAGCATTGAAAAACAACGGCCAGACCAGAACCATTGAGGTTAGACCCTTAGCAGATGCCCGTTCATTTGGGGCAGGCACCCTTTCGCCGGCCTCCAATTTGGCCAGCCACTCATCGGAGGCTGTATGGTTAAGATGCAGCCCAGTTTCCCGGTAATCACTCCACGCTTCAAGACCGGCCTGAAGAAAAGCCTCGCGCTCGGCAGGTTTGGATATTTCAGAATCGAGTTGTACGGGAACACCGTGCCTGGTCGTCATTTCATGGCCCCTGAAAGGAATTGGTAGACCTACCTGTAACACAAATCCGGTGTTTTGAAAAATACCAATCAGACGAGAACCCCATGCCCACACCCCGAGAAACCATCCTGCAAGCCCTGCTTGCGGCACTTCAAACCGTGCCCGCTGCCACCATTCTGCGCGAAGAGGTGCTGCCCGAGCGCATTCCCGCAGGCGGTCTTGTGATCCTGCGTGATGGTGACCCTGGCACACCCGAAGTTATCTTTCAAAAAGAGCTGCACGCCTACACCATCACCCACGCGATTGAAGACCGCAACGTGCTGGGTTTCCATATTGATTATTTCAAGCCCGACGGCGCGAAATCCAAGCCCAGTCAGGCGCTGGAACAGCAGGCCGTCGTCAATGCTATTCTCGACAAACATGATGCGGTCACCGCCCACCGCAAATTCAATGCGGTTCTTGCTACGGCCTCGATCAATGACGCCATCGAATATCACCGCCTGTTCAAAGAAATTCAGGCGCAGCGGCAGGTGGATGATCCTGACTTCCGTCCCCTGAATATTGCGTGCGTGTTTTCGCCCCCGGCCGAGGGCAGCAAGGACGTGAAGCAACTGCAAGAAGGCCTGCCACAGGAAAAGGCCGACAACGCGCAGGAGCCGGACAAAAAGAAAGAGGCGCTTAAATCGATCATTGCCGATTACAACACCCAATACGGCACCAGCCACCAGATCAACGATTTTGACGGGTATTATCAGGACCTGCAAAAGCGCATCAAGGATCAGAAGTATTCCAATACCGACCTGCCACATGATCAGAAAATCGACGTGACCATCGTGGTTGATATGCTGCTAACCGGCTTTGATTCCAAATACCTCAATACGCTCTATGTCGATAAAAACCTGAAATATCACGGGTTGATACAGGCCTTTTCCCGCACCAACCGCGTGCTGAATGACAGCAAACCATGGGGCAATATTCTGGACTTCCGCAATCAGCAGGACGCGGTGGACAAGGCCATCGCGCTGTTCTCCGGCGAACATGTGGACAACCCCAAACAGGTCTGGCTGGTGGATCCCGCGCCCAAGGTCATCGACCAATACGCGCAGGCGGTGCAACAGCTTGACGATTTCATGCAAACTCAGGGGCTGGAACCCAAGCCCGAGCAGGTCGCCAACCTCAAGGGCGACAAGGCCCGCGCCGAATTCATCAACCGCTTCAAAGAAGTGCAGCGCCTGAAAACCCGCCTTGACCAGTATACCGATCTGGATGACGACCAGCGCGACAAGATCACACAGACCATTCCTGACGACACCTTGCGCGGCTTCAAATCTACCTATCTGGATGTGGCCAAGGACCTGAAGGCAAAGCAGGGCAAAACCGATGACCCCAATGATCCGGTCGAACAGCTGGATTTTGAATTCGTGCTGTTTGCCTCGGCCGATATTGACTATGATTATATCATGGGTCTGATCGCCCGCTATACGGGGGCAACGCCGGAAAAACAGCAGATGACCCGCGACCAACTGATCAACCTGATTGCATCAGATGCGCAGTTCATGGGCAACCGTGACGACATCACCGCCTATATCAGCAATCTCGAGGTCGGCGTGGCGCTGGATGAGACCGAAATCCGTCAGGGGTTCGAAGACTTCAAGGCCGCGAAACACAGGCTGGCGCTGGAAACCTTGCAACTCTTCACCAATCACATCATCGACCGGATGATTTTTGATGGCGAGGATCTGGGCGATCTGCTGGCCCCGCTTGATCTGGGCTGGAAGGCACGGCGGCAAAAGGAACTGGCGCTGATGGACGACCTGACGCCGCACCTGCACAAACGCGCCGGCGGGCAGGAAATTTCCGGGCTGGAGGCCTATGAGCAATGAAAAAAGACATGATCCACATGATGACCGAGTCTTTTGAAGGCCACGCTCAGGAATGAGCGGCACCAAAACACTCGTCCCCCGCCTGCGCTTCCCCGAGTTTCGGGAGGCTGGGGCTTGGGAGGAAAAGCGGCTGGGGGATATTTGCGATTTCTTAGATGGTCAAAGAATCCGATAGAGCTTCAATGCAAGGTCAATATCCATACTATGGAGCATCTGGCATAATTGATTCCATCAACGATTTTATTTTTGATGATGATTTAATATTGCTTGGGGAAGATGGAGAAAACATTGTTTCAAGGAACTTACCACTCGTCTTCAAGGTTTCAGGTAAGTGCTGGGTAAATAACCATGCCCATGTGTTGAAACCCAAAAGCCCCTATATCTTGGATTTCTTGGTTCATTACATGGAAAGCCTCTCTTATATAAAATACAATTCTGGTGGCGGACAACCAAAGCTTAATCAAGCCGTTTGCAAGACTATTCCGTTGATATTACCCAAGCCCACTGAACAACATAAAATCGCCGCGTGCCTGTCTGAAGTAATGGGATGAACTGTCTTTCCACCCGAATGCGGCAATCCAGTTTTTTGATCGTAACTGGCGCGACACTTACGCAGTCCCCTCTAACACGTTCAACTCAGAGTTCACGTTATGAGCTTTCCGCCGGATCAGGCATGAACAGTTTGTACCAGAAAGCTTACTAGGGTCAGGACTCATTGATTGATCCAGAAGATGAGTCCTGACCCTAGCGATGTCAATGAGCGTTTAAAACTGGACCTGTCCCGGCGATGGGGTTAGTCTGGATAATGACGGCCGTCTGATCGACTATCGTATTACCGGCATCAATGATGCCGGCGCGCGGGCCATCGAGGCAATCCGCACCGATGCCACGATTTACGACCTGCCACCGGGGCAATACCGACCGGCGAACCTGCCAGGGGCCATCGTTTATGGTCCGGCGGAGATCGCCCTGATGGACCTGCCACAAATCACCGACACGGTTCCGGCACATCGGCCCTATGCCTCCGTGTTCGCCAAACCATGGTATGGCACGGCGGCCGTCTGGCGCAGATGGGCACGCTGGTTGCGGATATTCCGGCCGGTCCGCTCGACCGGTTCGATCATGGCCGTGAACTGCTGGTGGATGTTTCCTCCGACACGCTGACCAGCGTTACTGACACCGAACGGGTGCGGGATGATGACCAAAACCCGACACAACCTGTCGCGAAATCAGGTTTCACCAAACTAACCCCTTTCACAACCGGCCAAGATTCTCTAGATGCGGGGCAAATAACGCAGTCCCCTGTCGAAAGTTTTCACTTGGCCCATTTCACCACGATTTCCGATTTTGCCCGCAACCTGCGCAAAGAGGGCACAAACGGCACCCAGCCGTCCCTGACGCTGGCCCAAACGCGTACAGAAATTCTGGCCGGCCTGACCGTTGCGCTGGCTTTGGTCCCCGAGGCGATTGCCTTTGCCTTCGTCGCAGGTGTGCAACCGTTGGTCGGTCTTTATGCCGCCTTTATTGTCGGCCTGATCACCGCCCTGTTTGGTGGTCGCCCGGGAATGATTTCAGGGGCGACCGGGGCTTTGGCCGTTGTGATGGTGGCTTTGGTGGCGCAGCACGGCGTGCAATATCTGTTTGCCACCGTGGTTCTGATGGGGGTGTTTCAGGTGCTTGCAGGCATTTTCAAACTGGGTAAATTCATCCGCATGGTGCCACATCCGGTAATGCTGGGCTTTGTGAACGGTTTGGCGATTGTGATCTTTCTTGCCCAAATGGAACAGTTCAAAGTGAAAGACGCCGCCGGTCAGCATGTCTGGATGACGGGGCCTACCTTATATATCACCCTTGGCTTGGTTATAGCCACCATGGCGATCATCTGGGCAACACCTAAAATCACCAGACTAATCCCTGCCCCGTTGGCAGCCATCGGTCTTGTCGCCACCGCCGTCATTCTGTTTAACATCCCCGTGCCGCGTGTCGGTGACTTGGCATCGGTCAAAGGCGGCTTGCCGCATTTTGCCATTCCTGTCGTGCCGTTCAACCTTGAAACCTTGGGCATTATCTTTCCCTACGCCATCATCCTTGCGGCCATCGGCCTGATCGAAAGCCTGTTGACCCTGAACCTTGTGGGTGAGATCACCGGCCAGCGCGGTGGCGCATCGAAAGAGTGCATCGCCCAGGGCAGCGCCAATATTGTCACCGGTTTTTTTGGCGGCATGGGCGGTTGTGCAATGATCGGGCAGTCGATGATCAACGTTAATTCAGGTGGCCGCACCCGCCTGTCCGGCCTTGCCGCCGCCATATTCCTGCTGATCTTCATCCTATACGCCAGCAATATTATCGAACTTATACCGCTGGCCGCCCTTGTGGGGGTGATGTTCATGGTGGTGATCGGGACCTTTGCCTGGAACTCGATCCGTCTGATGCGCCGCATCCCCTTGTCGGATGCCCTTGTGATCCTGCTGGTTACCGGCGTGACCGTGGCCGAAAATCTGGCCATCGCCGTAGTCGTCGGGGTGATCACCTCGGCACTTGTCTACGCGTGGAATGCAGCTTCGCAAATCCAGGCCCGCCCGCGCCCGTCCCACACTGAAAAAGGCGCACTTGTTTATGACATCGAAGGCCCGCTGTTCTTTGGTTCGGCGACACATTTTCAGGAAATGTTCAACCCCGAAGATGATCCCCAGACAGTCATTCTGGACTTCCAGCAGTCGCGCGTAGTCGACCAGTCTGCCCTGCAAGCGATTGAGGCCGTGGCGGCAAAATACGCCCAGGCAGGCAAAACCCTGAAGCTGCGCCACCTGTCAAAAGACTGCTACCGCCTGTTGCGCGGCGCGGGGCAGTTGATGGTCGAAACCAATGACGACCCCAGCTACCGTCTGGCAGTGGATTATGACATCAAACTGGGGCGCATCGGCGGGCATTAAGGCCCGCAAGTCTGGGCAAAAGCCTGAGCAGGCAGGGTTTCAATCCCGAAACCCGACTATTGCAGAAACGGATTTTCATATCTGATCGCGGTAGCCTTTGCGGCAATCTCGGCATTAACCGCGTCCAGCGTGGTTTGCATGCGCAGGCGCAGTTTCTTCACCCGCCAATTCGAGATCATGTATGTGATCGCCGCCGAGACCGATGTGATCCGGTTGCGCACCAACTGCACCAAATATATCGTGCGCCTGTTTCCGATACAGGCGGAAAAGAAACTGATCCAAAGCGTATTTCTGGACGTGGTGAAACGCGCCGACAAACTGGGCAAAACCCCCGAGTTTTACAACACCATATGGAACAACTGCACCACCAATAACATCAAACACACCAGACAGTTTTCACAAAAACCGATCCCGCTGTGGAATTTTCGCTACCTGTTCCCCGAAAGTCTGGATAAAATTGCACACCGGCTGAATATCATCGACACCCGTTTAACCTATGAGGATGCGCGCGATCACTTCGACATCACCGAATTGGCAGAGGCATCGGGCGAAAACGATGATTTTTCCGCCGCCATCCGGCGTGAAATTTTGCTGCGCCCGGTGGATTAATTCAACCATTTCCAAGCATTCTCGGTTCTGTTAACCGCACCTTCATACCCTTGGTTCATCTTGCCGTAGCAAATATTGCGAAAGGCAACAATGGCTACGCACGGGAAAATCAACGACACGGTTGTTGATCTACAAACATTTGAACGGAAAAACTCGCGAAACGGTAAATTTCTGCGCTATGCACATGGTCGCGCCAAAGCATTTTTAAGCCGGCAGATACTAACCGTTACCGGATCCGTTCTGGCCGGTTTTTTCATTAGCCCGTTTGCCGGCATGCTTTGCGCCCTTGCCACCATATCGGGCGAAGCAATAGATTGCCTGTACCTGCGCAGCCTGCGTCATGAAACCGACCAAACCGTCACCCCGTCCCAGATCACCCGCTCAGCCACTACCGGGGCCATACAGGCGATTAGTATCGCTATCAGCGTCGCCATCACATGGGTTTGGGGGGACCCAAGCATCCGGTTTTTCGCCTTGGCGTTTCTGTCGGGGGCAAGTTTGAACGCGGGCATTGTCTGGCGGTTCAATCCACCGGCTATTGCCATCCGCATGATCATTTATATCCTGACCGCATGTGCGCTTTTCCTTTATGACGCGGTTAGATACGGTATCACCTCACCTGCCCTGATCCAGGACCTTTTCGCCGCCTTGATTCTGGCCTATACCATGGCGGTATTCATCGTATTCATGCGCAAAAACCAGTCATCACATGAAAATTCGGAACGCGCCATGCTGGAACAGCGCCACGAAACATCCGTCATTGCCGAAAACCTGCGCCTGAAAATGCGCGAAATACGGCAATTGGCCGAAGTCGTTGAAAGCAGCAACGATGTGATCATATTCCGAAATCCCAAGGGGGAAATTACATGGGTCAACAAAGCTTTCACCAAAACCTTCGGCTTTGGTGCCCATGAGGCCCGGGGCAAACTGCCGCGCGATCTGATTATCAGCGAAAATACGGATTTGAAATCGTTACACAAACTGCGTCACGCTTTTGAAAAAAAGCTGCCGATCCGGATAAATATCCTCTATCGGCCCAAATGCGGCCCCGATGTCTGGATGGACAATATCATCACGCCTCTGTTTGACAGAAATAACACGGTTTATTCCTTTGTCAGCGTATCGCGCGACATTACCCGATCACAAAAGCAAATGACCGAGCTTAAGAAAGCCCGCGAAGAAGCCGAACAGGCGGCGATGGCCAAATCAACCTTTCTGGCCACCATGAGCCACGAAATCCGCACCCCGATGAACGGTATCATCGGTATGTCTGATCTGTTGCGCCAAACCGAATTGGCTACTGAACAACGTGAATACGTCGACACCATCGTCAATTCCGGCGAGGCCCTATTGCAGATCATCAATGATATTCTGGATTTTTCAAAGCTCGAATCCGGCAAGTTGCAAATCACCAAGGCACCGATGAATATTCATAAAAATCTGCACTCCGTGGTGTCTATTCTGGGGCCGACGGCAATTGCGAAAGGCATTGATCTGTCCTTGCATATCGCCGATGAGGTGCCCGAATATGTATCGGGTGATGACGGACGCATTCGCCAAATCATCATCAATCTGATCGGTAATGCGATCAAATTCACCCCCAAAGGGTCTGTGGCGGTTTCAGTGACATCCCGCTCTGAAAACAAACTGTACCAGGTTAAAGTCGCCATTCGCGATACCGGCATCGGCATCCCCGCCGACAAGCTGGATCATATCTTTGAGCGGTTCAGCCAGGCCGAAGCAGACACCACGCGAAGGTTCGGCGGTACCGGTCTGGGCCTGAGTATTTCACACCTTCTGGCCCGGCAAATGGACGGTGATATTAAAGTCAGCTCCAAACCGGGCGCAGGCTCATGCTTCACTTTAGAGTTGCCGCTTCACGCCGCCAAAAATGCCGATATACCCCCCCAGAACACCCCTGCCGAACATCCTGCCATAGACCTGCACCACACCCATATCCTTGTGGCTGAAGACAATCGCACCAACCAGTTGCTTTTGCGCAAGATGCTGGGCAAGCAGGTCGGAAAACTGGAATTTGCCCAGAACGGGGAACAGGTGGTTGAAATGTTCATCAAGACCCCGCCCGACATCGTGTTGATGGACGTCTCCATGCCCAAGAAAAACGGTCTGGATGCCACCAGAGACATCCGTATCTGGGAAAAACACCAAAGCCGCCATGAAATCCCGATCATCGCCTTGACCGCAAACGCCTTTCCTGAAGACCGCAAAAAATGCCTGAACTCCGGCATGACCGGCTTTCTGGAAAAGCCGATCAAAAAACAACATCTGTTAGAGTCTCTGGGCCAGTCTCTGGGCTAAAACCTGCGAACAAACCACCGCCAGCAACACCACCGCACCGCCAATAACGGTAGGAATAATGATTTCCTCCGTTCCCTTTTAGGCTTATGGGTCGCAGCCAACTGAAGTAATAGGATGAACTGTCTTTCCACCCGAATGCGGCTACTGTTGCATTATGGATTGAAAATTGAAAGGAACATCTCTGATGGATATTGCAGTATTAGGAATTGATCTTGGCAAAACCGTTTGTAGTCTTGCCGGTCTGGACGCCACTGGCGCCGTTGTTTTTCGCAAGAGGTTGCAGCGTTTTCGGCTGCTAGATTTTTTATCTGGTCTTTCGCCATGTGTTGTCGCCATGGAGGTCTGCCGTGGGGCACATCATATCGGGCGTTTTTGCCTTGAGCACGGACATGAGCCCCGATTGATGTCCCCACTCTATGTGCAGCCCTACGTGAAGGTTCATAAGACGGATGATCGGGATGCTGAAGGGATCGCCGAGGCTGCAACACGTCCGACGATGTCATTCGTTACGATCAAATCCGAGGAACAACTGGACCTTCAGTCACTTCACCGCGCTCGTGAGCGGCTGGTTCGCAATCGCACCAGATTGATAAATCAGGCGCGCGGCTTGTTGATGGAACGAGGCATTCGTATAGGTACAGGAAGGCATGTATTTCAGAACATAGTGCGCAAAATACTTGAAGATCCCGCGAGCGATCTGTCCCCGCGTATTCTGCTATTGATCGAAGATATGATCTCTGAGTTGGCGGTTGTCAAAATATCGATGGACGGACGGGGTCGCTATTTGGACAACATCTTCATCGAACGCCTCTGGCGGTCTTTGAAGCAGGAAGCTGTTTATCTGCATGAGTTAACCGACGGTTTTGTTGCCGAACGAATTATCAGCGAGTGGATCACATTCTACAACACCGACCGCCCCCATACGGCTCTTGATAAACGAACCCCGGACGAGGCATACTTTGACAGCAAAAAGATGAAGAAAGCGGCATAAAAATCAAACCCGATACACCTTAACTAAGCCGCTTAACTCAGCCGCAAACCTGTTCGGAAAAGCAGGACCACTTCATCCTGCCGGAATTATAACACGGAAATCAGGGCATTGTTCAGAGATTCCCTAATTACATTTACGATCCGCAAGAGGCGTGTTTAGTACAAACTGGATAATTGTGATGAGGCAAGATTGGTGACTGATCCCGAACTAAATTGAATTGATGGTATTAATGATGGTTCAAATTCATAATCTTATTAATTTTATATATAAAACGACGCGTTAAAAAGATAATTGGTAGCGGGAGAGGGACTTGAACCCCCGACACCAGGATTATGATTCCCGTGCTCTAACCACCTGAGCTACCCCGCCATAAGGTGAGGCGTGATTAAGCGAGATGCGGGGAAGCGTCAAGTGAGATTTGCGCCTTCCCGGGCTTATTTTTGAAACAATTATAAGGCCACGTGCGGGTTCACGGGGAATGGCGCTTTTGCCCCTGCCAAAAAATATCCGTCAGGCTTTACATGAACGGTATTTGGCGCCACGTTGAAACCTAATGCTATCAAGGTAATAGGGTTAAAAGACTATTGCATTTCTGCATAGCAAAAATTTTTGAAGACCATAGTTTCACAATAGGGAGAAGATCATGAAACTTAATAGACGATTATTTACAATTGCGACAGCCGCCGTGTTGGCAATGTCCACAAGTGCGGCATTCGCAGGCGCAGCCCTTGACCGGGTGATGTCTACGGGCACTTTGAAAGTGGCCAGCGATCCCAACTGGGCACCGCAATCATTTTTGAATGATAACAATGAAATGGACGGGTTTGACGTGGATGTGGCTAAAGAATTGGCCAAACGTCTGGGCGTGAAAATCGAGTTTGTTACCCCGTCTTGGGATATTATTACCGCCGGGCACTGGTCCGGGCGCTGGGATGTGTCCGTGGGTTCGATGACGCCAACCAAAAGCCGTGCAAAAGTGCTGGATTTTCCGGCCGTGTATTACTATACGCCGGCCTCTGTTGCTGTGCACAAAGACAGTGCCTACAAATCCATTTCCGAGCTGAACGGCAAAAGAGTCGGGGCCGGTTCGGCCACAACGTATGATCTGTATCTGCAACATGATCTGACCATTGATGCGGAAGGGGCCCCGACGTTTGAGTATCAAATTGCACCGGGCGAAATCAAAACCTACAACGACGATACCGGTGTTATGGATGATCTGCGTTTGGGTGACGGGGTGCGTTTGGACGGGCTGGTTGGTTCATTGCCGACGATTCAATCCGCGATCAAAAACGGCTACCCGCTGCGCGTTCTGGGCAATCCGGTTTTCTATGAACCGTTGGCACTGGCCATTGATAAAGGCGACAAAGAGTTTAACGATAAATTGGCCGGTATCGTTGCCGATATGAAGTCCGACGGCACATTGAAAGCACTCTCGCTTAAATGGTACGGCGTTGATTATACCTCTGTTGCCAAGTAAATCCTGAACAACACAGCAAAATAATCCGGCCCGCATCATAGGGGCCGGATTAGCAAAAGGGGACAGAATGTTATACGCGGATACCGTCATCGGTGATCAACTGGTGCACAAACCCAAAGCCATTTTGATTTTATTGGCACTGAGTTTCATTATTTTCAGTTTGTTTGGTTTGAATGACAGTATTTTCGGCGAATTCCTGCGCCCTGTCATAGGCGAGCCTAAAGACTCGGGGCTATTTGGCAGTATGGCTGTGGGCTTGGTTCTGGCGATGCTGTTTGTCGGCAATATCGTTCTGATCGGCTTTATGAAATTCCGCCTGCAAGTTCTTGTGGTCTGGATCGAACTGCTGGTGCTTTTTCTGGGCTTTTTCTACAGCTTCGGACTGGATTTCGTGTTCATCCGTTCCAAAGTCTGGTTCATGATCAGCCAAGGCGTGTTTACAACGCTTTATATTTCCGCCGTGTCCATTGCGCTGGCGTCAATTATTGCGATTTTCGGGGCCATCGCCAAACTGTCCTCGAACGGTTTTGCCTTTGCCATTGCCAGTTTCTATACCTCGTTCTTTCGCGGTCTGCCGCTTTTGATGCAGGTCTACCTGATTTATCTGGGTCTGCCGCAACTGGGCATTATTATTGATGCTGTGCCTGCAGGTATCATCGCCCTGACCTTATGTTACGGCGCTTATATGACCGAGATTTTCCGCGCCGGCATCCAGTCGATCAACAAGGGGCAATGGGAAGCGTCGCGCTCTATGGGATTCGGTTTCGGCCTGACCATGCGCCGGATCATTCTGCCGCAAGCCATGCCCTTGATCATCCCGCCCACCGGCAACCAGTTTATCTCGATGCTCAAAGACAGCTCGCTGGTTTCTGTGCTCGGGGTGTGGGAACTGATGTTTCTGGCAAAAACCCTTGGCAGCAAGGACTTCAAACATATGGAAATGCTGATCACGGCATCGCTGATATACTGGATGTTGTCCATGTGTCTGGAATACATCCAAAGCCGCATTGAACGCCATTATCGCACCATAAGCCATTAGGGGGCAAATCCATGTCAGAACCAATTATTCAAATGACCGGTGTCGATAAGTGGTACGGGGATTTCAAAGCGTTGACCAACATCAACTTTACCGTCAACAAAGGCGATAAAATCGTGATTTGCGGGCCTTCTGGGTCAGGTAAATCCACCATGATCCGCACGCTCAACTGGCTGGAAGCGCATCAGGAAGGCAAGATCGTTGTAAACGGTATCGAGCTGCACTCGAAGATGAAGAACATTGATCAGGTGCGCATGGATGTGGGCATGGTGTTCCAGCATTTCAATCTGTTTCCACACATGTCGGTGCTGGAAAACCTGATGGCCGGGCCGATGTGGGTGCGCGGTATCAAGGAAGACGAAGCCCGCAAAACCGCGATGAAATATCTTGAACGTGTGCGCATCCCGGAACAGGCCGACAAGTACCCGGGCCAACTGTCGGGCGGGCAACAGCAACGGGTGGCGATTGCACGGTCGTTGTGCATGAACCCCAAAGTGATGCTGTTCGACGAACCCACGTCTGCCCTTGATCCCGAAATGGTGTCAGAGGTTCTGGACACCATGATCGAGCTGGCCCATGACGGTATGACCATGGTGGTTGTCACCCACGAGATGGGCTTTGCCAAGGCGGTGGCCGACCGTGTGGTGTTCATGGACGAAGGTGCGATTGTCGAAGAAAACGACCCCGTCAGCTTTTTTGAAAACCCGCAACATGAACGCAGCAAGGATTTTTTGGGTCAAATATTGCAGCACTAGGGTTGAAAATTCTGACCCTAGTCGTTCATATCATAGCAGTTTTCTTTCAGCACTGCCGTGGCCGCAGCAGAGCCTTTCATCGAGAATGTGAAAACGGTTTTGTTGTCGGGGTCAATGATGGACAATTTACGCGATTTGGAAAAGTTCCGCATAAATGCGCTATCAAAAGGGATGTAACCGGCCCACACCCCGCTTGGCGCGTCATAATCTGTATATTTGGCGGTGAAACGGGTTTGGCTTACGGTGCCGGCCTTGAAGCCATAGGATAGCGTTAAATGTGCCATTGTTCCCGTGCCCGGTTGTAAGCTGCTGGTGGGCGGAACCTTTAGTGATATATAAATATCGTGGTTTTGGTCTTGTTTAATCGAACAGGAAACATCAAGCCGGTAGCTGTCTTGGTCAATAAAAGCATATGCCCCTTGCAGCCCCTGTGCGCCCATGTTGATGTCCGCCTGCCATTTGCTGACCGCAGCGGTCGCAGGCAGCGGCGCGGTGAAACCGACCAAGAATAATAGTAGAAACGCTTTGGGGATTGCCCTGTTTCGAAGGTTTGTTTTGGGCATTTAATATCTCCATTGGCATAAATTGATAAGACCTGCATTCCTTAAGCAATGCCCGTTACATCTTTACAGTAGCGGCTTGGCGGGACGCTGGCAATAATTTTGCCGATCACTTGGCCTCGTCCAACCGATCCTGCATCTGCATGGCCCAGTATTTCATCTGTACGCCCGCACGGCCTATTAACCCGCCGGCCCAACTGCGTTTGTAGGGGCTGAATAATTTGTAGCGATCATCCGTACCCGAAATGCCGCCTGCAATCAGGCAGCCTGCCATGGCGGTGGTGTTCAATCCGTGCCCGCCAAATGCGGTGGCCATCCACAACCCGTCTTCAACCTGCCCGATCAATGGCATGCTATGCAGGGCATATCCCATCAACCCCGACCAGGCGTGGCTTGTTTTAGCCGCCCCAAGCTGGGGATAAACCGCCAGCATATCGCGGCGCATCATATGGGCCAACCGCTGCGGCTGGCTTTGGCGCGTGGTAATGCGCCCGCCCCAAAGCAGCCGGCCATCGGGCAACCGTCGGTAATAATCCCCCGCACGCCGCGTGTCGGCGATACAGGCAGGGGTTGTGATCATCTGATCCAGCAGCTCTGCCATTGGCTCGGTTGTCATCACATAGGTGGCCACGGGCTGCATGGCGCGCGATACTTGCGGGGCCAGTTTGAAATCATACGCACTGGTGCAAAGCACGATATGCTGGGCGGTTAGCTTGGCCGCTTTGGTTGCAATGCGCCAGCCCGGTTTTGAACGGGTCAGGCTTTCTGCCTTGCAATCCTCAAAAATCACACCGCCCAAACGCTCGATTTCGCGGGCCAGACCGTGGCAGTATTTCAACGGATGGATGTTAAAGCCGTCGGGGTCATAAAGCGCGTGATGATAGCGTGTGGTTTTCACCCGTTCGCGGGTTTTATCGGTGTCGTAAAACGTTAACTCATGGCCGAAATTTTCGCGCAAAGCCGCGCACTCATCCAAAGCCGCCTGTGTGTTCTTTTTACGGTAGGCCTGAATTTCGCCGCTGCCGTGCAAAACCTCTGGCATCTTCAAATCCGTGATCTGGCGGCGGACATACTGCGTCCCGCCTGCGGATAACAGATAGGCTTCGCGGGCATCTTTTGGCCCAAGGCGCGCAACCATTTCCGCGGTGCTGCCGGCAAAGCCATTAATCACAAAACCGCCGTTGCGTCCCGACGCCCCCCAGCCCACGCGCCTTGATTCTAGCAGGGCAACGGATTTACCCGCCCGCAGAAGCTCCAAGGCCGTTGTCAGTCCCGCAAGACCGGCCCCGATCACACAGGTATCAACCGCCATATCGCGCACCAAAGCTGGCCGCTTGGCGGTTTTTCCCAGCGTTGCAGCATAATAACTGTCAGGATATTCGTTGGCAAAACCCATAGCATGTTCCGTTCTTCTGTCTGTCTCCGGCTTAACCTAGGGTATTCGGTTGGTGCAAGGCCAGATGCAACAGGTTTGCTATTTGCGTGATTTGGAATTAGGTCAAGGATGACATACAAAGGGGAGGGCATGATGCGGGCATTGATACAGCGGGTGAGCAAGGCGCAGGTTGTTGTGGACGGTGACACCATCGGGCAAGTGGGCGCAGGCCTGCTGATCCTGATTTGCGCGATGCAGGGCGACCGCGATGCGGATAGTGTAAAGCTGGCTGCAAAAATCTCCAAACTGCGGATATTTCGTGATGATCAGGGGCGGATGAACCGATCCTTGCTGGATACCGGCGGCGCGGCCCTGATTGTAAGCCAGTTCACCTTGGGCGCGGACACCTCGCGTGGCAACCGTCCGGGCTTTAGCCAGGCGGCCCCGTCCGAAGACGGTGCGCGTCTTTACGAGGCTTTTGTCAAAGATATGAAAACCCTTGGCATTCAGGTCGAAACAGGCCAGTTTGGCGCCGATATGAAGGTCTCGCTGACCAATGACGGGCCGGTGACGATCTGGATGGATACGGCAAGTTAGGAGCTGGAAATGGCACTAGAAGACGCAGCAAAACAGATTGATCTGGCGGTAACACGCGCAGGCTTTAAGGGGCAGTCCCACGAAGCCACGTTTGGCGGGGTCACCAGTTTTTTGCGCCGTACCTACACCAAGGATCTGACCGGCGTTGATGTGGCTGTCACCGGCATCCCCTTTGATTGTGCGGTCACCAACCGCCCCGGAACGCGGCTTGGTCCGCGGGCCATTCGCGAGGCATCCTGCCTGCAGGCCCCCGATGCGCCTTATGGCTGGGATATTGATCCGATGATGGATATGAACGTCGCCGACTACGGCGATATTGCCTATGACTACGCCAAAGTCGCCGATTTTCCTGCCGTTTTGCAGGCCCATACCAAAACAATTCTGGATGCGGGGGCGGCCTGCCTTAGTCTGGGCGGCGACCACTATATCACCTATCCAATCCTGAAAGCACATGCGGAAAAATACGGGCCTTTGTCACTGATCCAGTTTGACGCCCACACCGATACATGGCCCGACGACGACTATGGCCGCATTGACCACGGCACGATGTTTTACAAGGCGGTAAAGGACAGGATTGTGGTGCCGGAACGCTCGGTGCAGGTCGGTATCCGCACCACGAACGAGGACACGCTGGGGGTCAATATCATTGATGCACGCACTGTGCACACCCAAGGTCCGGAAGAAACCGTGCGCCAGATCAAGGCCATTGTCGGCGACAGTGCCACCTATCTGACCTTTGATATAGACGCGCTTGACCCGGCCTATGCGCCAGGTACCGGCACCCCTGTCTGGGGCGGGCTGACATCGGCACAAGCGGCGATCATGCTACGCGATTTAGCGGGGATCAATCTGGTTGGCATGGACGTGGTCGAGGTCTCGCCGCCCTATGATACCACAGGGGCCACCGCGATTGCAGGGGCGCATATAGCGGTGGAACTTTTGTGCCTATGGGGCATGGGCCGCCGCCTTCATGGTTGAGGCGGCAATCCAGCCGCGCCGCGCGTAAGATGTATGATGCCGAAATTCAGGGCACCCCGCTTTATGATGCCGACAAAGGCGGGGCCTTTCCCCGTAAACTGTTCGGCAATCGCCGTGCAATCAGCCATTCTATCAAACCGGAAGTGCCTGAAATCATTTCGCAAGTCGCACCTGGCAACCGGCATTGTGTTGTCGGCGTAATAGATCAGGATCCGCAGCCAGATGATGCGGTTTTTGTCATCATCTTTAGCATCGCGGCAACCGATCCGCAGTTTGGTTCCCGAACCGATGGCTTGGCGGATAAGATACCGGTCGGTATGCGCAGGCATAACTTGACTTAGATCAAATACTATCCGAAAGCTTTCATCTATCAATACCTAGAATCCATCGAGGTAAAAATGCGTCTCCATTCAAAACTGATCATGCAATGGCTGTTAGCCCTTAGTTTTTGCTTGAGTTTATCAACGGGAATTTCAGCAGCATCTGCGGCAGAATCCGTCTTGGCTCACTATCTTCCCAAAGTACAACCGTCCGAGATTATGCCCGGAGCCGATGCTTTCGGTGCGATCCGTAAAGATTTGCCGGTCGCGCCAGTCCTGAAAGGCGGAAAAACTGTCGGATGGGCTTTTGCCACCTCCGATTTTGTTGGAACCACGGGCTATTCAGGCAAGCCGATTCACATTGTCGTCGGGGTGTCGACAGATGCGGTTCTGACCGGGGCCAAACTGGTCAAGCACTCTGAACCCATCGTATTGGTCGGCATTCCGGAATCAAAAATCCGCCGCCTGATTCACAGCTACGCAGAAACCGATTTGAAGCTTGAGACCAAGGTAAAGGGATCGTCACACGATCTTGATATTGTTTCGGGTGCGACGGTGACTGTGATGATTATCGACGATACCATTTTACGCGCAGGCCTCCGGGTGTCACGGGCACTGGGCCTGGGCGGTTTGAGCAAATCCGAAGGCACCGCCGCACCGAAATTTACCGTCAGCCAAGACATTGGAGACCCCAAAAGCTGGACCGATCTAATGGGTGAAGGATCAGTTCGACGGATCACGATGGATATTGGCCAAATCAATCAGGCCTATGTTGCCAGCGGCGATGCCAAAGCTGCTGCCCGCCCCGAAAAGGGCGATAATTCAGACACATACCTGGATGTCGGCGTGGCTCTTGTCAGCACACCGGAAATTGGGGTCAGCCTGTTGGGTCAGGCTGAATATAAAAACCTGAAGGCGTGGTTGAAAAAGGGGGAGCAGGCCATTCTGGTGGTCGGACGGGGGCGGTATTCGTTCAAAGGCACCGGCTATGTCCGTGGCGGTATTTTTGACCGTATAACCATAACCCAAGGCGATAGAACCATACGTTTTCACGATCATATGCACCGGCGCCTTGGAAGTGTCGTTGCGGCTGGCAGCCCCAGTTTCAAGGAAACCGACCTGTTCAAAATTCCAAGCGACGCGGAGTTTGATCCAACCGCGCCGTGGGAATTCAACCTGCTTGTGCATCGTGCCATCGGGCCGATCAAGAAAAGCTTTTTAACCTACCATCTGGGGTATCGGCTGCCCGATACATATCTTGTGCCGGTCAAGGCCGTCGCTTCTGCGCCCACCCTGTCGCCAGACGAACAAGAGGCCGCCGCGAAGTCCGCGTTGTGGCACAACATCTGGATCGCGCGGAAATACCAGATCGCCGGGCTTCTAACGATGCTGCTGGTACTGACGGCTGTGTTTTTCTTTCAAAAACAGGCGACGCGCAACGCCCGGGTGTTTTTCTGGTTCCGCATGGGATTTCTTGCGACCACGTTGGTGTTCTTGGGCTGGTATTCGAATGCGCAGCTTTCGGTGGTAAACCTGATGGCGCTGGCCGGATCGTTGCGCAGCGGCTTTACATGGGATGCGTTCCTGCTTGATCCAATGATATTTATCTTGTGGGCATCGGTTGCCGTGGCTTTGATTTTCTGGGGTAGAGGAGCCTATTGCGGCTGGCTTTGCCCGTTCGGGGCGATGCAGGAGCTTAGCAACAAGGCTGCGCGCGCGCTGCATGTTCCGCAAGTACGTCTTCCTTGGGGACTACACGAACGCTTGTGGCCAATCAAATATCTGATTTTTCTTGTGCTTTTCGGAATTTCAATAGCATCCATTCCGCTGGCCGAACACTACGCCGAGGTCGAGCCGTTCAAGACTGCCATCATTCTCAAGTTCCAGCGCGGCTGGCCCTATATCCTGTTTGTTGTCGTTCTGCTGGGCGCCGGGCTGTTCATCGAACGGTTCTACTGCCGCTATCTATGCCCGCTGGGCGGCGCATTGGCGATACCCGCACGAATTCGCATGTTCCCGTGGCTGAAGCGTTACCGCGAATGTGGAAACCCCTGCCAGACATGCTCCAACGAATGTCCGGTGGACTCGATCCACCCGACCGGGGAAATCAATCCGAACGAATGCATAAATTGCCTGCATTGCCAAGTGCTTTACCAAAGCGACGCAAAATGTCCGGTGATCATTAAGCAACTAAAACGCCGTGCAAAAGATCGCGCAGCAAACGAAAACAGTCAGACCGCAATGATGCGGATACTGACTGGTGAAACCGAGAAAAAGGAGAGCTGATATGTCGGATAACGACAAATCTTTCAAAGTAACACGCCGGGGTTTGCTGGGAGCAACAGCAACCGGTGCTGTTGCCGCAACCACTACCGCAGGATGGTTGGCAAGTGCCACTGCAGCCCGCGCGGCCGCAAAGGAAAACACCATTAAACCGGGTGAGCTGGACGATTACTATGGCTTTTGGTCCGGCGGCCAATCTGGCGAAGTGCGTATCATCGGTTTTCCTTCGATGCGCGAATTGATGCGGATTCCCGTTTTCAACCGCGATTCTGCTACCGGCTGGGGCGTGACCAACGAAAGCCTGAAAATCCTGACGGAAGGCTTGCTGCCGCAAAGCAAGGAATTCCTCGCAAAACGTGGCAAGGTTGTTTATGATAATGGCGATTTGCACCACCCGCATATGTCGTTCACCCAAGGCACCTATGACGGGCGCTATCTGTTTGCCAACGATAAGGCCAATACCCGTATTGCACGTATTCGCTGTGACGTGATGAAGGTGGACAAGATCACCCAGATCCCGAACACCCAGGACATTCACGGCATGCGGCCACAGAAATATCCGCGCACCGGCTATATTTTTGCCAATGGCGAACACGAGGTGCCGCTGGTCAATGATGGTAAAATTCTGGATGAGCCGTCAAAATATGTGAACATTTTCACCGCTCTTGACGGAGATTCGATGAAGGTTGCCTGGCAGGTAATCGTCAACGGCAACCTTGACAACTGCGATGCGGATTATCAGGGTAAATATGTGATTTCATCCAGCTACAACTCTGAAATGGGTATGAATCTGGCCGAGATGACCGAAGCCGAAATGGACCACGTCGTTGTGTTCAACATCAAACGGATCGAGGCAGGCGTGAAGGCCGGTGATTTCCAGATGTTGAACGGCGTGCCGGTTCTGGATGGGCGCAAAGGGTCGAAATACACCCGTTACATCCCGATCCCCAACAACCCCCACGGTGTCAATACCGCGCCTGACAAGCGCCACATCTGTATTGCCGGCAAACTGTCACCGACGGTTTCGGTGATCGACGTGGAAAAACTTGATGCGTTGTTCGACAGTGATATTGACCCGCGTTCGGCGATTGTGGCGGAACCCGAGCTGGGCCTTGGCCCGCTTCACACCGCATATGACGGCAAGGGCAACGCCTTTACCACGCTGTTCCTTGATAGCCAGGTGGTCAAATGGAACATCGACAAGGCGATCCGGGCCTATGCCGGCGAGGATGTGGATCCGATCATCTCCAAGGTTGATGTGATGTATCAACCGGGGCATAACCACTCGTCCATGGGTGAAACGCTTGAGGCCGATGGTAAGTGGCTGGTATCGCTTAACAAATTCTCGAAAGACCGGTTCATTAATTGTGGCCCGCTAAAACCCGAGAACGACCAGTTGATTGATCTGACCGCCGACGTTCTGGAAGTGGTCCACGACGGCCCGACCTTTGCCGAGCCGCATGACGCAATCATCGTGCGCCGTGATATCGTCAACCCGCAAAGTATCTGGACCCGCGACGACAAGATGTTCGCTGATGCCGTTATACAGGCCAAAGCCGATGGTGTCGTTCTGGAAGAAGACAGCACTGTCATTCGTGATGGCAACAAGGTGCGGGTCTACATGACCTCTCAGGCACCGGTGTTCGGGCTTGAAAAATTCACTGTCAAGCAGGGCGACGAGGTGACGGTCTATGTCACCAATATCGACGATGTTGACGATGTGACGCACGGGTTCACCATCTCGAACCATTCGATAGCAATGGAAATCGGGCCACAGGCGACATCCTCGGTGACGTTCACCGCCGACTTGCCGGGCGTACATTGGTTCTATTGTCAGTGGTTCTGCCACGCGCTTCACATGGAGATGCGCGGCCGGATGCTGGTCCAGCCAGCGTAAGTAGGGCTTATGTCGAACGCTTTGACATATAGCACCTTTCTCGGTGCGACAGGGTTCAGACGGGGGTTTCGCGCCACCGTTCTGATGGCCGCCGTTGGCTTTTTGATGCTGTCATGGCATCCGGCCAACGGGGCTGAACGCCTGATTTCGCCGGGACCGGGCGCGTTGCTTGAAGCGGTAAAAACGGCCAAGGCGGGGGATATCCTGCGCCTTGGCCCCGGCAACTATTTTGGCCCGCTGAACATCGACCGGCCGCTGACGCTTGATGGCGCGGGCAAAGCGACGATCAGGGGCAACGGTAAGGGCAGTGTCATCACAGTTCTCGCCTCGGATGTGACCGTCCACGGCTTGACGATCACCGGCTCCGGATCATCAAACGAAACGCTTGATAGTGCAGTCAAACTGCCCAAGGGCTGGCGCGGCGCAAAAATTTTGAACAACATCATGACTGGCAACCTGCTGGGGGTTGATGTCCACGGTGCACGCGATGCACTGGTCGCCAACAACATCATCACCGGTCGACAAGACAAGCGGATGAACGCGCGCGGCAACGGTGTCTATGTCTGGAATGCGCCGGGTTTGATTATGGAAAACAACGACATCCGCTATGGTCGCGACGGTGTTTTCGTGAATACAAGCAACCATAATATTTTCAGGAACAACCGGTTCCGCGATCTTCGCTTTGCGGTGCATTACATGTACACACATAACAGTGTGGTCAGCGGTAATATCTCGCAGCGAAACCATCTTGGCTATGCGGTGATGTTCTCTGATAACGTGCAGATTACCGATAATGTATCACTGGACGACCGCACATATGGCATTATGCTGAACTACACCAATGACAGCAATATTTCGGGCAATCTGGTTAAAGGTACGCGTGATCGCTGCATCTTTGTCTATAACGCCCAGAAAAACACGATTTTTGGCAATCGTCTGGAACATTGCGGTATAGGCATCCATTTTACTGCGGGATCCGAGCGCAATGTCGTTACCGGCAATGCCTTTATTGGAAACCGCACGCAGGTCAAATATGTTGGCAGTAAATGGGTTGACTGGAGCAAGGATGGCCGTGGGAATTACTGGAGCAATTTTTCCGCGTATGACCTTGACGGTGATGGTGTCGCGGAAGGTGTATTTCGCCCCAATGACGCGGTTGACCGGATTCTCTGGACGCAGCCCGCCGCGCGGTTACTGCTGGGCTCCCCTGCCGTTCAACTGGTGCGCTGGTCACAATCGGCCTTTCCGGCATTGCTTCCGGGCGGTGTAGTGGATCGCCACCCGCTGATGCAGCCGGTCAATATAACAATACCCGATTGGAAGGCAAAACATGGCCAATAATACGCTTGAAATTCGTGATGTCGTAAAACGTCATGGCAAGCTGGAAACCGTCTGCGGGGTCAATCTCAGCCTGCGCGAAGGTCAGCGGATGGCTTTGCTTGGCCATAACGGTGCCGGTAAAACCACGTTGATCCGTATGATCCTTGGCCTGACAAAAGTGGATGGCGGCAGCATTTCGGTCTTTGGCTCGGCACCGGGAAGCGACACGGCGCGCCGCATGACGACCTATCTTCCCGAGAGCGTTGCTTTTCACAAAGCCCTGTCCGGGCGCGAGCAACTTTCGCTTTTTGCACGGCTTCAGGGCGAGCCTATTAGCGTTTGCATGCCGCTTTTGGAACGTGTCGGACTGGCCGACGCCGCTGATCGCAGGATTGGGGCCTATTCCAAAGGGATGCGGCAACGTCTGGGCTTGGCGCAAGTGTTGCTTGGCCACCCCAAACTGGCCCTGCTTGATGAACCGACCAGCGGGCTTGATCCGATCTCGCGCCAAGATTTTTACAGTATCGTCGATGATATGGCAGCCAAGGGGACGGCTGTTCTTATCTCCTCCCACGCCCTGACCGAAATTGAGGCGCGCACCGATTGCATTGCCATTTTACGCTCCGGTCATCTGATGGCTATGGACAGTTTAGCCAACTTGCGACGTTATGCCGGGCTGCCGATCCAGATGCATATCCGGGCGGCCGAGGGGCGTGCGGATGAAGTGGCCAGCACGCTCAATGGCACAAGGGTCAACGGTAGTAGTGTGAATATTTCCTGTATGACGGGCCAGAAAATGGACCATTTAACGGCCATCACATCGCTGGGTCAAATGGTCGTTGATGTGGATGTGATCCCTCCCAGTCTTGACGACCTGTATCGCCATTACGCAACAGGAGGGCCGACACTATGATCCGCCGTATTATTGCTATTTCGGGTTATGAATTCCGGATTGCGCTGCGCAACCGGTGGCTGCTGATCGCCACTTCCCTGATGGTGCTGTTTTCGTTAGCCCTGACCTTTGCGGGATCCGCGCCGACCGGGGTGCTGGGGGTCGATCTTTTAACTGTATCAGTTGCCTCAATGACCACATTGTCGGTTTATTTGCTGCCATTACTCGCGCTTTTGATGTCTTTTGACGCCATTGCAGGTGAAATCGAACGCGGCATTCTGGCCCTTGTACTGACCTATCCGGTTTCGCGCGGCGAGCTTCTTCTGGGTAAACTCTTGGCGCATATCGCAGCCTTGGCAGTGGCGGTATTCATAGGATTTGGTATTGCCGGGGCCGCGGCGGGACTGGCCGGTGGCGCAAACTCTGAAAGCGTGGCCGCCCTGTTTCGGCTAAGCTGGAGTGCGGTTCTTTTGGGGGCAAGCTTTTTAGCGATTGGATATGCTTTGTCCACCGTTTCACGCAGCTCTAGCGCCGCTGCCGGACTCGCAATCGGCGTCTGGATTCTGTTCGTCGTACTTTATGATCTAGGTCTTCTGGGGGCGCTGGTATATGATAATGGCGGTGTGTTTACCAAACATATTTTCCCCTTGATGCTGGTGCTTAATCCAGCCGACGCATTTCGTATTTTCAACTTGTCCACCTCGGGAAATATAGCCTTGGCGACAGGGCTTTCTGGGGCGACGGGCACTTTGCCACCCTGGGCAGTGCTCGCGTCTCTGCTGGGCTGGCCGTTGGCGATTTTGGCACTGGCCCGCCTTGCACTTAAAAGGGTGGAACCGTGAAATATATTCTTCTTTTAACCGTTGTCCTATTGGCAGGTTGCCGTCATGACGAGGCGGCAACCAAGCCTGATCCGCAGAATATAACCGGCGAAAGCAGTGCCTATTTCTGCCAAATGTCGCTGGTTGAAATGCCCGGCCCAAAGGGTCAAATTTTTCTTGAAGGCATGCCCGGCCCGCTGTTTTTTGGACAGGTTCGGGACGCAATAGCCTATTTGAAAGACCCCGAGAAAATAGCTGATATTCTGGCTTTTTATGTGAACGATATGGGCCGCGCCCCAAGCTGGGAAAGCCCGGGCAAGGATAACTGGATTGACGGGTACAAGGCTTTTTATGTTGTTGGTGCCGGTGTCACTGGTGGCATGGGCGCACCCGAACTGGCCCCTTTTTCCACCAAGGCCGCGGCGCAAGAGTTTGCTCGCGAAAACGGTGGAAAAACAATGCAACTGGAAGCAATTCCCGACACCGCAGTGCTGGGCGGCGTTGAACACCCCACGATCGGAGATTAAAACATGAAGCGCATAAATCACCCGCAAACCCGTCGCCGGTTTATTGCGATGACGGCCATTCTGGCAGGAACAGCCGCGCTGCCCGGAACGGCCAGTGCCTCTGGGTCAGCAGTTGCCAAATGGCGCGGTCTCGCGCTTGGTGCTGACGCCAGCTTGCTGATTGCCGGGCTGAACCAGGCCGAGGCCGGACCGCTGTTTGCACGTATGGAGTCCGAGTTGGACCGGCTGGAAAACATCTTTAGCCTTTATCGGCCGCACTCTGCGCTGTCGCGTCTGAACCGTGACGGCAGGCTCACCACCCCGCCGGGCGAGTTTCTTGAGCTGCTCTCGATAACCAATGCCGTGCACGCGCGCACAGACGGCGCTTTTGACCCGACAGTGCAGCCTTTGTGGTCGCTTTATGCCGCAGCCGCGCAGGACAACACAATGCCGAGCCACACAGAGGTTTTGGCCGCTCAGGCCCGTGTCGGTTGGCAATCGGTTCGTTTTGACAGTGATCGGATCATGTTTGACCGCCCCGACATGGCAATGACGCTGAACGGCATAGCACAAGGCTATGTGACTGATCGGATTGCAGCCTTGTTACGGTCAGAAGGCTTGCAAGGGGTTTTGGTCGACATGGGGGAAATCCGCGCCATTGGTCAACGTCCAGGCGGTGGTGCCTGGCGTGCCGGGCTGCGCACACCCGAGGGTGGCGTGTTTCCCGAACGCGTGATTTTGCAAAACAGAGCACTGGCCACATCGGCCCCGGCCGCAACCCTGCTTGATGCCGCAGGGCGGATTGGCCACATCTTCGATCCGCGCACCGGCCGCCCTGCGGGCCAATGGCGGCAGGTTTCGGTTTCGGCTGAAACCGCTGCGCTGGCAGATGGGCTTGCAACCGCATTTTGCATGATGGATAAAACCCAGATCGCCCTCGCTGCAGAGGCGTTTAATGGGGTCACCGTAGAAAAGCTTGTCGTTTAAAGGGTGCTGCTTGCCACCATTTACAAAGATGGTCGTGGAAATTCGGACCCGCTGTCAAGATGGATCGGCCTATGAATATCACGGGGCGCGGGCGTCGCGGGCCAGCATGACCATATGCAGCCACGCCCGTCATTATCGAGGCTGATGACATGGTAATTGACCTGCAACAAGATGCCGTGACGACGGCAAACATCTGTTGTCCGTTCGCCTGACTCTTGCTCTTTCAGGATGCCAATAATCTGTTCTTCTGTGAACCGCTTCTTCATTTACCCGCCCTTTTTGTTGGGCGGACTCTACATCAAATTGGAGGCATTCCAGGGGCGCAGGTCACCCCCCTTCCACCGGCTCCACCGTCAGTTCCAACACAGGCGGTGGCACGTCCTTCAGATCACTTACATCCAGCGGCCCGTCGGGTTTGCCCAAACGGTAGCGCGTCACCCAATGCAGCCTTGTTTCGGCGCGTGTGATTGCCACATAGGCCAGGCGTTTCCACATCGCGATCCCCGCTTCCATCCGCCCTGCCCTTGCAGCCGCGTAAATGTCCGGCGCGAACACCTGCACTTCCGGCCATTGCGAGCCTTGTGCTTTGTGGATGGTACAGGCCGCGCCGTGCAAAAAGCTGGCCCCCATGCGCGCGGCATAGGGAATGAACGGTTCTTCTTGATCGGGGGCTTCGATTTTGATGATGGTGGCCGCCGATACATAAGGATCAACCGCGCCCAGAACATTCAGCCGTGAAAACCCGGGCTTGCGGCCCTCGCCCAAATACACCACCTGCGCCCCCTTGATCAGGCCGCGCGCTTCCAGATCCAGCCGTTTCTTGCGGTGTTTGGCGGGTAGTTCAATGCCGTCGCAAATCAGCGGCTCGCCGGGAAGCAGCATATCGGCAGGCGCGCCATATGCGCCGCGAAACGCCTGTATCAGGCGAATGCGGGTGGCGTTGCGCCAACACAGAACAGGCGACCGCGCCATCAGGCCGGCTTCCACCCTGGGGGCAATCACAACACGGTCGTCTTTTTGCGCGGCCTGTTCAAGCATGCGCTCGAACGCTTCAAAGCCTAGGTCGGGATCCGCCAAGGCATGCGCCAGATCAAGGATCGGGTTGTCCTGTTCCTGACGGTGTACACGGTGTAAAACCAGGCGGCGTTTGGCATCGAGCTTTTCAAACGCCATAGCGCCTGATTGCCCCACAGGGGCCAATTGTGCCGGATCGCCAAACAGGATCAGGGTTGAAAAAATATCGCAAAGATCGCCATATTGCTTGTTGTCCAACATCGAGGACTCGTCGATGAAACCAATATCCAGCGGCTCTTCGCGGCGCTTCCAGCCGATGATAAAATCCGAGCCGCGCACCCCTGCGGTGGCCAAGGCTCCCGGGATAGATTTGTTCGATTTGTAGAACAGGGCGGCGCGATCAAGGGCGGCGTCCGCAATGCCCTCGATCTCGGGCCGCTCGCCGTTACCGGCCAGCCATTCGGCTATTTTTTCATAATCGGGGTCGTAAAGCGGCGTGTATAAAATACGGTGTATGGTGGTCGCCGCCACGCCGTGATTGCGCAGCACACTGGCGGCTTTGTTAGTCGGGGCCAGAATGGCAAGCGTGCGCCGGTCTTTGCGCGCCTTGCCCTCATAATCGCCCGAGATGATGTCGACCCCCGCCTCCGACAATGCTTCGCCCAGCTTTGCCAAAAGCATGGTCTTGCCCGACCCCGCCTTGCCCAACACCGCAAAAACCTGTGCCTTGCCGCTTTCCGGCAACAAGCTGGCATTGTCGATGTCCACACCGGCACTGCGCAATGCCTGAGAGATGGTGTCATAGGCAACCGCCTGATCATCGGAAAATTTCATGCCGCTCTGAATTCCATATGGGATTTTCAGAACAGTTTAGTCCGGTGCCAATAGGATAGCCATAGCTTAGGCTGTTTCACACCACATATGAGGGCGGTTTATAGCCCGCGACTTTTTTCAAAGCCGGTTCGGACCCGTCAGCTTCGCCCTGATATTTTGACATCTCGAAAGCGGCCACATGTATGGTGTCGTCAAGATGCTCTGCAAGTTTGCGCATTCTGTTGTCTCTGGCAAAATTTCGCAAATCGGACAACACATCAATTACCCATTTTTTCTCAGTCATCACAGCCCCTTAGATTACTAAGTTCAAGCTTAGTCTACCTAAGATAGAGTGATTTGCAAGAAAAAATCTTGTCGCGCTTAACCAATAAATACAGGACGGACACTGTCATACATATAGATGTGGTTTTTACACCGGCCCCTAAAATATCGAATCAAAGCATGAAAAGCACCCGGAACAGGTGCCTTTCAAAGAATAGTCTCGGGCCCTAAACCTTAAGGTTCGGAATAATCTGTTTCTTGCGTGAAACAATCCCCGGCAGCACCACTGCATCGCCCGACACGGTTGTATCGAATGATTTTTCGGCAACGGCTTTGACAATGTCGTTGGGGATCAACAACGTGGCTTCTTCGTTCAATATGTCCACGACGAACAGCAACACATGATCGACCCCGTCTTCGCCCGCGACAACGGCCATGGTTTCGATCAGGCTGGACTTGCGTGCCAAAACCGTCTCGGGACTTGTGGTTTCCAGAACCGAGACGCGAAACTTGACGCCGTCCAATTCGTATTCCTTGCTGTCCAAGCGCAACAGTTCGGCATCTGAAAAATGCGACACATCGGATTTTGCCGCAAACATTTCAGCGGCGTAAGTCGCAATATCCAGACCCAACTCTGTGGCCAAAGCTTCGGCCAACGACACATCCACATCGGTGGTGGTGGGGCTGCGAAATTCCAGCGTATCGGACAGGATACACGACAGGATCAGACCCTTGATCGCGTCAGGTGCGGATTCCAGATCCTCGCCCATCATATTGGCCATTACGGTGGCGGTCGAGGCCACCGGCTCGATCGTGACATTGATCGGTTGCTTGGTTTTCAGGCCGCCCACCAGCATGTGATGGTCGATGATTTCAATCACCGTGGCGTCATTGATATGCTCAGGCAATTCGGCTGGATTATTGGTATCAACCACCACAACCATATCGTCCTCGGTCACATCCGTTAAAAGCGCAGGTGTCGCATAGCCCCAGCGTTCCAGAACAAACGCCGCTTCGGTGTTGGGAGTGCCCAATACATAAGGCGTGGCGTCAACATCCTTGGTGCCCAGAAACCAGCTCCAGATAATAGCCGAGCCGGTTGCGTCTGTGTCGGGGGATTTATGTCCAAAAACTTTAATCATCTGTGTGCCGTTTCATATGAATTTCGCGGCCCTTATAGGCGCGTGCCGTCAGTCTGTCACCCCGAAACACGGGGTTAAATTGTCGCTATTTCAGCCCAGATGCGCAATCGCATTGGCATAATAGGTCATCAACTGC
Source organism: Rhodobacterales bacterium (assembly GCA_045046705.1). Classification (GTDB taxonomy): domain Bacteria; phylum Pseudomonadota; class Alphaproteobacteria; order Rhodobacterales; family Rhodobacteraceae; genus Amylibacter. Next base: position 37,052 of record JASFZB010000057.1, on the reverse strand, counting down.
ACTTCTTTGGGGTTGATGCGGTAAGTTTCACCCTTTTTCTTGATTGCATGGCGTAGCACAAACATGCGCAGGCCCACTTCCACCGCATACTCGAAGTTCTTCTTCGGGATATGCATATAGGCACCGTTCTTTAGCAACCGGTCCAAAGCCAGTTGGCATTTCTGGATGACCGCCTGTTTTGTAAGGGTGGTTTTCTGGTTGGTCAGAAACACCCGTGCAACCAATGAGGCGGGCAGGATCGGAATGACTTTGCCGACACGGTGCATCAGTTCTTTGCCCAAGGCCTTGGTAATCGCCTGATGTTTGCGCTGGCCGTGGCTTTTCAGAAACGCCTTATAAGACAAAGGCGTGCCAAAACTGACACTGGCATAGCCAAAGCGGTAAAACTTCCCCGTGATCCGCAAGACAATATAGCGCAGCACAAAACGCAGGAAGGTGTAGATTTTGAAAAACGTTCCCGTCTTTTTCCCCTTGTCCGCCGCCAGCAACACCCTGTCTTCCAGCACCCGGTCGTAATTCAGACCCACAGGCACAAAACAGATGTTGCGGCTGGTTTCGGGATCAAACCCCGCCACCATGTAACTCAGCAAACCCAGCTTGGCAGGCTTCAGTTTACCATCCCGAGACAAGCCGCCTTCGGGGAACATGGCTTGGGCCACACCTGCCTCGGTTGCCATTTGCACATAGCGCGCCAGCACGCGGCGATAAAGCTGGTTGCGTGATTTGCGGCGGATAAAATACGCCCCCATGCTGCGGATGATCTGCTTAAGCGGCCAGACCCGCGCCCATTCGCCCACCGCATAAGACAGGGCTGATCGCGATGCCGCCAGATACGTGACCAGGATATAATCCATGTTCGATCTGTGGTTCATCACGAACACCACCGTGGCATCGGGGTCTATCGCTTTGAGGGCCGCCTCATCGACATAGCCCAGACGCACGCGGTATAAAGCCCGCGACAGCCAACGGGTCAGTTTGATGGCAAAGCCGAAATAGCCCAGCGCTGAAAACGACGGCACAATTTCATTGGCGTAGCGATACGCCATATGTTCCGCCACGGGGTACGGCACCCCTTCGGTGCGCGAATGCTCGACAATCGCGTCGATGACCTGCGGATCATAGGCCAGCCGATCAACCATGATACGCCGTTTGGTCAGCTTGAACGGCTGGATTTTCAACTGCAACTTCTGGTTCAGAATCCCGATGGCTTTGTTCATCCGGCGGCGTAAATACCAGCGCACCGTCGGCATCAATATCCGGTCAAGCAAACCGACCACGGCCAATATGCCCGCAAGCCAAACCGTCCAGAGGGGAATCTCTATTGTTTCAAACATGGGACTACCGTATCAGGATCGCCGAAAACACAAAGCAGAAAGAATGATCCTGCGTAAAAATCAGTGCGGCTGGCTTGTTTCAAGGCCTAATTCGGCAGTCGAGACGGCATGCCGTCCGCCACGGTTTGATACAGCGTTTTTGTCAAGCCTTTACGATCCGCAAAATCGCGCACCCGAACCGGGGGGTGAAATATCACCCGGACGGCACCTTGTTTTGGTTGCGACAACAGATGCACCATGTGCGCGACCAGTTCCATCTCGCCCCACCAGCCATAAAAATCCGCGCGTTTGCCAGGCGGGGCGGTGTAAAGCACTGTTACCGGTTGCACCCACATCAGATTGATCAGCGCATCGGCGAAAAACGCCTGAAACAACGAAGATCGGAACGGCAGCACATGGCAGCCGTCGGTGCTGGTGCCTTCGGGAAAGAACAACAGCTTATGGCCGCGCTTGGCGTGATCCAGAAACAGATCATGCTGGCGTTTCGCATCCACCCTTTTGCGCCGGATAAAGACAGTACCGACTACGCGCGCCATAAACCCGATGGCAGGCCATGATTTGACCTCGGACTTCGCCACAAAGAACACATGCTGACAGGCGTTCAGGGTCAGAATATCCAGCCACGACCCGTGATTGGCAACCACAACACCGGTGTGTTGCATCGGTTTGCCCTGAATGCTTAACGGCAGTCCAATGATTTTCAGGCATATCTTGCACGCCAGACACACCACGCGTTGCCCCGTTCGCCACAGGCCCAGCGCACGCAACAAAGCCAGCGGGATCATCAAAAGCATAATGGTCAAAACGCAAGGAATGAATTTCAGTACCACCCGCAGCCAGCCCAGCGGTGTCGGGCGTTCCAGATCAACCGCATGACCTGCATCCCAGCCGATCATGCAGCACTGTCACGCAAATAAAAATCCCTGTATTTACGCGACATTTGATCCGTATCCATCACCAGACACACATCTATCGTGTTAAACCCGTGATCCACATAAGCCCCCTCGCCCACCATACTGCCAACCCGCAAATACGATTTTATCAGGGGCGGAATTTGTCTGACCGCCTTGCGCTTGTCTATTGCATCATAGGGTAAAATATCCATCGCAACGGCATTTTCCCCGACCGCCTTCACCCGCTGATGTTCAGGGGCCTGATAGGCGTGATGCAAAAATGAAAGCCCATGGGAAATAGCCTGCACATCGGTGCCGTGGAATGAGGCCACGCCAAACAATATCTGGATGTTGTGACGGCTTACATATTCCGCCAGACCGTTCCACAAAAGATGCATCGCAACACCCCGACGGTAGCGCGCGTCGACACAAGAGCGGCCCAATTCAACAGACTTGCGCCCGCTTGAACTGATCTTGTCCAGACAAAATTCGCCAGCTGAATAAAACCCCGGGCCGCTGGTCTTCACGCCACTGCGCAACAGCCGGTAAACACCGATAACATTTTCGGCCTCGGGCAGGGTATTATCCTTTAGAATAAGGTGGTCATAATACGCGTCATATTCATCGCACTCCACCCCGCGCCCGGCCGAGGTTTGATCCGTTGTGCCGCCAAGCTCTTCAACAAAAACCCGGTAGCGCAGCTTTTGGGCGGCAAGCATTTCATCACGGGTTTCTGCCAGTTTGGTCGAAAATTTTGTGGCGGCTGCTGTCATGGGTGCATTATACCATTCAATTTCGTGTAAGCCATGGGCCATAGTATCGCGTTTTACAACTTTGTACCAATTTTACCGTAGCTTGTTAACCGCTAATTAACCATTATCCGCTTTGCTCTATCACTAGAACCAGTTCAACCCGAGAGCCGTCTATGACCACTTTTCCCCGATGCTCAAAGTTCACCGTGATTTTGCCGCCAATTGCCGATTGCACCTGCCCCAGCCCCCATTTGGGCTGTAATGGGTGGCGGACTAAATCCCCAGGGGTTAAGAAATCATTCATCCTCTTATCCTTTGATCCATGAAAGTGCCCGACATGCCCGAGACCCAAACCGATCTGGCCGCCACTATCGGCGCACGCATCTGCCACGACCTGATAAGCCCTATTGGCGCGATCAGCAATGGGCTTGAACTACTGGCGTTGAGCGGCAGCTTTGATAGCCGCGAGATGGCATTGATCTCTGAAAGTGTGAAATCGGCCAATGCCAAAGTCAGGTTTTTGCGCATCGCCTTTGGCAGTGCCGACGCAAATGCCCTGATCAGCGCAACAGAGATCAGCGAAATTCTGGCCAACGCTTACACCGACCCACGCACAAAAATTTGCTGGACAATGGCCTCGCCGATGGCACGTCTTGATGTGCAACTCCTGTTCCTGCTGATATTATGTGCGGAAAAAATAGCCCCCTATGGCGGGGCTATCACGGTTTGCAAGGGGGGGCATGGCTTTGACGTAATTGTTACGGGCAAGAATTTGAAAACCGATGGTTTTCTGGATTTTCAAGACAACAACCTGATGACACAAAACGGCCCGTCTTTGGTACAATTCAAACTGGCCGAGGCACAACTGGCCCACAGGGGCTACACGCTTGATCTGGTCAAATCGTACGGCGAAATCCGCATTGGCATTCAGACCTGAACCGCCTTCAGTCCATCCCGAAAGCGGCGCATATTTTTGCGGTAATGCACCGCCGATAGCCGCAGCCCTTCTATTGCGTCCGCATCAAGCGTGCGGATTACTTTCGCCGGTGCCCCCACCACCAACGCGCCATCGGGGATCACCTTGCCTTCGGTCACCAACGCCCCTGCCCCGATCAGGCAGTTGTTGCCAATGACAGCCCCGTTTAGCACCGTTGCGCCCATCCCGATCAGGGAATTATTGCCTATCGTGCAGCCGTGAATAATCGCGCTATGACCGATTGTGCAATCTTTTCCAATGATTACGGGATACCCAATATCCGTATGAATAACCGTGTTATCCTGAATATTACTCCCCTCGCCAATTGTTATCGGGTCATTGTCACCGCGTAAAACCGCACCAAACCAGATGCCGACACCGCTTTTCAGCACCACTTTTCCCAACACTTGCGCCGTCGGGGCAACCCAGAAATCACCGTCATCGGGCCGTGTCGGGGCAACCCCGTCCAAACTGTAAAGCGTCATAACATCTCCTCGAATTCCGCGTTCAGGCGGCTGACATGATCCATCAGATCGTTGCGGCGCACCCGCTTGGTGCGCTCGGCGGTCAGGATGCATTTCAGCGTCTCGAACGAGCGCTGCAGATCGTCATTGACGATCAGATATTCATATTCCGCCCAATGGCTGATCTCGCCTTTTGATTTGGCCATGCGCGCCGCAATGACCATATCGCTGTCCTGTCCGCGCTTAATCAACCGGCGTTTCAGTTCCGCAATCGAGGGCGGCAGGATGAAGATCGACACCACGTCCTGTTTCATTGCCGAAGCCCCGATTTGCTGCCCCCCCTGCCAGTCGACATCGAAAATCACGTCACACCCTTGTGACACTGCCGCTTCCACAGGGGCACGCGGCGAGCCGTATAGATTGCCGAAAACTTCCGCATGTTCCAGCATGTCGCCGTCCCCGACCATGGTTTCAAATTCCGTGCGCGTCTTGAATAAATAGTCCTTGCCGTCAACCTCGCCGGGGCGCGGATCGCGGGTTGTTGCCGAGACCGAGAAGCTTAAACTTTCATCCCAGTCCAGCAACATATGCGACAGGGTCGATTTTCCCGCCCCCGACGGCGACGACAGGATAATCAGCAATCCACGGCGGTTTTTAGGCTGCATATCTATTCCACATTCTGTACTTGTTCACGCATCTGGTCGATCACGGTTTTTAACTCTAATCCAACTTGCGTCAACTCGGAATAATTTGACTTCGCGCATAAAGTGTTGGCTTCACGGTTGAATTCCTGGGTCAGAAAATCGAATTTACGCCCGATGGGGCCATTGGTCGCCAGCAAATCCCGCGCCGCCTTGATATGTGCGCTAAGGCGGTCAAGCTCTTCTGTGACATCGGATTTCACCGTCAGAATCGCCAATTCCTGGGCCAATCGCGCTTCATCCACAGTTTCGGTATTCTCAAGGATTTTTGTCACATTGGCGCGAAAACCAGCCGCAACCTTGTCGGCACGCGCCGCGATAAGGCCCGCGGATTGCGCAGTCAGGCTTTCAATCCGGTCAAGCTGTTGTATCAGAATCGCGGATAAACTGGCGCCTTCCGCTGCGCGGGCCTGTGCGAAATCCGCCAAAACCCGGTCAAAATCAGCTTTAATCGCCGCTTGCAGCCCGGCATCTTCGCTGGCCTCGGGTGCGGCCATTTCGATCACGCCGCGCACGCTTAACAAGTCGGCGGCGCGGGTCACAGCCAGTGACAGGCCTTTGTCCTGCGCCCGTTCCTCTGCCGTCAGCACCGCACCGATTACCGCATCCAGATTGGCCAGGTTCAACACCGGCGCACCGCCCTCAACCCCTTGTTTTATACGCAATCCTATGTTCACTGTGCCGCGCGCGCAAACCTTGGTCGTGGCCGCCTTTACCGCTTTTTCCAACCAGTCATAGCCCTCTGGCAGGCGGGTGCGCAGATCCAGCCCCCGACCGTTGACGCTGCGAATTTCCCACACCCAGTTGATGCCTTGATACTCACCGCCAAGGGAGGCAAACCCCGTCATCGAATTAACCATTTAGCAAATTTAACCTCTCATTAGAGAACAATTTATGTAAAAACACCTCATCGGCGAATGTTAAGAAATCGTTACCAAATCCTGTCACATTTCTCAACAATTCACCAAAAATTTAGCGAGTTATTGAAATAAGTGGTTGAAAATGTCAAACACAACCGGAATTGACGGGAAAGTTACCCCGCTGTTTTTGAGCAGGCGATTTATGAAAGACCACATCACAGAGGAAATCCTGACCTATTGGGAAAGTCTTAGGGCGGGCCGTCTTGTGCCGAAGCGGTCGGAAATAGACCCAAGCAGGTTGCCTCTTTCGCTTAACCATACCTTCATTCTAGAAGCATCCGCCCCCGACAACATCCGTTTTCGTCTGGTCGGCAGCAAGCTTTGCGATTGCCTGGGTATGGAAATGCGCGGCATGCCGGCCTATGCAATGTTTGCACAAGCCGAACGCAACCGGTTTAATGAAGCCCTGCAAGCGTCATTGGCCAGCCCGGAAATTATGGATTTCCAGCTTTCCCCCGATGCCCGCATGGTTTTGTTGCCAATGGCCGATGAAGACAACAGCATCAGCCGCGTTTTGGGCTGCATCAATGTCAATCCAATGCTGCCGCAATTCCCGACATATTTTGCGGTGAAATCCCTGACCAAAACCCGCATTATTGCGGCAGAGCCGATCCGGCCCACATTGGTAAAAGGTTTGGCGGAAGGCCAAAAACCGTTTTCGCCGGACACAAAAAAGGCGACTTCAGGAAAGCCGCCCCATTTGCGTATCGTCAAATAATCCTATCCGGCTTTGCGTTGTGCCTGCAGGCGGTTTTCCAGCTCTTCGGCGACCAAAAATGCCAGTTCCAGAGATTGCGACGCATTAAGACGCGGATCACACGCGGTATGGTAACGGCTTGACAGATCCTCATCTGTGACGGCACGCACGCCGCCGGTACATTCGGTCACATCCTTGCCGGTCATTTCAAAATGCACGCCGCCCGGCACTGTACCTTCAGCCTGGTGGATTGCGAAAAACTCACGGACTTCGCGCAGAATGCTGTCAAAGGGTCGGGTTTTGTAGCCAGTGGGCGATTTGATCGTGTTGCCGTGCATCGGATCGCAAGTCCACAGAACATTGCGCCCTTCGGCCTTTACCGCTTTAATCAGTTTCGGCAAATGCTCACCAACGTTACCCGCCCCGAAACGCGCGATCAGGGTCAGACGACCGGACTCGTTTTCCGGGTTCAGAATATCGATCAACCGCAACAGATCATCCGTGGTAATGGTCGGCCCACATTTCATCCCGATCGGGTTTTGCACGCCTTTGCAGAACGCCACATGGGCGCCGTCCGGTTGACGGGTACGATCCCCGATCCAGATCAAATGCCCCGAGCCCGCAATCGGCAGGCCCGATGTGCTGTCAACGCGGCAAAGTGCTTCTTCGTATTCCAGCAACAAAGCTTCGTGGCTGGTATAGAAATCCACCGTGCGCAACGCATTGACGCTGTTGGAATTAACCCCCGCCGCATTCATGAAGTCCAGACTGTCGGAAATCCGGTCGGCCAGACGCTTGTATTTATCAGACGCCCCCTTTGAATTGGCAAAGCCAAGGTTCCATTCGTGGACATGGTGAATATCCGCATAGCCGCCCTGGCTGAAGGCCCGCAACAGGTTCAAGGACGCCGCCGCCTGGGTGTAGGCCCGCAGCATGTTTTCGGGGTTCGGAATACGCGCTTCAGGCGTGAATTCCAGCTTGTTGATGATGTCACCACGGTAGCTTGGCAATTCCACACCGTCGATGGTTTCCGTCGCCGCCGAACGCGGCTTGGCGAACTGTCCGGCAACCCGGCCTATCTTGATCACGGGCACCTTGGCCCCGTAGGTCAGGACAATTGCCATTTGCAGCATCACTTTATAAGTATCGCGAATCAGATCGGCACTGAACTCGTTGAAACTTTCCGCGCAATCGCCGCCTTGCAACAGGAATGCCTCGCCGCGCGATGCAGCCCCCAGTTTTGCCCGCAAAGAGCGTGCTTCACCGGCAAAAACCAGCGGCGGATACCGCCCGAGACGCGCTTCTACTTCAGCAAGTTTTGCCGCATCCTGATACTCAGGCATCTGAATACGCTGTTTTTCGCGCCAGTCAGATTTTTTCCAAGCCGCTGTCATGGGGGTTCTCCGTATAAACTTTTAGGGCCAACCTTAAAACAAAACAAAACGGGTTTCCAGCGGCCATTTACCACCGCACCCCATGAAACTGTCAGAATTATAGCTGCAAATCACGGAAACACTTGAATGCCCGACGCGTTTTTGGTCAACGTGATTAAATAGTTATCGCGGCTCCTGATTCGCCGCCTTGTTTCGGACATGCCATGCCTATACCTAATGCCCCTTCTGCTGACCCGCCCAAAAAACATTTTGTCTTTTTGTTGCTGGACCAGTTTTCCCTGATTGCTTTCACCACCGCAATCGAGCCTTTACGGCTGGCCAACAGGTATAACTCGGGAAATTGTTATAGCTGGACACTGGTCAGCGAAACCGGCGAAACCGCCACCTGTTCCAGCGGGGTCAGCATCAATGTTGATAGCGCATTAGACGAATTGAACCGCAACGATGCAATCTTTGTCTGCGGCGGGCTGCACATCAAGAAAAACACCACAAAGCCGGTTTTGAACTGGTTAAGGCGCGAATCCCGTAAAGGGCTGAAAGTCGGCGGGCTTTGCACCGGCTCCTATACCTTGGCCTTGGCTGGCCTGTTAAAGGACAAAAAATGCACCATTCACTGGGAAAACTACGATAGCTTCGAAGAGGAATTTCCCGACATCCAGTTGGTTAAAAGCGTATTCACTGTGGACGGCAACCGCTTTTCGTCGGCTGGCGGCACCGCTTCGGTTGACCTGATGCTGAAGATCATCGCCGAGGATCACGGCCAAGACCTGACTAACTGGGTTGCCGACCAGATGATCTACAACTCCATGCGCACCGAACATGACGAGCCGCGCTTGTCGATTCCAACCCGCATCGGGGTGCGCCACCCCAAATTGTCCAAAGTCATCCAGATGATGGAACAAAACATCGAAGAGCCGATCTCGCCCGCGACCCTTGCGTCCGATGTCGGCATGTCGACACGCCAGTTGGAACGGCTGTTCCGGCGCTACCTGGATCGCTCGCCGAAACGCTATTACATGGAACTGCGCCTGCAAAAAGCCCGTAACCTGTTGATGCAAACCGATATGTCGGTGATCAACGTGGCCTTGGCCTGCGGCTTTGCCAGCCCGTCGCATTTTTCCAAATGTTACCGTACCCAATACGAAACCACGCCGTACCGTGAGCGGGGAAGCATTTCCGCGCAGTAAGAAACACCAAAGGAACGCGCCCATGAAAACCTTGACAAAAGTCTTCGTGGTCGGCGGCGGCGTGGTCGGCTGTTCGGGGCTTTACCACCTGACAAAGCTGGGTTGGTCGGATGTGATGCTGGTGGAACGCTCTGAATTGATCTCCGGCTCTACATGACACGCGGCTTTCATACGATCAACGGCGACACAAATATGGCGGCCCTGCAAGGCTACACCATCCGGTTATATAAGGAATTGGAAAAGCTTACCGGCATGTCTTGCGGGCTGCACCATGTCGGGGGCATCACTTTGGCCGACACGCCCGAGCGCATGGACATGCTGCTGGCCGAACGCGCCAAACACCGCTTTATGGGGTTGAACACTGAAATCGTTACACCTGACGAGATCAAAAAACTCTCGCCGATTACCAATGTGGCCGGTCGACTATGGCTTTATTCCAACGGGTAAAATAAGATCCGGTCTGGAAGTTGAAATCGGGGTTTTGGGCGAAATGCGCCCTGCCAAACCCATCATAGAGGTGCTGTTCGATCCCGAAAACACCCGCATGCACAGTTAGGAAAATACCATGCTTAGAAACCGTAACGCCATCATCACAGGATCCACCAGCGGCATCGGCCGCGGTATTGCGCTGAAACTGGCCAAGGACGGCGCACGCATCATGCTGAACGGCTTTGGCGAGCGCGCGGAAATTGACGCGCTCATGGTCGAGCTGGATGGCTTGTCCGGCAAGACCACACTCTATTCCGCCGCCGACATGACCAAACCGTCTGAAATCGAAGCCATGATCAAACGCGCCGAGACCGAAATGGGCCGTGTCGATATTCTGGTCAACAATGCAGGCATCCAGTTTGTTTCACCGATCGAGGACTTCCCGACAGACAAATGGGATCAGATCATCGCGATCAACCTGACATCGGCATTTCACACCACCAAGGCGGTAGTGCCCGGCATGAAAGCCCGTGGATGGGGCCGCATTATCAACATCGCATCGGCCCACTCACTGGTCGCCTCGCCCTACAAGGCTGCCTATATTGCCGCCAAACACGGCATTGCCGGCCTGACCAAAACCGTGGCACTGGAAACTGCCGAAAGCGGCATCACGGTCAATGCGGTCTCGCCCGGCTATGTGCTAACGCCGCTGGTAGAGGCCCAAATCCCCGCCACCGCCAAAGCCCGCGGTATCTCGGAGGACGCGGTCAAACGCGATGTCATGCTGGCCCCGCAACCAACCCGCAAGTTTGTTGACGTGGGCGACGTTGCCGCCACCGTCGCCTATCTATGCACGGACACGGCCAAGGCCATAACCGGGACGAATATATCCATAGACGGTGGCTGGACGGCGCAATAACCGCGCTTACCAGTCGCCGACATTTTCCATCGACGCCCAAGGCTCGACCGGTTGTAATGGCTCACCTTTCTGGATCAGCTCGACGGATATGTTTTCGGGGGATTTCACGAAAGCGATATGGCCGTCGCGCGGCGGTCGGTTGATCACCACGCCTTTGGTCATCAGATCGTTGCAGGCATCATAGATATTGTCGTAATGATATGCCAAATGGCCCCAAGACCGTCCGGTTTCCAGCACTTCGTCACTGTCCCAGTTATAAGTTAGCTCCAGTTCCGGTGCCCGTGTTTCACGCGCGATTTCCTCATCTTTGGGGGCGGCCAGAAACACCAGCGTAAACTTGCCCTCAGGCACGTCTTTGCGGTGGGTTTCAATTAACCCCATCTTGTTGCACCAAAAATCCAATGAGGCGTCCAGATCCGTCACACGGATCATCGTATGGGCATATTTCATCTGTCTACTCCTTCAAAATTTGCCCCAATCTAGCACCGGACAACGGCGCGTAAAGGGCTGGGCTTGCATTGGAGAAAGAAGGGCTTTAGGACACAAAGCAACTTCAACCCAACGGATAGCCCCATGAGCGCATACCCAACCATCGCCCTGTCATTCCTGATCGGCATGTGCCTGATATGGATTGCCGCAAAACTGTGGCCCGAAGGCAATAACTGGCAAAATGCCATTCTGGCCCTGGCAGGAGCAGCCTTTATGGGGGTTGTTCTATGGCTGATATTGCAAGTCCTGATCGGCCTGCCAAGCCTGGCACAAACCATAGATATACCTGCGATACTTCTTGGGTTGTTGGTTGCATACGGGTTTCAGAACGCAGTTCATCTTATTCGCGAGCGGGCCAAAAACAAGTTCAAGTAGCGCCCGCATGGGCAAAGTGTTGAAATCCCGCCTGTCGGGGCGAATGCCGCAACGTTTCTTTTGCCTTGATTGAACAGGCGTATAAAACGGGACGAAACATTCAGAAATAAAGGCCCCCCCGAATATGAACCCTGTCGTTGCCCAATTCGTTGAAAACCTGTCGCCCAAAGTCAAAGACACCCTGCAAGGCAGTGCCAAGCTGGTGATCACGGATGAAGGCAGCGTGATGCTGGGCGACACCGGCGCATGTGCAGGCGACGGCGATGCCGATGTCACGCTGATTGCATCAGAAGCGGTGTTTCGGGCCATATTAGACGGCAGTCAAAATCCGGCTATGGCTTTTATGACCGGCAAGCTAAAGGTCGAAGGCAGTTCAATGCGGGCCTTGAAAGTCAGCGAAATCCTGACCTCGTGAGCGTCCAGCATACCCGAAAGACAGGCGCTACTCTTTCCAGCGGTATTCGATTTTGCAAATATAGCCATCATAGACCCAGCCCGACACCCCGGAATAACTGTCATCCTGAAGCCCGCTAAGCACCATAACTTGTCGCCATCCATTTACGGATTTGGGATTAAACGTCAGTAAAAACGTATCCGGCCCAAGCTTTCGGGTCATTTTGCATTTGCTTGCCCCGCAAGTCCGCAAAGCAAGAAAATTATCACCCGCAGGATCAAGATTGCAAACAACAAATTCTTCGCCACTGTAGGCAACGGCCATATGGGTATAGGACAGCAATGCGATTGTGCCCCAAAACCCCAACCGGATTGTTTTGCAAACTGCCATATCAGATATTTCCCGCAATGGTTGTCATTAACAGGAAACCTAGGTCAAAAGACATGCTCGGGCAAGATAAATAACCGACCCTAAGCGTTCGACACGCCCGCTTCGGCAAAAGTCGCCATGCCCGAATGACACGCCACCGCGGCCTGTAAAATTCCGATGGCCAACGCCCCGCCAGAGCCTTCGCCCAAGCGTAGCCCCAAAGACAAAAGCGGCTCTTTGCCGATCTGTTGCAAAACCATACCATGCGCCCCTTCAGCGGACACATGCCCCGCAACCGTGTGATCCAGTGCGCCCTTTTGCGCCGTTTCCAGACAGGCCGCCGCCGCCGTACAGATAAAACCGTCAAGGATCACCGGAATGGATTTCGCGCGCGCTGATGCAATGGCGCCCGCCATTGCGGCCAGCTCGCGCCCGCCCAAACGACACAGGGCTTCCAGACCGTTCTTTGCCGCCGATGGATTGGCGGCCAGACCTGCCGCGACAACGCGGGCTTTCAGGGCCAGCCCCGCATCATCCACACCGGTACCGCGCCCGACCCAATCAGCCGCCTTGCCGCCATAAAGCGCATATACAATGGCCGCCGCCGATGTGGTATTGCCAATGCCCATTTCGCCGGTGACCAACAGGTCAGCCGACCCGTCCACCGCATTCCAACCGGTTTGCAAGGCCGTTATGATTTCGGCTTCGGACATTGCAGGGCCTTGCGTGAAATCAGCCGTTGGCTTGTCCAGATCAAGGGCGATCACATCCAAATTGGCGCCAAAAGTTTTGCACAACTGATTGATCGCCGCCCCGCCATGTTGAAAATTCAGCACCATTTGTTCTGTCACTTCCGCTGGAAATGCCGAAATACCTTGCGCCGTTACGCCGTGATTTCCTGCAAAAACAACGACTTGTGCGCGCGTCCCCGTTGGGGCTGCCTGCCCGCGCCAGCTTGCAAACCAACACGCCAAATCCTCTAACCGGCCCAAAGCACCGGGGGGTTTGGTAAGTTGGCCATTGCGCGCACAAGCCGCTTCAAACGCGGTTTGATCCGCCTGTGGTTGATTCTCCAGCAGGGTTTGAAACTCTGCCAATGTGTGGAACGGCGCGTTCGACATTTTCTTTCCCATCGGTTCTTGAATTCAGGTCTGTTTAGCTGCATTTTCTGGTAACGGAAACACCAATTGCGAAGGCTTCTAGGAAATGACCGACATGACCGATTTCAAGGATAAAATCTTCTACGACATCCCCGCCGCATTTGGCCTTCTCAGCCGTTTGCCGGTACCGCTTACCGTCGATGAAGTGTCTGAAAACGCCGCACGCGCCACATGGGCCTATCCTTTGGTTGGGGCCGTATTGGGGTTGATAGCGGGTATCATCGGCAGTCTTATATACTGGTTAGGTGCCCCTGCCGGTATCGCCGCGATTGCATCACTTGGCAGTCTGGCAATTCTAACGGGCGGCATGCACGAAGACGGTCTGGCCGATTGTGCCGACGGCTTTGGCGGTGGTCTGGACAAAGACCGACGGCTGGAGATCATGAAAGACAGCCGCATCGGGGCATTCGGGGCGATTGCGCTTATTCTGTTTCTTTTGGGGCGTTACACAAGCCTTGAGACCCTGATGGACACGCATCTGATCCCTGCCCTGATCGCCGTTGGGGCCGCCAGCCGTTTGCCGATGACCCTGGCCATGTTCGCCATGCCCCGCGCCCGCGACAAAGGGCTATCGGCCTCGGTCGGAAAACCACCCGAAACATCCCTGATCATCGCGATCATCCTGACACTGGTGATCTGCTTTGTTTTTATCGGTTGGTCGGGCATATTTGTGCTGGTTTGGGCACTTATAGCGGCCTGCCTCATGGGACTGATTGCCATGCGCTGCATCGGTGGACAAACCGGGGACGTATTGGGGGCGATGCAGCAATGGGCCGAATTGGCCGCCCTAGGGGCAGCCGTAGCGGCCTTTGCTTAAACTACCACAACCACGCGCGACAACAGAACTTCGCTGATTTCCTCTTGCGCCAACAGCTCTTCCACACCGTTGACCACGGCCACTTCCCGCGACAAACGCTCAATGGCGGCTTCGTATAGCTGGCGTTCGGAATAGGATTGTTCGCGCTGTTCGTCATTCCGGTGCAAATCACGCACCACTTCGGCAATAGAGATCAGATCGCCCGAATTGATCTTGGCTTCATATTCCTGCGCCCGACGTGACCACATCGCCCGTTTTACCCGCGCACGGCCCTTCAGTGTGGTCATCGCCTTGGCCACAAGCTCAGGACTGGACAAGGGGCGCAAACCAACAGAATCGGCTTTGGCCGTGGGCACACGCAGAGTCATTTTGTCTTTCTCAAAATAGATGACAAACAATTCCAGTTTTGTGTCCAATATATCCTGTATTTCAACATCAACAATTTTGCCGACCCCGTGAGAGGGATAAATGACATACTCGTTTAGATTGAAACCTGCGATTTTTTTAGCTTTCGCCATTTTGCTGTCCTTTGATTGTATCCAGCGCAAAAGATACCCCACACAATAAGCCTTGTGTTTGAACCATCTGATGTTGCGGGAATTTTTTTAAAGTTTCAGTACCATATACTGATAATTGTCCTGTTTGGTTTGAAGCCTAGTATATCACAAAAGCTGACCCTTTCCCAGTGCCCAAAGAAAGTCGCGAAACCCCCGCAAAACAAGGCGTTTCGTTATTTCACCCGGACTATAGAAAAATGGTGCGCGAATCGTATGGCCTAACCGCCTTCACCCGGTGTGGGAGAGAAATATTTCGCCAACTTGCCCTCTTCGCCGTCGCGTTCTTCGGCCTCGGGCAGCGGGTCTTTCTTGGTAATGATCACCGGCCATTTTTCCGAATATTCGCGGTTGAATTCGACCCATTTTTCCATATCCGGCTCGGTGTCGGGCCGAATGGCGTCGGCGGGGCATTCCGGTTCACAGACACCGCAATCAATGCATTCATCGGGGTGGATGACCAACATGTTTTCACCCTCATAGAAGCAATCCACCGGGCAGACTTCAACACAGTCGGTGTATTTGCAGGCGATGCAGGCGTCGTTGACGATATAAGTCATGGGAGTAAATCCTGATATCTATAGTGGGGTCTTTCAGGTTCCTATATGGGCCGATTTGCGATCAATCAAGGTACTTTGCATCAAAAGCGGCACTCTGACGCCGTTCTTTGTGATTTGGCCGCCCTTTTCCTTCATATTTCGGATTGGGGGGAACAAATTCCTTTTTCGCGCGCGGCGGCGATGTATCTTTATAAAGCAGTTGCGCTTCAGGCGCCGCGCCGCGCCTGGTGCCCAAATCCAGAACCGTGATCACCCGGTCTTGTTCGGCTTTGGTGAACGTCAACACATCGCCCGGCATAACGCCGTGCGCCGGCTTGCTGATTTTCACATCGTTGACACATATTTTTCCCTCGGTCACCTGCTTGGCGCACAGGCTGCGCGACTTGAAGAACCGCGCATACCACAGCCATTTATCAATACGCCGTGTTTCCGCCATGGGGCCTCAGATTTTGTTTTTCAAAGCCATCAAAGCGGCAAAAGGATTGTCGGGGTCGATGGGTTTTTCCTTGCGCGGCGGCGGGGCAGAATGGCGTTGCGGGCCTTTCGACTTGGCCTTGGGCTTATGCGGTTTGCCTTGGTGCGCTTGTGGCCGTGTTGCGGGGCGCGCTTTGGGCACCCATTTGAAAGTGTAGAACACCTCTTTGGTGTCTTCGTCTTCGACAGCTTCGGGGGCGGCCTCTGCCTCCGGGGCCGGAGCAGCCTCTGCCCCGGGGGGGGTAGCCTCGGGTTTTGTCTCGACCTCGGATTTTACCGCAGCCACATGTTTCACCTTGTCGCGCTCGCCTTTTTCCGCCGCATAGCCCAGACCTTGCATCAGGTCGGCGAACTGTTCCAGTGTCATGCCGGTGATCGACAGCATGTCCGGGTTGGCTTCAAAGCCCGCTTTCACATCAAACGCGCGGATCATATCGGCCAGACGTTCCAGCATATCAATGCGAATGGCGCGCTCGCCCGCAAGGCGGTAGCCTGCACGCGGGTAATAGCCCTTTGGTGCATCCACAACCGCAGGCACCGTGACCAATCCTGCGGGGGGGGCTTCGGGAAATTCATCCAGTTCTTCAAACAAAGACCACAGCACCAGCCGCAACCTTGTGGGCGCGGGTTTCAGCATCAGGTGGTGGAAGATAGTATATTGACCAAAGCGAATGCCGTGTTTGCGCAAAGTGCCGCGCTGTTCCTGATCCAGTGCCTTGATGTCCTGCGCAATCGCGGAGCGCGGAATGACGCCCAGACTTTCGGCCAGACGAAACGCCACGCCTTTGGCAAGGCCGGGCAAGGTTTCATCGTTTTTCATCGCAATCAGATGCTCGAAAGCGGCGGTAATTTTGCGGTCGATGAAATGGCCCAGACGTTTGCGGACTTTATCGGCCACGACCTCGCCTGCTTCATCGTCGACAAACACCTTGATTTTGGGCGACATGATGTCGTCGCCCTTGACCAGCTTGCCAATAGCGTGCTCGCCCCACATCAACCCGCCCTGTTCGGTAAAATCGAACTCGGTGTCAGGCGCGTTATAGAACCGGTCGGAACGCAGGCTGAACTCGGGCTGCAACGCCTGATAGGCTGCCGCTTTCAGGGTTTTGGCCTGATCCGCATCGGCGGTTTTATCCAACTGGAACTGGAACGCGTCCAGCTTGCCTACGAATTCACCTTCTATGGTGACTTCACCGTCTTTGTTTACTTCAGCCACCAGGGCCTCCTTTTGTTTCAATCGCCGCATCAAAATCGAGGTGCGCCGGTCGACAAATCGTTTGGTTAACGCGCTGTGAAGCGCATCTGATAGGCGATCTTCTACTGCACGGGTTTCGTCTCGCCAATAGTTTTCGTCCCTTAACCAGCCTTTTCTTTGCGTGACATAGGTCCATGTGCGGATATAGGCCAGTCTTTTGGACAATGCATCTATGTCGCCTGTGGTTTTGTCGATGCGCTGCACACGCTCGGCAAACCACGCGGTCGGGATTTCGCCTGCGCCCGCCAGATGTTCGAATATGGCCCCGACGATGGACACATGTTCGGCGTGGGACACCTGCCTGAAGTCGGGCAATTGGCAGGCTTCCCATAACAGTTTGACATCACGCGGATTGCACACCCGGTCTTTGATCTCGGGCAAGTCCGACAGGCTACGCAAGGTCAGATGATCTTGGGCTTCGCGGGCTTTCATCAAAAGCGGATCGTCGCTTGGCGTTTCCAGAGAGCGCAACAAAGTCGCAATGCTGCCAAATTCCAGCCGCGCATTGCGCCATTGCAGCTTTTTGATCGGGGTAAACCGGTGCGCTTCTATGGCGTCGACGACGTCATCCTCCAAAGGCCGCGCCTCGCCGGTTACCCCGAATGTGCCGGGGCTAAGGTAGCGCCCTGCCCGCCCGGCAATTTGGGCCAGTTCATTGGGCATCAGGCGGCGCATTTTGTGCCCGTCGAACTTTGAAGTGCCGGAAAATGCCACATGGTCAATGTCCAGGTTCAACCCCATACCGATGGCATCAGTTGCCACCAGATAGTCGACATCACCGTTTTGATACATCTCCACCTGTGCGTTACGCGCCCGCGGCGACAAGGCCCCCATTACCACCGCCGCCCCGCCCTTTTGACGGCGCAAAAGTTCCGCAATGGAATAAACGTTATCGACCGAGAAGCCGACAATGGCAGAGCGTGCGGGCATGCGGGAAATTTTCTTACTGCCTGAATAGCTCAAATTCGAAAACCGCTCACGGCGCATAAAATCCGCGTCAGGCACCAGTTTTGCGATCACCCCCCACATCGCGTCCGAGCCTAGAAACAGGGTTTCCGACAGGCCGCGCAGGTGCAACAAACGGTTGGTGAACACATGGCCGCGTTCGGGATCGGCGCAAAGCTGTATCTCGTCAATGGCAACAAATTCCGCGCCCAAGCCCAGCGGCATTGCCTCCACGGTGCAAACCCAATAGGCCGCACGCGGCGGCACGATCCGTTCCTCACCGGTCAAAAGCGCCACCGCCGAGGGGCCACGCTTGGCGACAATGCGGTCGTAAACCTCGCGCGCCAACAGGCGCAACGGCAAGCCGATCACGCCGCTACGATAGGCCAGCATCCGTTCAATGGCATAGTGGGTTTTGCCGGTGTTGGTCGGGCCAAGCACCGCACAAATACGCGACCTGAGGGGCATTGTCATCTATCCTAAATTGCAGTGCCTTTAACCTTGGCCTTTAATCTTTCAATCGAGTCTTTAATACCAACCTGATGCGGATGCACCTTAAAAGAACGCTGATAAACTTCTAACGCGTCTTTTGGCCGATCTATCTGCTCTAGAATAGTCCCCAAACCCGCCATCGCCCCGAAGTGTCGCGGGTTCAGCAAAAGCGTTTGGCGAATGTCGGACAAAGACAGGCCATATTCGCCCATCATATAGAACACGGTAGCGCGTTTATTCCAGGCTTCGGCAAAATCGGGGGCGTGGTCGATAATAACCGAGAACTGTTCGACCGCGGTGCGCAAAGCCCCGGCATTCATTGCGCGAATACCACGCTGCAACAGATAATCCATCGCAGGCGAGCCAGATTTTTCCCATTCACGCCAGATTTCCGCCTCGGTGGTTTTCCAGTCAGGGTTATTCGGGTCTTGCAACTCGACAAACAGCTTATCAAGCGTCGCGGATTGCGCAAAAGCGTGATTATTTTCACTAAATATAAAAATTAACGCCACGGAACAAAGCACAAGGCGCATCAAGGTCTTTAAATTTTGCAAGTTTACCTTCATGTAAACCAAAGTATCGCATATACATCAAATTGCGAACAGTTTTATGGGCGAAGGACAACAAATGAGTGATGTAATAGCAAAAGCAGTGGATGCACTGAACGAAAAACTGGGCGGCGAAGGCTTTGACGGCTCGATCAAGGTCGATATTGCCGATGAAGGCTGCATTATCATCGACGAAAATGGTGCGCGCGCCGGGGATGACGATGCCGACTGCACCCTGTCAGCGGATGCCGAAACCTTTCAAGGCATGTTGACCGGCGACGTCAACCCGACATCGGCCTTTATGACCGGCGGTTTGACGGTGGACGGCGACATGAGTGCGGCAATGAAACTAGGGGCCGTTTTATCCTGATATGACCGACGCACCACTTTTTACCGACATTGCAGACGCCCCCGAAGGCGGACAGGCCCATTGGGCAACCTGTTCGGACGGGGTGCGCATCCGTGTCGCGACATGGAAATCAGGCAGCAAGGGGACGGTTCTGATTTTACCGGGCCGCACCGAATATATTGAAAAATACGGACGCGCAGTGCAATCCATCCTTGATCGCGGCTATTCTGCGGCGGTGATCGACTGGCGCGGTCAAGGATTATCCGACCGTTTGACCCCGGACCACCAATTGGGCCACGTCACACATTTTCTGGACTACCAGTTGGACATTGATGCCATGCTCGGCGTGATCCGCGATGCGGGCCTGCCAAAGGCGCATAGCCTGATTTCCCATTCCATGGGCGGCACCATTGCGCTGCGTGCGCTGCACAATGGTTTGGAGGTGGAAAAGGCAATTTTTTCAGCCCCGATGTGGGGTATTTATATCCCGCCCCTTCTGCGGATCCCCGCCTTTATTATCTCGAATATCGGGCCTTTTATCGGTTTGGCAACGAAATATGCCCCCAATACCAATTCAAAGAACTATGTTCAGGTCACGGCCTTTAACGACAATACCCTGACCAACAATAAAGAAACCTATCAGTGGCTGATAGACCAGATGAATGCGCACCCCGAACTGGGCATTGGCGGCCCCAGCATAGGCTGGCTGCACCAGGCCCTTGTGGAATGCGCCGAGCTGCGCCGCATGGCACCGCCCGAACACGACTGTCTGTGTTTTTTGGGCAGTCAGGAAGCCATCGTTTCCCCCCCGGCGATCAAACAGCTTATGGGCCGTTGGCAGAATGGCACCTTGATCGCGGTGGAAGGCTCGCAGCATGAGTTGCTGATGGAAACCCCCCCTGTGGTGAAGCGGTTCTGGGATGAAACCAACCGGTTTCTAGGCCTGTAACAGGGCCAAAGCCTGTGCATGCACGGTCGCATCCCCCGCCGCAATCACCTGCCCACCCCGATGCGCAGGCCCGCCTTGCCAGTTGCTGACAATCCCGCCGGCGTTTTCAACCACCGCCATGGGGCCTTGAATGTCATAGGCGTTCAGACCGGCCTCGATTACCAGATCAATGTGACCTGCCGCCAGAAGCGCGTAAGCGTAACAATCGGCACCAAAGCGCGTTAGTTTGGCCTGCGCCGATACCCGCTCGAAGGCCGACCTTTCATCCGCCGTGCCGACTTCGGGAAAGGTCGAGAACAGCACCGCATCGGACAGGCTTGCGCAGTTGCGCACCTTGATCGCGCAGCTGTCTTGCCCACGCGCCCAACGTGCCTTGCCAAACCCGCCCGAAAACCGCTCGCCGGTAAAAGGTTGATCGACAATGCCTAAAACCGGCCCATTGCCCGCATCCAGCCCTATCAAAACCCCCCAGGTGGGTGTGCCGCTGATATAGGCCCGAGTGCCGTCGATGGGGTCAAGCACCCAGGTCAAGCCAGAGGTTCCCGCAATATCTGCAAATTCTTCGCCCAAAATCCCGTCATCAGGGCGGCGCTCAGTCAGAATTTTGCGCATCTCAAGTTCAATGGATTTGTCGGCAATGGTGACCGGATCAAACCCCGCATCCAGCTTGTTTTCCAAGGCCTGATCGGGGGCGCGAAAATAGCGAAGCGCAATCGGTCTTGCGGCATCGGCCAAAGCATCGGCCACATCCCACAATTCGGCGATTTGACTGTTTGAAAATCCGGACAAAGAAAACCCCAATCAGAAGCAGTTCTGAAAGGGGTTTCATATTGTGCGGTTAAGGTCAACATTGACCTTGATACTTATTTACTCGTTACACATAAACCGCCAAATATACTGGAGGGTATTCGTCTTGATCTTAGGCCGCACTACTTAGAACACGCGCCAGATCAAATAATTTTCTGCGCTGGTTTTCAGGGATGGCATAATAGGAGCGCACCAGCTCGAGCGCTTCTTTATCGGCCAGCAAATCGCCCTGCCCTGCTGCTTTTACCTTAGTTGCATCCACTTCAAGCGTTATCCCGTCATAGCCTTCAAAGAAAAATGTAACAGGCACGCCCAGCGCATCCGCAATATCCCAAAGCCTTGAGGCACTGATCCGGTTCATTCCGGTTTCATATTTCTGAATTTGCTGAAATTTGATACCCACAGCCTCGCCGAGTTGCTGTTGGCTGTAGCCAACCATCCAACGCCGCTGCCTTACACGTTTACCTACATACTCATCTACCGGATGTGCCATTTCTATAAATCCCTGATTACTACTATGGGTAATATGATTACTACTATGGGTAATATAGCAAGTCTTGAGGAAGATTACATTCACTGCTTACAATTGAATCTAATTTCCCATAACGTTAATCGGCTATCTTTCTGTTTTTAATATCTTTTATTTATATTAAAAGTGCTTTATCCAATATGTACACAACAATTTTAAGGCGACAACCTACCCGATAGTTAGTTTTCGAAAATTTTAGTATTTGCATAATGCAAAGACACCATACGGTTACCTTTTGCATTTTGCAAAGTTATTATTACGATTCCTTTACAAAAAGAATCAACCTGAACCAGCAGGTTCTGTGTACAAAAAAGCCAGCCCTTACGATCTTGAAGAGCTGGCTTTAACAGGTATCGGTAATGGCTGAGTTTTAGTTGGCAACCTTGGACATGCGTTTGCGTTCATTGCTGTCTAGATAACGTTTGCGCATCCGTATGGAATTCGGCGTCACTTCTACCAATTCATCCGTGTCGATATAGGCAATTGCTTCTTCCAGCGACAGTTTGACCGGCGTGGTCAGGCGCACCGCTTCGTCGGTGCCCGAGGCCCGCACGTTGGTCAGTTTCTTGCCCTTCAAAGGATTCACTTCCAGATCATTTTCACGGTTATGCTGGCCAATGATCATGCCCGTATAAACATCTTCCTGTGCGCCGATAAAGAACTTGCCGCGATCTTCCAGATTGAAAATCGCATAAGACACGGACGTACCGGTTTCCATCGAGATCAACACACCTGACCGGCGACCGGGGATCGGCCCTTTGTAAGGGGCCCAGTCGTGGAACACGCGGTTTAGCACACCGGTGCCACGCGTATCGGTCAGAAACTCGCCATGATAGCCGATCAGCCCGCGTGCCGGCACAAGGGCGATAATCCGGGTTTTGCCAGCCCCTGCGGGTTTCATCTCGGTCATCTCACCGCGCCGTGTCCCGGTGATTTTTTCGATCACCACGCCGGAATATTCGTCATCCACGTCAATCGTGACTTCTTCAATAGGTTCGTATTTCTGGCCATCACGTTCCTGAAACAGCACTTGAGGCCGTGAAATAGACAGCTCAAAGCCCTCGCGGCGCATGTTCTCGATCAAAACGCCCATTTGCAATTCGCCGCGCCCCGCGACTTCAAAAGCTTCGCCGCCGGGCGTGTCGCTGACCTTGATCGCCACGTTGGACTCGGCTTCTTTCATCAAGCGGTCGCGAATAACCCGCGATTGCACTTTCTTGCCGTCTCGGCCTGCCATGGGGCTGGTATTGATGCCGAATGTCACTGTGATGGTTGGCGGGTCAATCGGTTGCGCCGGGATTGCTTCGGTGACGGACGTCTCGGCCAATGTGTCGGCCACGGTCGCTTTCGACATGCCCGCAATCGAAACAATATCCCCCGCTTCAGCCAGATCAATTGCGGTTTGATCCAAGCCGCGAAACGCCAAAACCTTGGTGACACGGAAGTTTTCAATCAAGCTGCCGTCGCGGCTCATGGCCTTTATGGTTTGTCCGGTTTTCAATGTTCCGGTTTCCACACGACCGGTCAGCAAACGGCCCAGATACGGATCACCGCCCAATGTTGTGGCCAGCATGGTGAACGGTTTGTCACGGTTGGCAATTTGTGCGGGGGCAGGCACATGTTCGATAATAAGATCAAACAAAGCATCCAGATTTTTGCGTGGACCGTCCAGTTCCATATCGGCCCAGCCAGCACGACCCGAGGCATACATATTCGGGAAATCAAGTTGCTCGTCGGTGGCGTCCAGATTGGCGAACAGATCAAAACAGGCATCCAGTACCTGATCCGGCTCGCCGTCGGCTTTGTCGACTTTGTTCACAACCACAATCGGACGCAAGCCCAGGGCCAGGGCTTTTGCGGTCACAAACTTGGTTTGCGGCATTGGCCCTTCGGCGGCATCCACCAATAGCACCACACCGTCGACCATAGACAGGATACGTTCCACCTCGCCGCCGAAATCGGCGTGACCGGGGGTGTCGACGATATTGATGCGCACACCCTTCCAAACCACCGATGTGGGTTTGGCAAAGATCGTGATGCCGCGTTCGCGTTCCAGATCATTACTATCCATCGCCCGTTCGGTTGTGACCTCATTTTCGCGGTAAATTCCGGACTGCTTCAAAAGCTCGTCCACCAGCGTGGTTTTGCCGTGGTCAACGTGGGCAATAATAGCAATATTTCGTAAATCCATAATACGTGCCTTTTCCGGGGGTGTAGGGTGTTTTACGCGCCCATAGACCAGATAAGGGGGGTTGGCTAGTAAAAAAGGCGGGATAGGCAGGATGCGTGGTTTTATTACCAGTCCTGACATTGGTAAACTTGGCACTTAAAATTGGCTTGGGTAATAAAACTTGATGTAAATCAACGCATGGTGCACATTGCACCCCTTATCATAGCGGTCAACACCATAGAATAGAAAGGTCTTTATCAGATGATCAAAAAAATACTCGTAGCCGTAGACGGTTCAGAACATTCCAAGAAAGCCGTCGACTATGCGGCGTCCATTGCCGCGGCGATGAATGCCCGATTAAGTGTGCTTTACGTCTTCAAAACCCTTGAACTACCCAAGGGCATGGAAAACTACGCTAGAATCGAACATATCAAAGGCGGCGACGATGCTATTTTAATGCAGGTTTCCAATGACATCGTGGATGAAGCCAAGGAACGCGCCGCCAAGAAGGGGGTCACGGATATTGAGGCTGAGGTCGTCCACGGCCCGGTTGCGCGCACCATTGTTTCGCAGGCCAAACGGCGCAATGCGGATATGATCGTTATCGGCTCTCGCGGTTTGGGCAATATCGAGGCCACATTGCGCGGCGGGGTTTCGATGCGGGTCGGAATGCTGTCGGAATGTCCGGTTCTGGTGGTGCGTTAAGATTTAAGCCAAACCGGCCAACCCCCGATGTGAAAGGGAGGCCTGCTTTTCCGAACAGGTTTGCGGCAAGGTCTTCTTCCAGATTATCCTGACGCTGGCTTTCAGGCATGTTCAGGGTCTGAAAAAAATGTGCGATCAGCGGGCCAATATCGGAACCATCGGGTTTGGTACGGGTTTCAAGGAAGTCCAGAAATATGTCGCGCGGCTCAAAAATACCGGTGTCATCGGCAAACAGGCAAAACACGATACGGGTCAGGAACACTTCCGGTTGGTAGCCAGTGTAGTTGTAGTCTTTTAGCGCATCATACAGTTTACCCACCAGTTCGGTGGCCTTGATATTAACCGGGGGCTGGTCGCGGAAGGTGCGTTTTTCACCCCCCCATGAAAAAGCCGAATTTTTCGACGTTTTCGTGCAAACCCGCAAGTAAGAATGTGGTGACTTCGCGGGGGGGGGGTCAAGCAGCTTAAAGGTTTGAAAGTCGCAAACCAACTGGTAGCGCGTTGTTTATTTCTTACGGTTCTGTTTTTCCACAATGCCGGATGTACCTTCGCGGCGTTCAAGTTCTTCCATGACATCTTCCAGTGTTACACCGCGCGAAGACAGCATCACAAACAGATGGAAAATCACGTCTGCGGCTTCTTCCTTCAGGTTTTTCTTGTCACCTTTGGCGGCAGCGATAATCGCCTCGACCGCTTCTTCGCCAAACTTTTCGGCACATTTTTCGGGCCCGCGCTTGAACAGCTTGGCCGCATAGGATTTTTTCTCGTCAGCCCCTTTGCGGCTTTCAATAGTACGCGCAAGGCGGGTCAGGACATTGGCCATGGGTATTCTTTCTTACAATCTGACAGGCACGCCGTTGGCGGCCATATATTCTTTGGCCTCTTTAAGGGTATATTCGCCGAAATGAAAGATCGAAGCGGCCAAAACCGCCGAGGCGTGACCTTGCTTCACACCGGCCACCAGATGATCCAGCGTGCCAACCCCGCCGGACGCAATAACGGGGATATGCACCGCATCGGCAATGGCGCGGGTCAAGGGCAGATTGTAACCGGATTTGGTGCCGTCACGGTCCATGCTGGTCAGCAGAATTTCCCCCGCCCCCTTGCTTTCCATAAGCCGCGCAAATTCCACTGCATCTATCCCCGTCGGCTGCCGCCCGCCGTGGGTGAATATTTCCCATTTGCCGGGGCTGACAGTTTTCGCATCAATCGCCACCACAATGCACTGGCTGCCAAAGCGGTTGGCACTGTCGGCCACCACATCAGGGTTTGCCACTGCCGCCGAGTTGAAACTGACCTTGTCGGCCCCCGCCAGCAACAGGTTGCGCACATCATCCGGCCCCCGCACCCCGCCGCCGATGGTCAGCGGCATAAAGCACTGTTCCGCCGTGCGGCGTGCCACATCAAACATGGTGCCGCGGTTTTCAATGGTGGCGGCAATATCGAGAAAACACAGCTCGTCCGCCCCCGCCGCATCGTAAGCCTTGGCACTTTCGACAGGGTCGCCCGCGTCGATCAGATCAACAAAGTTGACACCTTTGACCACACGGCCGTCTTTGACATCCAGGCAGGGGATTATTCGGGTTTTAAGCATATTCTAGCCTTTCAAAAGCGCCGCAGCTTCAGGCACATTGATCATGCCGTCATAAAGCGCGCGCCCCGAAATGGCCCCGTCAAGCGATGCGCCACAGTTTTTCAATGCCCGCAGATCGTCCATAGAAGACACTCCGCCCGACGCAATCACGGGTATGCTGACCGCATGGGCCAAAGCCGCCGTGGCCTCTACATTCGGGCCTTGCATCGCGCCGTCGCGGTTGATGTCGGTGTAGATGATCGCGGCCACGCCCGCATCTTCAAAACGCCGCGCCAGATCGGTAACGTTCACATCCGTTTCCTCGGCCCAGCCGCGCGTGGCAACCATGCCGTTTCGCGCGTCAATGCCCACAGCCACATGGCCCTCGAACTTACGCGCGGCCTCGCGTACCAGATCGGGGTTTTCCACCGCGATCGTGCCCAGAATAACCCGTTGCAATCCCTTTTCAAGCCAGCTTTCGATGGTCGCCAAATCGCGGATGCCGCCGCCCAGTTGTGCCGGCACATCGACCGCCTTGAGAATAGCCTCAACAGGGGCAGCGTTTACCGGCGCGCCTGCAAACGCGCCATTAAGATCAACCAGATGCAACCAGTCGCAGCCCGCATCGACGAAGGCCCGCGCCTGCGCTGCAGGGTTATTATTGAACACCGTGGCTTGCGACATCTCGCCTTTGTAAAGCCGTACACATGCCCCGTCTTTCAAATCAATCGCAGGATAAAGGATCATATTTTTTTGTCCGTATCTGGTAAATTTGCCCACCGATACCCCATCGGCAAGAGTTTGCAAAGCTCAGATGTAACCCAACGTTCCCCTTGACGCCACAAGGTGTAATTTTGCATTGTATCCACGAATACAGGAGGATTATTCATGAAGAAGCTATTTTTAATCGCCGCCGCCGTTCTGCTATCGACACCGGCCTTTGCCGGCGATGCCGTTTTTGGCACATGGCAGACCAGCAAAGATGACAACGGCAATTACGGACATATTCTGGTCGATCAATGCGGTTCCAAGATTTGCGGGAAATTGATCAAATCGTTCAATTCCGATGGCAGCCAGGGGATTCAGGATAACATTGGTAAAAACATCATTTGGGACATGACCAACGAAGGCGACGGTGCTTATGGCGGGGGGCAAATCTGGTCGCCTGACCGCGATAAAACCTACAAATCAAAAATGCAGCTAAATGGCAATAAATTGTCAGTACAAGGGTGCATCCTGTTTTTCTGCCGCGATGGCGGTACATGGACACGCGTTAATTAAGCTACGGCTTCCACTGCAAAAAATTGCCAATCAGCCGCAAGCCGGTTGATTGGCTTTTTTCCGGGTGAAACTGGGTGCCGACAATATTGTCATGCCCCACAGCGGCAGTAATTGCGCCGCCATATTCCACAGTTGCCAGCAGATCATCCTGACTTTCAGGCAGCATGTGGAAGCTATGCACGAAATACACATGATCGCCAGCGGCAATGCCGTCAAACACCGGATGCTTCGCGATATTGTCCAGCGCATTCCAACCCATATGCGGGATTTTCAAGGCCGCGTCATCGGGCGATAGTTTAACCACCTCGCCCTTGATCCAGTCAAAGCCTTTATGGCTGCCATGCTCGCGGCCCCATGTGGCCATCATCTGCATACCGACACAAATACCCATAAAAGGCTTGCCGGATTGCACATGTTCCTCGCAGGCCCCGAACAGTCCGTCTATGGCCCCCAGTTCACGGCGACAATCGGCAAAGGCACCAACACCGGGCAAAACCACGCGGTCAGCGCGGCGCACCACATCGGGATCAGACGAGACAACCACCACGCCCGCATCCAGATCCTGCGCCATGCGCTGAAAGCTTTTCTCGGCAGAGCGCAAATTACCCGAGTTATAATCGACAATAACGGTGGTCATTCGGACAGGGTGCCTTTGGTCGACGGAATTGCATCCGCCTTGCGCGGGTCGGTTTCCAACGCCACTCGCAAGGCCCGCGCCACCGCTTTGAACACGGCTTCGGCAATATGGTGGCTGTTGAACCCGTCCAAAGCCTCGACATGCAGGGTCAACCCGCCCTGCATCGCAAAGGCGGTGAAAAATTCGCGTACCAGCTCGGTGTCAAACGTGCCGATTTTCGCGGTCGGCATCTCGACTTTCCAGACCAGATAGGGCCGCCCGGAAATATCCAGAGCACAGCGTACCAGCGCATCATCCATCGGCAACAGACACGCCCCGTAACGGTTGATGCCTTTCTTGTCGCCAACCGCTTTGGTCAGGGCTTTGCCCAGCGCGATGCCCACATCTTCCACCGTGTGGTGGTCATCAATGTGCAAATCACCCTTAGCGCGCACTTTCATGTCAATCAGGGCGTGGCGCGACAACTGGTCCAGCATATGGTCGAAAAACCCGACACCGGTTTTATTGTCATAAACGCCTGTACCATCAAGATTGATCTCGACACTGATCCTGGTTTCCGCTGTATCACGGGCAATTTTCGCTCTGCGCATGGGGTCTGCCTAAAGTTGCTTACAAGGGGTCTTATAAGCAAAGCCGCGCCGCGTTTCCAGCCCTGATGTGGGCGGAATGCGGGGGTGTGCTTTGTACGCACCGTAGGCTTCTGGCCGTTCCAAATATGATGTCCCGGCCAGGGCACCCCATGACGGGAAATAGCCTGAAGAATACAGTTGCCTGTCTAATTCAATCGAATTGGGTTTTGAAGCCGATGTTGCAGCACCTTGATCTCGTTCTTTGAAATCACCACACCTTTGCGCCATTGATTGCCCTTCATCACCGTTGGGTATTTTTTGGCATAATCGCGGTATTTATCGTTGGTCACAGCAAATGATATGGGCAGGTACTTCAGGCTGTCCAGAATGTATTTATCCGCCTGAACCCCGCTGGGCACAACATAAATCTCATCGGCCCTCAACCCGAAAATATCTTCAAGCAACGCCACTGAATGGTGCTGATCACTGGGGAATGCCCCGTGTTTGTTGAGTGTATAAAAAATATTGGCATCAAAGAAACAAACAATACGATACCCTTCGGCCCGCATTTGGTGTGCGATCAGGCCAAGCGGTTGCGCATCCAATCCATTGTCGTGCCCAAAATGGTAAATATTGCTGCCATCAAAAATGACCGTTTTTGCATCCAGTCGCAGATCACGCATAAACCCCTGACGATCATTGGCCAGCAAGTGACCGTCTTGGGCCCGCAAGTAATATGTTTCTAAGCCTATTGCATTTTTACGGGGCTTGGTGATGCGACGCCGGCGATAGACAAGCAACCACAGTGCAATCAGCGCTACCGAAAGGAAAAGTATGATATTCCCGTCCACATCGGGACGTATCAAAAACCACCACAAGGGCAGAGCGGAAATTGCCGTCAGCAAGAAGAAATTCAGCACTATAAATATTGTGTTTAGCAACCATTCGCCGAAATTGAAACGCGGCTCAGTGCAATACGGTTTCTTTAGCTGGACCGGCGCAAGCTTATCGCCCAGTGTAATCGGTTCGTGCTTCATAACATGGCTCATTCAAATATTTTTCGCAAAAACGTAGTTCAGGGTTTCCATGAAGACCATAGCAAAACCATCGTCTGCGACACTGGTAAAACACATTATAAAGCGGGAAGTAAGGCCACGCCCCCCCTTCCCCAACAAAGGCAACCCCGCCCTCGCGGGATTGCCGATCATTACCCCTAATCCTCATAGTTCTCCATCGGAGGGCACGAACAAATCAGGTGACGATCCCCGTAAGCATCATCGACACGGTTCACCGGAGCCCAGTATTTATCGACCTTGAATGAACCGGGAGGAAAACACCCTTGTTCACGGCTGTAGGGCCGGTCCCAGTCCCCTACCAGATCGCTCATGGTGTGGGGGGCGTTGCACAAGGGATTGTTGTCCCGTGGCAACTTGCCGTCCTCGATGTCTTGCGCTTCGGCACGAATGGCCAGCATGGCATCGCAGAAACGATCCAGCTCGGCCTTGGGTTCCGACTCGGTTGGCTCCACCATCAAGGTGCCGGGCACGGGGAAAGACATCGTCGGGGCGTGAAAGCCGCAATCGACCAGCCGCTTGGCAATATCGTTCACGGTGACCCCGCAACTGTCCTCCAACGGACGCGTATCAATGATACATTCGTGTGCAACCCGACCTTTCGCGCCGCGATACAACACTTCGTAAGCCCCTTCCAGACGTTTGGCGATATAGTTGGCATTCAGAATTGCGGTTCTGGTCGCCTGCGCCATGCCTTCGCCGCCCATCATCAAGCAATAGGCCCATGAAACCGGCAAGATACTGGGGCTGCCATAGGGTGCCGCAGAAACCGCGCCTTCGTTGTCATCGGTGTGAAAATGCCCCGGCAGATGCTTGATAAGATGTTCCTTAACACCAATCGGCCCCATACCCGGGCCACCGCCGCCATGGGGAATGCTAAAGGTCTTATGCAGGTTCAGGTGGCTGACATCACTGCCAATGTCACCGGGCCGGGACAGACCGACCATCGCGTTCATGTTGGCCCCGTCCATATAGACCTGTCCGCCGTGGTCATGCACGATTTGGCAGACCTCGCGCACGCCTTCTTCAAACACACCGTGCGTGGAAGGGTAAGTGATCATGCAGGCCGCCAGATTGTCGGAATGCAGTTCTGCCTTGGCGCGGAAATCATCAATGTCGATGTCCCCGTTTTCCGCCGTTTTAATCACCACAACCTTGTAGTTGGCCATATGCGCGGAAGCCGGGTTGGTGCCATGCGCCGAGCGCGGGATCAGACAGATGTTACGATGCCCCTCGCCGCGTGCCCGCTGATAGGCGGCAATCGCCATCATTCCAGCGAATTCACCTTGCGCCCCCGAGTTCGGTTGCATCGAGATTGCATCGTAGCCGGTGATTTCACACAGCTTATCCGACAGATCATCAATCAGCAGCTTATAGCCTTTGGCCTGATTGTCAGGCGCAAACGGGTGCATATTGGCAAAGCCGTACCATGACACCGGCAACATTTCCGCCGCCGCGTTCAGCTTCATGGTGCATGATCCCAGCGGGATCATGGCGCGGTCAAGCGCCAGATCGCGGTCGGCCAGACGGCGCATATAGCGGGTCATTTCGGCCTCGGAGCGGTTCATGTGGAAAATCGGGTGGGTCATATAGGTGCTTGTCCGCGCCATGCCTTTGGGCAAACGGTGTGCTGCATCTGCCGGGTAATCCGCTTTTGCCAAGCCGAATGCTTTCCAGACCG
Source organism: Rhodobacterales bacterium (assembly GCA_045046705.1). GTDB lineage: Bacteria > Pseudomonadota > Alphaproteobacteria > Rhodobacterales > Rhodobacteraceae > Amylibacter. The sequence continues at coordinate 5,631 of JASFZB010000057.1, read as the reverse complement.
AACGCAGGGTTTTTTCCGATGAAACCTCGTCCAGCGTGATCGCCACTTTGGTTTTACCAACCGCCCGCAAGTTCACATCTTCTATCAGGGCCGAGCGTATCACTACTGTTTGCAACGCCCCTACATCCACCGTGATCGTGTCAAAAAACTCGACCGGATCAATGGTAAAGCCCATTTTTTCAATGCCGGCCGCAAGCCGCGCAGTGGTTATATGAATACGCTGTGCAATGGCTTTCAGGCCCTCTGGTCCATAAAAAATCCCGTACATTGAAGCCATAACAGCCAACAAAGCTTGCGCAGTACAGACATTCGATGTGGCTTTTTCGCGGCGGATATGCTGCTCGCGGGTTTGCAGGGACAACCGGTATGCCTGATTGCCATTGGCATCAATGGAAACCCCGATAAGGCGCCCCGGCATCGTGCGTTTATGCGCATCTTTCGTCGCCATATAGGCCGCATGTGGCCCCCCGTAGCCCATCGGCACACCAAAACGCTGGGTCGTGCCGACCGCAATATCGGCCCCCATAGCCCCCGGCTCTTTCAAAAGCGTCAGGGCCAGTGGATCGGCGGATATAATGCCGACAGCTTTGTTTTCATGCAAAGCGGTAATGATGTCGGTAAAATCGCGTACATGCCCGTTGGTGCCGGGGTATTGGAAAAGCGCGCCGTAAACCGTAGAGGCATCCAGATCATCGGGGCTGCCCACAACGATTTCGATCCCGGCAGGTTCCGCCCGGGTTTTCATCACCGCGATATTTTGCGGATGGCAGTTTTCATCGACAAAAAACAGCTTCGACTTGGATTTGGCAATGCGCTGCCCCATCGTCATCGCTTCGGCACAGGCCGTGGCCTCGTCCAGAAGCGATGCATTGGCAATTTCCAACCCGGTCAAATCCGCAATCATGGTCTGGAAATTCAACATTGCTTCCAGACGCCCCTGACTGATCTCGGGCTGATACGGCGTATAGGCGGTGTACCACGCGGGGTTTTCAAAGATATTGCGCTGTATGGCAGGCGGCGTCACCGTGCCGTGATAACCCTGCCCCAGAAGCGAAGTCGCCGTGTGGTTCATATGCGAAACATCACGCATATAAGCCAGCATTTCGCGTTCAGACATCGGCGGCCAATTCAACGGTTGTTTTTGGCGGATGCTTTCAGGGACGGTTTGGTCGATCAGGTCGTCCAGAGAGCTGACCCCGACAACTTTCAACATCTCGTCTATTTCAGCCGCAGAGGGGCCTATATGACGCCGGTTTGCAAAGTCGTAAGGCTTGTAGTCTGTCATCTTGTAGGGCATGGATTTATCCTGAAAAATTAAGCGATAAGAGCTTTATAGGCGGCTTCATCCAGCAAGGCGTCCATCTCGGATGGATCAGTCAGCTTCATCTTGAAAAACCAGGCCCCTTCCAACGGGTCTTCGTTGACCAGACCGGGGTTTTCAACCAACGCTTCGTTCACTTCCACAATCACGCCGTCCAGCGGGGCCAGAATATCGGAAGCGGCTTTGACGCTTTCAATCACCACAACCTCGTCATCCTTGGCCACTTCGGTATCGGCATCCGGCAACTCGACAAAGACAACTTCGCCCAGAGCTTCAGCCGCATGGGCGGTAATGCCCACCAGAACAACATCACCATCTTTGCGCAACCATTCGTGTTCTTCAGTATATTTCATGTTTTCTCTCCAGTTAGACTATGTTGACTATCGTTTAAAATTGGCAGGTGTGAACGGCATTGCCGCTACGGTTGCAGGCAGCCGCTTGCCGCGTACTTCCGCAAATATCCCGGTGCCGGTTTTGGCCAGATCAATGGATACATACCCCATCGCAACCGGGCTTTGCACGGTCGGGCCAAAACCACCCGAGGTGATCTCGCCGATTGGGTCGTTTGAGGTTTCATCAGCAAACAAAACTGTTCCGTCACGCATTGGTGCGCGGCCCGTTGGCTGAATGCCAACCCGTTTGCGGCTGGCACCGTTTTCCATTTGCCCCAGAATAACATCCGCACCGGGAAAACCGCCCTCGCGTTCGCCACCCGTGCGGCGCACCTTTTGGATGGCCCATGTCAGGGCCGCTTCCACAGGCGTTGTGGTGGTATCAATATCGTGGCCATAAAGGCAAAGCCCGCCTTCCAGACGTAAACTGTCGCGTGCGCCCAACCCGATGGGGGCCACTTCTTCCATGTCCAGCAAGGCTTCGACCAAAGCCACCACATGATCGTTTGGCACCGAGATTTCATAACCGTCTTCGCCGGTATACCCCGAACGCGAGACCCAGCATTTGACACCCATTATTTCTGTGATAAGCACATCCATAAACCGCATACTTCCAGCATCGGAACACAAGCGCGACAGCACAATTTCGGCCGCAGGGCCTTGCAATGCCAGCAAAGCACGGTCTTCGATATAGTCGATTTCGCAAGTGTCCGACAGATGCGCCCGCATATGGGCAATATCATCATCCTTGCAGCCGGCATTAACCACTAAAAACAGATGATCGCCGCGATTGGCCACCATCAAATCGTCCAGTATTCCGCCCGCATCGTTGGTAAAAAACGCATAGCGCTGACGGTTACCGGCAATGCCGGCAATGCTCATCGGCACCAGCGTTTCCAGCGCAAGGGCGGCATCCTTCGTATCACCGGATTTGGCCCGCAAAATCACCTGCCCCATGTGGCTGACATCAAACAGCCCGGCTTGGGTGCGCGTGTGGATATGCTCTTTCATCACCCCCATGGGATATTGCACCGGCATATCGTAACCCGCAAACGGCACCATTTTGGCCCCCAGTTTCACATGCAGATCATATAATGGCGTTCTAAGTAATTCAGTCATGGCACCTACCCTTTTGGTATCGGTCGGGACTATCCCGACACTTTGGTGCCCCCTCTGTCCCTTTGCCTGAGATCGCTATCCCGTCGGCGGATGCAGCTTTGCACCACTCTCCAGAGTTTTAAAAACAACGGTCCCGTGTGCCTGAGAGTTTCCGAGGCGGTTGCTCCTTCGGCCCTGACAAATCGTCAGCGTCTCCCGATGTTTTACCAGACGTAACTTATGGGATGCGAAAGATTCGGGCAAGCGGATAATGTGTACGGCGGCATACACTGGTCCGGGGTTTTTGGGGGGAGCATTTTGGATACATCCGCGATCCATAACATACGCTTGCAATCACATTTACATCACAGGCGCATCTTTTCGCTTTTCAACAATGCGGTTTGCATTAAGTACTGTAAACAATAAAGCAAAAGGAATTCCTGTTCATGACCGACACACCAACCTACACCCCGCCCAAAGTCTGGAAATGGGACGCCGGCAACGGCGGTAAATTCGCCAATATCAACCGCCCAACAGCCGGGGCCACCCATGACCACATATTGCCCGTCGGCAAGCACCCGTTGCAATTGTACTCATTGGCAACACCGAACGGGGTGAAAGTCACGATTATGCTGGAAGAACTGCTGGCCCTGGGCATTCAGGATGCCGAATACGACGCCTATTTGATCGACATCGGTGAAGGCGAGCAATTCGGCAGCGGCTTTGTCGAGATCAGCCCGAACTCGAAAATTCCGGCCCTGATGGACCACAGCACCACCCCGCCCACGCGGGTCTTCGAGTCCGGATCAATCCTGCTTTACCTTGCCGAGAAATTCGGGGCGTTCATCCCGACGGATGCGGCGGGGCGCGCAGAGAGTCTGAACTGGCTGTTCTGGCAAATGGGCAGCGCCCCCTTTCTGGGCGGCGGCTTTGGCCATTTCTACGCCTATGCGCCGGAAAAATTCCAATACCCCATCGACCGCTATGCCATGGAGGTCAAACGCCAACTGGATGTGCTTGACCGCCAACTGGCAAATAACCGCTATATCAGCGGCGACACCTACACCATTGCCGATATGGCAATCTGGCCGTGGTACGGCGCATTGGTGGCCAATCGGGTCTATGATGCGGCAGAGTTTCTGGATGCGGCATCTTACAAACATGTGAACCGCTGGGCGGCGGAAATAGATAAGCGTGCGGCGGTAACGCGCGGTAAAATGGTTAACCGCAGATGGGGCGAGCCGGAAGAGCAACTGCCCGAACGCCACAGTGCCGCCGATTTCGATAATCTGGGGGGCGGTGCAGCGTAGAGTGGCAAGAAATGGCTCGAACCTATACGAAAGCAATCCCACCTAGAGCGTAGACCCGCAAACCTTGTACCACCAGCGGAAAAATTCCGGAAATCGATGCGATGAAGTGGATATCAAGAGGCTCTAAACCAGTAAACTAGTTTACTGGTTTAGTAGTACAAACCTAGTCACCCGAATCTAAAGTTCGCTACATAGGGTCTGCTCTGTTTTGAGGCAGAAGCACTTTACGGAAGCGAGGATTTCGGCGGCGGATTTGACCCGTTTGTACGGCTTTGGGTTTTCGTTTTGGCGCCCGAAAAATTTCATGATGTCGCTCTCAAGGTCTTTAACGCAAAGTAGCATTTCCCAATCACAGCACCGGTGGCGGTATCAAGGGCGGCAAACAGTGAAGTCGTGCCATTGCGGATGTAATTATGCCGAGAAAACTCTACTTGTGAACACCACTAATTTGCGGGGGGATTACCTCCGGCATTAGGGAGAATAGGTGATAGAGGTAATGCGCCAGTATGGCATTGGCCTGTATTTAAAATTGAGGATTTAGGGTTACTTTTATTTCTTATGGAGACAAGATTTTCTGCTATGCGTACCCGTGCGCCAATTTCGGTCATAGTGAATGGTTTTGTTACGTAATCTGTTGCCCCCGCCGAGAAAGCCTCGTCAATATCGCTCTTGCCCGAAATGCCAGTCAGCATGATGATTGGGGTTTCTTTATACTTCTGAATATTACGAACCCTTTTACACAGATCAATACCATGAATGAAGGGCATCATAATATCAAAGAAAAAACAGCCGAACTCAACATCACCATTTTCAATAAGTGCAAGCGCAGCTTCGGGTGCTTCACATACTGTAACATCATAATATCCGGCATCTGCCAGATATAACCGAAGTATTGACAGTGCTAAATGATCATCATCCACAACAAGTATTTTCATGATTACATCCTAATTTTTATTGTTCAACAAACCTTAGGTTTGACTGGTACAGTTTCCATTGTAGCAACTACCATAGGGTGATATTTTGTCTTGAATGTGTTGATTTTGTGCCTGTTGCTTTGCGGCTTAAGCAGATAAGAATTCAGTAGCGGGGAGCATTAGAAATTCCGTGTCATTTCTGTAAACTGAAGAAAAGGAATGACACATGCAAGAAGAATTTGATTTTGATACGGCTCTGGCCGCACTGCAAGATGGGCAAGGGCTCACCGGCAATGACGATATCCTGACACCGTTAATAAGGCAGCTAGGCGAAGCTGTGCTACAAGCGGAAATGGCAACGCATTTAAAGGCTGAGGGGCCTGCAAATCGCAGAAATGGAACTGGGCGCAAGACCATCAAATACCCCGCACAACCCCGCTCTAAAACGCCGCCTTCGGATTCTGCCTTTGTTCTGATTCTAGTCTGCTCGGCACAAAGCTCGTACCCCCCCAAAATCCCAAGCCTTTGATATTGAGTCATATTTTGAATCCGTCCTGTTTCAGAGTAGTTCGGTCACTTTGAGACTCCGGGCCAAT
>JASFZB010000056.1:0-25055 GCA_045046705.1 Rhodobacterales bacterium | reverse complement strand
ACGATATGGTTTGATCCCCAGCAGCGTTTCAGATTGGCGGCGCATGGCGCGGACGGGCAAGCTTGTTTTGCCCAACTTGGATGGTATGGATTTTGTGCCTGTGCAGATTGAAGACCCTAAGCCGCTTGAGGCGGTTCCAACGCCCGCTACCGATTTGACCTGCGTTGAGTTGGTCAAAGGCGAAGTGACGATCCGCTTGGCCGTCGATACCCCTGCGACCCGCATTGCCGAGATTGTGGCTGCACTGTGATCCATCCATCACATGGCGTGCAGATATTTGTGGCCACCAAGCCAGTAGATTTCCGCAAGGGGCACGATGGTTTGGCCGCTCTGGTGCAAAGCCATCTAAAGAAGAAGCCCTTTGACGGTGCCGTTTATGTATTCCGCGCAAAACGCGCTGACCGGCTCAAGATGATCTGGTGGGATGGGAGCGGTCTCGTCATGGCATACAAACGGCTGGAACAGAACACTTTCAAATGGCCTGCTATTCGGGACGGTATTTTGCGGCTGGACCCTGCACAGTTTGAGGCTTTGTTTGCAGGCCTCGACTGGCGGCGTGTGACCTCTTTAGAGACGCGTCCACCAGCTGCGGCAGAGTGAATCATACGGGCGTTTAGGCGGGTGTTTACGGGTCGGGTTTGCTATAAATTTGCCATGATGAACCCCGCCGATCTGCCCAATGACATAGATACTTTGAAGGCTATTATTATGGCCTCCGAGGACAGAAACTTGCGCAAGCAGGATTGTATTGACCGGTTGGAAAAGCTGGTGGCAGACTTCAAACGAGCCCTGTTCGGGGCAAAATCAGAGAAAGTTAATCCCGAGCAATATGAGCTGGCGCTGGAAGACATCGAAACGGCCATGGCGGACATCCACGCCGAGAACGAGACGATTGATCCACCCAAGGTTAAACCTGCCCCGCGTAAGTCCAATCGGGGGCACCTGCCCAAGCATTTGCCCCGCGTTGAAGAAATAATAGAACCGGAAAACACGACCTGTGCATGCGGTGCAGCGCGCCACATAATCGGCGAAGACACATCTGAGCGGCTCGACATCATCCCCGCCCAGTTCCGTGTCATCATAACCCGCCGCCCCAAATATGCCTGCCGTTCTTGCGAGGCGGGCATAGTGCAAGCCCCTGCCAAGCCCCGCCTGATCGAGGGCGGTATGCCAACCGAAGCCACCGTCGCCAGTGTGATTGTCAGCAAATACGCCGACCATTTGCCGCTGTATCGCCAAGCTCAGATATATAGCCGTCAGGGTGTTGATCTGGACCGGTCCACATTGGCATCATGGGTTGGCAAAGCCGCATTTGAGCTGAAGCCAGTTTATGATTGCCTACTGGCGAACCTCAAACAGTCCAGCAAACTGTTCATGGACGAAACCACAGCTCCGGTGCTGGACCCGGGGCGCGGAAAAACCAAAACGGGTTACTTCTGGGCCTTGGCCCGTGATGATCGGCCATGGCGCGGGGACGCTCCGCCAGGGGTGGCCTTCACCTATGCATCGGGGCGTGGCGGCAAATACGCGACAGAAATTCTGCAAGGCTTCAATGGCATCCTGCAAGTGGACGGTTATGCCGGTTACAACCGCCTGCTCGACCGACAGAAAAACGGCGATATCCAATTGGCCTACTGCTGGGCGCACGCGCGGCGCAAACTCTATGACGTAGCCAAAGCCAGCACCGCCCCCATCGCGCAGGAAGGCCTGAAACAGATCGCTGCCCTCTACCGGATCGAAGCCGAAATCAAAGGCCAGCCCGCCGATATGCGCCTTGCCGCTCGCATTGAACGCACAAAGCCAAAGCTGGATGTCTTTGAAAAATGGCTGACCTTCAGCCGTGCTCAAGTCTCGGCCAAATCCCCAACCGGCCAAGCCCTAAAATACATCGCCAAATACTGGGATGGCCTAAACCTGTTCCTCACTGATGGCCGCATCGAGATCGATAACAATCCGGTGGAACGAACCATTCGCCCCATAGCCCTAAACCGCAAAAATGCCCTCTTCGCAGGCCACGAGGCCGGAGCACAGAACTGGGCCATGCTCGCATCGTTAATCGAAACCTGCAAATTGAATGCCATAGAACCGCATGCATATATCTCCGGTACCCTCACCGCCATCGTAAATGGCCATAAACAAAACAATATCGAAGCCCTGTTACCGTGGAATTTTAAGGTCTAGGTGCCAACGGGACACCGCTTACGTTGATCCTGCGGGGGCTTATGGCCCGAATACCTGCATAGCGGGTTATGTCTGGCGCGAAGCCTATACCGGAGATAAAACTTGCGTCACAAGTGCACGCAGAACCCAGGTTCGCAATGAAAACATTGCCGGCCCAAGCCACCGGGTGCGCCCTTAACTAAGCGGTCATAAGGGCCAAAAAGCCTTTTAAAATATCTTCGGGTGTCGGCGGGCACCCGGGGATATGCAGATCCACATCCAGAACACTGTCAACATTTCCAACGCAAGCATAAGAACTGCCGAAAACGCAGCCGTTGCAGGCGCAATCCCCGACCGACACGACCCATTTAGGGGCAGGTGTTGCAGCATATGTGCGCTCTAACGCGACCTGCATATTCAGGGTGACAGGGCCGGTTACCAATAACACGTCCGCGTGCCTTGGTGAGGGAACAAAGCGTATCCCGAAACGCGAGATGTCATAGACGGCATTGCCCAACGCATGCAATTCCATTTCGCAGCCATTGCAAGAACCTGCATCCACAGCCCGAATGGCCAATGACCGGCCCAAAAGGGCACGGGCTTTTCTATCGACTTTAGTGCCGAGTTCTTTCAAGGCATCAACGGAGGGCGCAGGGGCCTCTGCCGTTGCCGGGCCGTTGAAAATAGATCTGAATAGCAGGGTTTTCATGATAATATCCTTACAGATCAACGCCGGAATAGCTGCAATTGAACGATTTGTTGCAAAGCGGGAAATCGGCGACGATGTTGTTTTCGATCACCGCTTCCATCAGCGGCCATTGGAATTGTGACGGATCGCGCGGATAACAGCGTTCGATTTTTCCGTTCTCAGCCAATCTGAGCCAAACCAGAATATCGCCGCGAAAGCCTTCAACAACCGCCACACCTTCTGTTACCGTGCCGGTATTTTTGGGTAAATCGGCATATATATCGCCATGCGGCATCATCCGCAGGATTTGTTCGCATAAAGACAGGCTTTGCTCGACTTCATCAATGCGCAACCAAACCCGCGCGTTCACGTCGCCCTCTTGCAATACCGGCGTTTCAAAGGTCAACATATCGTATGGTTTGTAGTTCAGATTGCGCCGTGCATCAAAGTTGCGCCCTGACGCACGCCCGATAAAGCCGCCTGCGGCAAAACTGTTGGCCAAGGCCGGTTTCAGATAGCCAGTATTTCGAACCCGATCCTGCAAAGAGGGCGTATCATCATATATTTCCACAAGCTGTGGCATACGGTCACGCAAGCCGGCCAGCAAAGTCTCCAACACATCGGTGCCCGGCCCATCCAGATCACCGGTCACACCGCCCGGGATAATGCGATCCATCGTCAAGCGGTGCCCGAAACAGAGTTTGGCGGCCTGCAACACGTCTTCGCGCATGATACCAAAATGGGCGTTGATATAGGCAAAACCGGCGTCATTACAGATCGCGCCTATATCGCCGAAATGGTTTGCCAGCCGTTCTAGTTCGGCCATAAGCGCCCGCAGCCAATGGGCACGTTCGGGAACGTCCATCTGCAAAGCCGCTTCAGTGGCGCGCGCAAATGCCAGCGAATAGGCCACGGTGCTATCGCCTGAAACGCGGGCACATATCGGGGCTGCCTGATCGGGCGTTTTGCCCTCCAGCAGTTTCTCGATACCTTTATGGGTATAACCTTGACGCAACTCCAGCCGCACAACGGTTTCGCCGGACAGGAAGAACCGGAAATGGCCGGGCTCGATGATACCGGCATGAACCGGCCCCACAGCCATCTGGTGAATGCCTTCGCCCGTTGCCCCGAGAAACCTGTATTCAGGTTGGTCTTTTTTGACACCGGGTTTCAGGGCCAAAGGCTGGGTTTTAGGCCACTTGCCGTGATCCAGCCAGGCGCGATCATCAGGCAGGCCTTCGGGCCTGATCCCGTATAGATCCCGTATCATCCGCTCGGCGCGCAAGGCGGCGGCATGATATTGCCCGATAGAGGGAAATTTGCCTGCCTTAAGCGTGTGCGACGCAATCAGGAAATCCCCCGTCGCCACATCAAAAAGCGCCATGTGAACTTGTTTGTGATCTGCCCAGAGGGCCAATAAATCCAAGCCCTTGCCAAGATTTTCACCGATCTCGCACCAAATTTTTGCCGATACGGTAAAACGCGGGGCCGCTTGTGCCACAGCTTCCGCTTTCGATTTTTTGATACGACCCAAAAGGCGTTTGATATCTTTGGGTTGTTCTATGTTTTGGGTCATCCCAGAAGCTCCGCCACACGTTGGAACCAGTCAACCAGAATCTGTGGTAGCCACAAACCAGCCAATAAGACCAAGCCCAGATGAATAAAAATAGGAATTCGTGAGGCTGTCACTTTGTTTGATGGGCCTTGTGGCTCACCAAACAGCATTTTTTGCAAATGCATCAGCAAAGCCCCGAATGCAAGGATAATGCCCAAGGACAGTATCGCAGCCAAATATGGTTTCCGCGCAAATGTTGTCGTGACCACCAAAAATTCGCTTGTGAACACACCGAACGGCGGCACACCGGCAATGGCGATAACCCCTAAACCAAGCCCCCATGCCAATCTGGGATTGCTGCGGGCCAGTCCGGTGATGTCCGACATTTTTTTCGTGCCTTTCGCTTGGGCTATTTGGCCAACGGCAAAGAAAATTCCCGATTTTGTCAGGCTGTGCATTGTCATATGCAACAGGCCCGCAAAATTGGCCAAAGGCCCGCCCATACCAAAGGCAAAAGTGATAATCCCCATATGTTCAATCGAGGAATAGGCAAACAGACGCTTAATATCCTTGCGATTATACAGCATGACGGAGGCAAAGAACAATGACGACAGCCCCATGAACATCATAATCGGGCCGGGTGGTAGCGCATGGATGTTGCCCACCATGATCATTTTGATGCGTAACACCGCATAAAGGGCAACGTTCAACAACAAGCCCGATAGAACCGCAGATATGGGTGTCGGGCCTTCGGCATGGGCGTCAGGCAACCAGGCATGAAGCGGTGCCAGGCCCACTTTGGTACCGTAACCCGCCAACAAAAACACAAAGGCCAGCGACAACAATGCAGGGTCGAAATTGAAGGATTGCGTCTGCAAGTGGCTCCACGTCAAAGCAATCATGCCTTCGCCAAGCACTTCCTGGGCTGCCAGATACAAAAGGATCGTGCCAAAAAAAGCCAGCGCAATACCGACACTGCCAAGAATAAAGTATTTCCATGCCGCTTCAATTGCCTCGGGTGTGCGGTAGATACCAACCATAACCACAGTGCTTAAGGTGGCAACTTCAACACCGACCCACATCAAGCCCAGATTATTGCTAAGAAGCGCAAGGCTCATGGCGGTCATCATGGCCTGATAAAGCGCATGATAAAATCGCAAGTATCCGCGTGTCAGTTTTTTCTCGGCAATCTCGTGGGCAATATAAGTGGCACTGAATATACTGGTGGTAAAACCGATAAAACTGTTCAAAGCCAATAGATATATATTAAAGCTATCCAGCAGGATAAATTTGCCGGCCTGCATCGGGGCGGTAAACAGCACGCAAGTTCCGGCAAATGCGGCGGCGGACAATGCCACATTCAACCACGCGGCAATGCGGTATCCCGGCGTAACAGCCAATAGAACAATGCCGATAACGGGCACAACCAGAATAAGAACAAGGGCCAGATTAATCATTCTGCATCTCCCCGTTTCGCGCTTAAATCATCGACATCAATATTATCAAAATGCTCGCGGATACGAAAAATGAAGATGCCGAAAACGAAAAAGGCGATCAGCACCGAGAATGCAACGGAAATTTCAACCACCAAGGGCATGCCCTTGGCCCCGGTTGCCGCCAGAATAAGGCCGTTTTCCAAAGCCATGAAGCCGATCACCTGACTAATGGCATTGCGCCTTGTAATCATCATCAGCATCCCCAAAAGAATGACGGTCAACGCAAAGGCAAGGTCTTCACGCGCGACAACGCTAGACATCCTTGCAACCGGAAACACCACCATGATGGCCAGAATTGTAAGTCCGACGCCTGCCAACATTGTGACATTCACACTGACAACGGTTTCGATGCTGCGGTGAATTTTCATATGCCTGATAATACGCCGCAAGGCCCCCGGGATAATGATGCCTTTCATCACCAGTGCCAAGGCTGCAGTAATATAAAGGTGGCTGGCACCTTGAATATAGGCTTGCAAGGCAACAGCCAAGGCCAGCGCGGTAGATTGAAAGGCAAACACATTCAGAAGGGCAAACAGGCGATCCTGATAAAGAAGGGCAAAGCTTGAAACCAGAATAAGCCCTGCAAGAAAGTGCAAAATATCAGTGCTCCAGATTTGCATCGTTATATCCCCTTCGACACAAACAGGAAAATCATCGCAAGCAGGCTTAGGATCAAAGCCCCGCCCAATAAATCCGCAACGCGGAACAAACGCATCTTTGACACCAGAACTTCGCCGGCGGCTAAAAAAAACCCGCCGATCGCCAGTTTTATCAACCAGAGTATAATCCCCAGAAATTGCGCCCATAGTGAGCTGTCGACTGTTGCTGTCCCGAAAGGGAAAAACAAACAGATGATCAGTGAAATATAAAGCAAAAGCTTGGTCGCCGCAGCGGCCTCGATCAAGGCAAGGTGGCGGCCTGAATATTCCAGTATCATGGCCTCATGGATCATGGTGACTTCCAGATGCGTGCTTGGGTTGTCAACCGGAATGCGTGCATTTTCGGCAACTGAAACGATAATCAAGGCAACAAGGGCCAATGCCAGCGAGACCCGAAGGCCAATAGGCTCGGTCTCCATAAATTCAGCGATATTGGATAGCTGTGTGGTGCCCGCGACAAGTGCTACAGTAAACACAATCATCAGCATTGCAGGCTCGGCCAACGAGGCAACCATCATTTCACGCGAAGACCCCAAGCCGCCAAAGCTTGTGCCCACATCCATACCTGCCAGTGCCATAGCAAAGCGCGCCGTCCCCAAAAGGGCAACAATGGCCAGAATATCGGCAGACCAGCTAAAGGTCAGACCGGTGGCAAAAATCGGCACCAGGGCTGCCGCCACCCAAACGGCGGCAAAAATCAGATAAGGGGCAACACGGAAAAGCCACGAGGCATTATGTGCGACCAGGGCCTCTTTTCGCAAAAGACGCCACAGGTCTAGGTACGGTTGCCAGACCGGCGGGCCCTGATGCAGTAAAAGCCGCGCCCGCACTTTTTGCACAAGCCCCATAAGGCCGGGTGCCACCAGAATAACCAGCATCATTTGCAGGCCCTGAAGCAGCAGATTGACAATCAGTTCCATACCACCACCATAATCAGCAGAAAAACGAGCCAGAGAAAGACAAGTGACAGATAACGGCGTATGGTTAGCCCCTGCAAGAAATCCGTGCGGCTGGTCACGGCATTCAGCAACCGCGTGATCGGGGTCATAAGAAAGGCCCATGCGGGATCGGACATCTTCGCTTCATGCCGGGCAGGTTGCATGTCACCGGGCGGAGGCATGGTAACTGTTTCACGGGCTTTGAAAACAAGCGTGCCGAAAACCCGTTTGATCGGCTGGCTGAACCCCGATGCGGTATATTGCGTGGCCGGGTTATCTTCAGGATAGCCACAATCCCAAATGTCGCCAAATCTGATTTTACCCGAGGCAAAATAATGGATAAACCAAGCCGTCGCAGCACCCGAGATCAGCAGGAACATCAAGATGATCATCCCGTTATAGGAACTGCGGCCATTGGCAAATGGCACAAGCGACAACGGTGCCGGGCCAATATCTTGCGGCGGCATTGATACATTTGTCAACAGCATTACCACCGGGCGCACAGCCTCTACGATCAACGTCGGCAGGGTTCCCGCCAGCAGGCAAAACAAAGCCAAACCACCCATCGCATAAAGCGAATAGCGGTCAGTTTCATGCGCCTCTTTTGCAACAGCCGAGCGCGGCCGTCCCAAAAATGTCAACCCGAAAGCTTTGACAAAACAGGCCGCCGCCAATGCCGCACTCAGGGCCAACATAACCCCGACAATCGGGATCAGGAATTTCAACGACGCCTGCCCCAACGCGGGGGACGCCAAAATCGACTGGAAAGTCATCCATTCGGACACAAACCCGTTCAACGGCGGAAGTGCAGAAATAGCGGCAGCGCCGATCAGAAAGAAAAACGCCGTGTAGGGCATTTTATGAATAAGCCCGCCCAATTTATCCATGTCGCGTTCGCCGGTGGCGTGCAGCACTGCACCCGAGCCTAAAAACAGCAGGCTTTTGAACAGGGAGTGGTTGAAAACATGCATCAAAGAAGCGGTCATTGCCAATGCCGATGCCGCAAGCAACCCATTGGCACGAAAAGCTATCGCCAAACCAAGCCCGATGAAAATAATACCGACATTTTCCACCGTGGAGTAGGCCAACAGACGTTTGAGATCACGTTGCATCAGGGCGTAAACGATCCCCATCAATGCCGTAATCCCGGCAATAATCAACACCGGGATAGACCACCACCAGACCATTGTGCTGCCAACAAGGTCAAACAGAATACGAATGGCCCCGTAAATCGCAACTTTTGTCATCACCCCGCTCATCAGGGCCGAGACATGACTTGGGGCCGCCGGGTGCGCCAAGGGCAACCAGACATGCAACGGGAACAGGCCCGCCTTTGAGCCTGCCCCCAGCAAGACCAGCACCAACACAACCGCACCCGCCATCGCTGAAGGGTGGGAGTTTCGTATTTCCTCAAACCCGTAGTTGCCGCTTGCACCCGCCAACAACCCGAAACTGAACAAAAGCATCGCCGCCCCGAAGCTGGCCATCGCGAAATAGACCAGACCCGCGCGGCCGGTTTCTTTCGCGTCGTTCGACATCACCAAGGCCCATGAGGTCAGTGACATAAATTCCCATGAAAGCAGAAAGGTAAAGGCGTCATCCGCCAGCACAACCATGTTCATACCGGCAATAAAGGAGGGGAAGAACGGCATTACCCGCCCTGGTTTTTTTTCGTGTACGCCGTAGCCCATGCCAAAAATCGACGATGAAACACCCCCGAGATTAACCACAATCAGAAAAAATGCCGTCAGGCTATCAATGCGAAACCGCATGCCGACATTGGGCAGGCCAATTGGCAAAATTTGTGATATTGGTGAATTTCCAGTCAGTAAAAATTGCACACTGACTATCAACATGATGAAACAAATCGCACCCGTTGCGCCGTAAGCCGTACGCACCGTTGGCTTTACCGGAAACAGTGCCGATAATGCCAAGACAAAAAGCAGGATCAACCCAGCTTCAACTGTATATAATATCCCCATATTTTCACCAAATGCAGGTGCATCGCAGACTTGAAACTAAGCTACGTTCACGCGTCCAGACCTTTTAGGGAAACCCAATTCTTTTATCCGAGTTTACACCATGTCGCCCTCTTACAAACTTGCATCACCTTCTTCAAGCGATAACGACACAACACAGGGCCTAATTCGGCGTGCTGTGGAATTTTAGCAAAGACAGCCAATCTTATCCGCCCACCATATAGGGCATCAAGACAACCTCGCTGCCCTCATTGATCGGTGTGAACCATGCGTCGCGATAAATTTTGCCGTCAAGCGCCAGCGATACCCCGCGCTTGATCTGCGGCTTTAGTCCAGGGTAATCCGTGGCCAGTTGATCCAGCACCTGTTTAAAAGTGCCGGGTTCAACATCAACCTCGGCCTTGCCATCCGTAGCCCTTCGCAAAGACCCCCAAATGGCAACTTTGACCATGCGCTACCCCTTGGCTTCCATCGCGGCAAGCAATTTTGGCGGCGACATTGGAAGCTCTGACATACGCAGCCCCGTGGCCCGCGAAACCGCGTTTGAAAGTGCCGCCAACGGGGGCACAATCGAGGTCTCGCCAACACCGCGCACCCCGTAAGGATGACCGGGATTGGGAATTTCCAGAATGACCGTGTCGATATTCGGCAAATCGGATGCCACGGGAATGCGGTAATCCAAAAGCCCCGGATTTTGCAACCGTCCGTCAGCCCCGTAGATATATTCCTCGTTCAAGGCCCAGCCGATGCCCTGCACCGCGCCGCCTTGCATCTGCCCTTCGACATAATCGGGATGCACCGCTTTGCCGGCATCCTGAAACACCGTGTAGCGCAAAACCGATGTTGCCCCGGTTTCGGGGTCGACCTCTACATCCACCAAATGCACGCCGAAACTAACCCCTGCCCCGTCCGCGTTGACCTCGTAATGACCAGCGATTGGCCCGCCGGTATTGGCGGATATGGCAGCGATTTCCTCGATTGACATCGGGTCAAACGTGCCCGCATTAGGGCCGGACGGCTTGGCATAACCGTCCTCCCAATAGACCGCATCTTCATCAATATCCCAGATTTTCGCGACCCGTGCGCACATAACCTTAATCGCTTCACGCGCCGCTTTGATGGTGGCCAAGCCAACCGCAAACGTCACACGGCTGCCATCTGTTACATCATTGAAACCAATAGAATTGGTATCCGCCACGATGGTGCGCACTTTTTCATAAGGAATGCCCAGCTCTTCCGCCGCCATCAGGCTGATAGATGCCCGCGAGCCGCCAATGTCGGGGTTGCCCTCGGTAATTCCCACGGTGCCGTCGAAATTGAGGTTCAGCGACACACAGGTGTTGCCGCCGAAGTTGAACCAGAACCCGCAAGACAGCCCGCGCCCCTGATTGGGGCCAAGTGGTGCGCTATAATGCGGATGCGCTTTGGCCGCTTGCAGCGTGGCTTCCAGCCCGATGTCGTCGAAAGTTGGCCCATAGGATGATTTTGTGCCTTTTTGAGCGGCATTTTTCAGCCGCACTTCCAGCGGGTCAAGCCCCAGCTCCTGACACAGCTCGTCGACCACGCTTTCCACCGGATAAATCGCCATGGGCGCACCGGGGGCACGGTAGGCGGCTTCTTTCGGGCGGTTGGTCATCACATTCCAGCCGGTGGTTTGCACCGCGTCCAGATCATAGGCGGCAAAGGCACTTTGCGCCCCGAACTGCACTGTACCACACGGGAAAGCCCCGCCCTGATAGCGAAATGTTGCTTGCGCCGCGGTGATGCGGCCATCCTTGGTCATGCCGATTTTCACATCCGACGACGATGAAACAGTTGGCCCCGAGGCACGAAACACCTCTTCGCGGTTCATTACGATTTTCACAGGCCGTCCGGCTTTACGCGACAAGGCAAGGGCGACAGGTTCGATGAACACCGTGGTTTTACCGCCGAACCCGCCGCCGATTTCAGACGCTGTGACCCGTAGCTGGCTGGCATCCATTTGTAACATATCGGCACAAAGACCGCGCACATTGAACTGGCCTTGGGTACAACACCATAACTCGCCTTTACCGTCACCGCCCATTGAGGCCAGACAGGCATGGGGTTCAATATACCCCTGATGGGTCGCCGCCGTCTTGAAGCTACGGCTAATGATTTTGTCAGCCTTGGCAAATCCCGCATCCAGCTGCCCATGGCCGAACTCGAAATGATGCGTCACGTTTTGCGACATGCCATCCGGCAAATCTGCCATAGCACGGCCCGCCTGCACAACCGGTGCATCGAGGCGCATGGCCGCGTCAACATCCGTGACATGTGGCAAGACCTCGTAATCTACCTTGATCAGCTTCAACGCTTCGCGCGCAATCGCCGCCGTTGTCGCTGCCACCGCCGCCACCGCGTGCCCGTCATAAAGTGCCATACCGCGTGCCATGCAATTATCCTGCACATCGCGGGTGAAATCATCCTCGGGCAGGCCGAAATCCTGCGCCGTCACCACCGCTTTCACACCGCTTAACGCCTCCGCCGCTGAGGTATCAATAAACTTGATCTTTGCATGTGCATGCGGGCTGCGCAAAATGCGCCCGGTCAACATGCCGGGGGCCGTTGTATCCGCGCCGTAAAGCGCGCGGCCCGTAACCTTGTCGACACCGTCAGGGCGCGATGGTCGCGTGCCGACAACTTTGAAAATCCGTTTACCGTTTTCATCCAGAGCCATGGTTACGCCCCCCTCATTTCAGCCGCAGCGGCCTGAACCGCTTTGATAATCTTGTCATAGCCGGTGCAGCGGCACAGGTTCCCCGCCAGCCAGTAGCGGATTTCCGTATCTGTCGGGTTCGGGTTCTTTTCCAGCAAGGCTTTTGCCGCCACCAGAATACCGGGGGTGCAGATGCCACATTGCAGGGCTGCGCCCTCAATGAAATGCCGTTGCAAAGGGTGCAGGTTTTCACCTTCCGCCATACCCTCGATGGTTGTCACTTCGGCCCCTTCGGCCTCGGCGCCCAGCACAAGGCAGGAACACACCAACCGCCCGTCAAGGGTCACACTACACGCGCCGCAATCACCCGAACCGCAGCCCTCTTTGGCCCCGGTCATGCCAAGGCGGTCGCGCAACACATCCAACAGGGATTCGTCCGGAGTGCAGATAAATTCGGTCGGGTCACCGTTTATTGTGGTGGATACATGGATGTTTTTCATCTTGAGCCTCCGGCCCGTTCATAAGCAATCAGGGCTGCGCGCTTTGCCAGAACGCCAGCGGTTTTCACACGAAACGCAATGGTGCCGCGCTTGTCATCTATGGGGCTGCACGCCTTTGAGCAGGCTGCGGCCAAGGCCTCAAGGGCAACATCTTCCAGCTTGCTGCCGATAATCGCAACAGCCGCGCCTTCCACCAGCAAAACAGTCGGGGCCACCGCCCCGAGGGCAACGCGTGCAGCGGTGCAAACCCCGTCCGCATCCAGTTCCAAACTGACGCCCGCTGCTGCAACAGCAATGTCCATTTCGGTACGCGGCGTAAACCGCAGGTAAGCGTCCGATGCGCGTGCAGGGCGTGCGGGCAAAAAGAGCGAAGTGATAAACTCACCCTTAGCCAGCGATATTTTTCCGGGCGAGATCGGTATATCCAGAACGGCACAATCACGCACCCCGTCAGGCCCCGCAATGCGCGCAACCGCGTTCGCGGCGACCAACGCGGGCACACTATCTGCCGCAGGCGAGCCATTGCACAGATTGCCCGCCATGGTGGCGCGTCCCTGCACTTGCGTCGAACCGATCAGCTCAGCCGCTTCCACCACCCCCGGCCAAAGGGCTGAAATTTCAGCATGTTCGCCCAGCTCCGCACCGGACACCGCCGCCCCGATACGAAAGCCACCGTCTTCGGGCACTATATCGCTGATACCGTCTATGCCTTTGATATCAACAATCAAATCAGGTTCCAGCATTCCTGCCTTCAGTTGCACCAGCAAGTCCGTGCCGCCCGCAAGAACGCGGGCCACACCGGCCTCATCTTGCAACATCGCTACAGCCTCCGCTGTGGTTTTCGGTTTCTCATATCGCATTTTTCAGCATTCCATTTCAAATATTACGAGAGTGTATTATTGGCCACTAAGTCACTTCAGAGCAGCAAATGCAAGTGCTGCGCGGCAGATGAAATGCAAAAAATGACGGTGTTATTTTCCAATGCGCCGCAAACCGTCCAAAGTCAGATCACGCCGGTTCCCAAACCCGTCAATGGCCGCCACAATACGCGAAAAGCTGTCACGGGCCGGTTTCGCCAGGTGGCGCGCCCGAAGGTGCCCATGCACCAGCCCCGCTTCATTTATCCAGATCGCCTGACCGTCCGCCTTGCGGATCGCATTGCAATAATCCGCGCCGTCATCACTGATCGGGTCACATTGCGCTGAAATTGCAACCGTGGGCGGCAGGTTGGAAAAATCCGTATCCAACAGGGGTAGATAGCTGGCGTCAGCGGGGGTTTTTGCCCCACCCAAACGAATGTCGACATAAAACGCTATATCATCGCTGGACAAAAGTGGCGCATTGGCGTGGACCAGATAAGAACCTTCGGTTTTGACCGGCCCCAATGATGGATAAATCAGCACCATGCCCAAAGCCGCCCCGGCGTTGCCCCGCACGCTATGCGCCACCGAAGCTGCCAAAGTCGCCCCTGCGCTGTCACCCACCAGAACCAGCGGTAAATCATAGTGTTGGTGAACCCAGTGAAATGCGGCCATGCAATCGTCATAAGCGGCAGGATGCAGATGTTCCGGCGACAAACGGTAATCCACCGACACCACCGCAAAGCCCGTTCGATCACAAATCTCGGCGCAAACGTCATCATGGCTATCAAGGCTGCCAACAACGAAACCGCCGCCATGGCAGTAAAGCACCACCGCTTTTGCCGGTGTTCCCTGTTTTTGATAACAGCGCAACGGCACTGCACCGGCATGGCAATCCTGTGCCGTCACCCCTTGCGGGTAAGGCTGCCGAAACACGGCACACATGGCTTCATAAACCTGGCGTTGACGCTCAATACTGAATGAAACCGTTTCAGCCGGATAACAGCTTTCGGTTTTATCGATGAAATCCCGAATTTCCGCGTCGATCAGTTTTGCATAATCCGGATCAGCCACTTTGTGTTTTCCACCCTAATTTCCCGCACTTTCCATTTTGCGGTGTGCAATCACCTCTTCCAGCCAGCCCAGTTTCATTTCTGGAACCGAGGACAGCAACAGATCGGTGTAATCATCAAAGGGCGGTGACAGAACTTCGGATTTAGGCCCGTAGCGCACCAGTTCGCCTTGATACATCACCGCAATCGAGTCTGCGATAGCCCGAACCGTTGCAAGGTCGTGGGTGATGAACAGATAGGCCACGTCCTCTTTCTTTTGCAACGCCAAAAGCAGCTTCAGGATGCCGTCCGCAACAAGCGGATCAAGCGCACTTGTCACTTCGTCACAGATGATCAGCTTTGGCTTTGCCGCCAATGAACGCGCAATACAAACCCGTTGTTTTTGCCCGCCCGAAAGTTCAGCCGGATAGCGGTCGATAAACTCTTCGCCCATTTCGATTTCATCCAGAAGCTCGATGATACGTTTGCGTTTTTCCGCGCCGCGAATACCGAAATACAGCTCCAGCGGGCGGCCAATGATGGTGCCCACGGTTTGGCGCGGGTTCATCGCCACATCGGCCATCTGGTAAATCATCTGCAATTCGCGCAACTCGTCAATGCTACGTTCCGGCAATGATCTGGGCAACTCGGCACCTTCAAAGGTGATCCGCCCCTTGCCGGGGGGCAACAAGCCGGTAATAACCCGCGCCAGCGTCGACTTGCCCGAGCCACTTTCGCCGACAACAGCCAAGGTTTGGCCCCGGTGTATCTCAACCGACACATCCGTCAAAACCTTAATGCTGCCGCCATAAGACGCCGTTATATTCTCGACCTTTAGTATCGGATTGTCGGTCGGTTTCTTTTCCTCATGATGAATGACATGGGCTGAAACAAGGGCCTTTGTGTAGTCCTGTTTCGGGTTCTCGATGATGTCTTTCACCAGTCCGTGTTCCACCATATTACCGTGACGCAACACCAGAATTTCATCGGATACCTGCGCTACAACCGCCAGATCGTGGGTGATATAAAGGGCCGCCACACCGGTATCAATAATCGCTTTCTTGATCGCCGCCAGCACATCGATTTGTGTTGTCACATCCAAGGCCGTCGTCGGTTCGTCAAAAATAATCAGATCGGGTTTGGGGCAAAGTGCCATCGCGGTCATCACCCGCTGCAACTGGCCGCCAGAGACCTGATGCGGATACCTTTTGCCGATGTTTTCCGGGTCAGGCAGGCTAAGCGAGCGAAACAGCTCAATGGCACGCGCCTCGGCCTCGGGCTTGGTCATTAGCCCATGCAAAAGCGTTGCTTCAATGACCTGATCCATCAACCTGATCGCAGGATTGAATGAGGCCGCCGCCGATTGTGACACATAGGTCACTTCCTTGCCGCGCAGTTTTCGCAACTCTGCAGGGCCTATTTTCAGAATATCCCGGCCATTGACGAAAATCTCGCCGCTCAGGCGCAAACCACCGCGCCCGTAGCGCAAGGCGGACAGGCCAACGGTGGATTTACCCGCACCGCTTTCCCCGATCAGCCCCATGACCCGGCCAGGGGCCAATGTCAGAGAGACATCATGCACGATGGTAATATCTTGCGGTTTATCGTCGGGTGGATAGACCGTTGCATCAATCCGCAAATGTTTAATGTCGACTAAAGTATCCGTCATCAGCCCCGCCCCCCTTTCAAATCACTGGTTCGGTTCAGGATCCAGTCAGCCACCAGATTAACCGATATTGCCAAGGTGGAAATGGCAAATGCGGGGATCAGTGCCGCCGCGATCCCGAACACGATACCGTCCTTGTTTTCCTTCACAATTCCACCCCAGTCCGCTTGTGGCGGCTGTACGCCCAAGCCCAGAAACGAGAGCGAAGATAAAAACAGAACCGCAAAGATAAACCGCATACCCAACTCGGCTACCAAGGGTGATAGCGCGTTCGGCAGAATTTCGCGAAAAACAATCCAGGCTGTGCCTTCACCGCGCAAGCGCGCCGCTTCAACGTAATCCATCACATTGATGTCCACGGCCACAGCCCGCGACAAACGGAACACCCGTGTACTGTCCAAAACCCCCATCACAAGGATCAGGATCAACATGTTGCTGGGCAGAACCGACAGCACCACAAGGGCAAAAATCAGTGTCGGGATAGACATCAACAGATCTATGCCGCGTGACATCAACTGATCCGTCCAACCACCGATCACGGCAGCGGAAAATCCAAAGATCGCCCCCATGGTAAAGGAAAATGCCGTTGCAGCGGCGGCGATAAACATCGTCAGGCGCGTGCCATAGATCATCCGGGACAACAGATCACGGCCCAAATTATCCGTGCCTAGCAAGAACTTAGCCGACATTGGCTCCCAGACATCCCCAACGATTTGAGCGTCCCCGTAAGGGGCTATGAGCGGCGCAAAAACTGCCACCAGCACAAAGCACCCCGTTAGGATCAGGCCTATCATTGCACTTATTGGAATTCGTTTTAACATGATCTATCCCCCTATTTCGGATGCCGCAAACGCGGGTTCGAGATGATTGAGACAAGATCCGCCACGATATTCAAGCCGATATAAACAGCCGCAAAAACCAAGGCTACAGCCTGCACCACAGGCACATCGCGCTTAGCCACGTGATCCACCAGAAATTGCCCCAAACCGGGGTAGACAAAAATCACTTCAACAATCACCACGCCCACAACCAGATAGGCAAGATTGATCATCACAACATTGACAATCGGCGCAATCGCGTTGGGAAACGCGTGTTTGCGGATAACGTTGAACGGCGTTAACCCTTTTAATTCAGCGGTTTCGATATAGGCCGATTGCATCACGTTCAAAATAGCCGCGCGCGTCATACGCATCATATGGGCCAGAACCACCATGGTTAGCACAGCCACAGGCAAGGCAATCGCATTCAGTTTTTCGCCGAGCGACATGCTGTCGTTGATGATCGCTACGGACGGAAACCAGCGCAGTTTGACAGATACGAAAAAGATCAGCAGATAGCCGATAAAGAACTCCGGTAATGAAATCATCGCCAAGGTGACACCTGAAATCAGCTTATCTGGCCAGCGGTTTCTGTAACGCACCGACACCAAACCCAATGTGACGGCCAGCGGTACGGAAAACAAAGCCGCCCAGCTTGCCAGAAACAACGTGTTTTTCAAACGCTGCCGCATCGAGTCGGCGATATCCATACCGTTGGAAAGGGCAGTGCCCAAATCACCGTGCAAGACACCGAACAACCAGTTGAAATACCGCACATAGGCCGGATCGTTCAGCCCAAGATCACGGCGCAAATTCGCCAAGGCCTCGGGGGTTGCAGATTGGCCCAGAATTGACTGGGCGACATCCCCCGGCAGGATCTGGGTGCCGGCAAAAATCAGCACCGATGCGGCCAGAAGCAGAAGGCAGCCCAACGCCAAGCGTTGGGCAACCAGTTTCAGTATTGGGTGTACCATTGGTTGACTTACAGCAACCAGGCTTTTTCAAGCGCAAACCCGTTCATCATCGCGCCGTTAGGGTCTTTGACATAGCCACCGACCTTATCATTGGCGGCATCAATAAAGTCATTGAACATCGGGCAGATCAAGCCGCCTTCGTCACGCACGATCGTTCCCATTTCACGGTAAATGTCTTTACGCTTGACCTGATCCAGCTCGCCGCGAGCACTGAGCAGCAATTCATCGAAATGCGGGTCATTAAACTGCGTGTCGTTCCAGTCCGCCGTTGAAAGATAGGCCACCGAATACATCTGGTCCTGAACCGGACGCCCGCCCCAGTAAGACGCACAGAACGGTTGTTTGTTCCACACTTCCGACCAGTAGCCATCATTCGGTTCGCGTTTGATGTCCAGTGTAATCCCGGCTTTAGCCGCAGATTGCTGGAACAATTGCGCCGCATCCACAGCACCCGAGAATGCCGCATCCGCAGTACGCAGGGTAACTGGCCCGTCATGACCGGATTTCTTGAAGTGAAATGCCGCTTTATCCGGGTCATAGGTACGTTGAGGAATATCATCCGAAAACAACGGATAGGCTGCATTGATAGGCATATCGTTCCCGACTGATCCGTATCCACGCAGGATTTTGTCCACCATCTCTTCACGGTCGAGGGCGTATTTCAACGCAAGACGCAGATCGTTATTGTCAAACGGTGCGGTTTGGGTGCGCATGATAAACACATAATGCCCACGACCCGATACGTTTTGCAGCGTAAGCCCCGGCGCACGCCCCAACAGATCGGCGATTTTAGGCTCGACGCGGTTTATCATATGAACCTGGCCGCCTTGCAATGCCGCAGTCCTTGCGGTGCCGTCGTTCAGAACAACGATTTCAACCTGATCCGCATGGCCTCGGCCATCATCCCAGTAATTGGCAAACTTGGTGCCGCCGTGGCGCACGCCCGGCTCATTAACTTCAACCTTATAGGCCCCGGTTCCGATACCCGCAGCAGGATCGTCTTTGCCGCCATTCGGCTGGATCAGCAAATGGTAATCGGTCATCAGATACGGCAGGTCGGCATTGGCTGTTTTCAAGTCAAGAACGACGCTATCGCCATCAACCGAGATTTTGTCGATGCCGCGCATGATGCCCAGCGCGCCCGATTTGGTATCTTCACCGGAATGGCGTTCCAGCGTTGCCTTGACATCGTCAGGCGTCATGGTTTTACCATTGTGGAATTCAACACCTTTGCGGATTTTAAAACGCCATGATTTGGCGTCGGCAGAGGCTTCTACACTTTCAGCCAACCGGTTAACGACACTACCGTCGGGGGTCATTTCCACAAGCGTTTCACCCCAGGTGTTCCCGAAATTGGTCGGAACCGAAGATGCGTAGGTTGCAGGGTCCAAAGAGTTTGTGCTTTCCCCCCCTTGCAGACCTAGTTTAAGCGTGCCGCCTTTCTTTGGGCCGGCAGCCAGTGCGGTTGTCGAAAACAGCGTGTTTGCAACGGCACCAGAGACACCCAGCGCCGCAGCACGACCCATGAATGCACGACGATCCAGTTTGCCCGCAGCAGCGCGACCCGCCAGATATTTAAGTTCATTTGACATATGATTACTTCTCCCTTTTTCAGTCTTCTCACACGATGATGTAACGTTTTTAATAAAACGCAAGGAAAATTCCGTATTTAATTTTTCAAAACCCTTCTCGCAGCGCCCTGGAATGGACAAATAAAAACCCGTCACCCTGAAAACCCGCCATCATATTTGCGAATACTTGCGGCCACCAGTTGACTGCCCAGTCAATAAACGTTCGAAAAACGACAATTATCATCTGATTCACGACTTTTCAGAAAAAAATACATCCGCTTCATTCCGGCGCCCCCAATCCCGTTTTCAAACGGTTATGGGCGTGTTCAATGGTTTGGGTTTTATTTCAGTGGAATGCCGGTTTTACGCCGGCTTCAAATTTACCCGGCGAATCAGGTCGGCAAATAAACCATCAGAATCAACCGACAGGTGTATATTTCCACGGGTTACCGACTTTGAAACCAACAGGCTTTATTGCCAAAATATTATCCGCCCGCTAGGGTTGGCCCATGTTTACCATAGAGCACGAATTCGACACCACGGTTGTCACTTTGATCGACGAGGGTAAAGCCCCGCTGAAGGAAGATATTACGCTTAATGTTTTTGCCTCGCAAGTGACGCTTGAACAATGGGACGCACGCACCGATACGGTGCAAACGATAACCTTTTCCCTGTCTCAACTGCGCGAGCTGGAAGCAGCATTGGATCTGCCCGAAGGCAGTTACAAAATCCGCAAATCGCCGTAGCTAGTTTTCGATCTGAAACCACTTGTGCCGCGATGTCGCGCCGCGCCGCAATGTCAGGCGGCTTTTGGGCACACCAATGGCTTTTGCCAGCAGTTTAATCACCGCCGCCGTCGCCTTGCCATCCTCTGGTACGCAAGTGACGTAAACCCGCAGGCTATCCCCATCCATTTTGATCTGGTTGCGGGACGCTTTCGGGGTGACGATCACCTCGAAGGGCACATCCAATTGGGCCATGTGGCTCAGCTCGTTCTTTTTCATCCACCCTGCCCCCTAAATCCTGCTTTGCTATTGGCTTATCCCATGTCATAGATTTGGCATAGAACAGAAGGTAAAAGCAAATGACCACAGGGTTTTTCTGGGATGAGCGGTGTTTTTGGCATAGCGGCGGCAATTACGCGGCCACCGTGCCGGTGGGCGGCAATGTGCAACCGATGGCAAGTGGCGGTCTGCCCGAAGACCCCGAAACCAAGCGGCGTTTGAAAAACCTGGTCGACGTTACCGGTCTGGCCAAAGAACTGACCTGCGCTTCAGCCCCGCCCGCAAGCGATACCGATCTGTTGCGCGTGCATCCAAATGATTATCTCGATGCGTTCAAGGAAATGTCGGATAACGGCGGTGGCGAATTGGGATTGCGCGCCCCCTTCGGGGCGGGCAGTTATGAAATTGCGGCACAGTCGGCGGGGCTGGTCAAAGCCGCCCTGTTCAGCGTTTTGGCGGGCGACTTGAAAAACGCCTACGCATTATCGCGCCCGCCCGGGCACCACTGTATGCCTGATTTCCCGAACGGGTTCTGCCTGTTGGCCAATATTGCCATCGCTATCGAGGCCGCGTTTGCCCACGGTCTAACCAACCGTGTGGCGGTTGTGGACTGGGATGTGCATCATGGCAACGGGACAGAAGCGATTTTTTATGACCGCGATGATGTGCTGACAATATCGCTGCATCAGGAAAACAACTATCCGCTGGATAGCGGCAGCACTTCAAACAGGGGAACCGGCGCCGGGGCGGGCTATAATATGAACATTCCCCTGCCCCCGGGGGCGGGACACGCGACATATCTTGAAGCCATGCATCGGCTTGTCTTGCCCGCTTTGGATGATTTCGCCCCCGATGTGATCGTCATTGCCTGTGGCTATGATGCCGCCGCGATTGACCCTTTATCGCGGATGATGGCAACCGCGCAAACCTATCAGGATATGACCGGCATGGTGATGGGGGCCGCAGATGATCTATGTGACGGACGGCTGGTGATGGCCCATGAGGGCGGGTATTCAGAGGTTTATGTGCCGTTTTGCGGTCATGCAGTTCTGACCCAGATGTCGGGTAGCAACATCGAGGCGGAAGACCCGTTCGCCGAAACATTTGAGGCCCGCCAGCCAAATGCACGCATGCAGGCGGTTTATTCGGGCCTTATAGATGAATACGCCATGCTGTTCGGGGTTTAGCTTTTCAACGCATCCAAATCTTTGAACAACTCCAGTGCCTCGGGATTGGCCATGGCTTCGGTGTTTTTAACCGGTCGCCCATGCACTACGTCACGCACCGCCAGTTCGGTGATCTTGCCCGATTTGGTACGCGGTATATCAGCCACGGCAATGACTTTGGCAGGCATATGGCGCGGGGTGGCGTTTTCGCGGATCTCGGTTTTGATGCGCTTGATCAGGGCATCATCCAGACGAACCCCTTCACGCAGACGCACGAACAGCACCACCCGCACGTCATTGTCCCATTGCTGGCCGATGACCAGACCTTCCAGCACCTCTTCGATGCGCTCGACCTGACGGTAAATCTCGGCGGTGCCGATGCGCACGCCGCCCGGGTTAAGCACGGCATCGGAACGGCCAAAGAAGATCATCCCGCCCTCCCGGGTCAGTTCCACCCAGTCACCGTGATACCAGACATTGTCGAATTTTTCGAAATAGGCGGCATGATAGCGCTTGCGATCCGGATCATCCCAGAACCCGATCGGCATCGAGGGATGCGCCGAGGTGCAAACCAGCTCGCCCGGCGTGCCCTGCAAGGCGTTGTAGTTTTCATCGAACACCTGAACATTCATCCCCAACTGGCGTTTCTGGCATTGCCCGCGATAAACCGGACTGATCGGGCTGCCGCCCACGAAACAAGCCATAATATCGGTGCCACCGGCAACCGAGGACAGACAGACATCGGCTTTCCAGTCTTTATAGATATAATCGAAACCTTCGGGGGCCAGCGGCGAGCCGGTGGACATAATAGTGCGCAAGGCCGACAGATCATGTGTCTTGGCCGGATTGATGCCCGCCTTGGCGCAAGCGTCGATATATTTCGCAGAGGTGCCGAAATGGGTGACACGTTCTGCCACCGCAATATCCACAAGAACATGGCCATCGGGATAAAACGGCGAGCCATCGTACAACATCAATGTTGCCCCCGACGCCAGTCCCGTGACCAGCCAGTTCCACATCATCCAGCCACAAGTCGTGAAAAAGAACAGGCGGTCACCTGGATGCACATCGCATTGAAATTGATGTTCTTTCAGGTGCTGCAACAACGCACCGCCCACCGAATGCACGATACATTTTGGCAGGCCCGTGGTGCCCGATGAAAACATGATATATAAAGGGGCGGCAAAATCCAGCCGCGTATAAGCAATGTCGCGGGCCTCATATCGGCCCAAAACATCCGCCCAATGCGCCCCCTTACGCCCCAGAATGTCTATATCCGCCGCGGCATTCACATAAGGGATGACAATGACTTTCTGAATCGACGGTATAGCCGCTGCCAGTTCAGCGGCCACTTCCAGCGATGAATGGGTTTTGCCGTTATAGTGATAGGCATCGGCGGTGAATAGAACTTTTGGCTCAATCTGGCCAAAGCGGTCTTTGACCCCGTTTAAGCCGAAATCGGGGGAGCACGATGACCAAACGCCGCCGAGACTTGTCACGGCCAGCATTGCGGCAATGGCCTCGGGCAGGTTGGGCAAAAAGCCCGCAACACGGTCTCCTGCCACGATACCTTCTGCAATCAGGGCCTGTTGTAATTTCGAAACCGTCGTTTTCAGATCATCCCAAGACCATTCCACCCTGTCGCCATTTTCACTGTGAAAAATGATGCAGGGCGCATCATTTGCATGGGCCAGCAGGTTTTCGGCAAAATTTATTTTGCATTCAGGACAAAACTGCGCGTCTATAAGCGGGCCTTTATCTACCAATACGGGGCCGGATTTATCGCCGACAACGCCGCAAAAATCCCAAAGTGCCGACCAAAAACCTTCGGGGTCGGAAACCGACCAGTTCCAGAGTGTGTCATAGTCCGGTGATGCATTACCGGATTGCGAAGACGTATCCGTAATAAACTTCGCCAGTAAACTTGACTCTACCCGATCTTTAGATGGCACCCATAGCGGTTGTGACGTATTAGACATTCTGCCCCCCGATTCATTTAGTGGCAATTTGCCAAGCTTTTCAGCCCTGCGCCAGTGCATAATACTAGCGTTGCGTGATTTTCGGGTTCAAGTCAAAGACACAACCGTCCATAACATATTTGGGCGGCGTCTTACATAAGGCTTTGGCCACCTTCCACGCGGCAACCACTTTGGGCACATAGCCGCGTGTTTCAGCAAATGGCGGCACGCCTTTGTATTTCTTTATGGCGTTTTCACCGGCATTATATCCCGCCAAGGCCAACACCGCATCATTGTTGAACTCTTTCAGCAGCCAATCCAGATAGGCCACGCCACCGGCAATATTCTGTCTGGCATCGGTGCTGTCCGACACATTGAAACGCTTGGCGGTTTCAGGAATAAGCTGCATCAAGCCCACGGCCCCTGCCGGGCTGACAGTGCCCGGCTTGCCCGAGGACTCGACCCCGATCACGGCCAGAACCAATGCAGGGGATACGTCCTTACCCAGCGTTGCCATTAAAATATCGGTGCCGTAATTTGCAACCAGCCGGCGCATGTCTACCAACGAGGGGGCCAGATTTTTGGATTTTTGCGGCTCATCGGACAAGTGCTGTTCTGCTTTATTCAGATTCAGCAAAGAGGCACTTGCCAAATCCGATGTGATGCCGGACCAAAACCAATCGTATTTATCCGGCGCGGCCGGTGCGCTATTGGAAGGAATGAAGGGCGCCTTGGGGACACTTGCGCCAGAGCTTTCAGGTTGTATCTGGATATTTATACGCGCCCCCAGCGGGTTCACCCCGACTTTCACCAGTTTAAAGCTATGCCCATTGCCCGCCAAGGCATATTCCACTGGCATTAAAAAACCTGCCAGGATCGCACAAGCATATAAACCCTGTTGTTTGCACCGTGATTGTTTCATCAATGAAGCCTGTTTTTAGACTCTTATAGCCGATTGAACCGAAATTCGTGCGAATATAGCCAAATTTGCGAAAACACTGTGGCAATACAGTCATAGTTCAACATAACAAACAAAGTAGAATTAGGTAAATTAAAATATTCTATAGCGTAACTACTTGATTTTTATAGGTTATAAAAAAGTAATAAGATTTTATTTTCATTTTTTTTACTTTTTAAAGAGCCAGTCAAACTGTTGCCGTATTTTCGGTGCTTATTAAGTCTCGAAAGCACGGGCACAAACCCAATCAAACAAAAGCTTTCTTAAATATCACTTAGATACCTTGGAGGGTACACAAATGAAAAAGTTTTTAAATGACGAATCCGGCGCTGTAACAGTTGACTTCGTAGTTCTGACAGCAGGTGCTGTTCTGATC
>JASFZB010000055.1:0-12278 GCA_045046705.1 Rhodobacterales bacterium | reverse complement strand
AAAACTACGCGCCATCGTGGTCAGCCGTTTGGCTTCCAACAGGCGTTCTTTGGTTGCCGCCAACCGCAGACTGCCAACCTTTTTCCAGTCAAACGCCATGCCGGTTTCGGCCTCTAACCGGTCATACATCGCAACCGAACGCTTCAGCATCCGCGTGGTATTACGAGATGACCGCAACTGCCCGACCAGCCCCGCCGCATGCCATGTGGCCCCTTCGGTCAGCGCGGTTTTTTCCAGTAACACCACATCCTTTTCACCATTTTTTGCCAGATGGTAAGCAATCGAGCATCCGATAATGCCCCCGCCAATGATCAGATGTTTTACCGCGTGCTGTGCCATTGCATAGAATCCCCTGCCAATTCCTTTCAGGTAACAACATAAAACGCCATGTATCAATATTTTTTGTTGTTTTATGTTGATATATCACAAAACCGCGTACAGTATGCTGGTGAGGGGGGCAGATAAGATGTCTAAATACACCCAAAAAATCGAAAGCGCGATTGCCCTGCGTGGAACCATGACTGTAGCTGAAATGTCAGTGCTGCTTGGCGTGTCCGATCAAACCGTGCGCCGTATTATCAAGCCGCTGGTAGATGCGGGCAAAGTACAAAAAATTCACGGAGCCATCCAAAGCGTTGAAAACCCGATGACAGCCCCGTTTCAAACCCGCATGCAACACAATCGCGCCGCCAAAGCGGCAGTCGCAGCGACGGTTGCAAATATGATCGAAGACGGCCAAAGTCTTGCAATTGATACCGGTTCCACCGCAGGGTTTGTCGCGCAGGCACTACAGGTAAAACGAAATTTAACCATTGTCACCAACTCTGCCTATGTCGCAAGCACCCTGGCGATGATGCCCGGCAACCGGGTCTTTATGGCAGGCACCCAACTGCGTGACCACGACGGGGCAGCATTTGATCGAAACGCCTTTGACGTCATTGAACGTATGGCGGTGAACACAAGCATCCTGACCGCAGCACAAGTGCATCCAAAGCGCGGGGTTTTAGTGCATGAGCAGTGCGAAGCAGACATTGCAAATGCAATGGCAGTAATTTCAGAACGCTCTATTTTCGCCGTTGACCAGTCCAAATTTACGCCTTCACCTTCACATGATATGGTTCAGATTTCAGGGCTGAACAATCATTTACATCTGGTTAGCAACACATCCCCAGGCAGTGAGTACACGAAGGTTTTATCCGCATTCGAAATTACAATAGCACAGCCTCAAGGCACTTGACCCAGACCCGCGCAATGTTGGGTATGATACGCCAGATATTTGCGTTGCGTAACAATATGATCCGCTAAAAATTTGGCATCATGCCAGACGCCCCAGATAAAGCTGGAACCGCGTCGCGATTGCCACGGCAATCCCAGAAAATAGACCCCGGGTTCTGCCGATACCCCACGTTGATGTTTCGGCTTGCCTGCATCGTTGAACGCATCAACCTTTAGCCAACTAAAATCAGTCGCAAAGCCTGTCGCCCAGATGATCGCGGTTATTCCGGCCTTGGCAATATCCAGTTCCAGAACCGGGCTACTGACGCACTCGGGGTCAGGCCCGATATTGCGGGCATCGGGCGCGTTTGGAAGATCAAGTCCATTGCGGGCAATATAAGCATCGGCTTCGTCCAATAATGACAGATAATTTGCATCCCCTGCGGCGATATTTTTCGCCAGATCAGGCGCAAAATGCATCACCCCGTCTTTGAATTTCTCGGTTCGGCCAACCAGTGTCATGCCTTGCTCTGCAAGTTCACGAAAGTCGATTGTATGGCCGCCGCGTGCGCCGCTTACAGCGATTGTCACATGTTCCGTGCCCGGCGCCATGGCGGCGGCATCCCATTTACCAAGAACCCCCAGCCACCAGACAAAATCACGCCCGCGATAGCTTCGAAAGGGCCGGTCGTGCGGGCCGACAGAAAGGTAAACACGCTTTCCGGCGCGCGAAAGCTCATCCGCGATTTGCACACCGGAAGATCCAGCCCCTACGACCAGAACCGCACCATTGGGTAATTGGTCGGGGTTGCGGTAAGCGTTGGAATGAATTTGCAGAACCCCTGCGTCTTCAGGAACAACAGACGGGATAACCGGACGCTGAAACGGGCCGGTGGCGGCAACCACATTGGTGGCCTCAATCACACCTTCAGACGTCTCCACCCTAAAGCCGGGGTGACCAATATTCCGCTTTACCTCTGTAACCTCCACACCACAGCGGATGGGGGCCGCGATTTGTTTGGCATAGGCGACAAAATAGTCCGCAACCTGTTCTTTGGCGGGAAACGCTTCAGGGTCAGTATCGGAATACGCCATGCCCGGAAAACGGTCATGCCATGCCGGGCCATTGGCAACCAAAGAATCCCATCTTTCGGAACGCCAGCGTTCGGCAATTCGGTGCCGCTCCAGAACCAGATGAGGCACACCGCTGTTGCTTAAGTGCTCACTCATGGCCACACCGGCCTGACCGCCGCCAACAATAAGCGTGTCTACTTTTTCAATGGGCATTTCTGTGTCCTTTTCGACTTTAAAAGTTTCATAGCGAAGACAACGCACTTAAGAACGGCAAGTATTCTATCGCCAGACAAAATGGTTTATTCAAGAGCGGGTTTCTCCGGTACGAGGCAGATGCTAATCCCTGTTAAGGATGCTTTAGACTAGGGTAAAAATCCGGGTTTGGAAAAGAAGTATTTTTCACTCCTTGGCTTAGACAAAGCCTAATCACCACACGAATAACAACACCCGCACCATAGTAAACCCTTACCATTTATTGGAATTAGCGCGGTTCCAGTCGTTCCGTAAACTTTCAGGCATATCCGCTTCAACTAGCAAACTTTTACTGGCAATTACCGGATATAATTCAGCGTAATTTTTAACCTCGGTGCCGTTGACGCGGTGATTGATATGCCAGGGGCGCAGCTCATCCAAACTGGACAATCCGGCAGCGGCAATTAATTCCATCAAATTTTCGATCATCAGGTTTTGATAATTCGCCACGCGATCCGCTTTGATGTCGACATTCAGGGCCTTGTAGCGTTCGGGGTCTTGCGTTGCTATGCCCGTAGGGCAAGTGTCCTGATTGCAATGGCGCGCCTGCAAACAGCCCAAAGCAAACATCATGGCACGCGCCGCATTGATCGTGTCCGCCCCCAATGCCAACAAGCGCAGCGCATGAAAGGCGGATATGGATTTGCCCGAAGCAATGATACGGATGTGCTTGCGCACCCCTGCACCGATCAAAGCGTTATGGGCAAAGATCAAGCCGTCACGCAGCGGCATACCGACTGAATTTGTCATCTCGACAGGGGCTGCACCGGTGCCACCTTCACCCCCATCAATGGTAATAAAATCAGGGGTAATACCGGTTTCGATCATCGCTTTGCAAATCGCCAAAAACTCGGATTTGCGACCGATACAAAGCTTAAAACCAACTGGCTTACCACCCGAAAGCTTTCGCAGTTTGGCAACAAATTCCAGCAATCCGGCAGGTGTTGAAAATGCTGAATGGGCAGCGGGTGAAACCACATCATGACCCATGGGAACATGGCGAATATCGGCGATTTCCTGCGTTAGCTTTACCGCCGGCAATATCCCGCCGTGGCCGGGCTTGGCCCCTTGTGAAAGTTTGATCTCGATCATTTTCACAACATCTTTTGTTGCTTTCTTTTCAAACAGGTTTTCATCAAAACCACCGTCCGCAGTACGGCAGCCAAAATACCCCGTGCCAATTTGCCAAACCAGATCACCGCCATGTTTCAAATGATAAGGACTTAGGCCGCCCTCGCCGGTGTTATGGGCAAACCCGCCGATTTTAGCGCCTTTGTTCAGGGCCATAATCGCATTGCGGCTTAACGCACCAAAGCTCATTGCCGATATGTTCAAAGGCGAAGCATCATAAGGTTGCGTGCAATCCGGCCCGCCAAACCGGATCCTTGGATTTTTATCGGTCACGGATTTCGGTGCAAGCGAATGGTCAATCCATTCATATCCGTTGCGATATACCTCAAACACTGTCCCAAAGGGTCGCGTATCGCGCTGCCCTTTGGCCCGTTGATACACAAGCGCCCTGAATTCGCGGTTAATCGGTTGGCCGTCGGTATCCGACTCGACAAAATATTGCTGGATTTCCGGTCGGATTGTTTCAAATAAATAACGAATATGACCAATCACCGGATAAATCCGCAAAAGCGTATGCCCGGTTTGCATCATGTCATGAATGCCCATAACGATCAGCGGTATAATGATAACAAACAACCAATAGGCATATACCCAAATCTGTGCCAACAGCACTGTAGCAAGCGATGTAAATATGGCAGCGACAATAAATATTTTGCGTGCGCTCATTTTGAACACTCCAAATTAACTATTCTCAGTCAGGTTACGCAATCCGGTTATATAGTCAAACCTGTATTTTTACCAAAACCAGTTGGGTGATCCCCCTAGATCATCTTGATCACATCTTTTTCAATCGCCAGCATATAGCCTTTGCGGCTGATATTCTTGATCAACAGTTGCGCCATCATTTGATTGCCCAGATGATCGCGCAGGCGTTTGATCCGTGTCGCCCCTGCGGCCTCATCGCTGTCGATGCGGCTTTTACCGCTAATCATCGCTTCCAGATCCGCGCCGGTAATAACCTCGTCATCAAGCCGCGCTTCGCATAGAACCGACAGGGTTTCACAAATCGCGGCGGTTAGATCGAACTCCATGTTGTTGATATAAACCACCCGTTCATCACGGTTGACCACAAGGCTGGTGATATGAATGCCCGAGCGTTCAATTTCGGTCATACGCTGGCTAAGCCCGTAATTATTGATCAAAAAATACAAAGCCGAGATCAGCAAGGCCGACGATAGAACCAGCAAGACAAAAATGATAAAACGATAGCCTTGCAGAACTTCCGCAAAAGACGTGCCCGATTGCGCCAGAATTTCCAACAGCTTGGTCTCGGTCGGGCTGGTCAATGCATCGTTTTCGACGAAAATACGCTCCACCCGGTCATTGAACATGTTCGCATCCGGCAAGTTCAGGAACAGAATAATCGAAGCGACCAGAAGCAATCCTATAATTAACAAACTGCCCCAAAGTGCGATGGAACGCGGCTTGAAACGCTTGTTCTTAGTACCTAAGGAAGTACGCGCCTGCATTGTTTTGCCTTTGTGAAAGTCCCGATTGGTCAAATATAGATAAAAGTGTCAGCAATTGCCAACCTCCATTTGCCAATCGTTTGGCGACAACCGCTTGTGCCTTTGCGCGACTGTTGCAGGCCCCGCCCGATAACTGCATCACACCGTAATGCAGCTTCAAACCGGACGCACTTTGTTTGGCTTTGTAATCCGCATAGCAACCCGCCGCTGCAAGCGATGGGGCGATGGTGGCAAAGGTTATGATCAGAGCGGTTTTTTTCATAAAGTTTTTCATGGGATCAATCTGAACTTTTTTAGCGTGATATTCAATAACAGCTTATCAAATCGCGCGTGTTATCCAATAACAATGCGTTGTCATTGCCTAACTTTGCCACTTCCGCCAAATTTATTACAGGCCAAATGCCCATGCCCACTAACATACAGTCAGGGCGTTAATTTAGGAAAGGATAAGACAATGAAATCTGCACCATTTATCTCAGCTATAGCTGCAGCAGCAATCGCCCTTACTGCAAGTATCGCAACCCCCGCCGCCGCAGGTGACAGGGGCGACACGCTGGCAAAAATCTTGATCGGGGCGGCTGTTATCGGTGTTGCCGCCAACGTCATCCACAACAAAAACAAACGCCGCCGCCAAAACGTAACACAATATGACAATTACAGGCCGAATCCCGCATACAGGCCACATCGGCCACGGGTGGTTTATAGCCAGCGCCCAAAGACATGTTTGCGCCAAAGATACACCAACTACGGTTGGAAAACCTATTATTCACGCAAATGCCTGGACCGGTATTATAGCCAACGCAATAGCCAGTATAACCAACGCAACAACCGCTATGTTGCGCCCAGCGGCTATCGCTACAACAACACCACCACCTACAATAATACCACCTATAACCGGGGTGATGATTTCAATGAATATCTTCGCGCTGCGGACAACAAAAGATAGGTCCCGGCGAAACCCTCTTTCACCAAATCGAGCAGCAGGCATCCCGTCAGGGGTGCCTTTTTTATGCGTTGCCGAACCTATTGGGGCATGCAAAAAGAAGACTATGATGCCGGATTATAAACGCGAACAGGAATTATTGAAAACATACGCCGCAATCGCCGGCGTCGATGAGGTTGGCCGCGGCCCCTGGGCCGGCCCCGTTACCGCATGTGCTGTCATTCTTGACCCGGCAAACATACCAGACGGGTTAAACGATTCGAAAAAATTGTCGCCAAAGGCCCGCGAACATTTGTATGTGCAAATCATCCAAACCTCGGATGTCTGCATTGCCCATGTTCCGGTTGAAGACATCGACCGGATAAACATCCTGCAAGCATCCTTATTGGCGATGGAAAAGGCGGTTGCCGGGCTTGTCACACCTGCGGATTATGCCTTGATCGACGGTAATAAAACACCGCAAAATTTGACCTGCCCGTCAGAAACCATCGTCAAAGGGGATGGCAAATCAGCCAGCATTGCCGCCGCATCAATCGTAGCCAAGGTAACGCGCGATCGAATGATGGTTGCGCTTTCGCAACAGTTCCCCGGCTATGGCTGGGAAACCAATGCGGGATATGGCACCAAACAGCATCAAGAGGGCCTCAAGGCCCTAGGCGTGACCCCACACCATAGACGATCCTTTAAACCCATACACAAGATGTTGTGTGGCGAAAATTAGGCAACCTATTGATTCGAAAAGGAATTGACCTCGAATCCCATATGACTCATCTTAAGGGCCTATAACGACGCGAAAAGCGCATTGAGGCAGTAAGAATGAAAAATACCAAGACCAAAGGCGGGCAACCCCTGCCGTTGAACCAGATATTGTCTGGCGATTGTGTGGAAGTGATGAATGCACTTCCTGAAAATTCGGTTGATCTGGTTTTCGCAGATCCGCCCTATAATTTGCAGCTAAAAGGTGACTTGCACCGGCCCGACAATTCCAAAGTCGATGCGGTGGATGACGACTGGGATCAGTTTGCATCCTTTGCTGCCTATGACACATTTTCCCGCGCATGGTTAAAAGCGGCGCGGCGTATATTAAAACCGGATGGCGCGATTTGGGTTATCGGATCATATCACAATATTTTTCGGGTCGGCGCGGCACTTCAGGATGCGGGTTACTGGATATTAAACGATGTTATTTGGCGCAAATCAAACCCGATGCCGAACTTTCGCGGCGTACGGCTGACCAATGCCCATGAAACAATGATTTGGGCGTCAAAATCTGAAAAATCCAAAAGCACCTTCAACTATGAAGCCTTGAAAGCCTTGAATGACGGGGTTCAAATGCGCTCGGACTGGGTTATTCCGATTTGTAACGGCCATGAGCGGATCAAAAACGACGCAGGTCATAAAGCCCACCCGACACAAAAACCGGAAGCCTTGCTGCACCGCCTGTTGATTGGATCAACCCACCCGGGCGACGTGGTTCTTGACCCGTTCTTTGGCTCGGGCACCACCGGGGCTGTGGCCAAGAAACTGGGGCGCAATTTCATCGGTATCGAACGTGAAGAAGCCTACCGTAAAGTTGCGCAAAAGCGCATCAAATCAATCCGCGTTCTGGACAAATCATCACTGGAGGTCAGCATCTCCAAACGCGCAGAACCGCGTGTGCCGTTCGGCCAATTAGTCGAGCGCGGCATGTTAATTCCCGGTGAAAAGCTGCATTCTCTGAACGGTCGCCACTCTGCTAAAATTCGGGCAGACGGCACCTTGATCGCACATGAGACCAAAGGCTCCATCCATCAGGTCGGCGCCGCTTTGGAAGGGGCGCCATCGTGCAATGGCTGGACATATTGGTGTTTTCGAAAAGAGGGCAAGAACATCCCCATCGACCTGCTTCGCCAGCAAATCCGCGCCGAAATGCAGGCTTGATTTCCTGAAAAACAATGCCGATGTCAAAGCTCCGCCGCTTTGACATCATGCCCAACTTCCCCGCCCTGGTGGCGGGGTTTTTTTATCTCGGCATCGGGTTTTTGGCTTTGTTATACGGCTGCCAATCTTCAATATCGGGATAAAACTGCTGCCGCCAAGCTTTAACGCGCGGGTTCATAATTCTTTTCCACAAAGGCGGAAACATTGCTATGGCAACCATCACAGTATAGCCTCGTGGTAGTTGCGGGGCTTCCTTCTTGGCGTGGTTTTGCAACAGCGGATACCGCCTGTTTGGCTTGAAGTGATGATCCGAATGGCGTTGCAAATTGATCAGCAGATAGTTGGTGACTTTATAAGCAGAGTTCCATGAATGACGCGGCAAAACCCGTTCATATTTCCCATCCCCCAAATACTGCCGCGTCAGGCCGTAATGCTCCACATAATTTGTCCCTTCCAGCAAAAGCACCGCAACAAAGGCCTGCACAATGAACAGCGCAACCCCGAACCAGCCGGCAATAGCAAAGGCGATCAACAGGAACAGAATTTCAAGGGCAGCATATTTCCAGAACGGATTACTGCGGTGAAATGCGGTTAACTTCTTGCGCGCCAACATGGCTTTTTCAGCCCGCCACGCCGATCTGAAACATTGATGCAAAACACGCGGAAAGAACCGGTGAAAGCCTTCATTGTAATGCGCAGTTACCGCATCTTTGGGGGTGCCGACATATGTGTGATGCACCAGCAGGTGTTCCGACCTGAAGTGGCCGTATAGGGCCAATGCCATCAATCCGTCCCCCAAGTGGCGCTCGAATTTGGGCTTTTGGTGCATCAGTTCATGGGCATAAACAATCCCCGTTGCTCCCGTGATCAGGCCGACACAGGCCATGAACCACCATTTTTCCTGCCCCGTCAGATGATCTGAATACATTACAAAAGCGATGCTGCCAAAGATAAGTACACATTCAATCGGGAACCAGATTATTGTGATGAAGCGGTACCAGTAAAGCTGGTCATCCGGCGTATCGGGGTCTTTATCTTCCAGATTCAACCCGGCGAACTCGTCGATAAGCCCCATACCCCAAAACGAATATGCAGGCATCAGCAACATCCACCAACCACCCAGATAGCCCGAAAGCACAACCACCCCTAAAAGCGACAGCGACACCCAGAACGGGTACGCGTCAGAGAAACCGTTTTTTTGCATCACAACCTCTTTTCAGCGGCAGATTACAACATATGCACCTTTAGGCAAATACCGCGTCACGCCACAGGGCAAACCAGCTTCCAGACCTTGCGCATAACGGTGGGCAAGTCTTTCGGGTTAAAGTCTTTCGCGATAATAAATTGCCCGTGTTCGGATGCCAAACCATCTGGAACTACCGCATACTTAACCCTGAGTTTTAAATGGAAATGGGTAAAGGTGTGACGCACCTCTTGCGGTGCTGTTTGCCAGTTCGCCACAAGCGGCGGCGTTGCATCCCGCTTATCCGTTGCCCATATATCCCCGGGCCAGCCCAGCATTCCGCCCAACAATCCCTTGTCGGGGCGGCGTTCAAGCAGAACCGCCCCGTTTTCCCGCATAGCGACATAACAGGTTCCAAAACGGGTTGGTTTTAGGGTTTTGGCGGTTTTTTTGGGCAAATCCTGCGCAACTCCCAAAGCCCGCGCCTGACAACCATCCGCCCAAGGGCACATCGCGCAAGATGGCGCACGCGGCGTGCAAACCGTGGCCCCAAGATCCATAATCGCTTGCGCGTAATCGCCGAACCGCGCATCCGGCAAAGCCTGCTTTGCCAATTTGCGCAACACCTCTTTACAGGCAGGCAAGGGTTGCTCTACCAGATGAAACCGCGCCGTTACCCGTTCCACATTTCCGTCCATTACCGAGGCTGGCTGATCAAACGCAATCGCGGCAATCGCGGCGGAAGTATAGGGGCCTATACCAGGCAATTTTTGCAAATCCGCCTCATCAGACGGAAAAACCCCGCCCGGTTCACCTGTCACGACCCGTGCACATTTCAACAGATTGCGGGCTCGCGCATAATAACCAAGCCCCGCCCATGCGGCCATGACTTGGGCATCTTCTGCCGCAGCCAAATCATGTATCGTCGGCCAAAGACCCAGAAATTTCACAAAATAATCCCGCACGGTCACGACAGTGGTTTGCTGCAACATGATCTCGGACAGCCAGACATGATAAGGGTTGGGCAAAACCCCGCTTAAACGATCCATTGGGGCAATACGCCACGGCAAAATGCGCGCATTTTTATCGTACCATGCCAATAGCGCATCCGCCTTTGTTACGTTACCATCACGCAAGTTTTATAGCCCTTTTCAAGAATTGCGTTGGAAACCCGAACGCGTTTGCGTAAGATAGCAGCGAATGAAAATTTTGGAAACCATGGCACAACGTGCACCCTATAAACCGGCCAGCCCCTATAAGCGCACGCGAAAATCTCGCGGGTTTATACGCACTGGTGGTATATTGAGCAGCCAAATTCGCAAAGCCGGTGAAAAACGCGGCTTTGTGGAAACCCGCCTGTTAACCCATTGGGCCGAGTTCGTCGGCGAAGCCGTCGCCAAAATAGCCCAGCCGGTGAAAGTCCATTACGCCCGCGAAGGATTGGGGGCGACACTGACCCTTTTAACCACCGGCGCAAATGCCCCGGTATTACAGATGCAATTGCCCGCAATCATAGAGCGGGTGAACGCCTGTTACGGCTATTCAGCAATCAGCAAAATCAGTATCACCCAGACCGCCCCGACAGGATTTAGCCAAAGCCAAAAACCCTTTGAACACACAAAAGAGGCCAAAATCCTCTCGTCCGAGGCGGTAAGGGATGTTGACAACACTGTCGAAAATGTTTCCAACCAAGACCTGAGACAGGCTCTTGCCCGTTTGGGCAAGAATATTAAACAGAAAATATGACACATAAAGGTATCCCATATGTTACGCAGACAATTCGTATCGCTTAGCCTGGCCGCAACAGCATTTTCCTCTACACGCCTGATGGCACAGGAAACCACAACAGATGCAGGCACGCCGAAAGCGGAAGTGCTTGAAATGGTTTTGGGTAACCCGGATGCAAAAGTAGTCTTGAAGGAATACGCATCGTTTACCTGCCCCCACTGCGCCCGTTTTCACATCGACGTAATGCCAAGCCTGAAGGCGGATTACATCGACACCGGCAAGATTAAATTTATCTACCGGGAAGTTTATTTTGACCGCCTTGGTCTATGGGCCGGCATGTTGGCACGCTGTGGCGGGCCGGAAAAATATTTTGGCATCACCGATATGCTTTACACCCGCCAACGCGAATGGACCCAGGGGAAAACTGGGGCGGATATTGCTGAAAACCTGTATAAAATCGGCCGCGTCGCAGGCTTAACGGATGACGCTATGGTAGCCTGTTTGCAAGATCAGGATAAAGCCAAAGCTTTAGTTGAAACATTCCAGAAAAATGCTGAAAAAGATAGTATAGATTCAACGCCGACATTGATGATAAATGATGTCGATCACGGCAACCAATCTTACAGCGCCTTGAAAAAACTGCTTGATGCTGCATTGAACGGTTAGGGCGTTATTCTTTGAAAAGAGCTTTCAGTGCCTGATCAAAAATATCGCCATCGTGGATGACCAAACGCACGGGAACAGTCAGCACTTTGTGCTGCCATGCCCTTGGCAGGCGCACCGCATCTTTTTCGGTCGTCACCAGTTGCGCCCCCATTTCCCACGCCTCTTTTTCCAACCGCAGCAGCAGTGCGTTTGGCAGGGTCTGGTGATCATCAAAGCTGCGAACGCCTTTTAGCACCACGCCTATATCCTTGAGCGTCCGGTAAAATTTCTCGGGCCGCCCAATGCCGGCAAAAGCCAAAGCATGCAACCCTTGCCAGTCCATCCCGGTTTGCAATAGCGTAATCGTAGACGACGCATGGGGCAGCATTTTAAGTGCAGGCCATTTATTGATAAAATCCCGATGCCCTGCACCCTTCGGCCCGATGGTTAAAAGTAAATCAGACTTGGCAATGGCTTCGTCAACCGACTCTCGCAAGGGGCCTGCAGGCACGACCTGACCATTGCCGAACCCCATTTGTGTATCGGCGACCAATATTGTTAAATCTTTGGCGACTGCAGGGTTTTGCAACCCGTCATCCAGAACAATCACATCCGCCCCTGCGGCTTGCGCGGCACGCGCACCCAGCAAACGATCCTTGGAAACCCATGTCGGGGCAAATGCAGCCAGCAACAACGGCTCATCCCCGACATCGTTTGC
>JASFZB010000054.1:0-9690 GCA_045046705.1 Rhodobacterales bacterium | reverse complement strand
TGTCTAAAAGCCGCGTCAGTGGGTGATTAGCTCAGTTGGTAGAGCGCTTCGTTTACACCGAAGATGTCGGGAGTTCGAGCCTCTCATCACCCACCACTTTAACTCATTGTTATTAAAGAAACCCTTGCATTGCTGGGGTTTTGTCCGTTTTAAGGTTACAGTTTTGGTTACAAACGGGATTTGAAAATGGCAGGTAAAATTCGAAACTTTGTTGACCGATCGGGACGGTATCATGCACGACTCGTGGTTCCCAAAGATTTACGGAAATTTGTTGGCAAGACTGGATTGCGCCTATCGCTACCTAAACCTCGATGTTGTGGTTCAGGCGGAACAGATTCTTCGGGTCGTATTTTGCCTTGATCCTGCCCAGCTTATCCATGTTGGGGCCATAGGCTTCTGCCATCCGGCCGTCGTCGTCGGATGGCATGAAGTTGACATAGAAGGCAGCCAGGCTCGACATTTGCGGTCGCCGCGCCTACACGCTGCCTGTGAAACGCTAAATGACTCTGGTAAAAATCTGCACAAGCAACATGAAACGGGAGGTTTCAAACGCCTGAACCTCGCAGCACCAGAAGGCATCCCCTTCACACCCGTGTGTCTTTTCTAGGACTTCGTGTTTTCCCTGTATGTGCCCTATAAGTTCCTATCGGGGTGTCGAGCCATTCCTTTCCCGGATTGGGGCTTGGTTTGGAA
Organism: Rhodobacterales bacterium; assembly: GCA_045046705.1. GTDB lineage: Bacteria > Pseudomonadota > Alphaproteobacteria > Rhodobacterales > Rhodobacteraceae > Amylibacter. Next base: position 8,997 of record JASFZB010000054.1, on the reverse strand, counting down.
ATCCGGCTTCGCTTGCGATCTGCAATTGCGATTTTTTCGGTTTCAATTCAAGGATGCGATGCTCGATATATTTTGCCAGACGTGATTGCTGGTAAGGTTTTTTGCTCATTTATGTTTCTTTCCTAGGTTATAGATACAAATTTATGGGGATTTGTGGCGAGATGAGAAACCCTATGATGTTGAAGATCATTTGAAATCATTGTTCAATCGCCGTTTTAACTGCTGAAGAAGAGAAGCCTTCCCTTAAAGGTGCTTCGGGGAAACTGAACAGCAGGGATAAGTGGATATTCCGCTTGAAATCGGTAATGCTGCCGCAAAGAGGAGAGCACCATGAGTGATAAAACCAAGAAAATCCCGACCGCCATCTGGGCTATCGGTTTTGTGAGCCTGTTCATGGACGCGTCATCGGAATTGATCCACGCTTTGTTGCCGGCACTATATCTTTCACTTGGTGTCAGCATGGCGACAGTCGGTATTATCGAAGGAATTGCCGAGGCAACAGCCGCCATTACCAAGGTGTTTTCCGGTGCTTTGAGTGATTGGCTGGGCAAGCGCAAGTTACTGGCGGTGATTGGCTATGGGTTGGCGGCTTTGACGAAACCTCTGTTTCCATTGGCACATTCTGTCGGCCTTATTTTTGCAGCACGCTTTATTGATCGGGTCGGTAAGGGGATCAGGGGGGCGCCGCGTGATGCGCTGGTGGCTGATATTACCCCGCAAGAGGTGCGCGGTGAAGCCTATGGTCTACGCCAGTCACTGGATGCCGCGGGCGGGTTTATCGGCCCTATTTTAGCGCTGGCTTTGATGGCTTTGTTTGCTGACAACATAACATTTTCCTTATGGTTTGCTGTCATTCCTGCCATTTTGTGCATGGTATTCTTGATCTACGGGGTTGAAGAACCTGATAATATTCCGGCATCCAAAGACAAAAAGAAGGGCCTGCCGTTTAACCGCGCCGATCTTAATCAATTGAATGGCCGTTACTGGCTGGTTGTCGTTATCGGGGCCCTGTTTTCTCTGGCCCGTTTCAGTGTCGCATTTCTGGCCCTGCGCGCTATGGAGCTTGGCCTGCCTATAGGTTTATCGCCAATTGTGCTGATCTTGATGGGGGTTATGTTTTCACTATCTGCCTATCCTGTAGGCTTGCTTGCTGACAGGATGAACCGCGGGACGTTGCTGGCGTCGGGGTTTGTTGCCTTGATTGTTGCAGAATTATTGTTGGCGAGTGCGACCCATTATGGCCTGGTGTTGGCGGGGATTGCTGTTTGGGGGTTTCATCTGGGGCTAACCCAAGGGTTGCTTTCAACATTGGTCGCCGACAGTGCGCCTGATCATTTGCGTGGCACGGCATTTGGTATTTTCAATTTAGCTAACGGCATTGCGCTTTTACTTGCGAGCATCGTTGCAGGGGCCTTGTGGCAAATGCTGGGGGCCTCAATGACATTCTACACAGGTGCCGGTTTTGCAACAGCGGCCCTTGTGTTGTTGCTGATCTCATTTCGATCACGTCACTGGGTTTAAGCCATTCATCGCTTGCAGGCGATAGATTGACGGACCGTGTCATCTGGTTTACCCATGTAAGGGGGTGTTATTTGGTTCATTTTAAAGGTGGTAAAACGGTCGAGAACATCACTGTAACTTATTGAAAAATAATAAATCGTCAGGATATTTAGCTATCATACCCCACAACTTTCCCGCATTTACCCCTTGGGTGACATGACCCATCCGCCGATATTTATGTTGCGCCACGGGCAAACCCAATGGAATGCGCAGGGGCGGTTTCAGGGGCAGTTGAATTCCGATTTGACGGATATGGGCAAGTCCCATGCGGCGGCGCAGGGGCGGTTGTTGGGACTTGTTTTTGAACAGTTCCCCGATATTGATATTTATGCCAGCCCTTTGGGGCGTGTGCGTGAAACGGCTGCGATTGCGCTGGCAAATCATAATCGCACCGCTGTTTTTACCGACGACCTGAAAGAAATCTCGGTTGGCGACTGGGAAGGGTTGACAGCACTTGATATTGAAGCGGGTTGGCCGGATATTTTCAACGCAAGCCAGACCCCGACGGATTTGTTTCTGGCAGCCCCAAAGGGCGAAGGTTATGATACGTTGCACAAAAGGTGCTGTGGTTTTTTATCCAGTCTTAGCCGGCCCAGCATTGTTTTGTCACATGGTTTCACCATTCGTTTTTTGCGTAAAATCGTGCGCGGTTTATCTTACGAAGACCTAACCGGCCTGGATAACCTGCAAGGCTGCATTTATGTGATCAAGGACGGTCAGGAAACGCTTTTGGCGGAAGCAAAATAGACCTAAGCTGCGATTCTAGCAAAGGATGATGATATGCAGCTTTCGGTGAACGGTAAAACCTACGATGTGGATATAGAAGCGGACATGCCGCTGTTGTGGGTGTTGCGTGATGAGTTGGGTATATCGGGCCCGAAATACGGCTGCGGCATTGCCCAATGCGGGGCTTGCACGGTGCATATTGACGGCGAAGCAGTGCGATCTTGTTCTTACCCTGTGGGGGATGTTGACGGGGCCGTCACGACAATCGAAGGTTTGGGCGCGCCCGATGCTTTGCACGCGGTTCAGGCGGCGTGGATCACGCACCAGGTGGCGCAATGCGGTTATTGCCAGTCGGGCCAAATCATGCAGGCGGCGGCATTTTTAGCGAAAAACAACAGCCCGTCGGATGCGGATATTGATGAGGCCATGTCGGGCAATCTATGCCGCTGTGGCACATATCCGCGTATTCGTGCGGCGATAAAAACGGCTGCGGCCAGATTGCGGGGGGCGTGATTATGGGGCGGGTGGGAACCATTGCACGGCGCACATTCCTGATCGGGTCTGCCGCCGTTCTGGGCGGGGTCGCGTTTGGCTATTATGCCTATAAAAAACCGGTTGCGAATCCTCTGTTGGAGGGGTTGGAGGCCGGGCAAGCAGCCCTTACGCCTTATGTTTTGATCGACCAGAGAGGCATCACCCTGATCACCCCGCGTGCGGATGTGGGGCAGGGGGCCTATTCGGTTCAGGCGGCCTTGATTGCGGAAGAACTGGATGTGCGCCTTGATCAGATACGCGTTGATCCAGGTGTGCCAAGTGCGGCTTATTATAATGGCAAGGTTGCCGCCGAGGGCTTTCCTTTTGCCGCGACCGATAACGGTTTTATGGCGCGTGAAGGGCGGGTCATGGCGGATGTGGCCGGCAAATTGCTGGGCTTGCAAATAACCGGCGGGTCGTCATCGGTTGCGGACGCTTATGAAAAGCTGCGGCTTGCGGGCGCGGTGGCGCGGGCAACTTTTCTGGCGGCGGCGGCGCAAAAATCCGGCGTTGCCGTGGCGCAATTGAAAACCAGTGATGGGGCTGTCATTCTGCCAGACGGCAGAAGCCTTGCTTACACCGACCTTGCCCCGATTGCGGCAGGGATCGAGCCTGTCACACAGGTTTCCGTGAAACTCGAAAGTGAATGGCGTTATCTGGGTAAGGATATGCAACGCCTTGATATAGTGGCAAAATCAACCGGCACGCAAAACTACGGTATTGATCGGGTGATGCCGGGGATGGTTTATGCCACCACGCGCACCAACCCGCGTAGGGGCGGCGGGGTGAAAAGTTATGACGACAGTGCCGCCAAGGCCCTGCGCGGGGTGCAAAAGATTGTGTCGGTCACAGGTGGCATCGGGGTGATTGCCGACAACACTTGGCGGGCATTTCAGGCAGCGAATGCGGTGCAGTTCACTTGGGGTAAGGCGCCTTATCCCGCCACAACCGCTGATATGTGGGCGGTTGTGGCCGATAGTTTCAAGGATGATTTGCAAGACAGCCAGTTCAGGGATGACGGCGATATTAAAGCGGCTTTGACGGGGGCGGATGTTCTGGACGCCGAATACCGCATCCCCTATCTTGCCCATGCGCCGCTGGAGCCGATGACCGTGACCGTGCTTTTGACCGATCAGCGGCTGGATATTTGGACGGCCACACAAATTCCGCGTTTCATGCAGGATAATGCGGCCAAACTGACCGGTTTGGACAGTGATCAAGTGCATATCCATGTGTTGATGGCGGGCGGCAGTTTCGGGCGGCGGTTGGAAGATGATTATGTGCTGCAAGCCATCGAAGTGGCGCAAACCATAAAAGGCACACCGGTGAAAATGACATGGACGCGCGAACAGGATATGACCCATGATTATCCGCGCCCTATGCAAATGGCCCGCGCGCGCGGGGCCGTTAAAGACGGGCAGGTTCAGGCCTATGATCTGGGCATTGCGGCGCAATCGGTGACTGCCTCGCAGCTTGGCCGTGTCGGGCAACCGGCCCTTGGCCCTGATATGATGATCGTTGCAGGCGCGTGGGATCAGCCGTTTGCAATTCCGCATTACCGTGTGACGGGGTTCCGTGTGCCTGAAATGGTGCCGGTCAGTTCGTGGCGCTCTGTCGGCGCCTCGGGCAACGGCTTTTTGCACGATTGTTTTCTGGACGAGCTGATCCATGCGGCAGGGGCTGATCCATTGGCAGAACGTCTGCGCCTGTGTTGGCATGCGCCATCGCGCAAGGTGCTGGAAGCGGTGGGCGAGATGTCGGACTGGGGCCGCGCACTGGGGCCAAACCGGGGGCGCGGTGTGGCCTTTACCCTGTCGTTCGGGGTGGCCTGTGCCGAAGTGGTCGAGGTCACCAATACGCCCGCGGGCATGCGCATCGACAAGGTCTATGTTGCCGCCGAAGTTGGCCGTGTGATTGATCCGGTCAATTTTGAAAATCAGGTGCAGGGCGGTGTTATCTGGGGGCTTGGTCACGCGATGATGGGCGCGCTGAGTTATGATGACGGTCGCCCCGAGCAGGAAAATTTCGACAGTTTTGAAGCGATGCGGCTTTATCAGACGCCTGAAATTATCGTGTGGGGGTTGGAAAACAGCGGGCAAATTCGCGGTATTGGCGAACCGCCTGTCCCGCCTGCAGCCCCTGCATTGGCCAATGCAATCTTTGCGGCCACGGGCAAACGTATCCGCGAATTGCCGCTGAACAAGCAGATTGATTTCGTTTGATGTGATGCCAACATATCCACCCCTTTATATCCTGCGCCACGGGCAGACCGACTGGAACCTGGCGGGCCGGTGTCAGGGGCATTTGAATTCCGGTCTGACCGGTTTGGGACGTGAACAGGCCCGAAATCAGGGGGAAATATTAGGCCCCTTGTTGAGGACAGAACCCGACATGCGTGTGGTTTGCAGCCCGCAAGGCCGGGCGCGTGATACGGCTGAAATTGCGCTCGCAGGGCAGGATATTTCTGTGGAATTTGACCCACGGGTGGCCGAATTGGGGGCAGGGCTATGGACGGGCATGGCACATGATGAGATCACGGCCCGCTGGCCTGCATTGTTCAATGATACCCTGCCCATCTTTGAAGCCTCGCTGAACGCGGTCGGCGGCGAAGGCTATGACGCGTTACGCGCCCGGTGCGAGGGTTTTTTGGCAGATGTCACCAAGCCCACGGTGGTTATCAGCCACGGCATAACCTGCATGATGTTGCGCGGTCTGGTTTGTGGGTTAAGCTACGCGGAAACCGCGCGGCTGCACTTCACCCAAGGCTGCGTTTTTGCCCTGATCGGGGGCAAAGAACACATCCTGACGCGGTGATTATTGCGTGCCGTAAATCCGGTCGCCCGCATCGCCCAAACCGGGGACGATATAGCCTTTGTCGTTCAGTCTTTCGTCCAAAGACGCGGTAATGATAGGCACATCCGGATGGGCCTGTTTCATGCGCGCCACCCCTTCGGGTGCGGCCAAAAGGCAGAGGAATATGATGTTTTTCGCCCCCGCTTCCTTCAACATATCAATGGCGGCGGCGGATGAATTGCCGGTGGCCAGCATCGGGTCAACGGCAATTACCAGACGTTTGTCGATCTCGGAGGGAACTTTGAAATAGTATTTCACCGGCTTGAGAGTTTTTTCATCGCGGTAAAGCCCGACAAACCCAACGCGGGCCGAGGGGATCAGATCCAGCATGCCGTCCAGCAATCCGTTGCCTGCCCGCAAGATCGACACCAAAGCCAGCTTTTTGCCTGCCAGTTTCGGGGCTTTGATGGTTGCCATCGGGGTTTCGATGGTTTTGCTTGTCAGCGGCAGGTCGCGTGTGACCTCATAGGCCAGCAGGTGGCTTATTTCGCGTAAAAGGCGGCGAAACTGGTTGGAGGGCGTGTTTTTGTCGCGCATGATGGTCAGCTTGTGCTGAATCAACGGGTGATCGACGACAGTCAGGTGGTTGGACATGTGGCAGGCCTTTCTGGTTCCGGCGCATTATTTTACCGAATGATCAAATGATCAAGGGGCATTCGGGTTTTCTTTTTGGGCGATGGCAAGGGTTGCAACGGAAAACAGCACCATTGTGCCGCCAATGATTTCGCTCCAGCGCATGGCTTCTGATAAAAACACCCAGACCCAGACAGGCCCAAGCAAGCTTTCTACCAGTAAAAGCAGACTTGCCTCGGCTGCGGGCACATAGCCGGTGCCCCATGTCACCAAGGCAATCCCAAGACCGATGGTGAACGCCCCCATAAAGAGGATGATTGCGAAGTCATGTGCGGACAAGGTCAAGCCTTTTCCCAAAGTGGCGGAAAATCCCAGCCCGATGACAACGGATATGACGCCTGCAAGGAACGTGCCCCCCAAAGGATCGGGTTGTTTCGAGTTGCGTGCAAACACCAGCATCGCGGCAAAGCTGATGCCCGACACAAGGGCGAATAGGTTGCCCAGACTACGGCCCATCCCGACCCCGTCACTGACCATTAGCCCAACGCCTAAAATTGCCGCGATCATGCAGACCCATGTCCGGCGGGATGGAACCTCGCCCAGAAAAAACCACGCCAGAAGGGCGGTAAAAAACGGCACTGTGGTCAGGATTAGCAATGTGGATGCGATAGAGGTGTAGAGCATGGCGAAGATGTAGAAGGAAAACGCCAGCGCAAGGGCAAAGCCCATCGCCAGATCATTGGGGTCAAGACTGCGTAAAAACGTGGGCAAGCCGATTTTGCGCTTCAGGCAGACAACCAATGCAACCATCAGCGATATGGTAACCGAGCGGTAGGCCAGAATTTGAAAACCGTCGGCCCCGTCAACAAGCCGGATCAACAGGCCGACGAAGCTCATGCAGACCCCCCCCGTCAGGATCAGCAGGCAGGCTTTGGTTTTGGACATAAAATTCCCCGATCATGCGATTTTCCGAAGCCTAATCAGGTAATCCAACCGGTGTCTATATGGATTTTCAAGCCCTGATTTTCACGCCTGAAAAACAGAAAACAGGTAATTGTCAAAAATTTGTTTTTGTCGTGCAATGTCGCTTGACGCACCCAATGTTAGACCCTAAAAGCCACCTCACACCAAGCGAATATGTTGGTGTAAGGAAAAGCGCGGTTGTAGCTCAGCTGGTTAGAGTGCCGGCCTGTCACGCCGGAGGTCGCGGGTTCGAGCCCCGTCAACCGCGCCACTTTCCCCCTTCTTACAAATCACCTGCCACCAGTAATGTCAGCCATGTGCCGATCATTGCGGGTTTGTCATGGCCGTCAATCATGACTTCAACACCGTTTTCCGCCAGATACTGGCCTTCGCGCCGTTTGCTCAGGCGGTTGAGGGTGAATTGGCCGCGAATATTCGAGCCGCTGGGCACAGGGGCCAGAAAGCGTATCTTTTCCAGTCCGTAATTGATGATCAATTCATGGCCTTCAAGGTGTGGCACATGATCTTTGTACATTTGGGTAATCAGTGACAGGGTCAGGAACCCGTGTGCAATAGAACTGCCAAAGGGCGTATCCTCTTTGGCGCGTTTTGGGTCAGAGTGAATGAACTGGTAGTCGCCGGTGACCGTGCAGTCGTAGCGATACCAGAGATCGAAGTACGGGCGATCGACCATGAAGTTCTCGCACCCGAGCAAGCCTTGGACGCTTAAAGGCAAGTCTGTGAACACGAACTCGATGGCACCATCGCATCGTTCGTTTGCTGGCTCGTTGCATGACTGAGCGTGTGCATGGTTCGCACAGAGCAAGGTGGTCAAGAGTGTCAGGATTGGAAGTTTTTTGGTGTACATATTGATTGCTTGTGTGTAAGAGTCATTGATTTGGGGGTTCGGTCGGGAGTTTGAACTGGATGGTGTACCACAACCCGACGACGGCGTATTTGACCGCACATCGGTACAAACGGAAATCGCCCTGTTGCCAACCCATGTCGGTGTGAATCGAGCTTACGAGTTCGTTGTATCGACCATAGTGGGGCGTGGAGGCAGCCGAAGGTGATGATCCGAGAGTCTGGAGCGTCTCAATGAAGTCGAGCCGATCGAGGCTATGGGCGAGCAGGTCCGGTGCTGCGGGGTTGCCGACTTTGGCAAGGATGAGTTCTGGCTCGACGCCCTGCCAGAGGTCTTTGTGTACGAAGACATCGAACACGAGATGGCGGGCGGGGTTGTGGGGGATGTATGCGTATCGGGCGCGTGGGTGATCTGGTTGCGCGTAGCGAGGATCGGCGTTACGCTGCATGGATGCGAAGAAGAGGTCCTGCTCGCCACCGATCTGATCAGGCTGCGCGGCCAATGCATAGATGAGCCGATCGCTCTCTTTGCGGACTTCAATCTCAGGGAATGGGTCGGTTGAAAACTCGAGCAGTGCGGTTGTTTCTCCATCGACATCGATTTTTCCGCCACGAAGTGTGTTGAGTAGTTTCGATTCAGGATCATCACAATCGGGGAGCATTTCGCGGGTGCCGAGCATCAGTGGAAGTTCAGGGCGCAGGCGGCGGAGTCCGTGATACCCGTGCACGACGAGTTCGTCAACCTGTGACGGATCCTCGCTCGGAAAGGCAAAGCACATGATGACCGAGGATTTAGCTTCGACACCCAGCAGGCTTGTCATTCCTCGGAAGACGAGTTGCTTTGCGTTCTGTTCGATCTTCTCACGCGAGTGATCGATTTGTCTTGAGATCATGGTGTCGAGGTTGTCACGGAACTCCACGAGG
>JASFZB010000053.1:0-9865 GCA_045046705.1 Rhodobacterales bacterium | reverse complement strand
AGCGGCCAACCATCATCTGGTCGTTGGCCAAGAGGGCCGAGGCAAGGGTGTCGCCCTGAAACCCGTGCAAATATTTGCCGTTCCAGGTGAATTTGATTTGTTTCGTGCGGTCGATCAGGCGGCCGCCGGTTTGCAGACGTGTGCTCATTTCACAAACCCTTCCCAGTCGGGACGTTTCTTTTTAATTTTGTTTATCAGTGCTTTAGGCGGCTCGAAGGTTTGCGCGCTATAGGTGCCGAACACTTCCAAAGTCATCGTGCAGCGGGCGGCGTGGAACCATTTTCCGCAGCCGAACGCGTGACGCCAGCGTTCAAAATGCACGCCTTTGGGGTTCCGGCGCATGAACAGGTAGCTTTCAAAATCATCGTCCGAACTGTCTGCACCAAAGCGCACCAGATGGGCTTCGCCGCCCGGGGTCAGTTCGGTTTCATCGGCTGCGACATTGCAATAAGGGCAGGTTAACAGAAGCATCGGGTTGCTCCTTTCGGGCTGTATGTTTGGCGTGCACAAGGGGTGAACTGCGCGTGTGACAAATGTCGGGTTTTGGATATTTGGGCCAATTGGAAGGCAGGGCGGGTTTTCAAGTGCAAAGCCATCAGTGTGCCACCCCTGCCGCGACGCTTTCGTCAATGAAGCGGCCTTCCTGGAAGCGTTCCAGCCCGAAGGGGGCCGCCAAAGCGCGCGGTTCGCCGTCGGCGATCAGTTCGGCCATGGCCCAGCCGCTGCCCGGAATGGCTTTGAAGCCGCCGGTGCCCCAGCCGCAGTTGATAAAGCAGTTACCAAGCGGCGTTTTTGACAGGATCGGCGAGCGGTCGCCAGTCATATCGACGATGCCGCCCCAGTGGCGCAGCATTTTAAGGCGCGATACGATGGGGAAGGTTTCAATCAGGGCGCGCACGGTTTCTTCCAGATGGTGAAAACTGCCGCGCTGGGTGAAATTGTTGAAGCCGTCGGTGCCGCCTCCAATGACCATTTCGCCCTTGTCGGATTGTGACATGTAACCGTGAACCGTGTTGGCCATGATGACCACGTCCATGCAAGGTTTGATCGGCTCGGATACTAATGCTTGCAAGGATATGCTTTCAACCGGCAGACGAAAGCCGCCCATTTCGGCCAGATGGCCGGAATTGCCCGCCACAACAATGCCGAGTTTTTTGGTTTTGATCGTGCCTTTGGTGGTTTCAACGCCGGTGACTTTGCCGCGCGATTGTTTGATCGCGGTGACTTCGCATTGCTGGATGATGTCCATGCCCATGTCGGAACAGGCGCGGGCATAGCCCCACGCGACCGCATCGTGACGCGCAGTGCCGCCGCGGGCTTGCCACAGCGCACCCAGAACCGGATAGCGGGGGCCGTCCAATTCGATGATCGGGCAAAGTTCCTTGACCCGTTGGGGGTTGATAAATTCGGTGGTGACGCCTTGCAGGTTGTTGGCTTGCGCGGTGCGCTGGTAGCCGCGAATTTCGGCTTGGGTTTGGGCCAGCATCATCACGCCGCGCGGGCTGAACATGACGTTGTAGTTCAGGTCTTGTGACATGGTTTCATAGAGTGAGCGGGCTTTTTCAAAGATCGCGGCGGAAGGGTCTTGCAGATAGTTCGAGCGAATGATGGTGGTGTTGCGTCCGGTATTGCCACCGCCAAGCCAGCCTTTTTCGATTACCGCGACATTGGTGATGCCGAAATTTTTGCCCAGATAATATGCGGTCGCCAGCCCGTGGCCGCCGGCACCGACAATGATGACATCGTATTGCGGTTTCGGTTCCGGTGACGCCCAGGCCCGTTGCCATCCGGAATGGTGACGAAAAGCTTCGCGTGCGATGGCGAATGCGGAATAACGTTTCATATGCAGAGCCTTGGCCAAGGATTGTTATCGGGATTATAGCGTGATCCGGCATGTGCTGCCAGTGCTACCACAGTCATGCGCCAAATGACCGGTGTCACCAATGCGCCGAGCGGCATTTTCAGGCATATTCCCGACATTTTCCAGCCCAGATGTCGCAATTTTGGAAATAGGCTTTCCCTAGACGTTTGGCTCGGATAGCAAGGGGCGAAATTTACCGGGATTTTGTTATGATTTGGGCAATTGAAATTTTGATGACACTGGCTGTTGCCGGGATGATTCTGCGGGCATTTTTTCGCGTGCCGAAGAGCGTGAAAACCTCTGAGCTGGATGTGCAGGTTTATAAAGACCAGTTGCAATCGCTGGACAGTGATGTGGATCGCGGAGTTGTTACCGGCAATGAGGCCGGAGCGGCAAGGTTGGAAATATCGCGGCGTTTGCTGGCGGCAGACAAACGGGCGCAAAATGAAGTCGCCCTTGGTGCGGGGCGGGTCTCGAAGCCGTTTTTGGCGGTGATTGCCTTGTTCCTTCTGGGCGGATCTTTGGGGCTTTATGCGGTAATGGGCAGCCCGAACCTGCCCGACCAGCCGCTGGTAGCCCGACTTGAAGCAGAGCGGCTTGCGCGGGAAAACCGGCCCAATCAGGCCGAGGCCGAAGCGCAAATCAACACCGCAGGTGGCCAACAGGCCGCGCCTGCGGATTTGCCCGAGAATTATCTAAAACTGATCAAGCAGTTGCGTGCTGCCATGAAGAAGCGGCCTGACGATATTGAGGGCTGGAAATTGCTTGCGGCCAATGAGGCGCGTATTGGCAATATGCACGGCGCATGGAAGGCCAAGGAACGGGAGATCCTTCTTTTGGGCGACAAGGCCAAGGGTCAGGATTACGCCGAGCTGGCGGAATATATGATCGTTGCCACCAAAGGTTACGTATCGGCCGAGGCCGAAGATGCTTTGGCCCAAGCCCTGAAACTGGATGTGAAATCGCCGCGGGCACGGTATTATTCCGGGCTTGCACTGGCGCAAAACGGGCAGCCTGACATGGCCTACCGGATGTGGGCGGCTTTGTTGAAGGAAGGGCCTGCGGATGCGCCGTGGGTGCCCCTTATTCGCGGACAGATCGGGGCGATGGCGCAGGCTGCAGGGATCAATATGACGGATCAGAATGCCCCGGGGCCATCGGCGGATCAGGTGGAAGCGGCGGGAAAAATGAGTGAAGCCGATCGTCAGGACATGATCCGGGGTATGATTGCAGGTCTGGCCGAGCGGCTGGATAGCAAGGGGGGCAAGCCGGCCGAATGGGCGCGGCTGATCCGTGCCTACGGGGTTCTGGGCGAGACCGGCAAAGCTGCGGCTAGCTGGAAAAAGGCGCGCACAGTGTTTGCATCGGATGATGCGGCTTTAGCGGTTTTGCGGGAAGCGGCACAGGCGGCCGAGGTGGCCAATTGAGCGGGATTTGCGACGATATTGACGGGTTTGCTGCTATAGTCGGGGCGCAGGCATCATTGATGGGGCTGGATTTGGGTACCAAGACCATCGGGGTGGCAATATCCGATCGTTTGCAGACGGTGGCAACCCCGCGCGAGACCATCAAGCGCAAGCGGTTCGGGCTGGATGCGGATGCGCTTGCGCGGTTGATCGCGGACAATCAGATCGCGGGGATTGTGCTGGGGCTGCCGATGAATATGGATGGCTCGGAGGGGCCGCGGGCGCAATCGACGCGGGCTTTTGCGCGTAATCTTGCGGCGCGGATTGCGTTGCCGATATTCTTTTGGGACGAGCGGTTATCAACCGTGGCGGCGGAAAGGGCGCTTTTGGAGGCGGATATGTCGCGTAAAAAGCGTGCCGGTGTGATAGATAATGTGGCTGCGTCCTATATTTTGCAGGGCGTGTTGGATCGGTTATCGCATATAAGGCGGGAATGATGGACGAGGTTTGGAAGCGCAATGAACCCGACAGCCCCTGTGTCAAGGTTTGTGTGATTCACCCCAAAGCGGGAATTTGTATCGGCTGTTTTCGGCGCAACGCAGAGATCGCCAAATGGGCGCGGATGAGCCACGCGGAACGCCTTGCGATTATTGCAGAGCTGCCCGAACGGGCGGTTTTGCTGAAAGGCGAGCGCAAGGGCGGACGGCGGGGGCGGTCGGCTTAGATTTCAAGCCACGCTTGCATGTCACCCTGCCAGTAGGGTCTGAAATAGACGATTTCGCGACCCTCGTCGGGGCCGTCTAAAGTGGCATCCCATGCGGCCATGCCGTGCAATGCGAAACGGTGGGCGATGTAGGCTTCGCCGGGGCGGGCGTGGAGTTCGATGCGTTTGCAGCATTTGAAAATCTGCGTGCGGGTTTTTTGGTAAATCTCGGTAAGGTCAATACCGGCCCATGTTTCGGGCGGGTGTCCGGCATAGGCTTTGGCCAGCATGTCGCGGAAAATCAGGTGTGAACCTTCCCAGAGTACGAAAGGGGCGGCTTTGGGTGGCGTCAGGTTTAGGGGAATGCCAAGGATAAAGCCGTGGAATTCCTGCATTTTGCGACGGCGGGCGGGGCCGACCGCTTTCAGCCCGTCAAGATGGGCGTAATCACGGCGTTTACGGTAGCTGAACATTGCGGGTGTTTCGGCGGCATCTTGCAAGGGGTAGCCCTTGGTGCAGACCGATATTTGCCCTAAACCCCAGTCGGTTACAATGTCGCCAGTGGCAAATTTTGCGGCTTTTGCGACTGTGTCCGGCAGGGGCGGGTAATCGTGCAGAATATCGACACCGACAAACCATGTGCCTTGTGACCGTAGCCAGTTGGTGCGGTTTTCGGGGGCGTTTATGGCGTGGTTGGCGGCGGGGCGGGTGTTTTCCAGCCATGCGGCAAGCTGCGGGTCATGGGGCAGTTTGGCCCATCCCAGCGTATTGAAAGCGGCCTTATCCAAGGTAGGCTTTGCGCAGCATATTGATCGCCACAAGGATCAGGAAAACCGCAAAGATGCGTCTTAGGCGCTTGGGGTCAAGCCCGTGGGCCAGTTTTGCACCCAAGGGGGCGGTGAGCATGGTCATTGAGATCACCGCAAGAAAGGCGGCGATATTGACGTGGCCAACGGTAAACGGCGGGCGGCCCTGATCGGGGACGGAGGTGAACAAAAACGTGATGGCGGCGGGCAGGGCGATGATCAGGCCAAAGCCTGCGGCGGTGGCCACGGCACGGTGAATCGGCCGCCCGTGCAGGGTCATGATCGGCACGCCGAAACTGCCGCCGCCGATGCCCATGAGAACGGATAGAAACCCCACCAACGGGCTGAGGATTGCGCGTTTTACCCCCGTTGGCATAGTGTCGTCGATGCGCCATGAGGCCTTGCCTAAAGCCATGTATAGCCCGATGATGAAGGCGAGTGTGCCGAAGATGTAAAGCAGGGTGTTCGAGCGTAATTCTGCGGCAATAAACACGCCGATAATGGCCCCGATGGCAATGCCCGGGGCCCATGTTTTCAAGATTCCCCAATCAACAACGCCTTTTTTATTGTGGCTTGCGACCGAGCGCACCGAGGTGAAAATAATAGTGGCCAGCGAGGTGGCCAAACAGATTTGTACCAGTTGCGGCGAGTTATAGCCAAGTCCGGTAAACGTGTAGTAAAATGCCGGCACCAGAATGATGCCACCGCCAACGCCCAAAAGCCCCGCAAGCACGCCGGCAAAGGCACCAATGGCCATGAGCGACAGAAGGATCGGCAGGAGTGTTGAAAAGTCGGGCATTTTGGTCCTTTTAGGCGGCTTGTTGTTTTATGGCGTCTAGTGCTGCCAAGATCAGGTCGGGGCCGGCACTGTCTTTGTGGGCCGTTTCCGACAGGATGCGCCGCCACAATCGCGCCCCGGGCCGCCCGCTAAAAGCCCCCAGCATATGGCGGGTGATCTGGTTCAAACGGCCGTCTTGTGACAGGTGATTTTCGATATAGGGCAGCATGTCGACGACAGCCTGCTCGGCGGTTCGCTGATCGGTTTTGGCGTAAATGCGACTGTCCGCGCGGGCCAGAATGGCGGCGGGATCATGATAGGCGGTGCGCCCGACCATGACGCCGTCAAGGCCCTTGTCAAGATGCTGGATGGCCTGATCAAGTGTGGTAATGCCGCCGTTCAGGTGGATATTCAGATCCGGGTTTTCGGCCTTGATCCGGTGTACGAGGTCGTAATCCAGCGGTGGAACATCGCGATTTTCCTTGGGGCTTAGGCCCTGTAACCAAGCCTTGCGGGCGTGGATGATGAAGGTTTCGATACCGCAGGCTTTGACGCGGCTGATGAAGTCCGGCAAAATATCCTGCGGTTCCTGATCGTCTACGCCAATGCGGCATTTCACGGTGATCTTGGCACCTGTGGTGGCAGCTTGCATGGCCGCAACGCATTTTACGACCAGATCGGGGGTGTGCATGAGGCACGCCCCGAATGCCCCCGACTGCACCCGGTCAGATGGGCAGCCGATGTTGAGGTTGATCTCGTCATAGCCGTAATCGCAGCCGATGCGGGTGGCTTCGGCCAGTTGTGCCGGATCAGAGCCGCCCAGTTGCAAGGCAACGGGGTGTTCGGCCGGATCATAAGCCAGCAGGTGGTCGCGCTTGCCGTGGATGACGGCGAGGGCGGTGACCATTTCGGTATAAAGCAGTGCCTGCGACGACAATAGGCGGTGAAAATACCGGCAATGGCGATCTGTCCAATCCATCATCGGTGCGACGGAGAGTATTTTATTTTTATTTTTCAGTGATTTATGATACATTGTAAGGGCTTACAGGAAGAGCAAAACTGCCCGAAATGGATGGAATTGCAGGGGGCATGGAAACCACTGTTAAAACAAAACAGGGGCCATGGCGAGTCCAACTGTGGCGCAAGGCAAATATGGTTTTCAAACAGTGGGCTGCGGGCTTCAGGCGTTTCCCTGACAACCCGTCGTTATGGCGACCCGTTTGCTATTCTTGTCGGATCGCCACATCTTCAGCTTTATTTACCGTCTACAGCCGCAACAATGATGATCTCGACTTTGTAGTCCGGTGTTGCAAGTGCGGCCTCGCTGCAGGCGCGGGTTGGCGGGTTGGCCGGGTCTATCCAGGCGTCATAAATGGCGTTCATTTCAGCAAAATCAGCCATATCTGCCAGCCAGATCGTTGCTTGTAGAATACGCGATTTCGAGGTGCCGTTTTCTGACAACAGGGCATCCACACTGGCCAGCATATCACGGGTTTGATCGGCGACCGGGGCACCGGGCGTGCCAACTTGCCCCGCCAGCCAGATTATGCCGTTGTGAATAACTGCCTGGCTCATCCGCGGGCCGGGGTTAATGCGTTGAATATCACTCATTCTAGTTTCCTTTCAAAAGTCGATCAGGGGCAAGGGCTGAGACCGTTTGTTCCGCCAAATCAGGTGGTGTTCGGGTTATCAGACTCATGGCCAGCCTTGATAGGGCTGGGGCGGTTTGAATACCATAGCCGCCTTGCCCGGCAAGCCAGAAAAATCCGGTTTTTCGGGGGTCAAACCCGACAACGGGGGTGCGATCCACGGCAAAGGTTCGCAATCCGGCCCAGCTATGTGAAAGACGGGTGACAGGTACGTTTACCGCCTGTTCAAAGCGGTACAGGCCTTCGGCCAAAACCATGTCATCGGCCCATACATCATGCGGCTCAACGGGGTCTTCATCCGCAGGCGACACCATCAAAGCACCGGCATCTGGCTTGGCGTAAAAATCTTCCGAGGCCGAGCCAAATAGCGGCCATTTACGGGTGTCATATCCAACAGGTGCCGGGATAATAGCAGCCGAGCGGCGAAAACACACAAGGCCCAATGGGGCAAGCCCCGCCATCTGCGCAATATTATCGGCCCATGCCCCCGCCGCATTTACGACAATGGGGGCTTCAAAACAGCCTTGGGAAGTTTTCACGTTCCAAGTGCTGCCGTTTCGCCCCAGGCTTGTGACGGTCGCGCCTTTGACAATCTGCGCCCCCCGCGATGTTGCCAGCCGTGCGTACCCTTGCAGCAACCGGTCGACATCGATCTCTTGTGCGCCAGGTTCAAGCACGGCCCCGGCAAGCCGTTGTGTGTTCAGTATCGGCACCAGCTCCCCCGCCTGTTTAGGTGTCAGACGCTCCATATCGTCTGCACCGTCTAAATAGGCGTCAAGGGCGGTCATTTCGCCTTCGGTAGCGATCAGCATTTCACCGCGTGGTGATAAAAGCGAGCGGTCGGAGACGCCATCTGGCTGCATAAGTTCGGGTTCGGACGCGGCGTTCAGGGTGCGCAATGTTGCATTGCCGTAGTTTCGGATGAAAAGTGCCGCTGAACGGCCAGTTGAATGATAGCCAAGCGAGGTCTCGCCTTCCAGCACGGTGACAGTGGCGGTTTTTGCCAGACGGGCAGCGGCGCCAATTCCGGCGATGCCACCGCCGATAATCAGGACATCGGTGCGTTGTGTCATTTCCTTTGTACTCCGTGTAAAAAACTGGCCAGATTGCCCCCAGGCGAAGGTTGCAGATAACTGCCTTCTTGTACATACAATACTGGCAATCCAAGGGTTGAAATAGCGGCACCGATTTTGGCAAAGCCGGGCGTGGTAATATTCCGGCTTCACCTTTGCCACACCGTCCACACATGACAGCACCGGTAAACCACTTACGTTGTTCCGAGAAATAAGCTAGTACGATAATAAATGCCCCGCGACGACGCCGATGTTACACACTGGAGCTGCACATATGACGCCTGAATATGAAAAAATAGCACAAGGCTCCCTTTTGCTTTCCGGAATGCCGGATCATGTCTCAAAAGATTTGATGGCGTCAGCGCGCTGTCGTCAATTTGATCGTGGTGCCACGATTTTTTTGCAAGGCGAGCAATCCACCGCGATTTATATTGTCGCATCCGGTTGGGTGAAATTGTACCGTACAACGACGAACGGGCATGAAGCTGTGGTTGGTGTTTTCACCAAGGGCAACAGTTTTGGTGAAGCTGTCGCGTTGCGCAGCGACACATATCCCGTCTGTGCCGAGGCGGCCACCAATTGTAATCTGATTCGCATCGAAGCCGTTGATTTGTTGAATATTATTCAACAAAGTCCGGAAGTGGCGATTGCAATTCTTTCTGCAACTTTCGCGCATCTTCATTCACTTGTAGAACAGGTCGAGCAACTAAAAGCGCAAACCGGGGCGCAAAGGGTGGCGGAGTTTTTATTGGAATTGGTCGCCTGTGATGAAACGTCTTGCATGGTTACGTTACCGTTTGATAAAGTGCTGATCGCCGCCCGTCTTGGACTGAAGCCGGAAAGCCTGTCTCGTTCCTTTTCGAAATTGCGTAAATTCGGTGTTGTTATCAAACAAAACAATGCGTTAATTGAAGATGTCAATAAGCTGCGTAGCTATGCTCTGGAAGACCCGGCAAGTGCTTGGAAACCAAGTAAATAATCCAGTATAACTGTAAGAGCTGGCCCATATCGTCTGCTTTTATTGCGCCACCAGATAAAAGCAAAGCAGCAGTAAGCTATAGAATGCCAGCACCGTTTCAAACCCGCGCAACCAGCCTGGTGCGCGGCTGAGGCCCAGATAGCGCGATAGAATAATACGCGCCTTGATCCAACTGGACACCAGGATTACCACCCCGCCGGTTGTTGCCATATGACCGCGCAAAATGCCATGTGATATGGCAATGGATACCAGCGTGGAAACGGCACTAAGCGCCAGCAGCATAAGCCACGCCTGCGTAAGTCTTTCCCCTATCATGGCAGCAGATAGATTACCGGGAACAACAGAACCCAGACCAGATCAACCATGTGCCAAAAAGAGGTTCCAACCTCTACTGTGTGATGTTCGGCTTTCCAGCCGACAAGCAACAGGATCAGGATACCCGCCAGAACATGGGCCGCATGAAACCCTGTTAGCAGGTAGTAAAAAGTAAAAAACGGATGGGTTTCCGTGCTGATGCCGGTGGCCGCCAAGCTTGAAAATTCCATCCCTTTGATGCCTAGAAATACCAGCCCCAGCAGAATTGCCGCCAGCAGTAAGCCGCGCGTGCGCA
>JASFZB010000052.1:0-15124 GCA_045046705.1 Rhodobacterales bacterium | reverse complement strand
TATGACAGAAAAACAGAACCAACGAGATTGGCAGCCTAAATGAAACTCTGATCCATCTTAAACTGGCTGCTAACTGGTCGAAAAAGTAGGACCACCTCTCATATATAGACCGTTTGCAAGCTGGCGGTCAATTCGAATTTTTCCTGACGGAGTAATGTTATTCACACCAAGTGACAAGATGCAAGTCTTGCTCTGAACTGGCCGCCCATGCAGGGTCACCTCTGGCCATATTCCTGTTTTGCGCAGCTAGAACGACTTCATAAGAATCTTGTGCACTCAGCATTGCATCTTTTACACTCAGCATTGCTTTTCGAACTTCATCGATTGAAATTTGAGTTTCAACTACACTAGGACCGGCACTAACGCCGGGATCATAGAGAATAAAGAACTCACCCTGACGATCCACTATCACGAGGTGGTCGCCTTCTAATATCACTTTTGTCATTTCAAAATCCTAACCTAATTCAGAGGTGTCACTTGATATTGCCCCAATGGAACAGGGTCGATTGTGGCTTCAGCGACCCCACCTGAAGTTTTACCACCGGGAATCCAATATTCATTTGCGCCACGTTCGTTGCCGGTCTTGCACCGATGACGCGCCAATCTGGCCAATGGAGTGGCAAATCTTTTATTCAAGGTGGGCGAAAACATCTTCGGGATGCGATTTATATGCCTGCCGTCGTTGCTGCGCGACACAATCCGGATATGAAGCAGTTTTATGAACGTCTTATCGATGCTGGCAAACCCGCAAAAGTTGCTTTTACGGCCATCATGCGTAAACTTATTCTGCTGGCCAATTTACTGATAAAACAAAATCGGATGTGGTCTCAAATCAAAGCTTGATTAAGACGGATACTATTCAGAGGGTAGGCCGTTCCCCTCAGCCCTGCGTCCCAACACCTAACCATATTTGTAGACTAAATCCTTTTCGGTAAGCTCCCCTGATTTAACCAAGTTAAAATCACTTTCTGTAATCTCAACAGTTTTTATTTTAGTTGCGAAGTGCCCAGCATCGTATTCGAAGTAAACCTTGCCTACATCTTTCCATACCCGCCAGTAATTTCCTTTTACTTCATCTTCTGAAAATTCAGTAGCATTTGGTTTCGGGTAATACGTATTCCCAACCTTTGAATATGGTTTCTTATGCATTAGTGACTCCTAAAAAGGGATTTCTGTGAACGGCGCATTGGAGAGATCCACAACAGCCTCAGGCACTCGACCTGAAGTAAAACCACCCGGCACCCACTGATTTCTGGCACCGCTTTCATTGCCTGATGGGATTCGCAAATCTGGCATATCTTGACGACTAATACGTACCGCCATTATGTCACCACTACTCAAATAGCCATCATCCAGACCTAAACGTTGCTCAACTACACGCAAATCTCCACCTGCTTCAGACACAATTCTGTCAAATTCCGATTTTGGCATTACGAACGCTTCAGAGTTACCAGCAGTTCCATACTTGTCAACATCGGTGCGCGATGTGAACCTCACTGCACCTTCATCGAAACGAGCCAGATGAGCATCAATTTGCGCTTTTGACAAATAGCTAGATGGGGGAGGGCGGGAACCTTTCGGTATGCCGCTAATCCGATCAATTTCCGATTGGGGTAAATTAATTCTGGAGTGTGGCAACCCTTTCAGCGTGTTTCCGATGCGTATTTTCAGAACAGGGGCGGCCAGTGCCAACGTTATCAATAACGAGCTGTCCTTGGCTTGTTGCACAAGTTCCAAAGCGGCAAACGCCGTTTCTGGTGCAATATTCTCGCCGTTGTTCAACCGTGTTATAATTGCGTTCGCGGCGTCCACCCGTGCGGTATAAGCATCAAGGTTATTTTGCCATGCAACAAGTGCTTTATTACCGCGTGCACCCAATTTAGCCGCCGCAGCTTTTGCCGCCGTGATTTCTGCCGGTGTTTTTGCAGCTCTCAGATCATAAACAGCTTTTAAAACATCAATGCTTACGCCAATAGAATCTGCAACACCTTTAAGCGTACCAAATGCGGCATCGATAAGCGTCGCTCGGAAGGTTTGAGATTTCAGATTGCCACCATGTGCGCGATCATAATCAGATAAAAGATCCGTTGTGGAATAATGGTAAAGACCCGTCCCCCGAAGCTGTGCCAGCTCACCGGTATAGTTTACGCCGATAAATGCGAGGCTCGTTCTAAAATCGTTATAACCATTGGTTGGATCGCCGTCTGCAAATTACAATGCACCAATACACAAGACGCGGCGACAATCCTGTGCTGTCTGGATGTCAATAATTTAAAAAATTTGGGGCTATACAACAATTTATCCAAATCAGCGTCGGACAGATCAGCAACCAAACCGGCGGCTTCACTATTCTTCAGTAAACCCAGTTCTTCCAAAAGGCGTACGGACTCATTCCGGTGAAGCAGGCGGTTGTTGGCTATACCCGAAATAGCAATATTTGCTGCGGCGGAAACGTTTTCCCCTTTGCCACCCGAAAATAAATACCCGACAAATGCGCCGTAGAGTTTAGCGCGTTGTTGCTGCTGCTGTCCTGTAAGATTGGTTCCCTTGTTAAGCACCCCCGCATATATCGCCTGCACCGCCCCGCCAGCGGCCCCGGCGGCGCAATCGGCACCTTGGGCCTGGGCCGCGACGCAGCCTGCGATGGCGTGGAGTGCCACATGCCCGAACGAGCCTTCGCCGCCGTTGACGGGGTTGCCTTGGGCATCGCTGAATATACCGCCGATCTTGGTCTGCGCATCCGCCAGCCCAAGGGCGACGACATCGTGCACTAGCGAACTTTTCAGCCCGTCCTTGAATGACGTTCCGTTAACCACCGAGGACAGCCCCGAACTAACCGCATTCGGGTGGAAAGGCAGTTCATCCCATTACTTCATCTTTTCACCCGTGCCATTTTCGGGTCATAAAGCGGGGCAAGGCTGATGGTGCAAGGCACGCGGGCGGTTGCCACATCCAGCTCGTAACTGCCGGACAAGACATAATCGGTGTCCACGCCTGCCGCATTGCGAATATAGCCTAACCCAATGGATTTTCCTAAACTATGACCGTATCCCGCAGAGCTTAGCCAGCCGACACGCTCGCCGTTCCGGTAGATGGTTTCACGCCCCGACAGAATAACATCGCCATCGGTCACAAAGGTTGCCAACATCTTTTTGATACCGTTTGCGCGTTGCGTTTCAACCGCCGCACGGCCCTTGAAATCAATGTTTTTACGCATCTTCACAGCCCACCCAAGCCCCGCCTCGTCAGGTGTATGATCGGGGCCGATATCAGCACCCCATGCCCGATAGCCTTTTTCCAGCCGCAAGGTTTCAATGGCGCGGTAGCCTGCGTTGATCATTCCGTGTTCGGCCCCCGCCGCGTGCAAAGCGGCATAAACCGTTGCGGCATATTCCACCGGCAGGTGTAATTCCCAGCCCAGTTCACCCACATAAGTCACGCGAAGTGCTTTTACGGGACACCCCGCAATCCCGATGGTTTTCGCAGTGCCAAACGGGAATCCCGCATTACTGACGTCATCGCGTGTAACCGCTGCCAGAATATCGCGCGCCTTCGGCCCCATCAGCGATAGAACGGCATTGGAAGAGGTAATATCGAACAATTGCGCATTCATGCCATCGGGGATATTACGCGAAATCCAGTTAAAATCATGGGTGGCAAAGCCGGTGCCGGTGACGATATAAAATTCGTCTGTCGCCACACGCACAACAGTCAAATCGCATTCGATACCGCCCCTGTCATTCAGCATTTGCGTGTAGGCCAAAGCACCAACGGGTTTCGCCACATCATTAGCCGCAATCCAGCTTAAAGCCGCTTCGGCATCCGGGCCTTTCAGGGCGAATTTGGCAAACGAGGTTTGATCGAACAGCACAGCGGCTTCACGCGCCGCCTTATGTTCACGCCCGACAGCCGCATGCCAGTTTGGCCGCTCAAAGGTATAGATGTCGTGCTGCACTTCACCAGCTTCGGTATCGGCATACCAGTTGGGGCGCTCCCAGCCCAGTTTTTCACCAAACACCGCGCCATCTGCCAAAAGCGTGTCGTAAAGCGGCGACTTGCGGCACGGGCGGCCACTGTCCTGTTCTTCCGACGGCCAGGCCATCGTGTAATGCTTGCCATAAGCCTCCATTGTGCGGGTGCGTATCCAGTCATCATCGAAATGCGGGCGGCCAAAGCGGCGGATGTCCGCAGGCCACAGATCAAACGGCGGTTCGCCTTTGGCAACCCATTCGGCCAATGCCATACCGGCCCCGCCGCCTGCAGCGATACCGAATGCGTTAAACCCCGCTCCGACAAAAAAGTTCTGCAACTCCGGGGCTTCGCCCAGAATAAAGTTGCCGTCAGGTGTGAAGCTTTCGGGGCCATTAACCAGCTCTTTGATACCGGCGGTTTCCAGCGCGGGCACACGGCCCAAGGAAAGTTCCATCAACTGCTCGAAATGATCAAAATTGCTGTCCAGCAGGGAATAATGAAATCCTTGCGGCACATGCCCGCCGCGTGCCCAGTCAATCGGATTGGGCTCATAGCCGCCCATCACCAGACCGCCGACCTCTTCTTTATAGTAAGTCAACCGATCAGGGTCGCGCAACGTTGGCAGGTTGGCAGGCACACCTTCGATGCGTTCGGTCACCATATATTGGTGTTCCATTGACACCAGTGGCACATTCACACCCACCGCACGCGCAAAATTACGCGTCCACTGCCCGCAACAGGTGATGACAACGGCGCATTCAATATAGCCTTTTTCGGTCTCGACCCCTTTAATCACACCCTTTTCGACATCTACCGACAAAACCTTGGTGTCCTCGAATATCCGCGCCCCTGCCATGCGCGCCCCCTTGGCCAGGGATTGGGTAATATCGGACGGGTTTGCCTGCCCGTCCGTGGGCATAAACGCAGCCCCCACCACATCATCCACCTGCATGATCGGCCACAGGTCTTGCGCCTCTTTTGGCGTTAGCAACTGCATTTCCAGCCCGAAACTATGCGCCGTTGTCGCCTGCCGCTTTACTTCCGTCCAACGTTCCTGATTGCACGCCAGCCGCAAACCGCCGTTCATTTTCCAGCCGGTTTCCAGACCCGTCTCATCCGCAAGGGTTTTATAAAGATCAACCGAATAGCCCAAAAGCTGGGTGATATTGGCGTTGCTACGCAACTGCCCGACCAGCCCTGCGGCATGAAATGTAGTGCCCGAGGTCAGCTTTTTGCGTTCCAGCAGCACCACATCCCAGCCCAGTTTGGCCAGATGGTACGCGGTGGAACAACCGATAATGCCGCCCCCCACAATGACGGCTTTTGCAGTGTTCGGGAAATCGCTCATTTTACGCCTCTTGAGTGTTGGTATTGTTTATAGGCGCGCTTGTAACGGGCCAGATTTTCGGATGTGTATGCGCCGTAGTCGAAATCCAGTTCCGAGTTGGTCTCTGACACCATGCTCCACAGGGTTTCACGCAATAATGACGCACATTTCATCGCCCCGTAACGGTGCATCAGTCCGGTGTCGGGTTTTGCGCCAAAATAAGCGGTCAGCATGGTTTCCTCTGCTGCCGCATCCAAACCGCAATTCGTCGCCAAGCCGCCCAGATCGAACAGAGGTGAATTGAAACCGCCGTATTCCCAGTCGATCAACCACAGGCGATCTTGCCCGCGCAGGATATTTGCAGGCAACAGATCATTATGCGCCAGCACCAGATCAACCGACCCTACAGCATCTTCAAATTCCTGCGCCTGCGCCATCAGATCCGGCAGGATTTTAGCATAAGGCGAACCTTCGCCCAGCAACCGCGCGTTATAGTCGCGCAGCACATGAAACACCCAGAAGCTCAGGATCGGGCCGCGGGCAAATCCCGCCAGATCGCGGTGTATCCGGGCCATCAGCTCGACCACCTGCAACAATGTGTCGGGGTCGCGCAGGTCTTGCTCGCATAACGAAACCGCCTCGATGAACTCCAACACCAGAACACCGTCTTCGGCGTGATGTACCGCAGGCGAAACCCCCGCCGCATGGGCCGCGCGGCTGATCGCCAGCTCATTGAACCGCATGATGCCGTGTAACGGAATATCCGCCCCCATGCGCACCACATAATCGCGCCCTTGGTCACGGATCAGCAAGTTCACATTGGTAATACCGCCCTCTAGAATGCGTGGGTTTTCAGGGGCTATCCAGCAGGATAACCGCATCGCACGATCAACCGTCGCTTCATGCTTCAACGCCGTCATTCCAACCCCAACCTTTCTCGAGATGCCTGTGCCAATGCGGAAATAATTCGGTCAGCGGTAATAGCAATGAACGCCACCGACAAGCCTGCGATCACGCCGCTTCCGGTGTTGGCCTTGGTCAGGGCAATATAAACCTCTTGCCCCAGATCGCGGGTGCCGACCAAGGCGGTTATCACCAGCATCGATAACGCCAGCATGATGGTCTGGTTCAGGCCCAAAAGCAGCGAAGGCGTTGCCATCGGCAGTTTGATCCGCCACAGCAATTGCCATTTGGTACAGCCCGAAACCTTGCCGGCCTCTATCATCTGGGGCGGCACTTCCTTGATACCGTGGGCGGCATAACGCACCGCGGGTGCCAGCGCGTATAAAATCATCGCAATCATTGCCGAGAAATCACCCACCCGAAACAGCATGATCACAGGGATCAGGTAAACAAAACTGGGCAACGTTTGCAATGTGTCGATAAAGGCCCCGACTACGGAATTAACCCTTTGGTTTTGCCCCGCCCAAATCCCTAGGGGAATGCCCAGAACACTGGCGACCAGCACCGAAACCCCGCACAGATAAACCGTTATCATGGCTTTAACCCACAGGCCGTTCGCAGCGATGAACAAGGCCATGAACGCGGCCATCAGACCCAGTTTCAAACCACCCACACGCCACGCGGCCAGACCGATGGCAAGAATACCCCACGCCCAAGGAATACCAACAAAGAATCGTTTTACCGGCAGCATGAGATAGAACAAAAAGAAGGTTTTGATAGCTTCGAACGTATCAAAGAAATTGATGTTGACCCATTTCATCATCTTTGTCCAGAATGCGCTGGTGGTCAATGTTGCGTAATCCGGATAACTTTGAACGGCGGGGATTTCCAGCCCCAGCAGCCAAAGCCCCAAAACGATCAAGCCAACCGTTACAAACCACGGATGACGGCGGTGGAATTTCAGACCGGGCTGCGGCAGGGCAGCTTGGGTTTTTCGGGCAAAGGCCTGGCTTAACCGATCCAGTGCAACCGCCATCACGACAATCGCCATGCCGGCCTCTATGCCGCCGCCAATATCAAGACGCCTAAGGGCTGCCAAAACATCGTAACCCAAGCCGCCCGCCCCGATCATCGAGGCGATAATCACCATGTTCAGCGACAGCATAATCACCTGATTGACCCCGACCATCAGGGTTGGCATCGCCGACGGGATCAGCACTTTCCACAACATCTGGCGCCGTGTGCATCCTGCCATGGTACCGGCTTCGATCACCTCGGTTGGCACGCTTTGCAGCGCAACCGTGCTAACCCGCACCATCGGCGGCATGGCGTAAATCATCGTGGCCACCAATGCGGAAACCGGACCAAAGCCGAACAGAAACAGGATCGGAACCAGATAGGCAAACACCGGCACCGTTTGCATCAGATCAAGGAACGGCCGCAAAACGCGCTCTACCGTTTTTGAGCGATAAGACAGAATGCCCAAAACCAGCCCGCCTGCGGTTCCAAGCGGTACCGCGATCAGGATCGAGGCCAGCGTGATCATCGCGCTGTGCCATTGCCCGAAAACCGCCAAATACAAAAAACACAAACCGACCAACAGGGCCAACCGCCAGTCCTTGGCATAACGCGCCATCGCAACCAGCGCCACGACAATGGCAATCCAGCTTATAGCCGGAACAATTTCCACCGCCTGCTGACCCTGCCCTGTTGCAAAGCCGTCAATCAGCAAAGAGCGCACCACCTGATAGGGCCACTCGATCAAGGAGGCCAGAAAGCGCGTGAAACCGGAAAAATAGTAGACAAACCAGTCCATCGCTGCCGAAATCCAGTCCGCCAACGGTATTTCCCATCGCTTTGGAAACCGGATAATCCACCGCGCCGAAAATGCCTTGTAAAGACTGAAAGAATTGGACGACAAGCCCCAAGTCACCAGAAACAGGCCAAGCCAGAACAGCCGTGTCGGTTGTGTTATGTAGCGCATAAACCGCATCACACCAGCCTGCGCCCGATCACAACATCAACAACCGTCTGCGCGTTGATCGTGCCCGCAGGTTTGCCCGCCGCATCCAGCACCCGAAACGGTTTATCCGCCGCTTCGATCCGGTTGACCGCCTGCTCTACTGTTAAATTCCCGTCCAGATCACCGGCATAATCGCCACCGGGGGCGCCTTTGGCCATGACCGAGATCAGCCGGATCACTTTGGCACGCGGAATATGGCGGGTGAACTCTTCGACATAATCATCGGCAGGGTTCAGCACCAGCTCTTCGGGTGTGGCGGTTTGCACAATGCGCCCGTCCTTCATCACCGCAATGCGGTCGGCCAGCCGAATGGCCTCGTCAAAATCATGGGTTATGAACACAATGGTTTTGTTCAGCAGGCCCTGCAAACGCAAAAATTCATCCTGCATTTCACGCCTTATCAAAGGATCCAGCGCAGAGAAAGGTTCGTCCAGAAACCACAAATCCGGCTCTGTCACCAATGACCGCGCTATCCCCACGCGCTGTTGCTGGCCACCTGATAGTTGCCGTGGAAAATAGTCTTCACGGCCTTTCAACCCCACAAGCTCCACCATTTCGCGCGCCCGGGATTCGCGGGTTTTGCGATCCACCCCCTGCACATCCAGCGGAAAGGCGGTGTTTTGCAGCACCGTCAAATAGGGCAGCAATGCAAATTGTTGAAACACCATCCCCATCTTGGTGCGCCGCAGTTTAATCAGTTGCTTTTCCGACATCGCCAACAGGTCTTTGTCTTCGAAATTGATCTGCCCCGAGGTCGCATCAATCAGCCGCGATAGACAGCGCACAAGCGTTGATTTACCCGAGCCCGACAGGCCCATGATAACAAAAATCTCGCCGTCACGAATTTGCACATTGGCGTCACGCACCGCCCCGATCATTCCTGCGCCGCTTAAATCACCGTCACTTGGGGCCCCGTTGTGGGCCTGCATGAACTCGATCGGGTTTTGGCCATAGACCTTCCACACCCCACGGCAATCCAACTTGACCGGACGCTGCATTGTAACCTCGCAAGCATTTATTTGTTTTAGAAAGAAGCTTGAAACCGGGGCCGTTTCCAGCCCCGGTTTATCAACAGATTACTTAATCCACGCAGACCATGTGGCCTTATTGGCATCCATCCAGCCGGCAACCGCATCATCAACGGAAACACCGTCCAGATCGACTTTTGCAACCAATGCGCCCATCTCGTCGTTGGAGATTTTGAAGTTCTCGATAGCCTTGGCGGCACCCGGCCATTTTTTTGCAACACCGGCCCAACCGACTTTCCAGATCGGCCCTGACGGTTTACCGCAATCATAGGCCGCATCCGGGTTTATGCCCACGGAAGGATCACTATAACATTCCGGTGTATAGGGCGGAAATTTCACGAATTTTCCGTCATATTTTGCAGGCGCCCAATGCGGCGAATAAAGCCACAGAATGATCGGTGCCTTGCGTTGATACGCGGACTCCAGTTCGGCAAATAGCGCCGCATCCGTGCCCGCATGGACCACTTCGAAATCCAGACCCAGGGCCGCGACCCGCTCATCATCAAAACCGCCCCAGGTTACGGGGCCGCCCAGATAACGGCCCAACGGGGCTGTTTCAGGGGTTGAAAAGGCTTCGGCACATGATTTCAGGGCTTTCCAGTCAGGCAGGCCCGGGCAGCGTTTTTCCATGTAGGAAGGATACCACCATTCCTCGATTGCATTCATGCCGGTTTCGCCCATGTTGACAACGCTGCCTGTCGCTACCGCCTTTTCCATGGCCTCGCGGCCGGTGGTTGCCCAGATTTCCATCGCAACATCCAAATCACCGGTTTTAAGACCGGCAAATTGCGCGATGTAGTCCGCAGGGATATATTCCACATTGTAACCGGCCACCTTCAGCACATCGCCCATGATCGTGGTGGTGATCAACTGCCCCGTCCAGTCATTTGTTGTCAGCTTAATCGGATCCAGCGACTCTACATCTGCACTGGCGCCGGTTGCGCCTAATACGCCCAGCATCGCGGCCGCAAGCATATATTTCATTTTCATTGCGTTCTCCCTTACATCGGTTTAGTGGCACGCATTTTGCCTGACAGTGGGTCAAACCGGCGTGCTATTGCGGTAGACTTTCCTAGAATGCAACATAAAGCAACATTTTTTTATTGTTTATCCCACATTTATCCAACTTAATGTGGTTTTTTGTGGATAATAATGTAGGATTGCTGTAATTAGCCCTTAAAATCCGCCTTAAAAGGATATAAACCGCCCCCATGCAACCGCACCCGAACCACCGTCAACAAGAGATCCTCGACATCCTGCACAAGCTTGGCGGTTCTGCGCGCGTTCATAGCATTGCCCAAACCTTGGGCGTCAGCGAAGAAACCGTGCGGCGCAATATAAAACGTCTGGAAAAAACCGGAACCGTGGAAAAGTTGCACGGCGGCGTGCGCATTGTCGGCAATGCCGAAGAAACCAGCTTTCAGCAACGGCTGAACGAAAACCCCGAGGCTAAACTACGCATTGCCCATAAAGTAGCGCAAATGATCCCGAACGGCAGTTCGCTGTTTTTGGACATCGGCAGCACCACCGCCTTTATTGCCGACGCATTGCGCGATCATCAAAACCTGCTGGTTGTAACCAATTCAGTTGCGGTTGCCTATAAACTAGCGACCCGCAACAATAACCGTGTGTTCATGGCAGGCGGCGAGTTGCGCAGCCATGACGGCGGCGCGTTCGGCATCGACGCGATGAATTTCGCCGACAATTTCCAGACCGATTTTGCCGTGCTGTCCGCCGCCGGGATCAATGCCGCCAACGGCTTTATGCTGTTCGATCTGGAGGAGGCCAAGTTTTCCCGCCTGATCATGTCGAAAAGTGCGACGCGCATCATCGCGGCCGATGCACGAAAATTCAACCGCGTGGCCCCCGTGACCATCGGCAATCCCGATCTGGTGGATTATCTGGTCTGTGACGCCCCGCCCCCCGAAGACATTGCAGACGCTTGCAAGCTCTGGAACACCGAAATAACCCTCGACGATTAAGGCCCACCAATGACTTATAATCTACCCGACCTTGCCCAAGTAGCCAGCACTATTGCAAATCAGGCCAGCACCATCCCGATGCAGTATTTCGGCACCGCGCTGGACATTATCGACAAGCCAGACGACAGCCCCGTGACCATCGCCGATCAAAACACCGAACAATTTATCCGCGATGCTTTATCAAAACACTATCCAGACCACGATATTTTCGGAGAAGAGTTCGGCATATCGGGTGATCTAAGTGGCCCGTCATGGATCATCGATCCCATCGACGGCACCCGCTCTTTTATCTCGGGCAGCCCTTTGTTTGGCATGTTGATGGGATTTCTTGATGCAGGCACGCCTCAAATCGGCCTTGTGCGCATGCCTGCCCTGGATGAGACCTTCATCGGCATTGCAGGCCAGGGAGCAACCAAAAACGGGCGCCCCATATCCTGCCGCAAAACCACGGAACTGGCCAAGGCCATCTTGTACATTAACGAGGCCGAAAACATCAACGCCGCAGACCCTGCCCGTTTTGCCCGGCTATGCAAAGCAGGCCACACACGGCGCATGGCCTATGATTGCTACCCCCATGCAATGTGTGCCGCAGGCAGTATTGATGCGGTCGTTGATTGCAATTTGCAACCTTACGATTACCTGCCTGTGGTCGGATTGATCCAGGCCGCAGGCGGCGTAATTACCGACTGGCACGGGAAAACCTTGACCTTGCAATCGGATGGCCGCGTCATAACCGCAGCCACCCCTGAATTGCATGCGGAAATTATGGCACTTCTAGACGCCTGAGCCTGCTTTTAGGGCCGCCATATGCACAGCAAAACTGGGATCGTTCATCAACGCCTTACAGCGATTAAACCGCTCTGTGGCGTAGGCCCAGAAATCTTCCGCAGGATTGTCATCCGCATATTGGATCAGGCCCCATAAGGTCCAAAGCAAATCACACATGGCCTTGTAAATCACCACACGGCCATGCTGTGCCGGCGTAGGTTCCGCACCGAAATAAGCCCGCATCAGTTCCATTTCCTGTATCGCATCCATGCCTGCCTCAACCGATAGATCACCGACATCCCAGCTCGGGTCGTTCATGCCGGAATATTCCCAGTCAACGATCCACATCCTGTTCCCGTCATCCAGAAAGTTTTCACATAACGGATCACAATGACATGGCGCAAGCGGGGTCGGATGGGCCGCCAAAGCGGCTTTCACCGGCTCTGCCGCTTTGACGATGTCGTGATAGCCGTCCGGCAAAGTCACATCCTTGGTCGACAGGATGTTCAGGTAGTCATCTATCATCGCGAACAGTTCAAAGCGAAATTCGAAAACCTGCCCCGAGCCATGCAACTTCGCCAAAGCCGCTCCGGCGCGTGTCGGGGAACCGATGCGACTTTTTAGTCTGTCGGGCGTCATGGTTTCAATATTCCGGATCGCTTCCGAAATCATCACCCCCGTCTTGGCATCGGCCCATAGCACTTCCGCCGATACGCCTGCACGGTAGGCCGCGTGCGCATTGTTGATCTCGACCGCGCGATCAATATAGTCCTCGGTGCCTACGCCCGGAATGCGCACAATCACCTGCTGCGTATCGGTTTCGACCAAATGTACCAGATTGGTCAATCCACCCAGACGGGTAATTTTGCACGCGTCCGCCGTTACATTTTGAAACCCCGGTGCTTGGCGCAAAGCCGCGATTACCATTTCATCATGTTCGGACATATCAAATTCCCCTTATGCTTTCAGCCGTTTGTTTTGCGGGTCATAAAGCGGGCCGTCCACGCGGGTAATTTTGGATAAATCGCCAAAAACCTCTATCTCAAACGCCGTTTGATCCCACATGTTTTTTGGCAAATAGCCAAACAGTATCATCTGCCCGACCGTATGGCCAAACCCGGCACTTGTCACCAAAGACACCACTTGGCCCTTGCGCAAAATCGTCTCGCCACCATAAAGCGGCAACGCTTTATCGGCCACGAAGGTGCACAACTTCTGCGCCGGCCCGCCCGCTTTTTGCGCCGCCAGCACATCGCGGCCAATAAAGTCTCCGCCCGATTTCAGATGCACACGGAAGCCAAGCCCCGCCTCGATCGGGGTGTAATCAGACGAAATGTCTCCCGACCAGTACAAATAGCCCTTTTCCATGCGCAGGCTGTCAATCGCGCGGTAGCCAACATCGCGGATACCCGCGCCCTGCCCCGCATCCCAAAGCGTATCATAAACATGGGCGGCAAATTCAGTTGGCACATGTAACTCCCAACCCAATTCACCGACAAACCCGATGCGCACAGCCCGCACAGGGGCCGCCCCTATGATCACCTCTTGCGCTGTACCGAACGGGAAAGCCGCATTCGATACATCCGCCTCACAAACCGCCTGCAATACACCCCGCGCCTTTGGCCCGCAGATGTTAATCACAGCACGCCCCGAAGTCACTTCGATCAAATGCACAGAGCCATCCTTGGGCATATGCCGCCTGATCCAGTCTGTATCATGGGTGCCAAAGCCCGCCCCCGTCACGATATAGAAATGATCACGCCCCAGCCGCGTGATGGTCAGATCCGCTTCAATCCCGCCCGCGTCATTACAAAGTTGCGTATAAATCACCGTGCCATCGGGCTTGTCCATATTACACGCCGCCAAGCGTTGCAGCAGCGCAAGTGACCCGGCTCCGATCATTTCAAACTTGGCAAAGCTTGACTGGTCGATCAGGGCAACGCCGGTGCGCACCGCTTTATGTTCAACAGCGGCAAACTTGTGCCACCCGGGGTTCAGGAAATCCAACTGATCTACAGCTTCCACACCATCAGGTGCCAACCACAATGGCCGCTCCCACCCGTTTTTCGAACCATAAACCGCACCGTGATCTTTCAGCTTTTGATAAAGTGGCGACACGCGCAACTTGCGCACAGTTTCATGCTCCTGCCCCGGATAACGCATTTTATAGTGATGCGCGTAATGCTCTACCGCGCGGGGATACATGAACGCCCGTGTGCCGTGATGCGGCCCGAAACGGCGGCAATCAAGCGGCCACAAATCCAGACTTGGCCGCCCGTCCACAATCCATTCGGCAATCATTTCCCCCGCGCCACCGCCTGCGGCAATGCCGTACAGAAACCCTGTCGCCATCATCAGATTGTCAAAGTCAGGTGCCCAACCCATGACAAAATCGCCATCCGCCGAATAGGGAATAGGCCCGTTGATCACGGTACGAATACCGACCTGGTTCAGCACCGGCGTGACCTCTGCAGCCAGTTCCGCCAAAGGCCCGAAACGATCCAGATTATCCGGTAGCAACTGGCGCACAAAATCGCCGGGGATGCCATGATCGCCAAAAGGCAAGGTGTTATCCTCATAGCCGCCGATCACCAGCCGCCCGCCTGCATCCGGTTTATAATAAACCAGACGTTCTGGATCA
Organism: Rhodobacterales bacterium; assembly: GCA_045046705.1. Taxonomy (GTDB): domain Bacteria; phylum Pseudomonadota; class Alphaproteobacteria; order Rhodobacterales; family Rhodobacteraceae; genus Amylibacter. The sequence continues at coordinate 480 of JASFZB010000052.1, read as the reverse complement.
CGCAGGCTTGGCAAGCCTTTGACCAATTCAATATCCGGCAAGGGTTCAGTGACGATATACTGGTGTTCCACGGCACAAGCAGGCACCTGAATGCCCAGTCTTGCGCCCAGTTCACGGCTCCACATGCCCGCCGCCATCACCACGATTTCGGCCTGATAATCCCCGTCCGAGGTGGTCACTTTGGTGATCCGCCCATCCGTGATTTCAAAATCCAGCACCGCCACACCCTGTTTGATCTGTGCGCCGTATTTACGCGCACCCGCTGCCACCGCCTGACACAGGCTGGCGGGGTCGACATGCCCGTCCGACGGAATAAATGCGGCCCCTTCCAGCCCCCGTGCATCAATATATGGAAACAATGCTTTTGCCTCATCCGGTGTGATCATCTCCATTTCCAGATCAAAACTACGCGCCATCGTGGTCAGCCGTTTGGCTTCCAACAGGCGTTCTTTGGTTGCCGCCAACCGCAGACTGCCAACC
>JASFZB010000051.1:0-3624 GCA_045046705.1 Rhodobacterales bacterium | reverse complement strand
CAACGGCAAAAATACTCGCGAAAAAATATGCAAACTGTCAAAGTCTGGGATCTGTTCGTACGGGTCTTTCACTGGTCTCTTGTGATTGGATTTACATTAGATGCCTTGCTGTTGGACGAGGAATCATTGCTGCATCAGCAAGTCGGTTATTTTATCTTGGCGCTGATTGGCGCGCGGATTATCTGGGGGCTTATCGGTTCAAAATACGCCCGGTTTTCGTCGTTCAAGCCGTCGATTCCGGCGGCCATCGGGCAATTGAGCGATATGGCCAACCGGCGGGTGAATTCCCGCTTGGGGCACTCGCCACTGGGGGCCTTAATGATCTATAACCTGTTGGGATCAATCGCTTTGATCGGGGTAACGGGGTGGATGATGACCACCACCATGTTCTGGGAATCCGGGACGATTAAAGATTTGCACGAGGGGCTGGTTTCCTGGGCCGGGATTTCGATCGGGGTGCATATTGCGGCTGTGATCTTCGAAAGTCGGCGCAGTCATGTCAATCTGGCAAAAGCCATGGTAACCGGTTACAAAACCTTGCCAGAGCCGGATCAAAAATAAACGATGCCCTATGAAAAACAGTCCAAAGAAAGCCTTGCGCTGATTGCAATAATCTTGATGCAAGCCGTCTGCGCTTTGTTTTTCTTAACCGATGTTATTGATGACGCCTACAGCATCGGCTGGGCGGCTTTTGGCGGCTCATGGCCCCTAAGGGTCGAGGCTTTGGCCGTCTTGGCGCTGTTTTTGGGGATCGGGGTCGAAGCACGCTATCTGATGCAGCTGCTTCGGCGCCAATCGCGCATTGAGCGTGGCCTTAGCATCGCCTCGGGCGCGTTACACGAGCTGATGGAGGAGATGTTTTCGGACTGGAAACTGACCCCGGCCGAACAGGATGTGGCCGGGTTTACCCTGAAGGGGTATTCGATCAGGGATGTCGCCAAACTGCGTGGCTCACGCGATGGCACTATCAAGGCGCAGTTGAACGCGATTTATCGCAAAGCCGGCGTTGAAAATCGTGGCCAGCTGGTCAGCTTGTTGATTGAGGATCTGATGGGAGCGCCATTGATGCCGCGGGAAACGGCTGCTTGATATAGGGCTGAAAGCCTTAAGCCGCACTAAGGCTGGTGATTTTCGCAAAACCCATTATATTACCCCAAACAAAGTTGTTATGACGGGTTGGGACTGGGTATGAAGCGCACAATTGTGTCGATGTTGATTGGGGGACTGGTTTTGGCAGGCCAAGCCAGCGCAGGCCCGTTAAGCCTGTCGAGCAAATCCAGAACATCACTGTTTCGCGCGCAAACCGGGGTTCTGGATGGTCGTGCCGCCAAACAATACAGCAATTCGGTGCGCCTACAGCCAAAAAGAGTAATCACCCCCGGCAAAGACGGGGCCGGATCACGCCGTTATGGCGGGCGCTATAAGGGGGCATATCTGGGCATGGCGCGCACAGCGGCGCGCAAACACGGGGTGCCGGAAGATTTGTTTTTACGACTGATCCAGCAGGAATCAGGTTGGAACGCCCGCGCCAAATCGCACAAAGGCGCTGTGGGCTTGGCCCAATTGATGCCTGCCACCGCGCGCAAACTGCGGGTAAACCCGCATGAACCGAGTGAAAACCTGGAAGGGGGCGCGAAATATCTGCGCCAGCAATATGACCAGTTCCATTCGTGGCGTCTGGCATTGGCGGCCTATAACGCGGGGCCGGGGGCTGTTTTGAAATACGGCGGCGTGCCCCCTTATCGAGAGACCAAAAATTACGTTCGTAAAATCTGGGGCAGCTAGGCCCCGCCGCATTCCATTTACAATTTGAATGCGACAGGCCTTAACGCTCATCATTGCCTTCGCGGGGGAACGGTGCAGAGTCCGCCAAAAAGGTTTGATGAGCGCATAATTTGCCTATTCGACCTCACCCAATTCTTTTTCATGCATCCAAGCCGCATGGCGCGGGGCCTTTTTGGTGCGATCCCACTCGTTCAGCATGTCCCATTTCACCGCATCCAGTTTTTCCAGCATAGCGTCCTCGGCGGGATCGGGGCAGGCCAGCTCTAACCGGTGACCGCTGGGATCAAAGAAATAGATCGAGTGGAAAATAGAGTGGTCCGTAACCCCCAAAACCTCGACCCCGTTTGCCTCCAGGTGGTCGCGAAATTCCAAAAGTGTTTTACGGTCCTTGACCTTAAAGGCCAAATGTTGGGTCCAGATAGGTGTGTTCGGATCACGGCCCATTTCAGGCAAGGTCGGCAATTCAAAAAACGCCAACACATTGCCAGCCCCCGCATCCAAGAACACATGCATGTAAGGGTCAGGATCATGGGTTGAGGGCACATGATCTTCGGCAATCGCCAAAATGAAATCCATTTTTAGATTTTTTCCATACCATTCAACAGTTTCTTTGGCGTTTTTACAGCGGTACGCGACGTGATGGATTTGGTCAATTTTCATTTGGTTTCCTTACCTCGTGATGGGGTGAAGGTAGGGTAATCAAAAGTCGTTGCAAATGCAATGAAATTAGTGACCGCGCTCTAAACGGGGTTAAAACCAGATGAAAATTATTCATAAACTATTTGTTAATGCGCGCGCCGAAAGGCCGACGGGGTTTGGCCGGTATGGTGCTGAAAGGCGCGGGTGAAATAGGCCGGCGAGGTAAAGCCAAGCTCGACGGCAACCTGCTGGATCGGGGTTTTAGTTTCACGCAGCAGGCGGCGCGCCTCAAAGATCAGCCGATCATTCAACAGGGTCGAGGCCGGCCGCCCGCACGCCTGATTACACACCCGACTAAGGTGGGTTGGCGTCACGCCCAGCGCTTTGGCGTAATCTGAAACGTTCATGCCGCTTTGATATTGCGCCTCAAGCATTTCGGTAAAGCGGGTGGTCAGACGCCCTGTGGCACCTGGCGTTTTATTTTCAGTGCCATGCAATAATACCTGCCGGTTTAGCCAGACATTCAAAAGACCGGAGTGATGATGCACGGCGCGCACCCGTTCGGGCAGAGCGCCGTCAAGTTCGCGTTGTAAATTGTCTAAAATCCCGGTGACTTCGCTTTGAGGGGCGGCATCACGGATGCGCAAATGAACCGGCATCAACGGCAGGGCGCGGCCCAAGTCGCGTGGAATAAATACAGCCGTGCCAAACACTTGCGTTGAAACTTCAAACCCGTGCATCACGCCGGATGGCACGAACACAGCGTTATGAGCGCCGTAGCCACGGGTGGTGCCAGCAACCGTAATGCGCCCCTGACCCCGGGTGAACCACAGCAACAGATGCGACGTATAGCTGCGCATCGCTTCGACGCGCCAACGCCCGCCAATCGCCAGACGCGGAATCGGAGTCATACGGACTTCGGGCAGTTTATAGTCAAGTTCTGTCATTACATGCCTCTGATCGATCGTTTTTTTTTGCGGGCTTTTCGCCCTTTTTCAAACAACTTACGCGAGGTAATGCCGTGCCACCAAACAAAAAATACGCTTGTTTTAGTTTAAGGCGGATCGTGGCCGATCGGTTACGGCAGCTTCAGCGGATGCCAGCCAGCCATGCGGGCCCGAAACCACGACCGCTGGCGTTTGGCGTATTGATGCGATGCAATACGCACCGCCACGCGGGCTTGATCAATGTCGATTTCGC
>JASFZB010000050.1:0-59366 GCA_045046705.1 Rhodobacterales bacterium | reverse complement strand
TTGTCTTCAAACAAAGGGGCGCGGATTTGTTGCAAAGCCTGTTCATTTTTCTGAATGTATTCAAAGAACTCGCGTTCCTGGCCCGGATATTGCTGGGCTTGTTGCATCACCGCTTGCTGCATTTCGGCATCCGATACCGTAACCTTTTGAACCGAGCCGACTTCGGCCAGCAACAGGCCCAAACGGACACGGCGTGTTGCCAGTTCTTTATGCTCGTCGGTTGTGGTTATTTCAGGATGATCGTGGCCCTGCTCATCAGGGTGTTCTTCGTGCCATAACTGATGCGCGATTTGGTTGGCTTCGGTCTCGACCAGGCTTGGTGGCAGTTCAAAATCAACCAGCTTGTCCAGCTCGTCCATCAACTGACGTTTTGTTACCATACGGGCCGCACCGGCAAATTCAGACGCCAAACGATCAGAGACTTGTTTTTTCAAATCATCCAGACTTTCCGCACCATATTTTTTAGCCAGCTCATCATCAAGAACCGCCTCGACCGCGCCTTTGACGGCATTCACAGTGCATTCAAAAACCGCATCTTTGCCAGCCAGAGCTTCCGAGGCATATTCATCGGGGAATTTCACTTTAACCTCAATGTCGTCCCCTGCTTTGCAGCCCACAAGCTGGTCTTCAAAACCGGGGATAAAGCTGTTGGACCCCAGCACCAGCGGGTAATCTTCACCCTTGCCGCCGTCAAAGGCTTCACCGTCAACTTTACCCAGGAAGTTAATCACAACCTGATCGCCGTCTTTGGCTTTGGCGCCTTCTTCCTTGTCTTCGTAATTCGTTGCACTTGCCGCAAGATTGGCCAAGGCCTCATCCACGTCGGCATCGTCTATTTTCACGGTCAGCTTTTCCAGTTTCAACTTGGAAAAATCCGCTTCAGGAATGGCTGGCAAACACTCATAGGCCAATGATACTTCAATATCGTCGCCTTCTTTCCAGTCTTCCTTGGTCATCTTGATTTCCGGCTGGCCCGCTGGCTTATCGCCGGATTTTTCAAAATGTTCGCTAACCGCCCCGTCAACACTTTCCTGCAACGCTTCGCCCATAACCGACGGGCCGAATTGTTTACGCAGCATAGGCAGAGGCACTTTACCCTTGCGAAAGCCTTTGATTTCGACGTTTGGTTGCGCCTCTTTCAGCTTGGCGGTTACTTTATCTTCCAGCTCTTGCGCTGTGATCGTAACCGCATAGGCGCGTTTTAGACCTTCGTTCAGGGTTTCTGTGACCTGCATTATGGCGTCCTTTAAGTTCATGGGGTGCGCAACACCGCACACCCAACATACATGGGTAAAAACTAGCGCCCTTCTAAGGCCTGATCAGGGGCTGTGCAAGGGGGGGATGGGCAATTAAACCCGATGTTTATCCAGGCATGAAAACTTTGACGTCACCGGATGATGATCGGTATGGCGAAACTGTAAATCATGCGTCTTAACCGCATCCCCGCGCACATTCGGCGACACCACAAAACCGTCAACAATGAAGCTATAAGTTTTGCCTTTTATATAGGGCGCGCCCATCGCCCGCAGGCTTGGCACAGTGCTGTCCGCCACCAAAGACCAGCCTTTTGGCAGGGCGGCGGGCGGAAAATCATAAATGTCGCACTGGGGGCGTTTTTTTGCGTCATACGGAAATTCGGTGTCGGTTAATCGCATGTTCCAATCGCCACCGATAACCACATAGTTACCGGCCTTGTATTCAGCCAAAGCATAGGCGAACAGAACACCAAGCTGCTGTTGGCGCGCGGCATTGTCAAACGCCGACAAGTGGATGTTGATCACCACCCACGCGCCCTGCCCTTCAATCGGATATTTTTGCACGATCCCGCCGTAGTATTTTTTCAATAAACCGAAATAATACAACGGGTCTTGCGGCATTGTTAATGCAGTTGTCGTTAAGTTGTGAAATTTTGAAAACGTTGTAACCCCGTGCTTGAAACGAAATGGTTTGGGGGTAAACAGGCTATGGAAATCCGGCCAGAAACATTGCGAATACCCCGCCATGCGCTGCGCAATGACGCGGTGAACATCTATGCCCCGGGTCATAAAACCGGCATGGGCATCTTCCTGCAAAAGCACAATGTCGGACTGAAAACCGGGCAGCATATCCGCAATCGCGTTGGTGGCCGTCTTTATCTTGGCACGGTTCAAAGCCCTTAGGCTATGGCCGCCGTCAATAAACAAATCGGCCTCGGCACCAAGCCCGGCAAAACCGATATTCCATGTGGTTACGGTGATTTCCTGACCTGCGCCGGAAAGTTCAGCGGTTTCTTGAACCGCAATTTCCCCCACCGGCGGGCGGTGCATGCGGTTGGCAAAAAACCACACCACAATCAGCACGACAAGACCTGCACTTGTATAAATCACAAACCCCAATGCCCCCTATCAGGCATAAAATAGCTATGGATCAAAAAGAGAGCCCTTCCGGGAGAATGAAAAGGGCTCTCACATTACCGGCTCTGCATTCCGGTAACGGGCCATTTTCGTCGATGGACTTCATCTGCTCGATTGAAAACAAGCGTCATGCCCTTATATACCGATGCCCCCGATCGCAATAGTCATCCGGTAATAAGCATCTGCCGACGTAAACGGCCAAACTGTTCAAGGGGTTTGTCGTCGTGAAATGGCACAAGCATCGTCCGTTATTTGACTATATGGATACCTGTATTTTTCACCGTCCCCTAGTATTCTTTTGTTTTACTTAAGGACAAGTATTGCTCTAAATACTGTATCTGTCAAAACCTATTCCACAATAAGTTGTGCAATCTTTTCAATACAGTAGCCGAGTTGGCAAAATTTCTTTCAATATTTTACATTGTTTTTATGATCAAAACAGTATTTTTAGGCATTGTATATATCTTGAAAATTGCCGCAAATATATATTTTTAACTTTTTATTTCTATGAATTAGGTTAATTTACAGATCATATCACAAAAGAGACATATCACATGTTTTTACGCATTATGATCGGCACCGCTGCCCTTGTCCTGTCAACATCCGCGGGATATTCCGACACCATCAGTTTGCGCAAATCCTGCAAGCCCTGGCAACAGATACCTGCGAACGCGACCCTTAAAAGCCCTGCTGCCGCCCTGCTGCAATGTGCCAACGATACCGGCACATGGTTGTCGTTGCAAATCACCTGCCAGACCGAGACGGCAGAGCTGGAATTGCGCTACCGCCCCGGCTATGCGATCATACCTCCGGTTAATGAAACCACCCCCCCGAACACGCGACCGCTGACTGCCGGCACTGAACCGCAGGTCGATACGGTTCCGGCAGACATGCCCCTGACTGAAAAAGAAATGCTGTCCTTCGATTTTTCAAAGCTGGGCGTGACCTATGTTGTCACGTATGATTTCAACACACAGAGCTGGATGGCACGCGAAAAAGAGCCCCTTGCCATCCTGTTTCGCAGTCTACGCTCTGGCAGGTATGTTGATGTTTCTTTGCTGCCAACCGGCTATACCGAACGAATACCGTTGCGCGGGGCAACCAAAGCGATCAAGCCCGTGGTGAAAAGCTGTCGTAGCGCAAAAAAGAAACTGGATGCAAAACGCGCTTTGCAGGCCCAGAATTAACGCCGGATTAACCCGCCAGATTCAAAACCTTGGTTATTTTGCGGTTTCCTGTTCGACCAAAGCCCCCAGCTTCAGCCATTCTTCTTCCGCTGCATCCAGGGCCGCTTGTCGTTCAACCAATCCGTCCATTGCTTTTTGGAACTTTTCAGGGTGGTTGCTGAACAAGTCCGGATCAGACATGAATTCCTGCAATTTTACAATCTCTGTCTCAAGCTGGCCCATCACAGCGGGCAAAGCTTCCAGACGATGTTTCTGGGTAAAGCTTAAGCCGGTTTTATTGACAAGCTTTTCAGCGGCAGCCGCAGCTTTGGCTTTTTTGGGGGATTTTATCGGGGCCGTTTTATCAAAGCCTTTTTGCGTACGGTAATCTGACCAGCCACCGGCGTAAATAGTGGCACGACCGTCACCTTCCATCGCGATGGTGGTGGTTGCCACCAAATCCAGAAAATCGCGGTCGTGGCTGACCAGAATGACCGAGCCGTCATAGCCGTCCAGAACCTCTTGCAGCAAATCCAGCGTCTCGATGTCCAGATCATTGGTCGGCTCGTCCAAAATCAACAGATTGCTGGGCTTGGCCATGATCCGCGCCAGCAAAAGCCGCGCCTTTTCGCCCCCCGACAGGGCCGAAACCGGGCCACGCGCCTGATTGTCGTCAAACAGAAACTCTTTTAGATACCCCACCACATGTTTGGGCGTGCCGCGCACCATGATCTGGTCGTTCTTGCCCGCAACCCCCAGTTCCTTATCCTGTGTCAGGGTTTCCCAAAGCGTTGCTTTCGGGTCCAACTCGGCCCGGTTCTGATCGAAAATTGCAGGCACAAGATTGGTGCCCAATTTAACAGTGCCACTGTCGGGGGCCAGTTGGCCGGTCAGAATATTCAGCAATGTGGTCTTGCCCACACCGTTGGGGCCGACAAGTGCGATACGCTCGCCGCGCATCACCCGCAGGCTAAAATCCTTGATGATCGGTTTATCGTAAGCCTTTGATATGCCTATGGCTTCCACCACCAGCTTGCCGGACTTTGCGCCCGTATCAAGGGCCATTGCCGCGGTTCCCGTGCGCCTGATCTGGTCGGTCTTTTCAGCCCGCAAATCTGCCAGACGCCGGACGCGGCCCTGATTGCGTTTGCGCCGCGCGGAAATACCTTCCACCGCCCAACGCGCTTCCGATTTGATCAAGCGGTTCAGCTTGTGACGCTGCATGTCCTCTTCTTCAAAGGTTTTGTCGCGCCAGTCTTCAAACGCCTCGAACCCTTTGGGGTGTTGGCGCACAACGCCCCTGTCCACCCAGACAATACCGCGCGTCAGTGTGCGCAAAAATGTGCGGTCGTGACTGATGATGATGAACGCTTTGCGGGTGCTGCGTAAATGATTTTCCAGCCAGGCAATCGCTTCCACATCCAGATGGTTCGTAGGCTCGTCCAGCAGCATCAGATCGGGGTTTTCCGCCACGATTTTGGTCAGCGCCGCCCGGCGCCGTTCGCCACCCGATGCGGTGCCGGGGGGGCGGTCCAAATCCAGCTTCAGCCCCTCGGCCACCATATCGACGCGGTACATATCGCCCGCGTCCAGATTTGCAGCAGCATAATCACGCAACGTGTCAAATCCCGACAAATCGGGGTGTTGCTCCATATAGCCGACCGATTGGCGCGGACGCAAAAACCGCACCCCGTCATCAGGTTGAACCAAGCCTGCGATCACCTTTAAAAGCGTCGACTTACCGGATCCGTTACGCCCGACCAGACACAAACGCGCGCCTTCCTCGATCACAAGATCAAGGCCCGTAAACAACGGGTCACCCCCGAAAGTCAGGTGAATATTGGACAGGGTCAGGATCGGTGGTGCAGCCATAGGCCCCCTATCGCGTCCAAATCGGTTGTGGTCAAGATGTGAATGGGGTGAATATTCATATAAAAGCCGCATGATTGTGAAAATTACAGGCGATTTCAACACTCCTAGCTTGCACGCCCTTCGACATCGCCCTAAAACCCTTGAAAGTTTACATTAGGGACGGGTTACATGCTGGGTAGAATGCGCGCAAAAAAGACAAACCAAACCGTAGTTTGGTCAATTCTGGGTCTGTTGATTTTGGGTTTGATCGGGTTTGGTCGCTCGGGCATAGGGCGCGGTTCGGTTCGCAGTATCGCCACAGTGGGCGAGGAGAATGTCAGTGTCGATGTTTATGCGCAGGCAATGAACCGTGCGCTGTCTGACCTATCCAGCAAGCTTAAACGCCCGATTACCGCCGCCGAGGCCCAATCCTTTGGTGTCCAAAGTAATGTGCTGCAAAACCTGTTGACCACCGCTGCACTGGATAATGAAACCCGCAAGCTTGGTATCAGTGTCGGTGATAAAGCCGTGCGCGATCAATTATTGAAAACACCTGCATTTCAAGGGATTGACGGGTCATTTGACAAAGAGGCCTATAATTATGCTCTGGAACGTTCCAAGCTGTCAGCGTCTGAATACGAGAACATCATCCGCAAGCAAGCCGCACGCATTTATGTGCAAACGGCCATTGCCACCGGGCTGAAGTCGGAAGGCACGCAAGCCGCGACAATGTTGGCGTTTAACCGTGAACGGCGCGATTTTACATGGGCCGAAATGACCGCATCAGCCCTTGATGGCCCGGTGCCCGAACCGACCCAAGCCCAGATCGAGGCCCAATACAAAGCAACACCGCAAGCATATACCGCGCCCCTGACCCGCGAAATTACCTACGCATGGCTAAGCCCGGAAATGTTGCAAGACAAGGTTGCCGTGGATGAGGCGGAGATCAAGGACTCTTATAATTTACAGCCGGAGCGTTTTAACAAACCGGAAAAACGCAGTCTGGAACGGCTTGTTTTTGGCACAGATCAAGAAGCCACCGCTGCGCGCAATCTACTGGATGCAGGCAGCGCCACATTCAACACGCTTCTGGCTGATAAAAAGTTGACGCCAACGGATGTCGACCTTGGCGAGGTCACACGCGGCAGCCTGTCACAAGCCGCCGCAGATGTAGTTTTTGCCGCAGACAGTACAGGCGTTGTCGGGCCGGTGCAATCTTCGCTCGGGCCAGCTTTGTTTCGCATCAATGCGATCATAGCGGCCGACGTTACCCCTTATGAACAGGCCCGCCCGATGCTTGTGGCCGAACTGTCGGGCGATGCGGAACGTCGGATGATCAATAATATGGTCACGGACATTGACGATATGCTTGCGGCGGGTGCCACACTTGAAGAGTTGGCAAAAGACACCGACATGACGCTTGGAAAAATTTCGCTAACCGCCAACACAACCGACGGCATCGCGGCATATGAAAACTTCCGTAAAGTGGCAAATTCGGCAAAACCATCCGATTTCCCTGCAATAAAAGACTTGGCTGACGGGGGTATATTTGCCCTGCGCGTAGACAAAATCACCGACCCCACCCTGAAACCTTTATCCGAGGTGAAAGCACAGGTCATTGCAGACTGGAAGCGGGCGGAAACCGTGCGTTTGTTGATGGCAAAAGCTGAAAAACTGAAAAGCGACATGGATCGGGGGGCAAGTTTCGGCAGCCTTGAAACAAAGGCGGAAACCGATGTGCAGCGCAGCCATGTTATCGCGGCAATACCCCCCGCCCTGTTGACCAACATATTCAAAAAAGATATTCAGCCGGGGCAAACCAGTATCGTTGCGGGACGCAATAGCGTCTTTATCGCACGTCTTGATAAAATCAACGCATTTGATGCCACGCTTGCGGATAACCGTTCCCTAATCGACGCCATACAAGCGCAAATTGATGCACAGACGGGCAATGATCTGTTGAACATCTATGCCGATGCCTTGCGCAGCCAGGACGGCATTACCATCAATCAGGCCGCGATCAACCAGATCAACGCTCAACTGACGGGCGGATAAGACCAAATGCAGTTGTTACCCGGGTTTTCAGATTTTGAAGCCGCCTATGATGCAGGGCAAAACCAAGTGGTTTACACCCGCCTTGTGGCCGACCTTGACACGCCCGTATCCTTGATGATGAAGCTCGCGCAAGCGGGTAAAAACAGCTTTATGCTAGAGTCGGTTACCGGCGGCGAAGTAAAGGGGCGTTATTCCATTATCGGCATGAAACCCGACCTGATCTGGGAATGCTACGGGGCCACATCACAGGTCAATCGCGCGGCCCTTTTTGACGCTGACGGGTTTGAACAAATGCCCCAAGACCCGCTTGTCGCACTGCGTAGCCTGATCGCGGAAAGCCGCATCAAACTGCCTGACGATTTACCCCCCATGGTCGCAGGCCTGTTCGGCTATCTTGGTTATGACATGATCCGTCTGGTGGAAAACCTGCCCGACATAAACCCCGACCCCATCGGTATGCCCGACGCGGTCATGCTGCGCCCGACGGTGATTGTGGTGGTGGACGGCGTCAAAGGCGAGATCACGGTGATTTCGCCGGTTTGGACAGGCAGCGGCCAAAATGCGCGCGCGGCCTATAACCAGGCCGCTGAGCGGGTGATGGATGCGGTGGGCAATCTTGATCGCACGGTTTCCACCCAAACCTGCAATCTAAGCGACAAGGATCAAAACAGCAGCGCGCACTCAAACACCACCAAGGCGGATTATTTCAAAGTTGTTGAAAAGGCCAAAGAATATATCCGCGCCGGTGATATTTTTCAGGTCGTGCCCAGCCAACGCTGGACGCAGGACTTCAAACTGCCGCCGTTTTCGCTTTACCGCGCGTTGCGGCGCACCAACCCGTCGCCCTATATGTTCTATTTCAACTTCGGTGATGCACAAGTGATCGGGGCCAGCCCTGAAATTCTGGTGCGCGTGCAAGGAAACGAGGTCACCATCCGCCCCATCGCCGGCACTCGGGTGCGCGGCAAAACACCTGCCGAAGACAAAGCCCTTGAAGCCGAGCTTCTGGCCGACCCCAAAGAGCTGGCCGAACATCTGATGCTGCTTGATCTGGGTCGCAACGATGTGGGCCGCGTGGCCAAAATAGGCACCGTAACCCCCAATGAACGGTTCACCATCGAGCGCTACAGCCATGTGATGCATATTGTCTCGAATGTGGTGGGCGAGTTATCGGATGACCACGACGCTCTTTCGGCCCTGCTTGCAGGTCTGCCTGCGGGCACGGTCTCGGGGGCGCCAAAAGTGCGTGCAATGCAGATCATAGACGAATTGGAATGCGAAAAGCGCGGCGTCTACGGCGGCGGTGTCGGGTATTTTTCTGCAGGGGGTGACATGGACATTTGCATCGCCCTGCGTACCGCTGTGACCAAGGGTGAAAAGCTGTATATGCAGGCCGGTGGCGGGGTGGTTTTTGATAGCGATCCGGAAGCGGAATTCGTCGAAACTGTGAACAAATCCAATGCCTTACGACAAGCAGCTAAAGATGCCGCGTTGTTCGTCGATTTTAAATCCTGAAATTAGGTGGGCCTATAAACACAACAGCCTCAGCCCCTCATGAAAAGCTGCAAATCCGCCACGTTTGTGCCTGTGGCCCCTGTCATCAACAGATCACCTGACAGTTTCAGGGCCTCATAACTATCGTTATTTTTCAATAGCTTATCTATTGATTCTTCTGCATTCAAAATGCGTTGCAGGGTTTTTTCATCCACCACACCACCCGCGGCATCGGTTGGGCCGTCGCGCCCGTCGGTGCCGCCACTTAGGAAACACCAAGGGCCGCTGACCCCTGCTTCCTGTGCGTATTTTGCCACCCATAGGGCCAATTCCTGATTGCGTCCGCCTTTACCGTTTCCGGTCAATTCCACGGTGGTTTCACCGCCGTAGGCCAGCGCAAACGGGGCTTTTTTCGCATGGCTTTTAACCTCCGCGATGATCCGTTTTGCAGCCGCGCGCACATCGCCCACAAGCGGGTCAGGCATCCGCGTTGCCTTAGCTGCCTTGGCCATCGCGGCAAGGCTTTGGGCATTTGAGCCGATCAGCGTAGCCTCTGGTGCCAGCTCTGCGGCTGGATTTTCTGCGGTTTGCAGATAGGTTTGCACCGTTTGCGGCATTTTATCAAAATTTCCGGTTGCGATCAGTAAATCGCGGGCCTGCGCCAACGTGCCGATAGGGCCGACCCCGGGGCCGCTGCCGACAACCCGCAAATCGTCGCCCAAAACGTCCGACAGGATATAACAGCGCACATTCGCCGGTTTGGCCAAGCGCAACAAACCGCCCCCCTTAAGGCGGGACAGGGACTGGCGCACAAGGTTCATGCTGGTGATGTCCAGACCTCTGGTCAGTAAAACCTCGTTGACCCTTGATTTGTCCGCTAGACTGATGCCCCGCACCGGGGCGGGTAGCAAAGCAGAGCTGCCGCCGCTGACAAGGGACAAGACCACGTCGGATTTTCCGGCGGATGCAAGCAACGCCATAACCTGATTGGCCGCCGCCAACCCCTGCGCGTCCGGCACCGGATGGGCAGCCCCCAGAACACGCACCCCTTCAATGTCGGTTATATTTTCATAATTGGTCACGGCAAGGGCGCTGAAATCCGACCCATCGGGCAAGGCCGCAAGGGCCGCTTGCGCCATTTTGCAGGCAGCTTTGCCAACCGAAATAACCAGATATTTACCGCCATCCAAAGCCGGCAAAGGGCGCTTTTGCAACGCATGCGTCAAAGCCAGTGCCGGATCGGCAGCTTTGACGCCAAGCAAAAACGCCTGTTTTGCCGATTTTCTTAGGGTCTGTACTGTCATTTACATGCCCCCCCTTAAACGCTTCTAAACGCCCATAACCGGCTTAGGATAAATGTCATCGTGGCAACGCTAAGGGTGGATATGATCAATGACAAGGTCGGGTTCAACAGCAGTCGTTTGGTCAGTGTCAGCAAGACCATCTCGTTCACCACAAAGCCCAGCACAGCCACACTGGCAAAGCGCATGGCACTGGAGCGGATCGGGCGGCCATGGCCGCGAAAGGTGAAAAACTGATGACCCAGAAAACTGACCAGCAGGGCCGTGGTAAAGGCCCACAGGTTGGCCCATAACGGATTGATGCCAAACGCAATCCAGAAACTGCCCACCGAGATATGCACCAATGTCGCCACCCCGCCGACAAACCCGAAACGTAAAGATTGTGACAGCATTACGAGGATTTCTTTGCAGGTATAGTTTCTTCCGCGACAATGAACCTTGGGCGGCCTTTTACTTCGATAAACACCCGCGCCAGATATTCGCCGATGATGCCGACCGACATCAACTGAATACCGCCCAGAAAGAATACCGCTACGGTGATGGTGGCAAAACCGGGCACGTCAACGCCCCAGATCAGGGTTTTCAGAAGTATCCACGAGCCATAAACGATCGACAACAATGCTAGCGCCATACCGACAACCGTCCAGATCCGCAAAGGCCAACTGGTGAAAGAGGTCAGCCCCGTCATCGCCAGTTTGAACAGGCTTGCAAAGCCGAATTTCGATGTGCCGGTTGTGCGCTCTTTCATCTGGATCGGCAGGGCCATTGATTTGAACCCGACCCAGCTATAAATTCCCTTCATGAACAGGTTTTGCTCGGGCAGGTTACAAATAGCATCAACCACACAGCGGTCCATAATCCTGAAATCGCGGCTATCGGGGGGAATGTCGACATCGGTGCCAAAGGACAGCATTTGATAGAACCGTTTGGTGAACGCACGTTTCAAAAAGGTTTCATCGTCGCGATTTTCGCGCACCGCGTAGACCATTTCATAGCCCTGATCATAATGTTTCAGCATATCTTCCAGATAGGAAATAGGTTCCTGCAAATCCGCGTCCAGAATGACCACGGCTTTGCCTTTGCTGGCCTCAAGTCCGGCCATAAGCGCGCGTTCTTTGCCAAAATTGCGTGACAGGCGCAAAACTCTAACGGGTAGTTTTGCCCCCATTGCTTTTGCCTTTTCAAAGGTGGTGTCTTTGCTGCCATCGTCAATGATGATGATTTCAAAACTCTTTTTCAGGCGTGTGGCTTCTGCGGCGACCTGGACAATCGTGTCCTTGATGCTGCCCTCTTCGTTGAAGGCCGGAATGACGAAAGAAAGTTGGGGGATATTAGTCCCTGCGCGTACAGGTTTTTTCAATTTGCCCCTCCCGGTTTGTTTTCCAGATACACCCGGTATCGTCCGGATGTTTTGACATAGGTGAATTGCGTACCATAGGCGGCCTCGAATGCCGCTTGACTGGCAGGCGAAATCGCGATGGCATCCTGTACGGTGTTTTCGGTCAGTTTTTTAACATCATCCAGTGTCGGCAGGAACACGACCTTGCCAGCCGAGTAAAACTCGGCGGAATAAACCCTGTTGCCCAGATAATAGACCGTTGGCACTTTGACGTCGTTTTTCATATAGTCGACCACGCCTTTCTGGGTTTTTAGCCTGATCTTGTCGGGGATGATAATCGCCAATCCCAAATAGATGAAAAAGATAATGATCGTGGCCCAGATGCCGGCGGAAAAAATCCTGTGATACGACTTTTTCCAAACATCCCCAAAAGCGTCATTCCAAAGCAGAACAACCAAAAAGGCGGCGGCAGGCAGGCCCGGCAAAACATAGGCCGGCAGAATATTTGCTGCAGGTGTAAACAGGATCATCGGCGCAATCGTCCAGAAAAACAGATAGCTACGCAGCCCCGTCTGATCTTTGCGCAAGGCCCCTAGCAAAGTTTTTGGCCGCATCAAAGGCCCGATCAGAATCAGGCTCCACGGCAAAAACGCCATTAGCCAGTAGGCCCAGATCATTCCCTTAGGCCGGGCATGCCCCGAGCCATAAAGGTCGCCTTTCCAGCCCGGCACCACAAAGCGTTCATAATGCTCGCCAATGATAAAATAGTGCAAAAAACCCGGGGTTTTATATTCAGCCGCCAGATACCAGGGCAGAACCAGAACCACTAGAAGCAGCATGCCGGTCAGCCACGGAAACAGCGCCAAAACCCGCCATCTGTTGCCGCCCAGGCACCATAGAAACAGTGCAATACCGACGATGACCACAGCAACCGGGCCTTTTGCCATCAGACCGATGGCAAGCCCGACAAAGACCAAATGCCCCCATATGGGCGATTTTTCCGCGCGTGTGACCACGTTCCAGAATGCGATCATGCTAAGACTTGTGCCCAGTGTCATCGCCATATCGGTCATCACAAAAGCGGCAGAGGCGTAAAACCAGACACAACTGGACAAAACCGCAAGCGACAAAAGCGCTGTCGCCTTGCCAGCAGCTTTTTTGACCCAAAAGTAAAACAGGACAAGCAGCACAAGGGCTGTCGCAAAGATCAGACTTCTGGCCCCGAACTGGGTCACCCCGAAGATCTCCATCCCGCCTGCCGATAGCCATGTATGCAAGGGCGGTTTACCCCAAAACGGCACCCCGTAATTGAATTGCGGGGTGATCCAGTCATTGGTTTCCACCATCAAGCGGGCGATTTCGGCATACCGCGCTTCGGTGGTATCAATAAAAGGAAACGTGAACATCCCGAAGATGCGTATGACAAGCAAGACCAAAAGGCTTAGGACAATAAATCTGGTCTGCGCTGGCGCAAACTCTATGCCCCCGTGCGCTTCCGGTTCGGTGGGGTTGCCTATGCCCCCGTGCGCTTCCGGTTCGGTTTGATTGTCTATGTCTATGGTCTCAGATGTCATGTTTACCGCTGCTTATATCTTTAATATTTCGGTTTCATCGAGCGGACAGGGTATTTATGGAATTTCCACATTTCAAAACACCTAAGCCCTTTTCTGCAAAGGGGTATACCTTCCCGGCACCGGATTGGGAAACAAAATCACCTGATCACGGCCATATTATTTGGAAATCAGCCCGCGGGCACTACCCGCAATCAAAATAGCCACGTCCTTTAGGGCAACAAATGGCGAAACGTTGGTGGCAATTGCCAGAAAGCGCGGTCGCCATTGCGGTTGAAATTTTTGCTTGAAGGCCCGCAGACCGGCAAAATTGTAATACGCTCCGCCGTGGCGATACAGGATTGCCCCGAACCGGTTCCACACCCGTGTGCCGCGCCGCCCCGACAGGCCCGAAAGCGGGGCCATTCCCAAACTGAACTCTGTCGCGCCCGCTTTGCGGTAATATCCGGCCAGTTCAATAAACAAAAACGCCATCATGCCGCTGGCCTCTTCCGGTAGATAGCGCATCAGGTCAATCGACACTTTTTGGTCGTTCGACGCTAATAAAATATTGCTAAATGCCAGAATACGGCCTTTGCGGCGCACCACAGCAATCGGGAAATGGGCCAAATAGCTTTCCGAAAATTTGCCGACGGAAAAGCCCTTTTCATGGGCCGATTTTTCGCCCATCCAGGCATCCGACACCATGCGCAAATCTTTTAGAAATGCGGTCGTATGCGGGGCCGCATGTATTTCAAACGTCAAACCGTCGGCGATGGCTTTATTGTGGGCGGTACGCATTTTTTTGAACTTGCCGCCTGCCAGTGACCAGTTTGGCAAATCAATGACCGCTTCTTCCCCAAGTTTA
Source organism: Rhodobacterales bacterium (assembly GCA_045046705.1). Taxonomy (GTDB): domain Bacteria; phylum Pseudomonadota; class Alphaproteobacteria; order Rhodobacterales; family Rhodobacteraceae; genus Amylibacter. The sequence continues at coordinate 45,349 of JASFZB010000050.1, read as the reverse complement.
TGAACAGCCAGGCCCAGTTCGATCCACAAAGGTAGGTAAGCCTCTGAAACCTCATAGAAAATCGGGCGGGCGTTGGCGTAATATGCCGCATCGAAAAAGGCCCAAACCAGATCATTGATCGCCTGTTTAGGGCCAACCGGATCGCCAAATGCGACCCAGGATCGGCCTTGTACCGCATACATGATAAAGGCGTCTTCCGCGTCAGACATAAACAGGGCTTTATCACCCGACAGGGCCAGCCATGCATCGGGATCATCCTGACCCCTGATAATTTTCTTGGCTTGGGCCAGGGCGGTTGCATCGGCAATGCGGTTGTGGGCGCGTGCCGGTTGCAATGCCAGATAAATCAGAAAAAACATCACCAGCGTCGAGGCCGCAAGGGCCGCTCGCAAAGCCCGCGGCGTGCCGCTGTTTTTGGAAAACTCCAGCAAAAGATCGGTCGAGTAAGGGATGATTTCATGGAAAAAGAACACAAACGCGCCAATACCGGCGACCAGACTGACAACCAGAACCAACCAGCGCACCGACAACAGGTTCTGGGTCAGTTGCGCCGAGCGGTAAAACTCGCCGCGCAACGGCCAAAGCACCGCTGCGGCAAACAAAAGCAGGGCCGCACTGCCAAAATCCAGCCCGTTTAGAACCGAAGCCACCGCCCCGCCGCACAAGGCCGCCTCGGTCAGCCAGAATGCCCCTGAAATACGCCGGTAAAGCCCATGCGCCAAAATGATCAGCACCACGCCTAGAACCGCCGACAGCATTGTGCCGCCTTCCAACAGCACCGCGGCCAATAAATCATGGGGGTCGATATTATCCGGGCGCACCGCCGGTATCAGGGCCATCAGCAGCAGGTAAAGACCCAACCCCAGACCCGAAGCGCCGGTAACAGTGGGTGTGATGGCATTAATCGCTTTAACAATCGGCTGCATCGCGTCAGGCGTTTCGCCCAGAAGCTTGCCAAGAAAACCACGGGCAAGGCGGGCCTCATTCAGAGCCACGACAATCATCGCAATCGCAAACGGCACGAAATAATAGATCACCCGGTAAAGCAACAGCGCACCGGCGACCTGTTCAACCGGTGCCGTGGTTGGCATGGTGGCAATGATTACGCTTTCAAACACCCCGACCCCGCCCGGCACATGGCTAAGCACCCCCGTCATAACTGCCGCCGAGAACACCGCCAAAAAGGTGATGAAATCCGGCGAACCACTTGGCAGCAAAATATAAAGCGTCAAGGCCGCCATCGTGGTATCCACAAGGGTGATAATCAATTGCCCCGAAAGGATGCCGATACTGGGGGCGGAAATTACAAAGCCTTTGATACTGAAAGATTTACCCGTGATCGACAGCCAGATCATCAGGGCCAGAATGACGCCGACACTTAATTCCGCATAAAACCGTGTGGTTGCAAGCGACCACGGCAAAATACCGGCCAAGGCAGCGGGATGGATTGCCAGCGCGGACAGGCCGACAACGGTGATACCGATCCCGAAGGCAAGGGCAACAAAGGTTGAAACCGCCGCCACTTCAAAGGCGTTAAGCCCGAAAGCCGAATAAATCCGGTAACGCACAGCCCCGCCAGATACCGCACTGATGCCGATGGTATTGCCAAAACTGTAGCCCAGAAAACCGCCGACCGCGACAATCCGGAACGGAATTTTCCGGCCCAGATAGCGCAAGGCCGACCAGTCATACCCGATCAGGGCAACATAGCCCAAAGTGGTCGCACCAAGGGCATAAAACAGGTCTTTATAGGGGGTCGTATGCGCACTTTTCAGCACATCATTGAAATTCACATGCGACAACAGCCGGTTCAAGGCAAAAACACCGGCAGAAAACAGCAGCAGCCCGATGAGGATCGGGGCAAAATTTTTCAAAGTTTTCGTAACTGTCGCACGCGATAAATTCAGGGGCATTTTATCCGCAATTTTGCTAATTGAACCGGCTATGGCATTTAGCCTACTCTATAGACCGCCGCCTGAAAAGATACGAGATGTTATTCGGATTTTATTTGTCAGCGCGCCGTTTGATCCGCTTTATCCCGACAGGGCGGCGGGTTCCTTGGAAAAGGCGGCGTCTTCACCATGCAGCCCCCCCCCCCGCCGCCCGCCTGAACCGGTTCCGCAAACGGATTGCAGGCGATCGTTTGGGGTTATAATGTCACTCGACAAACATCAGCGCAGGGGTTTCCAGCAGCGTTTTCAAGCTTTGCACAAAAACCGCCGCGTCATAACCGTCAATCACGCGGTGATCGAAGGAACACGATATATTCATCATTTTGCGGGGCTGAAACGCCTGCCCGTCCCAGATCGGGCGCATCGCCATTTTGTTGATGCCAACGATGGCCACTTCGGGGTGGTTGATGATCGGGGTTGAAGCGATGGCCCCAAGGGCCCCAAGCGACGTGATGGTGATAGTCGACCCGGTCAGGTCATCGCGGGTGGCTTTGCCGGAACGCGCCAGCGCGGACAGGTGTGCCATATTTTTCGCGCTATCCCATAGGCTTAAAGATTGCGCGTTCTTGATCACCGGCACACTAAGACCCGCAGGGGTTTGTGTGGCAATGCCGATGTGAACCGGGCCGTGTTGCGAAATGATGTTGGCCGCATCATCGAAATGGGCATTCATTTGCGGCTGCTTGCGCACCGCTTCAACGATTGCACGCATCATAAAGGGCAAAACGGTCAGCTTGGGGCGGCTGTCGATGTATTTTGCATTCAACTTGCCGCGCAGGTCTTCAAGGCCCGTCATATCGACCTCTTCGACAATGGTGATATGGGGAATATGCGCCTTCGAGATGGCCATTTTTTCGGCAATTTTACGGCGCATGCCGGTAACTTTGATCCGCGTGACTTCTTCCATTTGGCGGGGGGCAACGGCTTTTGGTGCCAGAACCTTATCCAGATCCGCGTGCATGATCCGCCCGCCGGGGCCGGTGCCGGTGATGTCTTGCAAAACCACACCTGCCTCTTTCGCGCGTTTACGCACCGAGGGGCCGGCTTGCGGTTTTTCAACCACTGGGGGGGTGATTTTCGGAGTTTCAGCTATGGTATCCAGCCCGTCTTTGCCTTTTACCTCCAGCTTCACCAGCGGCGCACCAATGGCAAGCGTATCACCGACGTCGCCTGCCAGCCATGTTACCGTCCCTTCAATCGCGGACGGCACTTCGATGGCGGCTTTATCGGTCATCACCACCGCCAGAATATCATCCTCTTTGACAATATCGCCAAGTTTTACCTGCCATTCGGTCAATTCCGCCTCGGCAATGCCTTCGCCGACATCGGGCAGGATAATCGTGCTAATCCCCATATTAAACCTCCATCACTTTCTTCAGGTTTTGTGCCACTCGCGCAGGCCCCGGGAAATAATCCCATTCTTGTGCATGCGGATAAGGCGTGTCCCAACCGGTGACGCGGGTCACCGGGGCTTCGAGATAGAAGAAGCACGTTGATTGCACCAACGCGCTAAGTTCGGCCCCGAAACCACAGGTTTTTGTTGCCTCATGTACGATCACACAACGACCGGTTTTTTTCACCGAGGCTTCAATAGTGTCGGTATCAAGCGGCACCAATGTGCGCAGGTCAATAATTTCCGCGTCAATACCCTCCTCGTTTGCCGCCGCTTGGGCCACATGAACCATGGTGCCATATGTCAATATCGTGATCTCTGATCCGGCACGCACAATATTGGCCTTACCCAGAGGCGTGGTATAATAGCCGTCATCCACTTCCCCCAAGGCGTGCTTTTTCCATGGCACAATCGGTTGATCGTGATGGCCATCAAACGGGCCATTATAAAGCCGCTTGGGTTCCAGAAAAATCACCGGATCAGGGTCTTCGATTGCCGCCAGCAACAGGCCCTTGGCGTCAATCGGGTTCGACGGCATCACGGTTTTCAGCCCTGCCACATGGGTAAACAGGGCTTCGGGGCTTTGTGAATGGGTTTGGCCGCCGAATATACCGCCACCTGCGGGCATGCGGATCACCAAAGGACAGGTAAAATCACCCCCCGAGCGGTGCCGCAGGCGGGCCGCTTCACTGACGATTTGGTCGTAAGCCGGATAGACATAATCGGCAAACTGGATTTCGACCACTGGTTTCAACCCGTAAGCCGCCATACCAATGGCAGAGCCGACAATGCCAAGTTCGCTGATCGGGGTGTCAAAGCATCGGCTAGGCCCGTATTTTTCCTGCAAGCCCGCAGTGCAGCGAAATACGCCGCCGAAAAACCCCACATCTTCGCCGAAAACCACCACTTTATCATCGCGTTCCATCGCCAGATCATGGGCGCTCTGGATGGCTTCGATCATTGTCATGCGTGTCATGCTCAATACCCCGCTTCTTTACGTTGTTTTACCAGATGGGGCGGCATTTCTGCGTAAACCTCTTCGAATATATCACGCGTTGACGAGCTTTTACCTGATGTCAGCGTGCCAATGGCCTCTGCCGCTTTCTGGGCCTCGCGTACCTCGTCCATTATTTCGCTTTCGGCCTGGGTGTGGCGTTCTTGCGACCATTCCCCAAGCTGGATCAGATGGGCTTTCAACCGCTCGATGGGATCCCCCAAAGGCCAGGCGTGGCCCTCCCCTTTGGCCCGGTAACTGGACGGGTCATCGCTGGTCGAATGGCCGCCCGCACGGTAGGTGACATGCTCGATCAGGGTCGGCCCAAGTCCGCTGCGGGCCCGTGTTGCGGCCCATTTGGCAACACTGTGTACCGCCAGATAATCATTGCCATCCACCCGCAAGGACGGAATGCCAAAGCCGTGACCACGGGCGGCAAAGGTGGCGGAATTGCCGCGCGCCATACCTTGAAAGGTCGAGATCGCCCACTGGTTATTGACCACGTTCAGAATGACCGGCGCGCGGTAGCTGGAGGCAAAAACCAGTGCCGCATGAAAGTCGCTGGCCGAGGTCGAGCCATCGCCAATCCATGCGGATGCGATTTTCGTGTCCCCCGCAATCGCTGACCCCATGGCCCAGCCGACAGCCTGAATATATTGCGTCCCCAGATTGCCCGAGATGGAAAAAAATCCGTAATCCCTGGCCGAATAAAGGATCGGCATTTGGCGGCCTTTCAGCGGATCTTCGGCGTTCGAATAAATTTGGTTCATCATCATTTTCATCGGATAACCGCCTGCGATCAGCAAGCCACTTTGGCGATAAGTCGGAAAATTCATATCGCCCTTTTTCAAGGCCATTTGAAAAGCACAAGATACCGCCTCTTCGCCCAGCGATTGCATGTAAAAACTGGTTTTACCCTGACGCTGCGCGGTCAGCATCCGCGCGTCAAAGCTGCGCAGTTGCATCATGTGGCGCAAGCCCGCCTTCAACGCGTCAACCGATATGCCTTCGGCCCAAGGGCCAACAGCTTCGCCGTTTTTATTCAACACCCGCACAATCGAAAACGCCATGTCGCGCATGGTTTGCGGGTCGGTGTCGATGGCAGGTTTTCGGGCCGCCCCCGCTTTCGGGATCTGGAAACCGGAAAAATCCGGCGCATCGCCCGGGCGGCACCCCGGCTCGGGGACATGAAGCGATAAGGGGTGAGCGGTTTCGGTCATAGGGTAAGGCTCCTGAAAAAAGGCACAGCAACAGTTTAGCATCTATCGCGGTATAATTTTTTCTATATTTTCCACATACAAAGGTTTATTCAGCAATTTATGCTTTTATTTTTTAATTATTCAGATTATTATTCTGCCTATGAAAAATTCTACAGAAAAAATGTTAGACGCGATCGACGCAAAGATTCTGCGCGCTCTGGTCGCCAATGCAAAAATATCTACCGCCGATCTGGCCAAGTCCGTCGGCCTGTCCACCAGCCCCTGCTGGCAGCGGGTGCGGCGGCTGGAAACCGACGGCTATATCACCGGCTATGCCGCTAAACTGGATCAGTATAAACTGGGGGCCACCGAGATTATTTTTGTCGAGGTTTCACTTGAGCGGCACAACCAGGATGCGTTAAAGGCATTTGGCGGCAAAATCTGTTCACTGGACGAAGTTCTGGAAGTGTTTTTAACTTCAGGCGAGCATGATTATTTGCTGAAAGTCGCGGTCAACGGCACCCGTGGCTATGAACAATTTCTCAGTAACAAGCTTAGCAAAATCCCCGGCATTCGGCAAACGCGGTCAAGCTTTGCCTTGCGTTGTTTGAAAAATGCCGATGTGTTCATACCCTGAACCAAAAACAAATTTGTCCGCACTGTTGATTTGCCCCAAAATGCGTGTTTCAGTGCGTACACCATAATTAACGGGAGAATATTTTATGAAACCACTCAACAAAACCTTCAAGGCCGCCATCATCGGTGCCGCTTTGGCCATCGGCCTTGGCAGTGCTGCCACGGCCCAGGATTTGAAATTCTTTACCATTGGCACCGGCGGCACCGCCTATACCTATTATCCGGTTGGCGGCGTGATTGCCAATGCCATTTCCAAACCCCCCGGATCGCGCCCATGTGACGCCGGCGGTAGCTGCGGTGTTGACGGTTTGATCGCGTCAGCCGTGTCATCACGCGGCTCTGTCGACAACATCAACGCCATTGCTTCGGGTCTGCGCAACTCGGGCTTTGCCCAATCCGATGTCGCCTACTGGGCCTATACCGGTACAGGCACGATGGCAGGTAAACCGCCGGTGAAAGACCTGCGTGCCATCGCCGCCCTGTTCCCCGAACATATCCATCTGGTCGCCCTGAAAGACAGCGGTATCAATTCGGTTGCCGATCTGAAAGGCAAGCGTGTATCGCTGGATGAACCGGGTTCAGGCACCTATGTTGACGCCAACATGATCCTGGAGGCCGCAGGGCTAAGCAAGGACGACGTACAGGCAGAAGCCCTTAAAGGCGGTGCCGCATCAGAGGCCCTTCGCAACGGTAAAATCGACGCGTTTTTCGTGGTTGCAGGCTTCCCTACCGGCTCATTGGTGGAACTGGCGTCAGCCGCATCTATCAAGCTGGTACCGATTGACGGCCCGGCTGCCAAAGCCCTGACCGACAAATACGGCTTTTTTGCCAGCAGTGATATTCCGGCGGGCACCTACAAGGACGTCGCCGGTGTTACCACCGTGGCCGTGGGTGCGCAGTGGTTGACCAATGCCAAAGAAGATGACGAGCTGATCTACCAGATTACCAAAGCACTGTGGAATGACAAAACCCGCAAGCTTCTGGATGTGGGCCATGCCAAAGGCAAGGTGATCACGCTGCAATCCGCACTGGACGGTATCGGTATTCCGCTACATCCGGGCGCTGAACGCTTCTACAAAGAAGCCGGTCTGATCAAGTAATCACACTTTAAAACCAATAGGGCTTGGACGCAGAAATGCGCCCAAGCTTTTCATACTGCCTGTAAAATCACCCTGATTTGGAATATCGCCATGACATCCGACACCCGCCAAGAACTAACCCCCGAAGAACTGGAACGCATAGAGCGTGAGTATGATCCGGAAACCGCTTTTCGCCCTACGGGGAAAGCTTTGGGATGGGTTGTCTCGGCGGCATTGGTGGCGATGTCGGTCTATCATTTTTATGCTTCCGGCTTTGGTCTGATCCGCGAATTACTACATCGCGGCATTTATCTTGCCTTTGTTCTGGGGCTGGTGTTTTTATTGTTCGGGACGCTGAAATCATCCAACTCGAAGCTTGCAGAACCGAAGTGGTATATCATTAGCGGTGTGCCCATTTGGGATATTGTCCTAAGCATGCTGGGCGTTGTCGCCGCTTTATATCTGCCGCTGCTCCCCCCCGAGATCGTTTCCGAGCGGGTTGGCAATCCGTCACAATTCGATGTTTATATGGGCACGGCTTTGGTGCTGTTGACGCTGGAAGCGGCGCGGCGTTCCATCGGGCCTACATTGCCGATGATTGCCATCGTGTTCATGGCTTTCGCCCTGTTCGGCCCCTATGCGCCCGGCCCGTTGAAACATGGCGGCACTAGCTGGCTGGGCTTGATCAACCACCTTTATATGACCAATCAGGGCATCTACGGCGTAGCTGTCGGGGTGATGGCCAAATATGTATTCCTGTTCATTCTGTTCGGGGTGCTGGCCACCCGCATCGGGCTGGGGCAGTTGTTTATCGACATTGCCATGGTCATCGCCGGACGCTACGCAGGCGGGCCTGCCAAGGTCGCGATATTTTCATCTGCCTTCATGGGCACTATTTCAGGATCAAGCATCGCCAATACCGTGACCACGGGGGCCTTGACCATCCCGGCAATGAAGCGCGTCGGCTATCCTGCGCATTTTGCCGCCGCGGTCGAGGCCACGGCATCCACCGGGGGGCAAATCACGCCGCCCATATTGGGGGCGGCCGCCTTTATCATGGTCGAGTATCTGGAAATCCCTTTGCGCGATGTGCTGGCCGCGTCATTGTTTCCCGCATTGCTGCATTATTTCGGCATTTTCACCATGGTACACCTAGAGGCCAAAAAACTGGGCTTGCGCGGTCTAAGCGCCGAAGAACTGCCGAAAGCTGCAGTTGTTTTGCGCCAACACTGGCTGTCGATCATTCCCTTGGCCATTCTGGTTTATCTGATTCTGTCGGGCCGCACGCCTGATTTTGCTGCCGTCTACGGTATTATCGCTTGCGTTGTTGTCGGCTTTTTGAACCCCGTCAACCGCATGAGCCTGCATGATCTGTGGGACGCTTTGGCCGCCGGGGCAAAGAACACCTTGGCGGTTGGTGCCGCCGCCGCCGCCGTCGGTGTGATCGTCGGCGTTGTAACCTTGACAGGTGTCGGATTTCGTCTGGGCTATGTTGTGGTTCAAACCGCCACTGACATCGGAACATTTTTCAGCGGCATCTGGCCGCTGTCCTATTTCGTGGTGGGTCAATGGGCTTTGTTCATGTCGCTGATCCTGATTGCGATTTCCTGTATCCTGATGGGGGCCGGCATTCCGACCACAGCGACCTACATCATTCTGGTCGCCGTCGCCGCCCCTGCCTTGGCGCAGTTACAGGTTCAGCCGCTTGTGGCGCATTTCTTTGTGTTCTACTACGGTGTGCTGGCCGACATAACCCCCCCGGTGGCCCTGGCCGCCTATGCCGCCGCCGGCATTGCGGGGTCGAACCCGTTCAAGACCGGCAATACCGCGTTCAGACTGGGGATTGCCAAAGCTTTGGTGCCATTCGTCTTTGTCTATTCCCCTGCCCTGTTGCTGGTGGCAGACGGGTTTTCCTGGAGCGCGTTCAGCATCACGCTTTTCAGCGCAATGCTGGGGATCGGCAGTATGGGCGTGGCATTTTCCGGCTTTTTCCTAAGTCATCTGAAAACATGGCAACGCTGGTGGGTGGCCTTGGTCGCCTTCCTGTTTATCGCACCGGGGATGACGACGACACTGGTGGGGATTGCCCTGATGATGCCGGTGGCCATTCCGCAAGTGATCAGGCTGCGCGCCCAAAGGGCGGCCTGATCATTCCTTGACCGCTTCCATCACCACATGGGTTGATGTGCTGGCCACGCATGGCAAGGACGAGATTTTCTCGCCCAAGGCCTTGCGGTAGGCGGTGATGCTTTTGGTGCGCACTTTAAGCAGGTAATCGAACTGCCCCGCAATCAGGTGGCATTGTTCGATCTCGGGGATTTGCATCACGCCCGCATTGAACGCTTTTAACGCCGCATCACGGGTGTCGCTAAGGCGTACTTCGGTGAATGCAATGTGGCTGCGATCAAGTATTTCATGGTTCAAAACCGCCCGAAACCCCAAAATAGTCTTGTTCTGCAGCATCTTTTTCAGCCGCGCCTGACACGGGGTTTTTGACAAGCCAATGCGCTGGGACAGTTCGGAAATACTTATCCGACCATTTTTCTGAAGAATTTCAAGCATCTGTAGGTCGAACTTATCCATTTTCACCATATTCCAATATATATTAGTTCTTTCACCTATTCTTATACATGAAATAGGGGGTAATACCTATTTAATCTATAAAAAACGTTAAAACAACTTAACGCAATATGGTAGAACAGGCTCAGTCTCAACCAAAGGACAACCCGATGACATCCCTTGCCCCGTATCGCACGAAAATCCGTAAAAATCATTTGTCGGATGAACAAAAATGCGTTCATGCCCTGATCAGGTCAGCCGGTTTATCCGCCGATGAACGCGGTAAAACGGTTCAGCGGGCGGCGCAAATTGTCGAAGGCATCCGCGCAGAAAAAAGCCCCGGATTGATGGAAGTGTTTCTGGCCGAATACGGGCTGTCAACCAGTGAAGGCGTGGCGCTTATGTGTCTGGCCGAGGCCCTGTTGCGGGTACCCGACGCCAAAACCATGGACGATTTGATCGAGGATAAACTGTCGGCGAAAAGCTGGAACCGCCATGTCGGGCATTCAGACAGCTCGCTGGTCAATGCCTCGACCTGGGCCTTGATGTTGACCGGTAAGGTGCTAAGCGCAAAAGAAGAAGCCGGTATTTCAAGTTCCATGGGGCGGTTGGTGAAACGGGTCGGCGAGCCGGTTATTCGCCGCGCGGTCAAGGCCGCGATGAAGGAAATGGGCAACCAGTTCGTTCTGGGCCAAACCATCAAAGAAGCGGTAGAACGCGGCGCCAAACGGCAGGCCAAAGGTTACACATATTCCTATGATATGCTTGGCGAAGCCGCTCTGACGGATCGTGATGCGCAAAGTTTCGTGCAATCCTATACCGATGCAATCAGCTATCTGGCGACGCAATGCAAAAGTGACAACGTGCGGCAAAACCCCGGCATTTCGATCAAACTATCCGCCTTGCATCCGCGCTATGAGCTGGCACAAAAAAAGCAGGTCATGGATGTGCTGGTCAAACGCACGCTGGAACTGACCTTGCAGGCGCGCGCCGCCAATATGGGGCTGAACATCGACGCAGAAGAGGCCGACCGGCTGGATCTGTCGCTCGACATCATTGAGGCCGTTTTATCCGACCCACGCCTTGCGGGATGGGACGGTTTCGGGGTGGTGGTGCAGGCCTATTCCAAACGCGCCCCCTTTGTGCTGGACTGGCTGCACGCATTGGCGGAAAAGCTGGATCGCAAAATCATGGTGCGGCTGGTCAAGGGGGCCTATTGGGACACCGAGATCAAACGCGCCCAAGTGGACGGCTTGCCCGACTTTCCGGTGTTTACCAAGAAAACCGCCACTGACATTTCCTATATCGGCTGTGCCCGGAAACTACTGGATTTGAACGCGCGAATTTACCCGCAATTCGCTACCCATAACGCCCATAGCGTGCAAACTATTCTGGATATGGCAACGCCCGAAAACAGTTTCGAGTTCCAGCGCCTGCACGGCATGGGCGGCGGGCTTTATGATCAGGTCATGGGCCAAGACGGCATCCGCTGCCGCATCTATGCCCCTGTGGGGGTGCATGACGATTTGCTGGCCTATCTGGTGCGCCGCCTGCTGGAAAACGGCGCAAATTCGTCTTTTGTGAACCAGATTGTCGACAAGGATATTGCCGCAACAGAAGTGGTGCATGACCCGTATCAGGCATGGGAAAAGATCAAGGATCAACCCAGTGCGGGGGTGATAAAACCATCCGATCTGTTCCAGCCCGAGCGGGTAAATGCGGTTGGGTTCGATCAAACCAGCGTCACCGATCTAGCGCGGATCATGAAGGCGCGCAAAGCCTTTGCCAACACCCGTTGGACGGTGGAAGCCCAGCTTGCAAACGGCAAACCATCGGGGGCACGCCATGCGGTTTTGAACCCCGCCAATCCGAAGGATATTGTCGGGCATGTGACCCTTGCAAATGCCGCAGACACAGAGACCGCAATTAAGGCTGCAACACCTTGGAATGCCCCGCAACCGGAACGCGCGGCCATTTTGAACCGCGCCGCCGACCTCTATGAGGAAAATTTTGCAGAGCTGTTTGCAATCCTGGCGCGTGAAGCCGGCAAAACCCTGAAAGATGCCATCTCGGAACTGCGCGAGGCGGTGGATTTCATGCGCTATTACGCCGCTCAATCCGCTAGCCATGATACCCGAGCCCCGCGCGGCATATTCGCCTGCATATCGCCGTGGAACTTCCCGCTGGCGATATTTACCGGCCAAATCGCCGCCGCCCTGTCTACCGGCAACGCGGTTCTGGCCAAACCTGCCGAACCCGCCCCGATCATTGCGACGCGCGCGGTTCAACTGATGTACCAAGCGGGGGTGCCACGCAGTGCATTGCAACTGCTAATCGGCTCGGGGCGCGAAGTTGGCGCATTGATCGTGGCTGACCCTGCCGTTGGCGGCACCTGTTTCACCGGCTCCACCGCCACGGCACAACATATCAACCGCTCGATGGCAAAAACCGGTAATGCGCGGGCGGCCCTGATCGCCGAAACCGGCGGGCTGAACGCGATGATCGTTGACAGCACCGCCCTGCCGGAACAGGCGGTGCGCGATATTGTGGCGTCAAGCTTTCAGTCGGCGGGGCAACGCTGCTCGGCCTTAAGAATGCTGTATCTGCAAGAAGACATCGCGGAAAAATTTCTTGAAATGCTGTTTGGCGCGATGGATGCGCAAATTGCAGGCGACCCTTGGGATGTGGCAACCGACATAGGCCCCGTGATCACGCAAGACGCACAAAACGGGATTAACGCCCATATCGAAAAAGCCAACCGCGAGGGCCGCGTTTTGCATCAACTGGACGTGCCTGCCACCGGGACATTCGTCAAGCCGACCGCGATAAAAGTCGCGGGGCTGACCGATTTAAAAGAGGAAATATTCGGCCCCGTTCTGCATATCGCCACCTACAAAGCCAAAAATGTCGGCAAGGTGATCGAAACCATCAACGCCAGCGGTTACGGGCTGACTTTCGGGGTACATTCACGCATTGATGCTTTCGTAAACCATCTGTGCACCAGCCTGAATGTCGGCAATATCTATGTGAACCGTAATCAGATCGGCGCGGTTGTCGGGTCACAACCCTTCGGCGGCGAGGGCCTGTCGGGCACCGGCCCGAAGGCTGGCGGGCCGCAATATCTAAGCCGCTTCGGAGTGCCAGAGCGGGCTGAAACCGGCCCATATACCGAAACGGATATGACGTTTGAAGACATCCAGAACCGCCTTTCAAAGCTGAAACGCCCCGCGCGCAAGGCCCTGAACAGCATTATTTTACCGGGGCCAACAGGCGAACTGAACCAGCTTTCCACATATGGGCGCGGCGTGGTTCTGTGTTTGGGGCCAAGCCTTGAACAGGCCAGAGAACAGGTTAAAGCGGCGGAGGCTGTGGCATGTTCAGGGGTCATTCTGCCAGGCATGCCGCTAGAATTTCTAGACCGTTTAACAGGTTTTGATGCCGTGGTTCTTTGGGCCGATGGGAACAGTATTCGCACGGCGCGTGCGCATCTTGCAGCCCGAATCGGTGCGCTTGTCCCCTTGATAGATGCCAATGAAATTGCAATGAGATGTGTCCTGGAACGCCATGTGTGCATTGATACAACAGCCGCAGGCGGCAACGCAGCCTTGTTGGCAGCGGGTGGATGAGGTGTCATAAAACTGTTACAATAAGCAGATAAATAGCGATTAACTGTTTATGGCACCAAAGGAATATAGACCCATGACCACCAGCGGCCCCAATGTTTTGGTCATCGAAGACGAACCGTCACAGCTTGAACTGCTCAGCTATAATCTGGGGGTCGAGGGCTATCGCGTATTTAGGGCCGACACAGGCGAAGAGGGTCTGTTGATTTTACAGGAAACCGATATTGATCTGATTCTGTTGGACTGGATGCTGCCCGAAACATCCGGCATTGAAATATGCCGCCGGATCAAACGCGGCAAAGACACCAAAAACATCCCCGTTATCATGCTGACAGCACGCGGTGAAGAAGAAGACAAAATACGCGGGCTGGACACCGGGGCCAATGACTACATCGTCAAACCCTATTCGATCAAAGAGCTACAGGCCCGTGTGCGCGCCGCGTTGCGGGCCTCGAAAGGTGGCAATAATCTGGAAATTCTGATCCACCACCAACTGGTGATGGATTTGTCCCGCCATGTGGTCAGCATCAACGGCAAGACGGTTCATCTGGGCCCGTTGGAGTTTAAATTGCTGCATGTCCTGATCGAAGCTCCAAGACGGGTGTTTTCGCGCGAAAAACTTCTGGAACGGGTCTGGAGCAACGCACTGGACGTGGAAACCCGCACCATCGACGTGCATATAGGGCGTCTGCGTAAACAGCTAAACGCCGTGACGGATGCCGATTATATTCGCACCGTACGCGGCTTTGGTTATGCGCTGGACAAGGATTAGGGCGTAGACCCTAGTTTTTCGGGGCACGATGTGTGCGCCCACCATTGCGTTTTCCCATGGTTTCCGAACTGGCAAGCCCGTCCCTGATCAGTTGCGTCATCGGATGCTCGGGCGGGTTGGCGGCTTCATATTCGTCCAGCAGCTCTTGCAGGTAGGATTTCATATCCCCCTCGGGCGTGTGCATCGCCCAATCAAGGAATATCATTCGGCACTCTTCAACCGTCACCCCTTCGATGCGGTATGCTTCAAAAATCATTCCGCGCGGGTCTATTTTTAGGTTCCCCTTGAAAACCGCCATGACGCGCCCTTTGTATTATTTGCCTGACAAATACATCAAAATTATCTTTTCTGCACGCTTTATTTTCGACATTAAAGTCGTTTCCAGCGTCTTTTGGTCGGCAAAGCCCGTAGCGGTAAGGATATGTTTCAGCCCCGCCCCGCCCAAAACATCCACATCGAAGGCCCCCGAGACCAGTAAGCGGCTGATATGCTGTATCTGGCTTAACAGGCTATGGGTTTCAATCAGGTGCAGCGCATCTTCAGGCTTCATCAGGCCGGATTGCGCTGCATGGCTTAGCTGGCCTTTGGGATCATTTTCGCAAATATGCCCAATAAGGGCCATGGCTTGGGCCAGCAGTTCTATGTCAAGCAATCCGCCCGCCACCTCTTTGACGTCCCAAACCAATTTATCCTTCGATTTTCTTTTAGCAAGGCGCGTGCGCATGTCCATTACATCGGTCAGGATTTTGTTGCGCCGGTGTTTGGTGTTGATAATGTCTTCACGGATACGTTCAATCTGTTTTACAACAGCCCCCGCACCGGCCACCACACTGGCGCGTGTCAGGGCCAGATGTTCCCAGACCCATGCATCGTTTTTTTGGTAATTCTCGAAACTTGCAACACTGGTCGCCACCGGCCCCTTGCGCCCCGATGGCCGCAAGCGCATATCGACCTCGTATAATTTACCTTCCGATGTCGGCGATGACAGGGCTGTCACAAGCGCCTGGGTCAACCGCGCGTAATACTGAACCGGGGTCAAGGGGCGCGCACCGGTTGAGGCCTGTTGCTCTGCGGGGTCATAAATCACGATCAAATCCAGATCGGATGAGGCCGTCATCTCGTTCGAGCCAAGTTTGCCCATCGCCAGGATCGCCAGACCGCCACCCTCTATCATCCCGTATTTACGGGTAAATTCGGCCTCGACCACGGGTAAAAGGGCTGTGATGCAGGCCTGTGCCAATTCCGAATAGGCCAAAGACGCTTCAAAGGCATCGGCGATATTGCGCAGTTGTAAAACGCCCAAACGAAAGTGATGCTCTTTTTGCCAGCGGCGGGTGATATTCAGCTTGTCTTCATAATCACATGACACATCAAGTGCGGCTTGCAAGTTCTTGATAAGGCTATTTTTATCCGGCAGAGGTTGAAAAAATTCGCCAGACAGAACCGCATCCAGAACGCCCGCGTGCTGTGCAAGATAGGTCGCAAGCGACGGGGCGGTGGCAAGGATGTCCAGCACCAGATCCAGAATTGCCGGATTGCTGTCGAACAGTGAAAACACCTGCACGCCCGACGGCAGGCCGCGCAGGAAAGTTTCAAAATGGCGCAAGGCTTCTTGCGGGTTAACAGCCGCCGCGATCCCATTAGCAATCCGCGGCTTTAACCTGTGGAAAATATCCGTGGCACGCGTACTGCGAAACGCAGGCAGGGTTTCCCATGTGGCAAAAGTAGACTCGTAATCGGTGTCGTTATTTGCATCAACCGGTTCGGGAGAAAAAAAACTTTCAATAATACTATCAACATCTTGCAGGCGTTTTTTAATCTGGTCTGTCAACACGGTAGTATCATCCACCCCGCAAAAACGGGCAAAGCGATCCATCCCCGCGCTTGTCGTGGGCAGGCTATGGGTTTGCAGATCACCGATCATCTGTAAACGGTGTTCATGGCTGCGGTGGATGCGGTAAGCTGCGGTAAGACGCTTGGCCACATCCGTTTCAATCCAGCCGCTTTCTGCCAAGGCCCGCAGGCTGGTAACGGTTCCCCTGCCGCGCAGGCTTTGGTCGCGGCCACCGGCAATCATCTGGCGGGTTTGGGCAAAAAACTCGATCTCGCGGATGCCGCCGCGCCCCAGTTTCATGTTGTGCCCGGGCAGGTTGATCTCGCCTGCCAGCCCTTTATGGGCGCGGATACGCAAGCGCATATCATGGGCGTCTTGAATGGCGGCAAAATCCAGTTGGCGACGCCAGACAAACGGGGTCAGGTTTTCTAAAAACTGCGCCCCTGCCTTGATGTCGCCCGCAGCACTGCGCGCTTTGATAAAGGCGGCGCGTTCCCAAGTGCGCCCTTCGGTTTCATAATAGCGCAAAGCGGCGGTGTTCGAGATGCACACGGGCGTAACCGAAGGGTTGGGCCGCAGGCGCAGGTCGGTACGAAACACATAGCCGTCAGCGGTGACATCGGACAGGATTTTGCCCATGCGCCTGATGATACGGATCAGGTGCGCCCGTATGTCGCCCAAATCCTCTATCGCATAACGGCTGTCGTCATATAGGCAAATCAGGTCGATGTCGGAGGAATAATTCAATTCAAACGCGCCCATTTTCCCCATCGCAAGCACAAAAATACCGGCACAGCTTTCAGCCGCTTGCGCAGGTAGTTTGCCGCGTTCCACGTCTGCCTGAACCAGTGTTTCAAGGGTGATTTGCACCGCTAAATCGGCAAACCGGGTCAAGGCATCGGTGACCGTTTCCAAGTCCCAAACCCCGCCAAGATCACAAAGGGCGGTCAACAAAGCCACACGGCGTTTGGCCCGGCGCAAGCCAGTCATCAAGTTGGCGCGATCAATCCCGTTCAAAATATCCTGAAAGCAGGTTTGCGGATCAGCCTGCCAAACCCCCGCCAGCCAGTCGCATTCCTTTTGCATCAATGCGCGCAAATAAGGGCTACACCCGGCGGTGCCTGCAATCAAATCATATGCCGCACCAGAGGTTAGCCCACAGTCTGTTGCGCTTTCGTGTCCAAGCTCTGCTTCATAGGCAATCGGGGCCTGTTTTATCAGGGCTTGGAGGCTCATAATCTGTTGTTCTGGGTATGATCTTTTTTGCCGATAAAGTCCAATACCGACCGCGCCGCCCGCCGCCCCGGTTCTTCAGCCGCCTCACCCAATTGCTGCATCGTATCTTCACAGGCGACAATTTGTGCAGCTCTGGTTTTAGGGTCGTCCAAAATACCCAAAATTGCATCTGCGGCAGTCTGTGCTGTGCAATCCTGCGCCAACAATTCCGGCACCACATAGCTATCGGTGACGATATTGACAAGATTGACCCGGTCATTGATCCACATCCGCCTTGCAATCATAACCGACACCGGATTGGCGGTATAGGCAATCACCATCGGGCAACGCTGGCGGGCCAGATCAAGCGATATGGTGCCCGAGGTTGCAAGGGCCACGGTCCCCGCCGCATAAACCGCTCGTTTGCGGTGTTCTGCCGTGGCGGCATCATATTTTGAGGGATCCAGCAGAAGGATAGGCAAATCACAATTCGCAAGTCGGTCTTTAACATCGGCCAAAATGGGTCGCGCGGCAGGCAGGACGAATTTTGCTTTCGGGCGGGCTTTCAGGATCAGGGCCGCAGCGTCCAGATAAATCGGCAACTGGCGTTTAATCTCGCCGCGCCTTGACCCCGGCAGGATCGGGATGATCTGATCGTCAGGGGTCAAGCCAAGCCCTGCCAGAACCGATTTGATGTCTTCTGCGGTTGGTTGCACTTCCGTGGTGATCGGGTGGCCGACAAAATCGCAGCTCATACCGGCGGCCTGCATATAGGGCGGCTCGAACGGTAAAAGGGCCAGCACATGATGCACGGTTTCGGCCATTTTTGCGGCGCGCTTTGGCCGCCACGCCCAAACCGAGGGGGCGACATAGTGGATGTTGGGACAGTTAAACCCCGCCTGTTTCAGTTTTTTGCCCACACGCAGACAAAAATCCGGACTGTCAATGGTGATGAACACATCCGGCTGCGTGTTAAGTGCTGCTTGGGTGGTATCGGCAATGCGCCGCTTTATGCGCGGAATAGCCGGGATCACTTCCAGCAGCCCCATAATCGACAGCTCGGACATATCGAAAAGTGACGCAAGCCCCGCGCCTTGCATCATTTCGCCGCCCACCCCTGCGAAAGTTACATTTCCGCCGGTAAGCTGGATCAAGCCGTCCATTAACGCGCGGCCAAGCTTGTCGCCTGAAGGCTCGCCCGCGATGATGAAAACCTTCAGGTTTCGACTCATTTCGGGGATGTCCCGGGATCAAAAGCATGAATAAACAAACCAGCCGCATCGGCCGCGGCAATGGTTTCTTCAACACCCAGCATCAAGACACCGCCAGCTTGCACCGCGACACCTGCCAGCCCTGCATTTGCGGCCTCTTTGACAGTATCGGGGCCGATGGCAGGCAGGTCTATGCGCCAGTCTTGCCCCTGTTTCGGGGCTTTGAGCAACACCCCTTGGCCACCTTCGGAGTCGGGGCGGTAATTGGCAGTATTTTGCGCAACAAACCGAAGCATCGCATCAGTGCCTTGAATAGATTCCAACCCCAAACACAGGCCTTGGCCGACAACGGCCCCCTGGCCGACATCGGCATGGCCCAAATGGCGGGTAATTTCTTTGGCGCGCGCAATATCGGCGAAATCATCCCTGGAAGGGGCCGCTTTGGTTAATGTGCCGGAGGGGACCAGCAGATGTTCCAAAAATTCATGGGCACCGTGAATGGTCAGACCTTCGGCTTCGAACATGTCGCGAATGACATTGAAACCTGCATTGTCGCCGCCTTTCAACGCGCCAAGCAAGCGTACCGATATGGCCAGCATTTTCAGGTCGAATTTCAAGGGATTCAAACGCGGTCTGACCATCGAGCCGGCAAAAACAATATCGTGGCAGTCCGCGTCCCGCAGCGCATCAAACATAATGCCGGGGCGTTCAAACGGGGCTTCAATACGCTGGTATTCCTGCCCCCATCGGGTTTGGTAGCCACTATAGAGCACCAAAATCACCTTGCGCCCTGCCCGTGTCAGGGTGTCTGCCAAAAGTTCCGGTAAACGTCCCTTGCCCGCGACAATTGCTATAGGTCGGCCACGCATCGGCTTAGTCCCTTTTAGGGGTGCAGATATGGCGGCTGGTATCGGACTGGATAAAGGCTACCATTTGGGCGACAAGACCGCTCTGCGGATAGGCGTTCACAGCCATTGTTGCCCGTTCCTGCAATGTGGCTTCATCACTGTAAAACACATCCCTGAATGCAGCGCGAAGGTTGTTGATGTCGTCCTTTGCGTAACCGCGACGCTTAAGCCCGATCAGGTTCAGGGCCTCTAGCTTGGCGCGGTTGCCATGCACCATGCCGAACGGGATAATGTCTTCAACCACAGCCGAAAACGCGGCCAGCATTGCGCCGTCGCCGATACGGCAAAACTGGTGAACACCGGAATGTGCCCCCAAAATTACGTTATTGCCGATGATCGCATGCCCTGCAATGCCGACATAATTGGCAAGGACGTTACCGTTGCCGATCATGCAATCATGGCCCACATGGGTTTGCATCATAAAAAGATTATTGTCGCCGACTTTGGTCAGGCCCCCGCCACCTGCGGTTCCGGGGCTAAGACTGGCCCCTTCACGGATACGATTGTTTGCGCCGATTTCCAGCTTGGTGCGTTCGCCGGCGTATTTCAGATCTTGCGGAATATGGCCAACAGAGGCGAACGGGAACACAACGCTGCCCGTGCCGATGGCCGTCCACCCCGTAACCACCGCATGTGATTTCAGCTCTACATTGGCGGCCAACGTCACTTCGGGGCCGACAAGGCTATAAGGGCCGATGGTGCAATCGGGGCCAATGACAGCCCCGTCTTCCACAATCGCGGTCGGATGAATATTTGATGTCATATCAGGCATCTTCGGGCGGAATGATCATCGCGGCGAAATCCGCTTCGGTTACAACCTTGCCGTCAACGATAGCATCGCCGTGGAATTTCCAGATTTTACCGCGCCCGCGTATGACTTTGACATGCAATTCCAAAACATCGCCCGGCGCGACCAAATGGCGGAACTTACAGTTATCAATTGAGAGGAAATACACCAAGGCACCACTGTCTTCCAATTCAAGCGATTTACTAACTAAAATGCCTGAAGTTTGCGCCATAGCCTCTATAATCGTGACCCCCGGCATAATCGGTTTGGCCGGAAAATGCCCTTGAAATTGCGGTTCATTCACAGTCACATTTTTGAGGCCAACGGCACTGACACTGGGAACAAAATCACGCACTTTATCAACAAAAAGAAACGGATAACGATGCGGGATCAACCGTTTTATTTCTTCGATACCGATGGTTGTGGATTTGGTTTCACTCATGCGTTCTGCCCTTTATTATTTATGACACTTGATTAACAATCTATAGGATATTGATCAAGAGATCAGCCGGATTATTGCTTGGCTGGAATTTCCGCCCCTAATATCTGATCAATGCGCTTGATGGCACTGTCGGTAATATCGCCAGAGCTGGCAGACATGAATATAGCCTGATCGTTCAATATAAACAAAATACCGCGATCCCGCATCAAATCCACAATGATAGGTTTCGCTTTCAAGAAAAATGTCCGCTGTGCCTGAATACGAGATGACGTCAATTTCTTCAGTTTTTGCGCTTGATCTCGGCGGATTTTTTCAACCTTGACGTTGAAATCAGCCGCAAGTTTGCGAAATTCCTGATTTGGAATTTCTTTGCGCTTTTGGGTTAAATCATTTTCTTCCACCGACAATTCTGTCTCGATACGGTGGTTTTCCTTGGCAAGAAGTTCACTGTCTTGCTGGAATTTTTTAGCGAAAGCTTTGCCATAAAGACTGCCCGCAAACAAACGATCCTGATTGATCGTTGCAACGACCTGAAACTGATCCGAGGTCGGGTAATTTTGTGCAACCGCCAGAGCTGGCGATTGCAAAACAAGCCATCCAATCAAACCCGCGTAACGCATCAGGATATTGGACATCCTAGCCATGGTGATTAAAAGCGGGATGCAATGGAAAAGCGGAAATTCTCGGTTTCATCATAGCTTTTCTTTTGAATGGCGCGGGCAAAATCAAACCGCAACGGGCCCAACGCCGTGTCCCAGAACAGGGTTACACCAACAGAAGAACGCAATGATGGGCTGGCATCAAACCCGCCGGTTACCGTCAAATCCCAAAGCGTTCCGGCATCAAAAAACACACCGCCGTGAATGCCGTATTCTGCGGGCAACCCCACAGGAAAACTGGCCTCGGCACGAAATGAAGTGAACTGGTTGCCGCCTAAAGCCTGATTTACCGTTGTATCCCGCGGCCCGACCCCGTGTTGCGCAAAACCACGCAGGCTTTGGCCGCCCAAGAAAAAGCGTTCGGAAATCAAAGTCGCATTATTATTGCTCAGGATCATACCACCGTTGACTTCGGCAGATAAGACAACTTCTTCGTTAAACAGCGACTTGAAAAATTTAGCATTGTATGTGTTGCGGATGAAGGCTCTGTCGCCAGTGTATCCGGCAACCTCGCTTGTAATTGAAAATTTATACCCCGCAGTTGGCTGGATGATCGAGTTACGTTTATCGAAACTATAGGTTACGCCAACCAAGCCGGTAGATGAGCTGCCGAAATCAGGTTGCATAACAATCGAGGCTTCCCCGATATTGTTATTACCTATGCCGGTTTGCGCATTTGTATCGATAGTATCATATGATATTTTGGTAAAAACCTTCAAACGGCCGTTTTCACTGACTGGAAAGGCAAGGCTTGGGGCAAATGTAAATGCCGAGGTGTCGTAAGGTGTGCTATTAAGCGTCGTTGTCGAGTAACCAAAATTCAAACCAAAGGCAAGATTTCGACCCAAAAACGAGGGCTCTAAAAATTGCGCGCTAAAGGCGCTATTCTGTTTGGAAGCGGTAATTGAGGCACCCACAGACTGACCACGCCCTAAAAAGTTTTTCTCGGTCAGGCTGGTAGATAACCCAAGACCATTGTCTGAACTGGCCGTAATCCCAAAGCCAACGGTGCCAGTCGGTTGTTCTTCCACATTCACATCGACGATCAGTTGCTCGGGGCTGGACCCTTCACGGGTTTTGACGTCGACATTCTTGAAAAAACCGGTTTTACGAATGCGGTCGGTTGCATTCTTGATAGAGCGCCGATTGAAAGGATCGCCCTCTACGGTGGTAAATTTACCGCGGATGACCCGGTCAAGCGTGGTGGAGTTGCCTTCAATATCAATCCGTTCAACAAACAAACGCGGGCCGCGCACAATATCGATTTCAATGTCCAATGTGCGGGTTTTGTCGTTTCGGGTCACATGCGGCGTCGATTGAACAAAGTTCTTACCTTCGGACGCAGCTTTATGGTCGATCCGTTCCAGTGCATTATCAACTTGTGAAGGGATATAGGTAGAGCCTTTTTTAATTTTGACCAGATTTTTGTATTCTTCTGCATCAATATCATCTTCCAGACTGATAACACTGATATTGCCGAATTTATACGGCTGTCCTTCATGGATATTATAGGTAACCTGAAATGAATTGCGCTGTTTGGCAAATACTGCGGTGGTTGATTGCATTTCAAAATCAATGTAGCCGCGTTTGTTGTAAAATTGGCGCAAGCGTTCCTTGTCAACCGCAATCCGGTCTTCAATATAAGTATCACCCTTTACGAAACTATGAAAAAGCCCAGCTTGTTTTGTTGCAAGGACACTTCTTAACCGGCGATCGGAAAATTTGCGGTTTCCTAAAATTGTGATGCGCCCGATTTCTGTAATTTTTCCTTCGTTAACTTCAAAAACCAGATCGACCCGGTTATCGGCGCGGCGAATGATTTTTGGGGTAACGCGCGCAGCCAGCCGTCCCGTTGCCGCATAGGCCTGTGCAATTGACTGGGCATCGGCTTCGGCCAAGCTAGGGGAAAAGGCGCGGCGGGATTTGGATTGTATCAGGCTTGTAAGCGCATCATCCTTTAGCTTTTTATTGCCCTCGATGCGTATCAGGTTAATGGTCGGATGCTCGACCACATCAATCACCAGCCGGCCCCGTTCGGGATGTACATCGACGGTTTCGAACAGGCCTGAATCGTAAAGATTTTGAATTGCGGCATTCACCTGACCCGGGGAAACCCGTTTGCCGGGGGTAATTCCTGAAATTGACCGAATCGTATCCGAGGCAATACGTTCATTGCCCGACACATCAATTCGACTGAAAACAGCACTGGCCTGCGCATAAGCCGCAAACAGATCAGGCGATGCCTGCAAACATGCAATCGCAACAGCAACGGCAACCGCCGAAGATTTCAACAAACCGGAAAGGTATAGCTTGGCAGACTTAAAATTCATCAGATTGGCTCTTCAGTATTCCCCACGATGGGGGCGGTATAACACGGGATTTTCAGTAGTACCATCTTATTTATCAAGGTTCAAAAGAACCTTGATATGTCATTAACGGTGGAAAACACCATCAACGATAAAAGCAACATCAGCCCCATGGTCATCGCAACTTGAATAGCTTTCGCACCGGGAGGCCGCCGAAACACCGCTTCAAACGCATACATCACCAAATGCCCGCCATCCAGAACCGGGATCGGCATCAGGTTCAAGAAACCAATGGCAGTTGAAATGTAGGCGATAGACTCGAGAAAGGCCATAAACCCGACCGAGGCCGTATCACCAAAAATGCGGGCAATCCCAACAGGCCCTTGCAGGTTTTTAGCGGCCACACGTCCGGTTGCAATCTGGTAAATGCCGTTAATAGAGCTGTTAAAGACAAAATAAGTGCTTTTAACACCGAAATCCGCGGCTTTTAATACCGAAATTTTAAGAGTTGGGGGGGCAAAGGAAAATCCGTTGGAGACGCCGATCATCATCCGTTTTTCAAAATCGGTCTGATTTATCGGAACATCCCTGTATTCGGGGGTGATCGCCACATGCATTTCAGTGCCATCCCGCCAGATTTTCAAATCAATCGTGCTTTTATCCGACGCCTGAATGGTTTTGATCAACTGTCCGAAGCTATGCAACTCAATACCGTTTGCGGCCAGAATAACATCGCCCTCTTTCAACCCGGCTTTACTGGCAGGCGAGACCGGCATCACCCAGCCAACCAAAGCAGGCGAAATATACGGGCCAATCACATCCAGCTTTTGGCCGTCGCGTTCAACAGTGTAGGTTATATCGCTGTTACCATCCAGTGTGCTTGAAAAATCCACAATGTCCGCGAATTTTTCAACTTTATGATTGTTTATTGCAAGGATTTTATCCCCTTTATGCAATTGTGACATGCCCGCCGGCATCGGGGCAAGTTTGCCGATCACCGCATCGGATGAAAGCATACCGGTAGAATAGGCAAGTGCGCCGTAGATCACGATAGACAGAATGAAATTTGAAGCCGGGCCTGCAAGAACGGTTAAGGCACGTTTATACAGCTTTGCCCCGTTCAGGGTTTTATGGGATAAATCTTCGCTTACCCCTGTGGCCGAGGGCCGACTGGCAGCATCTGCATCGCCCAAAAACCGCACATATCCGCCCAGCGGGATAGCGGCGATTTGCCATTTAGTGCCCCGTTTATCCGTCCGCGAAAACAGAACCGGACCAAAGCCCAGCGAAAATGCCTCGGCTTGGATACCGCACCAACGTCCTACAATATAGTGGCCGAATTCATGAATGAAAACAACGGTACAAAGGGCGATAACGAAGGGTATCACCGTTGCAAGAAGGCCACCAATATAGGGGATTTGGGTTAAAATGTCGAACATCAGATACTATTTACTCCGGCTAAATTATTCACACACACCCGAGACCATTTATCAGCTTTTGAAATTTTGTCCATTGTTTCTGCATCATAATTTTCAAAACTGTCCATTGATTGCAGGGTTTTGTTAACCAGATCCGCCATATCCAGAAACCCGATCTTCTGATCCAGAAACAGATCAAGGCATTGTTCTTTGGCGGCATTGAACACCGCCCCGGCCAACCCGCCCTTGGAGATCACCTCATAGGCGATGTCGATTGCGGGAAAACGCTTGGTATCCACGGGCAGAAAATCAAGCTGCGACAATTGGCTGAAATCCAGCCGCGCAACACCTGCATTGACGCGCTCCGGAAAATATAAAGCATAACCGATGGCAAAGCGCATATCTGCCGCCCCCATATGGGCCAGAATGGAGCCATCGTTAAACCCGACCATACTGTGAATGATGGATTGCGGGTGCACAACCACCTCTATTTGATCACCTGAAACGTTAAATAACTCTTTGGTTTCAATGATTTCCATTGCTTTATTAAACATAGAGGCACTGTCGATCGAAATCCGCCTTCCCATCGACCAGTTCGGATGATCGGCAGCTTCATCGGGCGTGACATTGGCCATTTCATCAAGTGATCTGTGCAAGAATGGCCCCCCCGAGGCCGTCAGGATCACCCGTTCCACCTGCGCAATTTTTTCCCCGTTCATGGCTTGAAAAATTGCCGAATGCTCACTGTCCACAGGCAAAAGCCTTGCCCCTGAGCGGCTGCAGGTTTCGCGCAATAAGGCCCCGCCACAAACAAGACTTTCCTTGTTTGCCAAGGCCAGTGTGGTGCCGTGTTTGGCTATTTCAAGGCTGACCTCAAGGCCGGCAAAACCGACAATGGCCGACATCGCCCAGTCAACCGGGTCGGCGGCGGCGGACAACAAGGCCTCGCGTCCTGCCGCGGCCGCAATGCCAGTGCCATTCAGGTGCGCCTTCAGCTTGTCCAGAAGATCTGTTTGGGCTGTCACAGCCAGATCGGCCTCCAGCGCAATGGCAATTTGCGCCAGTTTTTCAATATTATGCGCCCCGCTGACCGCATGAACATCAAAGGCTTGCCTATGGTTTTGAACAATCGAGACTGTGTTTTGACCCACCGACCCCGTTGCCCCGAAAATCGAAATACGCCGCATCAGGCATAGCCTGCAAGGCGGGCCAGAAACACCAGAAAGCACACCCCCAAAACCCCGTCGAAACGATCCAGAAGACCGCCGTGACCGGGGATCAGGTGGCTGCTGTCCTTGACCCCTGCCCTGCGTTTTATCGCCGACTCGGCCAAATCCCCTGCCTGTGCGGCAATAGCCACCAGAACGGAAACCGCAATCAGCCAGACCGGCTGGCTTGCAAAGGACACAAACAAAGCCCCGATGAGGGCGGCCAAAATCCAGCCCCCGATAGTGCCCGACCATGTTTTTTTCGGGCTGATCCGCACCCATAATTTAGGCCCGCCCAACATCTTGCCGGCAAAATACCCCCCTATATCACTGGCAATGACGCATAAAAGCACCCAAAGCGTTAGGGTTAGGCCGTGGTTCTGGCGAAATATTCCCAAAGTGGTCGTGGCAAAGATGATAAGTAAAATGAACAAGAATACCGTGACTTTCGATGTCCTGTGGGTTTGCGCCATCAACAAAGCCACAAGGATTTGTACGCCTGAAATCAGGCCTGGGGAAAACCCGAATGGGAAAAATGTCAAAAAGGCCGTCAGCCCGACAATCACACCAGAGGAAACCGCCAAGCCTTTGCGCCCGTCATGCATGCGGCTGATTTCCCATGCCATAAGGGCTGCCGCAACAACAAGCAAAGCTTTAAAGACATTGCCGCCAAGCCAAATTGCCCCGCCCGCCACGGCCAACATGACTATCGCGGAAACCGTACGCGTGGTCAGGTCGGAGAAATCGGCTTTCGCGGTCATTTACCGATCGCCGATCCGAAGCGGCGTTCGCGCCTGCGGAAATTTGCAATGGCTTGTTCATAAAGCGCGACCGTAAAATCCGGCCAGGATTCGTCCACGAAAGCATACTCGGCATAGGAAGACTGCCACGGCAGGAAGTTCGATGTGCGAAATTCCCCCGATGTCCGGATCACCAGATCAGGGTCAGGTGTTCCAGCCGTGTCCAGATAGCCGCTGATGGTATCTTCGGTAATATCATCGGGCTGCAAATCACCCGTCTGAACCGCTTTCGCCATTTTGCAGGTTGCACGTTTTATTTCATCGCGGCCACCGTAATTCAGTGCAATCGTCAAATGCAAACCGGTGTTGTCCTTGGTCAGGTCTTCAATCCAGTTTATCAAGGTCCGAAGCTTTTTGTCCAAACGCCCCCGTTCCCCGATGAATTCCATGCGCACGCCTTCCGCCAGCATTTTTGCCGACTCAGCCAGAATATAGCGTTTAAAAATGCTCATTAACCCCGACACTTCTTTTGCCGAGCGGTTCCAGTTTTCAGTGGAAAACGCGTAAAGCGTCAAATGTTTTACGCCGAAGGTTTTGGAGGCACTTACGATTTTCTTGACCATACGCGCCCCGCGCATATGCCCGTCAAGCCGCTCTAACCCCCGGGCCTCGGCCCAGCGCCCGTTGCCGTCCATAATGATGGCAACATGGGTTATATCTCTATATATAGCATTCGTCATAATTTATTTACCCAAAGGGTTTCTCCGTTTACACCTGCATAATTTCAGATTGTTTCGCTTCCAGTGCCGCATCGATATTTGTAATTGCAGTATCGGTCAGGGATTGGATTTCATCAGCCCAGAATTTCTGATCGTCTTCGCTCATCCCGGCAGCTTTGGCTTTCTTGGTTTGGTCCATACCGTCGCGGCGCACGTTGCGTACCGCAATTTTTGCATTTTCGGCATAATGCCCTGCAACCTTGGCCAATTCGGTGCGGCGTTCCTCGTTCAGTTCGGGAATGGGCAGGCGTAAAATCGTGCCGTCCACAACCGGGTTCATCCCCAGACCGCTGTTGCGAATGGCCTTGTCGACCGCGCCGACCAGCCCCTTGTCCCAGACATTCACCGTGATCATTCGCGCATCGGGCACATTCACCGTACCGCATTGATTAAGCGGCATAAGCGAACCGTAAGCATCAACCATGACCGGTTCCAGAATAGAGGCCGATGCCCGTCCCGTGCGCAAGCTGGCAAATTCCGTTTTCAGGGCTGCCATGGCACCGTCCATCCGCCGTTCTATGTCGCCCAGATCAATTTCCACGTCTGACATTTGCGTTCCTCCAATTAGCGTCGTTCATCATCCTACGGTCGTATATGTACCCGCACCGCGTAAAATACCAGCAAGACCACCCTCGGTATCCAAAGAAAATACAATAATAGGTAGATTATTGTCCCGCGCAAGCGCTATGGCCGAGGCATCCATGACCCGCAGGTTTTTTTGCAAAACCTCGTCATAGGAAACTGTTTCATAGCGGGTGGCATCCGGGTTGGTTTTGGGGTCTTTGTCGTAAATCCCGTCAACTTGCGTCCCCTTGAAGATCGCTTCGCAATTCATTTCAGAGGCCCGCAACGTGGCAGCCGTATCGGTGGTGAAATAGGGGTTTCCGGTACCTGCGGCAAACACACAAACCCGTTTCTTTTCCAAATGGCGCACCGCACGGCGGCGAATATAAGGCTCGCATACCTGATCCATCGGGATCGCGGAAATAACCCTTGTATTCACATGCAATGCCTCTAGCGCGCTTTGCATGGCCAGCGCGTTCATCACCGTGGCAAGCATCCCCATATAATCAGCCGTGGTGCGTTCCATACCTTGCGCCGAGCCTTGCAACCCGCGAAAAATATTGCCGCCGCCAATCACCATACAAACCTCGACCCCAAGATCGTGGATGGTTTTCACTTCTTTTGCAATACGTTCAACTGTCGGCGGATGCAGCCCATACCCCTGATCGCCCATCAGGGCCTCACCGGATATTTTCAAAAGAACCCTTTTATACGCTGGTTTTTCGCCATTCTGCGACCCATCTGGCATATCAGACTCCTTCGTTTTTAGCCGGTTGATGCAAATAATCGGATTTATGTGTTTGGTGCAATGACAAACTTGTGAATAACGGGTTAAAAGCACCCAAATGAAACAACCAAGGCCCGCTTGCCCGTGACCTCGTTCTTATCAGACACCAAACCGATTTTAATCGCCGGGCCAACGGCCTCGGGCAAGTCCTCGCTGGCCCTGAAAATTGCAGAACAAACGCAAGGGGCCATCGTGAATGCGGATGCGTTGCAGGTCTATTCCGGCTGGCACATTCTGACCGCCAGACCGCCCGCCGAAGATTTGGCGTGCTGTCCGCACTATATGTATGGCCATGTGGCCATGGATCAGCCCTATTCCGTCGGCACATGGTTGCGCGAAATCGGGCAACAGTTGACGTCATGTGCAAATCGCGGCGAGCGGCCTATTATCGTCGGGGGAACCGGTTTGTACTTCACCGCCCTGACCCAGGGTTTGGCAGATATACCCGACGTTCCCGAAGCCATCCGCCATGCGGCCAACCAAATGGCCCGCGATGAGGGCCGTGATATATTCGCAAAAATGCTAAAAGCCGTCGATCCTGAAACCTATGCCCAAATCGACACCCTAAACCCGATGCGCACACAACGCGCTTGGGAAGTGTGGCAGGCCACGGGTAAGGGGCTGTCGCAATGGCAGCAAACCCAGCAAGCCCCGCTGATCCCCGAGGCCGATGCCCACCTGATTTCCCTGGCCAGCGACACAGACTGGTTGAA
This sequence comes from Rhodobacterales bacterium, assembly GCA_045046705.1. Taxonomy (GTDB): domain Bacteria; phylum Pseudomonadota; class Alphaproteobacteria; order Rhodobacterales; family Rhodobacteraceae; genus Amylibacter. The sequence continues at coordinate 15,571 of JASFZB010000050.1, read as the reverse complement.
TGCCCGCATAGATCAAAGGTTTGAGGCCATGATCGCCCAAGGGGCACTGGAAGAATGCCGCGCCGCTCTGGATAGTTGGTGGGACGCAACCCTGCCCTCGTGCAAAGCCATCGGCGCAAAAGAGCTGATTTTACACCTCAAGGGAGAGCTGGGTTTGACCGAAAGCCTGGAAGCTGCAAAACTTCAGACCAGACGCTATGCCAAACGCCAGCGCACATGGTTTAGAAGCCGCATGAAGGCATGGAATAAATTACACATTTACGATAATAGTATCCATATTATGGATATTCTATAGGCTATTTATTGCCGTAATGCAATATTACTGCCAAATTAACCTTTGGGTATTCTAAAGAATCAGGTATTCAAATTGCGATACGATTCTGGAAAGCCATCTTGACACATTCACATCTGACACAAAGTAAACAGACAGTTTGGGTCGGCTCGCTTGCTTCCAGTGTGCGCAGCAGCAGGCCCGAATTGCGCATGGATGGCCAAAACGGCATGCACAAGATTATGTGGCTCTCAAAGGGCCATGCGCGTGTCATCATCAACGGGATGACCAAAGGTGTCGGGCCAAATACGTTTATCTTTGTGCCTGCCAACACACCGCATGTTTTCGAGGTCGGATTGCATACTTACGGCTCTTTTATCGCCGTTGATCCCAAATCGGATGTAGATCTACCGCCGCAGGCTTTTATTTTCACGGTGCTGAATATTCTGCAGCAAGCCGAAATAACCAAATATGTCGACAGTATTCAGGGCGAAGCATTTTCCGATGCTCCGGGCCGTTTTATGGCCGTCGAGGCCTATGTTTCATTGCTTTTGTTGCATATTTTACGCCTTACCGGCGATAAGATCGAAAACCGCAAGGAAACCGCCTCTCAAAGGCTTATGCGCAAGTTTTCGCGGGTTTTGGAAAGCCAGTTCCGCTCCAGCCACTCTTTAAGCGATTATGCCGATGTGTTGGGGGTGACGACGACGCATTTGTCTCGGGTTTCGCGCGAACTGAACAATAAATCTGCGGGGCAAATGATTCAGGACAGGGTTCTAAGCGAAGCCACACATTTGTTGTTGCATAGCAATAACAAAGTGCAAGACATCTCGAAGCAGCTTGGCTTTAGCTCTCCTGCCTATTTTACCCGCCTGTTCAATTCGAAAATGCACCAGACCCCGAAAGATTACCGTAAATCGCAGGCGCGCGGGCCAGAAGAAATACAGCGGATCAGGGCGCGCGGGCTTTAGGGCTATTTATTTTCCACTTTTTTTCCTGTCAGAATGCGTCCATCGCTGCCGGTAAACCGCAACCACAATCCCAGATGTCTACTTTCAAGGTCATAACAGACCCAAACATCCGAAGGCGGCCAAAGCGAACAATATTGACCGTTTTTAATTTTCCAACGCCCCCAGCTTTTTTCTTGTGCTTGATAGGATGTGCGCCCGTCGGGTAAAAACTCTTGCTGGCCCATGCCAAAGTCGAAAGTCTGTGATTTCAATGCTTGGTTGATCTCCAAACCATCCAGTTTTTGCCAATCCTGAGCCGTTACGGCGGTGGCCCAGACAAACGTGAAAAAAATGAAACTGGCGACTCTATAAAGCATGTCTGATTATACGCTTTTTAAGCGTAAAAGTATGCCGTAATTATTCAGGCGTCTATTCCCTTGCCTTGCACCTGTGAACACATCGGTCTATGAGGCGCGTGACTGTCCTCCAACGAAAAGGCCCCGCCATGATCCCCCGTTATTCCCGCCCTGAAATGGTCGCTATTTGGTCGCCCGAAACAAAATTCCGCATCTGGTATGAAATCGAGGCCCACGCCTGTGACGCGATGGCCGATCTGGGTGTGATCCCGCGCGAAAATGCCGACGCAGTCTGGAAAGCCAAGGATGTGACTTTCGATGTCGCCCGCATTGACGAAATCGAGGCCGTCACCAAACACGATGTGATCGCGTTTTTGACCCATCTGGCCGAACATGTGGGCAGTGATGAGGCGCGCTTTGTGCATCAGGGCATGACCTCTTCGGATGTTTTGGACACCTGTTTCAATCTGCAACTGGTCAAAGCCAGTGATATTCTGATCGCCGATGTTGAAAAACTTCTGGTGGCCTTAAAACGCCGCGCCATAGAGCATAAAATGACCATCCGCATTGGCCGCAGCCATGGTATCCACGCGGAACCCACTACGATGGGGCTGACCTTTGCGCGGTTTTACGCGGAAATGGATCGCAACCTGAACCGGTTGAAAAAGGCCCGTATGGAAATTGCCACGGGGGCCATTTCAGGCGCGGTTGGCACATTCGCCAATATCGACCCCGCCGTTGAGGCGCATGTCTGCAAAATGCTGGGGCTGGAGGTTGAGCCGATCAGCACGCAAGTGATCCCGCGCGACCGTCACGCGGCGTTTTTTGCCGCTCTGGGCGTGGTCGGCTCGTCAATAGAAAATATCGCCATCGAAATTCGCCACATGCAACGTACCGAAGTGCTGGAAGCCGAGGAGTTTTTCTCGAAAGGCCAAAAAGGCTCTAGTGCGATGCCGCACAAGCGCAATCCGGTTTTGTCGGAAAACCTGACCGGACTGTCACGGCTGGTACGCATGGCCGTGGTGCCCGCGATGGAAAATGTTGCCCTTTGGCACGAACGCGATATTTCGCATTCTTCCGTAGAACGCAACATCGGCCCCGACACCACAATCACACTGGATTTCGCCCTGTCACGTTTGACCGGGCTGGTCGAAAACCTGGTGATTTACCCGGATAACATGCTGGCCAACATGAATAAATTTCGTGGCCTTGTGATGTCGCAACGGGTTTTGCTGGCCCTGACCCAAGCCGGTGTCAGCCGCGAGGACAGCTATAAACTGGTGCAACGCAATGCGATGAAAGTCTGGGAACAAGGCAAGGATTTCAAAACCGAATTACTTGCAGATGAAGATGTTTTGCGCGCCCTGCCTGCCGACGAGATCGAAGAAAAATTCGACCTTGGCTACCACACAAAACATGTGGATACGATTTTCAAACGGGTTTTCGGTTAGGCCGGTTGATGTTCACGATAGCATTACGAAATAAAATATTTATGCGCAATAAGTGATATTCGTCACTCTTATCCCCCTTGATATGCGTTATAAGCTACATAGGACGACGAAACTGGAACAATACTTGTGTTAGCTGGTTTTGGGGGGAATAGTAACCTGAACGGAATGCGTGTTCTGTTTGTGCTGGTATTTTAATGATATAAGGCCTCGGACTTGTCCGGGGCCTTTTTTTATGCGGTCTATTTTTTTGCAGCTTTATTCAGACTTCGTCAAAAACCTGGGCTTTGGCAACGGCCATCAGTTCCACCATTTTTGTCCGAAGGGTCACGTCATCGACCCGCCCGTTCAAATCACCGTAAACTTTCCGGAAAACATCTTCATCCCCGACTTCCTCAAGATCCGATTTAACGACCTCAGCAGCATAAGACTTGGCTTCATCGCCGGTTTTCCCCATCAGCTCGGCGGCCCAAAGGCCCAGCAATTTATTGCGCCGTGCGGAAGCCTTGAATTGCATATCGTCATCATGGGCAAATTTCTTTTCAAATGTATCTTCGCGTTCATTAAACGTGCTCATTCCTGTTCTCCTTTGGGAATCTTTATGTTATTATATAAGATACTCACTGGGGACTACAAGCCGTGGTGTGAATGACCTTGCCGCCTAATTAAGGACAGCTTATAGAGTGCGCCATGAGCGGGGCCGTGAGTCCCCGACAAAATCCGATTGGAGATCCCGATGGCCAAGGGTAAGAAAATTTACGAAGGCAAAGCAAAAACCCTTTATGAAGGGCCGGAGCCGGGCACGATTATCCAGTATTTCAAAGATGATGCTACCGCGTTCAATGCGCAAAAAAAGGATGTCATCGACGGCAAAGGCGCGTTGAACAACCGTTTTTCCGAGCATTTCATGCTGGGGCTGGAAAGCATCGGCATTCCGACCCATTTCATCAAACGCCTGAATATGCGCGAACAACTGGTCAAACATGTTGAAATCATTCCGCTGGAAGTAATCGTGCGCAACGTGGTTGCCGGTTCCATGGCCAAACGTCTGGGCATAGAAGAAGGTACGGTTCTAAACCGCCCCATCGTGGAGTTCAGCTATAAAGACGACAGTTTGGGCGATCCTCTTGTGGCCGAAGAGCATATTCTTGCGCTGGAATGGGCCTCGCAGCGCGAGCTGGACGAGATCATCGCACTGGCCCTGCGGGTCAACGATTACCTGTCGGGCGTGATGTACGGCGTCGGGATCAAGCTGGTTGACTTCAAAATCGAAATTGGCCGCCTGAACGATTGCGACTATCAGCAATTGGTTATCGCAGACGAGATTAGCCCCGACAGTTGCCGTTTGTGGGACATTCAAACTAATGAAAAACTGGATAAAGACGTTTTCCGCCGCGATTTGGGGTCATTAACGGACGCCTATTCCGAAGTGGCAAGGCGGTTGGGCCTATTGCCTAAAAACGGTGCTAAAAACGCGCCCACACTTGTAAAATAAAGGTATTTCAAGATGAAAGCACGCGTACATGTTACCCTGAAAACCGGCGTTTTGGATCCGCAAGGGGCGGCGGTAAAGCATTCCCTTGGGGCCCTTGGATTTGACGGTGTAAACCGGGTTCGCCAAGGTAAAATCATCGAGCTTGATCTGGATGAAACCGATGCAGCCAAGGCAGAAACGCTGGTAAAAGACATGTGCGAAAAGCTGTTGGCCAACACGGTGATCGAAGATTACAAAGTGGAAATCCTCTGATGCGGGCCGCCGTTATCCAGTTTCCCGGCTCCAATTGCGACCGTGATATGGCCGTAGGCTTTGATCGCATATCGGACGGTAATGATAGCATTAAAATGGTCTGGCACAAAGAAAGCAGCCTGCCTGAAGGCTTGGATATTATCGGTATTCCGGGTGGTTTTTCGTTTGGCGATTACCTGCGTTGCGGGGCGATTGCCGCACGCTCGCCGATTATGCGCTCGGTGATCGAATTTGCCCAAAAGGGCGGCTATGTTGTCGGCATTTGCAATGGCTTTCAGGTATTGACGGAAAGCGGGCTTTTGCCGGGGGTTCTGATGCGTAATTCCGGGTTGAAGTTTGTTTGCAAAGACATTGACCTTAAAGTGGAAACGACCAATTCAGTTTTCACAAATGCACACACTAAGGGCGATGTTGTCACCTACCCCGTAGCGCATCATGACGGCAATTATACCGCTGACAGCGAAACCTTGAAAACCCTGCACGGCGATGACCGTATTGCGTACAGCTATGTGAACAATCCCAATGGGTCGATAGATGATATTGCCGGCATTCTATCTGATAACCGCCGTGTTTTAGGCATGATGCCCCACCCCGAGCGGTTGAACGATCCTGCATTGGGTGGAAACGACGGTAGCAAATTATTTGAAAGTATCGCATCCGCGCTGGTTTCCGCTTAAATATTTCAATAATTCTTCATTTTGCTTGAGCAGGGATTGAACACCGCCTAGTATTCGGGGATGGTCAGTAAACGCCCCATAGCCCCCCTAAATAAAACCAATCGTAATCTTTTTATGCGGATTGGGGTGATATTTCTGCTGGCAACCGCTGTTGCCGTCATCTGGCTAAGCAACCTGTATTTCACCCAGTTTTTCGACCATAAAACCCGTGCCAATGCGGAACGCCAGTTGTCACTTTATAACGGGCGCATAATCAGTGATTTGCAGCGCAGTGCCGTTGTGCCCTTGCTGTTATCGCGTGATACAATTCTGATATCGGCCTTGAACTCTTTCGATTTTGTCGCGTCATCGCAACGCTTGATCAGTTACCACGACGAGTTGGGCACAAAAGAGATATTCCTGCTTGATGCCCAAGGCCGCATCGTTGCCACAAGCGATCGAACCGCCTTGGGGGCATTTCGCAGTGACAAGGCCGTTTTTGTTAAGGCAATACGATCAAGTGATACGGTTTTCACCAGCTTTGAAAACGAAAGTGGCGGGCGGGCCTATTACTTTTCCCGTCGGGTGCTAAGCAACAATAAAATCATCGGCGTGATTGTTGTCGAGGTCGATCTTGGCGGGCTGTTCGACACCTGGTCAAAGAATGACGCGACCTTGATTGTTACGGACTCGAAAGGCACGATATTGCTATCTACCGAACGCCAATTCGAAAATCAAACCCTGTCGCAAGCCCTGTCAAACCAGCCGGTTCTGTCAACAATGGAACGGGCATTGCGGGCCACAGGCGAATGGAGCGGCTCTGTGGCGGACGCCTATATTCGCGGCCAACCGCTGTTTCGCATCGACGAAAAAGTGCCTTTTCAGGGCTGGAATATCGTTTACCTTGCCTCTTACGAAAGAATTCGTACCCGTGTGAACGGTATTCTTGCAATAGAAATCATGGGCTATGCCGTGCTGTTTGCGCTGATGTTTTACATCCTGTCTAAACGCGCCATCCGTAAATCCTTTGTGTTTCAGGCCGAATCCGCCGAATTGCGCACTTTGAATGAACAGCTGACGCAAGAAATCGCACAACGCCAGGAAGCCGAGCGGAATTTGCAGGTCGCCGAGCAAAGTCTGGCGCAAAGTTCCAAACTGGCCGCTTTGGGCGAAATGTCTGCCGCCGTCAGTCACGAATTGAACCAGCCATTGGCCGCTATGCGCACCTATCTGGCCGGGGCAAAACTGTTGTTAAAACGCAATCGCCCGGAAGAGGCCATCGGCAGTTTTCAACGCATTGATGATCTGATCGGGCGCATGGGGGCAATAACCAAACAGCTAAAATCCTATGCCCGCAAAGGCGATGATGAATTGCATCCGGTTGATTTGCGAAACGCGGTTCGCGGCAGCCTGTCGATGATGTCGCCGCAGTTGAACCAGTTGGAAATAGAGATCACCGAAACCATGCCCAAAACCCCCGTGATGGTGTTGGGCGATGTCGTGCGCATCGAGCAGGTCATCGTGAACCTGTTGCGCAATGCCATTGACGCCATGAAAGGCCAGAAACAGCGGCATCTTGAAATTTTACTGGTTGCCGGTGAAATGGCGAAGTTAAGCATCAAGGACAATGGCCCGGGCATTGAAAACCTGGATAACCTGTTTGAACCTTTTTATACCACCAAACAACCGGGTGACGGTGTCGGGCTGGGATTGGCAATCTCATCGGGCATTGCCAACGATCTTGGTGGGCGGCTTATCGCCCGAAACCTGCACCCGCACGGCGCGGTGTTTGAATTCCAGTTACCATTGATTAAAGAAGACGAAATAAAGGCGGCGGAGTAGCCAAATGGGCGAACAGATTAAAATAGCAATCGTAGACGACGAACAGGACATGCGCGAAAGCATTTCGCAATGGTTGACCTTGTCAGGGTACCGCACGGCAACATATCCAAGTGCCGTGCATGCGTTAAAGGACATTGATTCCGATTTCCCGGGAATTATCATTTCGGATGTGCGCATGCCCGAAATTGACGGCATCCAGTTCCTGAAAAAAATCCAAAGCATCGACAACACAATCCCGATGATCATGATCACGGGACACGGGGATGTGTCCATGGCGGTGGAAGCCATGCGCATCGGGGCTTACGACTTTCTGGAAAAACCGTTCGACCCCGACCGCATGGCGGAATTGGCCAAACGCGCGGTGCATACGCGGCGTTTGACGCTGGACAATCGCACCTTGCGCCGTGAATTATCCGACGGCACGGTTTTATTGCGCAAACTGGTCGGCTCCAGCCCGATTATGGAACGCTTGCGCGAAGATATACTGGATCTGGCGCAAGCGGATGGGCATATTCTGATCACCGGGGAAACCGGAACCGGCAAAAGCCTGATTGCCCATGCGCTACATGCCTGCGGGCCGCGCCAAGGCAAGAAATTCATCACCGTTAACTGTGCTGCCTATACCGAGGATGAGCTATCAAAACGCCTATTCGGGCCCAATAATGATGCAACGCCGTTTCTAGAGGCCTCTTTGGGCGGAACTTTGTGCCTTGAAGACATTGAAAGCCTGCCCGCCTCGGTGCAAGCCAAATTGTTGAATGCCATTTCCGAGCATGATCGCGGCGAAGTTTCGCAACTGCGCATCATCGCCATATCAAACGAGCCAGATCCAAACACCCCGCTGGACAAAGTGTTGCGTCAGGATTTGTATTTCCGCCTTGCCGCAATGCAGCTTACCCCGCCGCCCCTGCGCCAGCGCGGCGAGGATATTTTAACGCTGTTCAACCGCTACGCCGAAAACTTTGCCGATGAATACGGCTGTGCGCAACCCGAAGTTATGGCCGAGGATGCCGCCAATCTTTTACAAGCCCCCTGGCCCGGCAACATCCGCCAAATGATCAATCTGGCGGAACGCACGGTTCTGCAAAGCCGGCGCGGCGGGTATTCCATATCCAGCTTGTTGATGGCTGACAGTGATCACGAAGCCCCCGATGTGATGGAAAACGGCAAACCGTTGAAGGAACATGTGGAAGCGTTTGAACGCATGCTGATCGACAACACCATGCGCCGCCACAAAGGATCAATCCAGTCGGTGATGGAGGAACTGAAACTGCCGCGCCGCACCTTGAACGAAAAGATGGCGAAGTACGGGTTAAGCCGGTCGGATTATGTGGGGTAAACCACCGCTTTATAAAGCCACCGCCCCCGTGGCCACGTTATAAATCAGTTTCAGGTTCAGTGTAATCACCATAGCCGCAGTAAGCCATGCAAGAACTGTCACCCAACGCGGTGCCTCATGCCCGTTCATTTTGGCTTTGTCGGCGGTAAACAGTACCAGCGGGATAATGGCAAACGGTAGTTGAAAGCTTAGCACCACCTGGCTTAACACCAACAATTTAGCCGTTCCGCTTTCACCGTATAGAACCGAGACCACCACGGCGGGCAGGATTGCTATAGACCGTGTCACCAGTCGTCTGGCCCATGCCGGCAGGCGCATATTTATAAACCCCTCCATGACAATCTGGCCTGACAACGTGGCGGTCACGGTGGAATTCAGCCCAGAACACAGCAGTGCCACCGCAAACAAAACAGCGGCAAAGGTGACGCCAAGGGTTGGGTTAAGAAGCCTAAAAGCATCCTGTATTTCAGCCACATCATGCTGGCCCGTGGTATAGAATGCGGCGGCTGACAGGATTAGAATGCCTGCATTGATGAACAGCGCAAAACTTAACGCAATGGTTGAGTCTATCGTGCCCATCTTGATCGCGTTGCGTTTGTCCGCATCCGTTGGCCCTATTTTACGGGTCTGGATGATGGCTGAGTGCAAATAAAGGTTATGTGGCATCACTGTCGCGCCGATAATCCCCAAAGCCAGATAAAGCATGTTGGGGCTTTTCAGAATGTCTGTTTGCGGGATGAAACCGGATAAAACATCGCCCCATACCGGTTGTGCGTAGATCATTTCCACCACGAAACACGCCGCGATTACGGATGTGAGTGCGATCACCACCGCCTCAAGCCGGCGAAAGCCTTTGCCTTGCAACCACAAGATCAGAAACACATCCAAAGCGGTCAGAACCACCCCTATTTCAAGCGGGATATTAAACAGAAGGTTCAGCGCAATTGCCGTCCCGATGACCTCGGCCAGATCGGTAGCGACAATGGCAAATTCGGCCAGCACCCATAAGCTGCGCGCCACCCAAGGGCCATAAGCATCACGGCAGGCTTGCGCCAAATCGCGCCCTGATGCGATGCCCAGTCGCACACAAAGCGCTTGAAGCAGGATGGCCATAAGGTTTGACAGCATCACCACCGACAACAGCGTATAGCCAAAAGCCGACCCGCCCGCGAGCGAGGTCGCCCAGTTGCCGGGGTCCATATAGCCCACGGCCACCAGATAACCCGGGCCGATGAAGGACGATAACCTGCGCCAAAACCCGCCGTTCAGCAAAGCTACACTGGCGTGTGATTCCGGCAAGGATAGCGCATGTGGACTATGCAACCACGCGGCTTTTGGCTTTAGATCGCGCAAGGGCTATTTTCCTAGTTGCAAATTATTCTCAATTGCATCTAAGGCATCCCCCTAGACGCGTCAAGCTTGAATACACCCGTTAGGGAATTGATTTCAAGGTGGCTTCCAAATCGCCATAACCGGTAAACCGCCGCTCTAATGGCAATCCCAGTTTATCGGCACAGGCTTGCGCTTTTACGTCCAGCGCGGGATCGTTTACTTGCGCCTGATAGACCACTTTGGTGTAGTTACCGAAATACATATCCCGCAACTCGGGGTGGCGATCCAGCCCCATCGGTTTCATGATAAACGCATCAAACTGCTTGACTAGAAAATCGGTTAGATAAAACGCGGTTATTTCATCTTCCGCCGATTTGGCAAAGGCTTCATTGCCCTCAAAAAAGCTGTAACAATGCGGGCCCTCGACCATGTCCACCCCCAGCTCGGCGCATTTTTTTTGCAACAAACCACCGGTGCCGCAATCGGCATAAACCACAAAGATGTTGTCATAGGCGTCGCGGTGTTTCAAAACCGCCGCTTCGACCGCATCCGGTATTTTATCAGGATAAAGATGCAACTTCGCAGGTAGACATTGCAGCGCCATATGATCCCAGCCGTTCAACCGTTTCAAAGCCAGAATTTCATGCGCCAATGCCCCGCAGGCCAAAAGCAAAATGCGCCCACGTTTGACGGCGGGCGCATCCAATCCTTTTTCGGTCAACGTGGTATCATCGACGGATATTGTCACTTAAGCACCCAGTTGATTGTGCTTTTTCAACATAAATTCCTTGGCGGTTTCAACGGCCACCGCCGCATCACGACAATAGGCATCGGCCCCGATGGCCTTGCCAAACTCTTCGTTCAGGGGCGCACCACCGCATAGGACGATATAATCGTCACGCATGCCCTTTTCGACCATCGTATCAATCACAACCTTCATATAGGGCATGGTTGTGGTCAGAAGGGCCGACATGCCCAGAATGTCGTAATCGCCCGATTCCAGCTCGTCCAGATAGTTTTCAACCGGATTGTTGATGCCAAGGTCTTTGACTTCAAAGCCCGCCCCTTCCATCATCATGGTCACAAGGTTCTTGCCAATGTCGTGAATGTCACCCTTAACGGTACCGATCACCATATTGCCCATGCGCGGTGCCCCGGTTTCCGCCAATAGCGGTTTAAGGATGGACATGCCGCCTTTCATCGCGTTGGCGGCCAGCAGCACTTCGGGTACAAACAAAATACCGTCGCGAAAGTCGATCCCGACTACGCGCATGCCCTCGACAAGTGCCTTGGTCAGCACGTCATAGGGTATCCAGCCACGATCCAGCAGGATGTGCACCGCTTCTTCGATTTCTTCTTTCATGCCATCATAAAGATCGTCGTGCATTTGCGGCACAAGCTCATCGTCAGACAGTTCTGACAGGATAATGTCGCCTTCTTCTTCGGACATAGGTGATTCCCCTCGGATTTAGTTTACTTCTCACACCGTAAAATCAGTGTTTTCCACTTATTTTTCTTGGCGTTTTACGACAACCCAGAACAATGCTGCGACGTAATCAGGCCCCGCATCAAGCGCGGCGGCGATTGCGGCGCGGCTGTTTGATCGGCGCATCCCCGGTGCCATCGTTGTCAGACGAAAACGCCCCCAGTGTGGCACTGATTTCTTCCAGACATGGAACTGTCCCTTTCGAGGTGCTATCCAAAGCCGCACGCATTGCTGTCAGATGCGCCGGCATGGTGCCGCAACAGCCACCGATGATGGTCGCGCCCGAATTTCTTGCCAAGACCGCATATTTAGCCATCAGCTCGGGTGTGCCGTCATAATGAATGTGACCGTCAACATATTTCGGAATGCCGGCGTTGCCCTTGGCAATAATCGGGCGGCTGTCTCCGGTCTCGACAAACCCAAGCACGGTGCGCAACAAATCCGAGGCCCCGACCCCGCAATTGGCACCATATGCAAAAGGCGGGTTTTCCAGGGCTTCAACCATCGCGACCATAGCCGTCGAGGTTGTCCCCATCATGGTGCGACCGGCGGTGTCGAAGCTCATCGTGCCACACCAGCTCGCACCGACTTTTTTGATCGCTTCGGCGGCGGCGGCGTATTCTTCCGGGGCCGAGATTGTCTCTACCCACAAAACATCCGCACCGCCCTCTAAAAGCCCGCTTGCCTGTTCTTCGAAAATTTCCACGGCGACCTCATGGCTCAGTGTCCCCGCCGCCCCCATGATCTCGCCGGTCGGGCCCATAGACCCCGCAACAACGATGTCGCGCGCAGATTTATCCGCAACTTCGCGACCCAGCTCTGCCGCAATGCGCGACAGTTCATGCGCCTGATTTTGCGCATTATGCAGCTTCAACCGTGAGGCGTTGCCACCAAAGCTGTTGGTCAAAAACAGATCGGATCCGGCATTGACCGTATCTTGATAAAGCTTGGTAATGTGCTCGGGGTGCTCAATATTCCACATTTCAGGCGCGTCACCGGCCATCAGCCCCATGTTGAACAGGTTGGTTCCGGTCGCCCCATCCGCCAAAATAAACCCTTGTTTATCAATGATTTTTTGTAATATTTCTGACATGACTGTAGCCTTTGATTAGGGTCGGGAAGAAACCGTTACCTGCCATTGACATGTTTTTATCCATGAAACAAATGCATATTAGGCATAACAATCATGCAAATAATTCAAGTCACTTTGACCCCAGACTTGCCGCTTTCGAAAACGCCCGCAATCTTTCGATCATGGCGCGCAAACCGTTGGATCGTTGTGCCGATAAATGTTGATCCAGCCCCAAGCGCGCGAAAGCGGCAATCGCGTCGATTTCCAACGCCTGCTTCACCGTTTGACCGGCAAAAAGCACTTTAAGAATGGCGATCAGGCCTTGCACGATCATCGCATCCGATGCGCCATCAAAATCCAGCACCGCATCAGGCCCTATGCCATGAATTTTAGGTACAAGCCAAACCTGCGAGGCACAGCCGTTCACCTTGGTCGCCGAGGTTTTCAACGCATCGTCCAAGGCAGGCATGGCGCGCCCCATTTCGATGACATGACGATAACGATCTTCCCATGCATCCAGAAATTCAAAAGTTTCGACAATATCTTCAAAGTTTTCCGACATGATCCAAATCCTGTTTTTCATGACCTAATTCCACTGCCCGCAAACGTCCAGCTATTTTCTTGGGCGGATTCCTTAAGAAGGCTTTTCTTTAAGGGAATTTTTAGGTATCCGTAATGCCTAAGCAGCCGGGGACAGTAATGAAAAAGATTTTAATCACCGTTATCGCATTTGGTTTTGTCACCGGATGTTCCGGGTTCGGCAGCTTGGGCGGCTCGGCAAACAGCAGCACGGGCAGTAGCTCGGGCAGTTCTGGTGGCAGTTCTGGTGGCTCTTTCGGGAAAAGGAAAGTAAAGGAAACCGTGCTGGAACAACGCATCCCGGTGCCCGATGATCGGGTTATCATCCCCCGGGTCACCGAGGTCAAGATCGTGAAATATCAGGGTGGTGCCATCGTCAGGGCACGCGGGATGGTTGATAAACAAGGCTATAGCGAGGTTGACCTTGTCGCCCGTAATGACGGCAATCCCGATGAAAAAGGCATTATCACCTATGATTTCAAAGGATTGGCACCGCTTGTGCCAGTTAATGCCCCGACACCGCGCTCGAAAGAGGTTTTTGCCGGAAATTCAATATCGTCCATAAGGTATCCGGCAATGAAAAAAGTGCGTGTTGTTGCTGCGCAAAACGAGATCACAGTTCCAAAATAAACGCAGTAATATCCACACCTTACAAAAGACACCTGGGCGCGCGATGCGGCCGGTGTCTAAAGTTTTACGATTTTCACCGAATCTTTATTAGCCGACAATGCAATTTTACCGTCGCATAGCAGCAGCGCATTTTCCCCGAAAACAGACTTGCGCCAGCCCTTGAATACCGTCAAATTACGATCCCCCCCCGCAATCGCATCCAGATCAGCGGCGTTACAGATCAGCTTGCTTGCCACCCCGGCCTGTTCCGCGCTGGCCTTCAACAGGACGCGTAACAGATCTGACAGCCCGTCATTGCCCAGTTTTTTCACCCGCACACTGGGGGCAACGGGGTAATCCGCAGGCGCGACTTGCGATGCAGTCTTGATCGCCGCAATGATGCCATCGGCAATAGCCCCGCCACGCGCATCACGCAGCAAAAGGCGTGATTTACGAAGCTGATCAGGTGATGTGGGCTTGGTCGCGGCCAGTTCCAGCAAGGCATCATCCTTGTAAACACGGTTGCGCGGGATATTTTTTTCTTTCGCATAGATTTCGCGAAATCGTGCCAGTTCGCGCACATAGGCCAGCATTTTACCAGAGCCGTTGCGGGTTTTCACCCGCAGCCAGGCCTGATCCGGCTCAACAACATAAGTGTCCGGATTGGTTAATATGCCCAATTCCTCTTGCACCCAGGCCTGTCGACCGGATTTTTCCAGGCAGGCTTTCAGATGCTGGTAAACCACGCGCAAATGGGTGACATCGCCAAGCGCATAAACCTTTTGCCGATCCGACAAGGGCCGCGTGCTCCAATCCGTAAAACGCGAGGATTTATCCAGTGGCGATTTTGCAATTTTGCGCACCAGGGTTTCATACCCCACCTGCTCGCCGTAACCACAAACCATTGCCGCAACCTGGGTGTCAAACAACGGGCTGGGAATAATGCCTTCATCGACAAAGAAAATTTCCAGGTCTTGTCGCGCCGCATGGAAAACCTTGACCACAGTTTCGTCGCGGAACAACGCATAAAGTGGTTCAAGCGACAGTTCATCGGACAAAGGATCGATTAAAACCGCGTTTTCATCCCCCTCCCCCGGATAAGCCATCTGGATCAGGCAGAGTTTTGAATAATAGGTGCGTTCGCGCAGAAATTCGGTATCTACGGTAACGTAATCATAGGTCGCACATGTTGTGCAAAAGGCGGCCAGCTCGGCGGTTTTTGTTATTATTTTCATTGGGAATGCTTATGGGGGAAAACCGGCCAAGGCAAGGCTGTTGCACAATAAAATGCCAATTTAAGGTCAACTTATGAAAATGCCAATTTAAGGTCAACTTATGGGGAAATTTAATTCCGGTGAAAGTCGGCCCATTAAAATAAAGCCATCTTTCTTTTTACTGTTAAACAGTCAAAATACTGGAACTGCCTTTGTTATTAAACAGGCCAAATACATATCTTCATATTAAACCGACCCACCTCAAGCAACCCGATCAAAAACAGCTCGCCATCGCACCAAATGCTGAAAGGGCTGCCTAACGCGCAACGGGATGCTTCACATGATGTTCAAGCTCGGGCAATGTGCCGCGAAGAAGAGTGTGCCGTTCATTCTTGCGTTGCCATAAAATCAACCACTTAGGATCAGGACCTATTAATCCCGCACCGCTGGTTTGAGCAAATTTTGTTGCTGATCAGGCGTTGTTGCGCTGTGTCAACATTTTCAAGCAACAACAACGTAATCAGCGGGAAAATTCTCCGGAAAACCCATGTAAATAAAGGTTTTTAAAGGGGAATTGGCTCCGACGGTAGGAGATATCCATCTCTGCAAGCTGTTGTTATTATGAGTTTATTTAAGGAAGTGTTTCAGAAAATGGTGCGTAAGCGGTGCG
>JASFZB010000049.1:0-35067 GCA_045046705.1 Rhodobacterales bacterium | reverse complement strand
GCGATTACAAACGAATTGATCGAGATTATCTCGGGCGCGGAAGCGCTTTAAGGAACTGGAGAAACCAAAATGGCGAAAGCTAAAGCAAAAGGTGCAACCGGCAAGATCACTCAGGTGATCGGTGCGGTTGTGGACGTGCATTTCGAAGGCGAACTGCCAGCGATTTTGAACGCGATTACCACAGACAACAATGGCAACAAACTGATACTGGAAGTGGCTCAGCATTTGGGCGAAAACACGGTTCGTGCGGTTGCGATGGATGCGACCGAAGGTTTGGTGCGCGGCCAAGCGGTAACTGACACAGGCGACACTATTACAGTTCCGGTGGGCAATGCCACTTTGGGACGCATCATGAATGTTGTGGGTGAACCGGTTGACGAAAAAGGGCCTGTTGCGACCAAAGAAAGACGTTCAATTCACCAGGACGCACCGGAGTTTTCTGAACAGGCAACAGAATCACTTATTCTGGAAACAGGCATCAAGGTTGTTGACCTTCTGGCACCTTATTCCAAGGGTGGTAAAATTGGCCTATTCGGTGGTGCCGGTGTTGGTAAAACAGTGCTGATCATGGAATTGATCAACAATATTGCCAAAGTGCACGCGGGCTTTTCCGTGTTTGCCGGTGTGGGCGAACGGACACGCGAAGGGAATGACCTTTACCACGAAATGATCGAAAGTGGCGTTATCGTTCCCGACGATCTGGAAAAATCGAAAGTGGCCCTTGTTTACGGCCAAATGAACGAACCTCCCGGGGCGCGTATGCGTGTGGCTTTGACTGGCCTGACTGTGGCCGAGCAATTCCGCGACCAATCAGGAACCGACGTTCTGTTCTTCGTTGACAACATCTTCCGCTTTACCCAAGCGGGTGCCGAGGTGTCCGCCCTGTTGGGACGTATCCCGTCTGCTGTGGGCTATCAGCCGACATTGGCTACGGACATGGGCACGATGCAAGAACGCATTACATCAACCAAAGCCGGTTCGATTACATCGGTGCAAGCGGTTTATGTGCCTGCCGATGACTTGAGCGACCCGGCCCCTGCGACAACATTTGCCCACCTGGATGCGACAACAGTTCTATCGCGTGCGATTTCCGAATTGGGTATTTACCCGGCCGTGGATCCTCTGGACAGTAACAGCCGGATCATGGATCCGCTGATTGTGGGTGAAGAGCACTACAATGTTGCCCGTGACGTGCAAGGTATTTTACAACGCTACAAATCCTTGCAGGACATCATCGCGATTTTGGGTATGGACGAATTGTCGGAAGACGACAAACTGACCGTGACCCGTGCGCGTAAAATCCAGCGCTTCCTGTCACAGCCGTTCGATGTGGCTAAAGTGTTCACGGGTTCCGATGGTATTCAGGTGCCTTTGGCCGAAACAATCGCATCATTCAAAGCGGTTGTTGCCGGTGAATATGACCACCTGCCGGAAGCTGCTTTCTACATGGTTGGCGGTATCGACGATGTGGTTGCCAAAGCTGAAAAAATGGCGGCAGACGCCGCTTAATCGCTAGAGAGGGGCCAACCATGGCTACTATTCAATTCGATCTTGTGTCGCCGGAGCGTAAACTGGCCTCCTTGGAGGCCACAGAAATAGAAATTCCGGGCTCCGAGGGCGACTTTACTGCAATGGCCGATCACGCGCCATTGCTGACCACCTTGCGTCCGGGGGTCTTAAAGGTGAAAGCGGGCAATGACGTGTCTGAATATGTGGTCACGGGTGGTTTCGTGGAAATTTCTGGAACGGCGGCATCGGTTTTGGCCGAGCATGCGGTGCTGAAATCAGAAGCGACGGCGGATATGATCAATGCGCTTGTGGCAGAGGCACAAGCCGCCGCAACTGGCACAACCGGCCCGGAAAAAGACGTGGCCGATAAATATGTGGCCGACACAAAGGCCTTGTTGAGCCTGGTCTGATACGCATAGACTTACCACATTTTGTAAAAAAGCCTTGCAACTTGCAGGGCTTTTTTAGTTTATTTACCCGCAGTTTACTTTAAGGTGCTTTGATATGGGGAAAGTATGAAGCGTATTTATGCAAGCATTATCGGTATTGATCAAGGTTCCGAGCTGCTATTCTCGGATTTTGACACAGGTGGTGAAATGTGGGTCGGTAAAGGCGACCGCGACTGCCGTGTCCCGATTGTTTTTTCCGAAGCATTCAATCACGCCCCCAGCGTTATGGTCACGTTGGAAATGTTCGATATGGATCAACGCACCAATCAACGCGCGGAAACCGTGGTCGAGAACGTCACCAGGACAGGCTGTGATATTGTGTTTAAAACCTGGGGCGACACTAAAGTTGCCCGCGCCCGGGCATCCTGGATGGCCATTGGCGGGGTCAAGGCCGAGGATGACTGGGAATAGATGTATTAACCAAACATCTTTTGACCCGTCGCCACGTTCCGGCTGGCAGGGTTTTACATATATAGCTGATATTTGTAACGAAGCGGTGGGCCCACCAATGTGATTGTATAAGCCGAACAAAGGTTTCACCCCTTGCACCTAATCTGACCGGTTATTTCGGTAGTTTCCTCATTTGACGCTGTTACCCGCCCTTCGAAAACCCGCCGGGGTGACAAAAAATTGCAAAGCAATCTTTGTGAACCCGTTAACCACTTTTGCTAGCAGGGGTGTTATACACTTGCGAAGGTTTAAGATTTGTTAGGGGTGCGAACGGAGTGGCCTAATGCCCCTCGTAATAACCTTCATAAATCGGCTCTAGAATCTCTTCGTCAAACAAGGATGACACGGAGGTGCCATTGGCGATATTCAGTGTGGCCTGTGCCAGCAGGGGCGCGGTCGGGACGATGCGAATTTTGTTGCAGGCGGCGACCTCGGGCGTGGCCTCAATCGAATCGGTTATGACCAGTTGTTTCATGCTGGATTTGGTGATGCGCTCCACCGCAGGGCCGGACAACACACCGTGGGTGATGTAGCTGTGTACTTCGGTGGCACCCTTTTCGATCAGCGTGTCGGCGGCTTTGCAAAGTGTGCCTGCGGTATCGCAGATGTCATCCACGATGATACATTTGCGCCCTGACACATCGCCGATCACGGTCATTTCGGCGACTTCGCCGGGGGTGTTGCGGCGTTTGTCGACGATGGCCATATCGGCCCCGATGCGTTTGGCCAGTTCGCGGGCACGCGCCACGCCGCCCACATCGGGCGAAATCACCATGACGTCGTCCATTTTCTTGAAGTTCTGCATAACGTCCAGTGCGAAAATCGGGGCTGCATAAAGGTTGTCCACTGGAATATCGAAGAACCCCTGAATTTGGGTGGCGTGTAAGTCCATCGTCAAAATCCGCTCGATGCCCGCTTCGGTGATCAGATTGGCGACCAGCTTGGCGGAAATCGGTGTGCGTGCCTTGGTGCGGCGGTCTTGGCGGGCATAGCCGAAATAGGGAATGACGGCAGTGATACGGCGCGCCGACGAGCGGCGCAGCGCATCCGCCATAATCAGCAGCTCCATCAGATTGTCATTGGCGGGGTTCGATGTGGACTGGACGATGAACATGTCTTCACCGCGCACATTATCGTAAACCTCGATAAAAATTTCCTGATCGTTGAACCGTTCAATGCGGGCATTGACAAGATGAACGGGCCGCCCGCGCAACAGTGACATGCGCTTGGCGATGGCTTGGCTTAATGTGTGATTGGAGTTTCCAGAGATTAGCTTAGGTTCGACCGGCGTGTTCATCGGTAAATGTCCCGTTTCAGGGCTGTTGGCAGCAGCAAGTTGGCATTGGCCCCCGCTTAGCACCGTAAATTGCTTTTGCCTAGTCGTTACCGAGGTGTTACCAAGCATTAAATGTTATTTTAGGAGCAAAAAAATGACAAAAATAGATTATTACCTGTTTCCGCTTTCACCCTTTGGTTATCTGGCGGGGATGCAGTTGGAAAAGATTGCCGACAAGCACGGGGCGCAGATCAATTACAAGCCCTTCGGATTGATGAAAGTGTTTGAAGAGGTCGGCACCCCGCCCCCCGCAGAACGCCACCCCAACAAAGGCAAATACCGGGCGCAGGATATTCAGCGTGTGGCAAAGTTTAACCACATGCCCGTCAATCTGAAACCGGCGCATTGGCCGACCAATCCGGCCCCGGCGTGCTATGCAATTATCGCGGCGCAAAATGCCGGCGGCGGTGATTTGGGCGGGCTGGTTCATGGCCTTTTTCGCGCCTGTTGGGCGGAAGATAAAGATATTGCGCAAGATGATGTCATCAAAGCCTGCCTGAGCGCTAACGGCTTTGACGCGGGCCTTGCCGACAGTGGCCTGCTAACCGGTGCTGAAACCTTTGGGCGCAACACCGAAGACGCCTTGAAAGCCGGTGTGTTTGGCACACCGACCTATGTGATCGGTGATCAGGTGTTCTGGGGGCAAGACCGCTTACCGCATCTGGATGCTTATCTGGCAGAGATTGCCTAACCTGTAATTAAATTCAGAAACCGTTCAACATCCTGCGGTGTGGTTGACCAGCTTGTGACCAGCCGCGCGGTCAGCAGTTCATCGTCGGGGCCGGTTTCAGGGTGTTCGGCTTCGGGCCATGGGTAATACATAGCACCTGCGGCTTGTGCCAGTTTATGCCCCGAACGCGGCCAGCCGCAAAACAGCATGTTGGCCTGCTGCGGGTGTTGAAATTTCGCGCCTTTGATGCCCTTGACGCCTGCGGCCAGAAAATCGCCCATGGCGTTTGCTTGGGTCGCCAGTTTGATCCACAGATCATCCGCAAGATAGGCTTCCATCTGTGCCGACAGATAGCGGTATTTCGACATCAAATGCCCACCGCGTTTGCGGCGCAGTTCAAACTCCCACGCTTTATCGGGGTCAAACAGCACGACCGCTTCAACCCCCATACAGCCGTTTTTAGTGCCGCCGAAACTGACCGCATCAATGCCCGATTTCCAGGTCATTTCCGCAGGCGTGCAGCCCAAGGCCACCATGGCATTGGCAAAACGCGCCCCGTCCAGATGGCTGGCCATGCCAAACTCTTTGGCGATGTCGGTCAGCGTGCGGATTTCATCCAGCGTGTAAACCGTGCCCACTTCGGTGACATTGGTCAAAGACAGCGCGCCGCGTTGGATATTATGCACTCCTAACTGTCCGGTGATCCGCGCTTTGGCACGAAACGCATCCGGATTTATCTTGCCGTTCGCGCCTTCGATCAAGGTCATCTTGGCGCCGTTGGTGAAAAACTCGGGTGCCCCGCATTCATCTTCTTCGATATGCGATGTGGGATGGCAAAACACGCTTTGCCACGGCTGAACCAATGTGGCCAAGGCTAAAGCATTGGCGGCTGTCCCAGTTGTCACCAGATAGACCGCCGCTTCGGGGGCTTCAAACACCTCGCGGATCATATCCCGAACATGGGTGGTGCCACCATCCCCGCCGTAACCGATGCTATAGCCTTGGTTGATCCGTTGCAGGCTTTCAATGATTTTCGGGTGGGCGGGGGCGCTGTTGTCGGATGCGAAATACATTATTGTAAACCTTCTATGATATAATCTTCCAGATCATCTTCGTTAACGTCGAATTCTGCAATGGTTTTCCCGCGCATGCTGATGTCCGCATCGTGAACCGATTGCGGATCGTTCGAGACCAGCGGATGCCAGTCGGGCAGCGGGTTTCCCTGCTCAAGCAAACGGTAAGCGCAGGTCGAGGGCATCCAATAGGCGTTTCGCTCGATGTTTTCGGGGGTTAGTACCACGCAATCTTTTACCAGTTGTTTGCGCAGCGGATAATTGCCGCACTGGCAGTTTTGGTTGTCAAACAAGCGACAGGCGACATTGGTGTAGTGGACGGGGTCTTCGTTCACGAACTCGATCTTCAGCAGGCAACATTTGCCGCAGCCGTCACAAAGCGCTTCCCATTCTGCGCGGGTCATATCCGCTAGGTCAACGGTTTCCCAGTAATTGGGACGTAATTTTTCTGTCTTGGTCATCGGCTCTATTTGCCGTGAAATGCCGCAAAAGAAAAGCACAAACCTTGTCGGCATGGCCGTGATCCTTTAGCGTGGCGAAACAATGAAAGAAACCGATCTATACGCGCCGATCAAAGCCTACCTTGAGGGGCAGGGCTATGCCGTCAAAGCAGAGATCAAGGATTGTGATCTGGTAGCGGTGCGCGGGAATGAACCGCCTGTGATCGTAGAATTGAAGCTTTCACTTTCCATTGCACTTTTAATGCAGGGCATTGACCGCCAGGCGATGACCGATGCCGTCTATGTGGCGGTGCCTGCAGGTAAAGGGAAACGCTGGGTCTCGCAGGTGAAGGACGCGGTGAAACTGTGCCGCCGTTTGGGGCTGGGGCTGATTTCGGTGCGATTCGATGCGGCAACTCCCAGCGTTTTGGTGCAGTGCGATGCGGGGCCGTATCGCCCGCGCAAAGTCAAGGCGCGAAAGACCGCTTTGCTGAAAGAGTTTGAACGCCGTGTGGGCGATCCCAACACCGGCGGGCAAACCCGGCGCAAGATCATCACCGCTTACCGGCAGGATGTCTTGCGCATTGCGGTGGCCTTATCGTGCGGCCCGAACAAACCACGGGTTTTGGCCGAAACTTTGGGGGTTGAACGCGCCGGAACGATTTTGCAGGCGGATCATTACGGCTGGTTCGAGCGGGTGGAGCGCGGGGTTTACGCATTACGCCCCACAGGCCACGCGGCATTAGACACTTACGCGGATGTGGTCAAAGCTTTGCAAGAATAGTGCGGCTTTCCACACAATCGGCCTTGATTTGGGTGATAAGCCCTTCAAGGTTGTCGAATTTCAGTTCGGGCCGCTGGAAATGCACCAGGGCGACGGAAATTTGGGTGTCATAAATGTCACCGGAAAAATCGAAGATAAAGACTTCCAGATTGGGCAGGTTCATCCCGAATGTGGGCCGGTCGCCGATTGAGGCGGCACCTTTATAACTGCCCTGATACGGGCCTTCCAGCACATCGACCAACACCGCATAGACCCCGAATTTCGGTAGGTGCAAGCCTTCCAGCGACAGGTTTGCCGTGGGGTACCCCAAATCGCGGCCCCGTGCATCGCCGTGTTCCACGCGCGCGTCAATGCGGTGCCAGTGGCCCAGCATGTGCGCGGCATCTTCAGCGCGACCCTCGGCCAGCGCGGTGCGAATGGCAGTTGAGGAAAACACACCCTTTTCGTCCGAGACAAGCGGCAAGACGGTCACGCCAAAACCCATCTCGGCCGCCATCTCGCGCAACGTATCAGCGGTGCCTGCGCGGCCTTTACCAAAGCAGAAATCGGCACCCACCACGACATGCTTCAGCTTCAGCCCTTGGTGGATCACATCATGGCAAAATTCATATGCGCTTAAAGACGACAGGGCGGCATTGAAGTTCAACTGGTAAAGATGTGTGACCCCGAGCTTTGCCAGACGGTGGGCTTTGGCCTCGGCACTCATCAGGCGGAACGCGGGCGCGGCGGGTGCGAAATATTCGCGCGGGTGCGGCTCGAATGTCATGACACCCATGGGGCAATTCAGCTCTGCCGCTTTTTCGCGCACCACATCCAGCACCGCTTGGTGGCCCAGATGCACGCCGTCAAAATTACCGATGGCAACGGCGGCCCCGATGTCGGCCTCATTGGCAAATTGATAGTCGCGAACGATATGCATGCAAGATCCTGTGTTTTTCAGCTTAACGCAGATGACCCATAGAATAGGTCGGCGTCAACTGGGCTTTTGCCAGAAAGCGGTTAAGCGCATCCGCATCGGGCTGCCCGTTTGTTGCTGTTGCCTGTGCTGAAAGTCCGCCGGTGATAAACAGGCTGTCCATGTCTTCACCAATGGCACCTTGAATATCGGTGTGAATGCCGTCGCCGATGCCGATGATTTTTTTAGGGGCGATTTCGCGGCCGGTAATCTCGATCAACCGCTGATAGGCCAGATCGTAAATCGGCGGGTGCGGTTTGCCGAAATAATGCGCTTCGCCGCCCATTTCGGTATAAGCCTGCGCCAAAGCACCGGCGCAATAAATTCGCCGATCTCCGCGATCCACCATCACATCGGGGTTGGCGCAAAGCATTTTCAGGCCGCGATTTTTTGCTTGCAGAAATATTGAGCGGTAGTCATCGGGGGTTTCCGTGGTGTCATCAAACAGACCGGTGCAAACAATGCCTTCTGCCTGATCCAGAGGCACACGGTTTACATCAATGCCCTGATAAAAGGTCAGATCACGTTTCGGCCCAAGAGCATAAACATTTTTCCCGTAAGCCCCAGAGGCCAAAGCCGCACGGGCGGCATCGCCACTAGAGGCGCAGCCCTTATAAAGATCGCGCTTCACCCCGATCTGATCAAGCTGTTGAAACACTGATGAGGACGGGCGCGGGCTGTTGGTTAGAAGAAACACCACGCCGCCTTTGTCGCGGTAGGTTTCCAATGCGCCGACCGCTTCGGCAAAGGGTTTTACCCCGTTGTGCAAACAGCCCCACAGGTCCACAAGGGCGGCTTCGTATTGGTCGGATATTTCGGCGAAATGCGTGATAATATTTGTCATGGCGTTCTGATAGCAGGCCAAAACGCCATTGACTACAGGGGATTGTTCAGGCGTTGCAAAATCCGTTCACCACCCTTTGCACCATCGGGGCGTAATGGAAAAAATCGGGGGTTTTCAGGCCTGCGACTTTGCCGCGGTCATCAAGGTGGCGCACTTTAACCAGTGCGTCCAGATGCGGGTTTTTCTGAAAGGCGGCAACCTCGGCGTCATCCATCGCGCCGCCTTGCAGGTTCAGCGAATGCACCGAGGCGGTGGACAGTTTGGCAAAGTAGCTTTCGTCGGTTGCGCAAAGATAGCGTTTGGCGGCCACATGTTGGCGTACGCATTCGGTGACTATGGGCGGAAAGAACTTTTCCAGAACGGCGGCCCCGGCTTCTTCGTGGTATTTGTCCGCCGTGTCCTTCATTGAAAATGTGCCGAATTCAGATGTGAAATGGCCGATGTCATGCAACAGGGCTGCAACGATGATTACATCGTCGCAGCCTTCGGTTTCGGCAAAATAGGCCCCTTGCAGCATATGTTCGGCCATGGTGACGGGCTCGCCCAGATATTCTTCACCGCCGCGACGGGTGAAAATATCGCCCAGAAAGGCAACGATTGTGTCGGGGGTCAGGGTCGGGTTTGTCATTCTGCCGCCACCGCCGGTTTGGTTTCCATTGCAGCTAATGTGGAAAGCAGGCCGTCTTTGTCGGCGTAACAGCCTTGCAGCCAGCGTGACCCTGATCCGGAATAACCCTTGCGGGCGTGCATGACGCGGGTGTTGTCGACGATGAAACTTTCGCCGGGGTTCAGTCTGAAGGTGACTTCCATATTCGGGTCGTCAATGATTTCGCCCAAGCGGCGGTAGGCGGCGTAATAGGCCTCCATATCGTCAAATGGCACGTCGGTGATGGCGGCGGTCGAGCGGTTGTTGAAGCGCACCGCGATCAATTCACCGTCAGGCGACAGCTCGATCATCGGGCGGCGTGCGCGCAGGCAAACGCTGTCTTCACCGGCATATTCAAAGCGCGCACAATAGCGTGACAACAAATCAAAGCCTTGCGGGTTTTCGGCTTGCAGTTGCAGGGCGCATTTGAAACCGTCCACCACCATGCTGTCGCCGCCTTTGGCCGAGCTTTCCAGGCAATACAGGATTTGCAGCGTTGGAACCGGATCGCGGTAGGGGTTGTCGGTGTGGGCTTGCAGGCCCAGTCCGGTATAGGCCAGATTGGTCGGGTTTACTTCGGTGCGTACCTCGAAATATTTGCCGTAATTGGTTTCGCGAATATAGCCGAACAAATCGGACACGGATGTCAAAGCCCCGGCTTCAATTGGCCCGTCTGTGAGCTTGCCAAAGCCGTATTGAAGCACACCGGCAAGCCAGTTTTGCAAGGCTTTAGGGTCTTTTTGCAAGGTGGGCAGGGCGGCTATGGGGATATGGTTTTGCAAACCACTGTCCCACGGTGTGATCGCTTCCGAAGTCCAGCCGATTTTTTGTTTACCCGTCTTGTCATAGGCATTTTGCATCAACCAGTCGATGTTATAATCAATGGTTTTGTTTTCAGGTTGAAAGGTCAGTTGCAAGACCTGATCGTTAATCTTGGCGCTTTCGATATAGATGTCGCTTGGAATATCGCCGAGCGTGATCAGCCTTTGCCCGTTGCCGGGGGCGCGGGTTTGGGCGTCCCACGCATTGTCGCGCAACCAGATGGCGTGAAACCGCACAGGGGCGGTGCTGTTCAGCATAAGCGTTGCAACGCGGCCTTTTTCGGTCAGATCAATTTTGTACATAGCATCCTCTTTCAGGAATTGTTTGGTGACAGTGAAGGGGAATCAATCCATAATATCAAATTAGGATTTTAAGGACGAAGGGGTCGTTTTTCTTATGGCTATACCGAAAATGGAAAACCTGCCGCTGGAATGGGTGCGGGCGTTTGAAGTGGCCGGGCGGTTGGGCAGCTTTACCGCAGCGGCGCATGAAACCGGGTTGACACAGGCGGCAATCAGCCAGCGCATCCGAAATCTGGAAGATCGTATCGGGACGCAGTTGTTCTTGCGCAAGGCACGCGGGGTGGCGTTGAGCGTAGAGGGCGAGGCCTGGTTGCCCTATGTCAGCAGCGCGTTGCAGGCTGTGGCCCGCAGCGCGGACGATTTGTTCGGCAAGACATTGCGGAAAATCGTGATTTCGGCCAGCGGCTCTGTTACCCAATTATGGGTCGCCCCGCGTCTGACCGCGTTAAAACACAAGACCAGGTATCAAATATCCATGACGACAATGAACATCGAACCGGATTTCACCAAAGCCAATGCGCTGATCGAAATACGCTATGGCACAGGGCAATGGCATGACCGGCAGTCGGCGCGGTTATATCCCGAAATACTGGCCCCGCTGGCCGCGCCGTGTTTGCTGCAACAAGGTGTGGATTGGCAGGATTTGCCACGCATTGCGGTTTCCGGCCCGCGGCCCGGGTGGCAGGAGTGGGCCGGGAAATCCCAAAGCAATGCGCCGCCGGTTCCGAAATACCGGTTTGACAGTTTTGCCGCAGCCCATGCGGCCGCGGTTGCAGGTCTGGGTGTGATTTTGGGCACGCTGCCCCTATGCGCGGCGGCATTGCACGATAACTCTTTGGTCAGGCTTACCAAAAACATACTGCCACATGATGCAAGTTACTGGATGACCGCAAAGCGGGGAAAAATCCCGCACAAGCAATGGAGTGATCTTTTGCAGTGTTTTTGTCAGCCATAGGCGCTGAAACCGGACTGAAAAACCGATTTACCCATAACAAATACCGCTCTATAGCAAGGGGTAGGGTCGGATCAACGAAAGAGAGCCAGTAGGCACTATATTCAATCATGCCACATTTTATCGTCGAACATGCCGATGCCTTGCAGAATGATAGCGACTGCAACGATGCGTTAAAAATTGTGCTTGATTGCGGCGCGAGTATGGACTTTATCAAGCGGGACGACATTAAAACCCGGCTGGTGCCCTATAGCCATATTCTGGCCGGAGATGGCAGAACCAGTTTTATACATATCACGGTTTTTCTGTTGGCGGGCCGCCCGGATGCCCTGAAAGAAACGCTTTCTATTGCCCTTCGGGATGTCCTGGATTTGCGGTTTCCACGGGTGCAAAGCATATCCATTGATATTCGCGATATGAATCCCGTATGTTACAAAAAGCGGCTGTCCTAAACGGTCCTTTCGCCTTTTGTCATCAACCGCCAGTTCCCCGCACGAGTTGAAATTGCGAAACCTTTATTTTCTTTGTCCATCTAAACTTGACTCTGGCCTTCACCATCCTTAAATAACCGTCGTTAGCACTCATAAGGGGTGAGTGCTAATAACTTTCTATACCCCTTGAAGTTGAAATTTTAACCGATAACGGAGCAATCCTAATGGCATTTACACCTCTGCACGACCGTGTACTGGTTCGTCGCATCGAAGGCGACGAAAAAACCGCAGGCGGTCTGATCATTCCAGACTCAGCAAAAGAAAAACCAGCCGAAGGCGAGATTATCTCCGCAGGTGAAGGCGCGCGCAAAGACAGCGGCGAGCTGATCCCTATGGCTGTTAAAGCCGGTGACAAGGTTCTGTTCGGCAAATGGTCCGGCACCGAAGTTACCATCGATGGCGAAGAGCTGTTGATCATGAAAGAATCCGACATCCTCGGGCTTCTTTAAGAATTAACGAATAGAATTAGGAGCACATAAAATGGCTGCAAAAGACGTAAAATTCGGCACAGACGCCCGGAACCTGATGCTGGAAGGTGTCAATCTTCTGGCCGACGCCGTAAAAGTAACATTGGGCCCGAAGGGTCGTAATGTTGTGATCGACAAATCTTTCGGCGCACCGCGCATCACCAAAGACGGTGTAACGGTTGCCAAAGAAATCGAGCTTGAAGGCAAATTCCAAAACATGGGCGCGCAAATGGTCAAAGAAGTGGCCTCTCGCACCAATGACAATGCTGGCGACGGCACCACGACTGCAACAGTTCTGGCCCAAGCCATCGTAAAAGAAGGCCTGAAATCGGTTGCTGCGGGCATGAACCCGATGGATCTGAAACGTGGCATCGACATTGCCGTTGCTTCTGTTGTCGGCACCATCAAAGAGATGTCGCGCGAAGTAAAAGACAGTGCCGAAGTTGCACAAGTCGGTACTATTTCTGCAAACGGCGAAGCCGCTATCGGCAATCAAATTGCAGACGCAATGCAAAAAGTCGGTAATGAAGGTGTTATCACAGTTGAAGAAAACAAAGGTCTGGAAACAGAAACCGATGTTGTTGAAGGCATGCAGTTCGACCGTGGTTACCTGTCACCGTATTTCGTGACAAACCCGGAAAAAATGACCGCCGATCTGGAAGATTGCCTGATCCTGTTGCACGAAAAGAAACTTTCTTCTTTGCAGCCAATGGTGCCTTTGTTGGAAACTGTGATCCAATCCGGTAAACCGCTTTTGATCATTGCCGAAGACGTTGACGGAGAAGCCCTTGCAACTTTGGTTGTGAACAAATTGCGCGGCGGCCTGAAAATCGCAGCGGTGAAAGCCCCTGGTTTCGGCGATCGACGCAAAGCCATGTTGCAAGACATCGCTGTTTTGACCGGTGGTCAGGTGATTTCCGAAGACTTGGGCATGAAGCTTGAAAACGTCGGCATGGACATGCTGGGGACTGCCAAGAAAGTTGCCATCACCAAAGACGAGACAACGATCATTGACGGTACTGGCGAAAAAGCTGAAATTGAAGCCCGCGTGGCCCAAATCAAGTCTCAAATCGAAGAAACCTCTTCCGATTACGACCGTGAAAAACTGCAAGAACGTTTGGCCAAACTGGCTGGCGGTGTTGCTGTGATCCGCGTTGGTGGCTCAACCGAAACCGAAGTGAAAGAACGCAAAGACCGCGTTGATGACGCTTTGAATGCAACCCGCGCAGCCGTACAAGAAGGTGTTGTTGTGGGCGGTGGTGTTGCATTGGTTCAAGGTGCAAAAGGCCTGATCGGTATGGAAGGCGAAAATGCTGACCAAACCGCCGGTATTGCCATTGTGCGCCGTGCTTTGGAAGCCCCAATGCGCCAAATCGCGGAAAACGCCGGTGTTGACGGTGCTGTTGTTGCCGGCAAAGTTCGCGAAAGCGACGATGCATCCTTTGGCTTCAATGCTCAAACTGAAGAATATGGTGACATGTTTGCGTTTGGTGTAATTGACCCGGCCAAAGTTGTGCGTTCCGCTTTGGAAGATGCGGCCTCTATCGCCGGTCTGTTGGTCACAACAGAAGCAATGATTGCCGACAAGCCAGAGCCAAAAGGCGCCGCTGGTGGCGGTATGCCTGACATGGGCGGCATGGGCGGCATGGGCGGTATGATGTAAGACGCGGCTTTAATCTGCTTGCAGGTTAAAACGCGACTCTGCGGCTGGGTTTTCGATTCCGAAGGCCCGAGAGCAGCAAGTCATATACCTAAACGCATAAAATTTTGGGGCTGCCTACGGGCGGCCCCTTTTTTCATCAGCCCTCTTGCAGTAAAATTCCTGACTGTTTAGCATCCACCCAACTAATAAGGGCACCCTAATGACCACTGCACCGACAGATGCACTTTTGCATAAAATCCTGACCGAGACCAAGACCATCGCTGTCGTGGGTGTTTCCACCAACCCGGTGCGCCCGTCCTATTTTGTGATGCGCTATTTGCACATGCGCAATTACCGGCTGATCCCGATCAACCCTGCCTATGCCGGTCAAACCCTGTTCGGGCAAACGATTTTGGCCAGCATCAAGGACATCCCTGCAGAGACCCCCGTTGATATGCTGGACATTTTCCGCCGTCCGGAATTTGTTTCCGATCTGGTCGATGACGCGATCACACATCTGGGTGGCCGCCTGAAAACCATCTGGATGCAAATAGGTGTGGAACATGCAGGGGCGGCGAGGCGGGCAAGCGAGGCGGGTCTGCAGATGGTTCAGAACCGCTGCCCGAAAATCGAATACCAACGCCTGTTTGGTGAATTGCGCCGTGCGGGATTTAACACCGGAATTATTTCATCGAAACTTCCCAGATTATAAGGACACAGATTATGACTAAAACATCCAGCTACGGCTTTGACACATTGCAGGTTCACGCAGGCGCACGGCCTGATCCGGCGACAGGCGCGCGTCAAACCCCGATTTATCAAACCACGGCTTATGTGTTCAAAGATGCTGCACACGCCGCCGCCCTGTTTGATCTACAAGAGGTCGGCTATATCTATTCGCGCCTGACCAACCCGACGGTTTCGGTTTTGCAGGAACGCATTGCAACACTGGAAGGTGGGGTCGGGGCGGTGTGTTGTTCCTCGGGGCACGCGGCGCAAATTCTGGCCCTGTTTCCGCTGATGCAGCCCGGCTGTAATGTGGTCGCCTCGACCCGGCTATATGGCGGTACGCTGACGCAATTCGGCCTGACCATCAAACGCTTTGGCTGGTCGGCGAAATTTGTTGATTTCGATGATCTGGACGCTTTGAAAGACGCCATTGACGATAATACCCGCGCGGTATTTTGTGAAAGTATTTCCAACCCGGGCGGTTATGTGACCGATATTCCCGCGGTGGCCGCTGTTGCCGATCAGGCAGGCCTGCCGCTGATCGTCGACAACACCTCGGCCACGCCCTATTTGTGTCGCCCGATCGAGATGGGGGCAAGCCTTGTGGTGCATTCCACGACCAAATACCTGACCGGCAACGGGACGGTTACTGGGGGGTGTGTGGTAGATTGCGGCACATTTGACTGGTCGAAAAGTGACAAGTTCCCGTCCCTGTCGCAACCGGAACCCGCCTATCACGGGCTGAAATTCCATGAAACCTTTGGCGAGCTGGCCTATACATTGCACAGCATTGCCATAGGGTTGCGTGATTTGGGCATGACGATGAACCCGCAAGGCGCGCATTATACATTGATGGGGATCGAGACGCTAAGCCTGCGCATGGAACGCCATGTCAAGAATGCGCAAATCATTGCCAACTGGCTGGATAATGACCCGCGAATTGCCTCGGTTACTTATGCGGGTCTTGCCGCGTCGCCCTATTACGCACGCCAACAGGCGGTCTATCCCAAAGGCGCGGGGGCCTTGTTTACCTTTGCCCTGAAAGGCGGTTATGAGGCTTGTGTGAATTTGGTGAACAGCGTGAACCTGTTTAGCCATGCCGCCAATTTGGGCGATACGCGTTCATTGGTCAGCCATCCGGCATCTACTACCCACCGGCAGTTGACGCTGGAACAACAGGTGGCAGCGGGGGCCGGCCCCGATATGGTGCGGGTGTCTATCGGGATCGAAACAGCGGATGATTTGATCGCCGATCTGGATCAGGCGCTGGGGTAGCGGACATTCGGGTTATCATGGGGCATATGTGAAAGTGTTTTTTAAGGCTACATAAGCAAGCCCGCCTAATCAAGCATTCTGGGCTGTTCTTGAAAGAATGCGAGTGAGTTTCAAGAAATTAAAATTCAACGATAAAAGACATAACGACCTGAATACAGTGTATGGTTCGTCTGTATCAATAAACCAGTAAACTACTAAACTAGTTTACTGATTTAAGTGTCTTCGCAGTTTCAAAGACATATTCAACGAAACTGATTTCGCCGGATTTGGCCGAAGCCTTTACAATTAAGGCAAGGACTAATTAGGTATGCTACCTAGCCAATGTCTAAATGTCATCTTGGGTAGTTATACGGGTCAGCCCCTAGTGATCGCGGGCCAGTTTTCGGGCCAGAATATCGACAATCAGATGCAGGGCGACGGTTAGGACGGCCAGCACGATCAGGGTGGCGAACATCAGGTCGATTTTGATCCGCCCGTTGGCCAGCAGCATCAGGTAGCCCAGACCTTTGGATGCACCAACCCATTCGCCGATGACGGCCCCGAAGGGGGCGTAGACCGCCGCCAGTCGCAGGCCTGACCCCAGTGCGGGCAGGGCGGCTTGGAAACGGATGTGCCACAGGGTGCGTGCGTGCGTAGCACCCATGGTTTTGGCAAGATCCAGATAGCCCGCAGGGGTTTTCATCAGCCCGTCAAAAAATGCGGATGTGACGGGGAAATAGATGATCAGCACCGCCATGATGATCTTTGACCAGATGCCGTAGCCGAACCAAAGCACCAATATCGGGGCCAGGGCAAATACCGGGATGGCTTGGGAAAACACCAGAATGGGCCGCAAAATAGCCCGCGCTGTGCTTGATGTTGCCAGATGAAGCGCGGTTACTATGCCAAGAGCTGTGCCAAGGGCCATTCCAAGCAAAACCTCTATTATGGTGATCTGGGCGTTTTCAAAGATGATTTCGCGGTAGAGCCAAAGGGCCTTGGCGACTTTTAATGGGGGGGGCAGGATGAAATCTTGTACGCCGGTGACAAGCACCAGTAATTGCCATGCTGCGATCAGCACCAATGCGGACAGTAGCCCGTGTTTCCATGTCATCGGGCATCTCCGCGAAGGGCCTGAAACAACGCGCCTTGGCAGGCCAGTGTTTCAGGGGCATCCATGGCCCTGACGGGCGCGGGCGCGGGCATTTCCATTTGTACCGCCCCCGATTGTTGCATGATGTAGCATCGGTGCCCAAGACGCGCGGCCTCGGCCGGGTCATGGGTGACAAGTAGCACCGTTCGGCCCGTAAGCAATCGCGCGGTCAGTTCCTGCATCTCGGCGCGGGTTTTGGCGTCCAGTGCCGAAAACGGTTCGTCCAGCAGAATAACCGGGCGGTTTTCCATCAGCGTGCGGGCAAGGGCGACGCGCTGGCGTTGGCCGCCTGACAGGGTGCCGGGTTTTTTGGTCTCGTGGCCTGAAAGCCCGACGCGTGAAATCATCTCGGCGGTGCGTTTGTCGTCGCGCGTGTCACCGCGCAGCCGCGCCCCGATGTTGACGTTTTCAAACACGCTTAACCACGGGAACAACAGATCATCTTGCGCCATATAGGCGGTGCGCCCCTGAAGCGGTAGCTGGTCGCCTGCCATGATTTCACCATCGAAATCCACCGCCGTGTCAAGTCCCGCGATCAGTCGTAACACGGTTGTTTTACCAACCCCCGACGGCCCCAGCAAACAGGTCCACTGGCCGCCGCGAATGGTCAGGCAAAGCGGTGCAAACAAGACCGCACCGTCGATCCGTGCCGAACCGGTAAACCGTATGCCGGGGGCCGCTGCCATCAGCCGCGCTTTTTGGGGTCAGCCGACATTATTGCGCCCCTAGATCAATGGCCAGATCGGAGACCGGTTTTTCGGTTTTGATCAGGCCCGCTTTTGCCATGAAAGCCTCGTATTTTGCGTAGCGACCTGCATCCAGAGCCGCCGGGCGCAGGGCAAAGCGTGCGATGGTTTCGGTCCAGGCTTTGGCGTTCAGGACATCTTGCAGTTCTTTGGACGTGCCCGAGAATATTTTCCAGCTCTCATCGGGGTGATTGACGATGAACTGTGTGGCTTTTTCCGTAGCGGCAAGAAAACGGCGAATTTTATCCGCATCCATTGTGGCAGGGTTGGCCTCATAAATCAGCTCGTCATAGGCCGGCAGGCCTTGTTCCTCGACGTAAAAACATTTGCCTTCATGGCCTTCGATTTTCATCTGGTTCAGCTCGAAATTGCGGTAGGCTCCGATCACCGCATCAACCTGTTTTGCCATCAATGCGGGGGCCAAAGACCAGTTTACATTGACCAGTTCCACATCCGATAATTTCAGGCCGTTGTAGTTTAGAACTGTCTTCAGAATTGCCTCGTCGACGCCTGCCACGGAAAACCCGACTTTGCGGCCTTTCAGGTCGGCAATGGTTTTTATCGGGCCGTCCTTGAGCGCCAAAAGGCAGTTGAGCGGCGTTGCGATCAAGGTGCCGACGCGTTTCAGGGGCAGGCCTTGATCGACCTGCAAGTGCAGGGACGACTGATAGGATACCGCCAGATCAGCTTTGCCCGCGGCCACAAGTTTTGGCGGGGCTGACGGATCGGAGGGGGCTACGATATTAACGTCCAGCCCCTGTTCGGCAAAATAGCCGTTTTCCTGTGCAATAATGATCGGGCCATGGTTGGGATTTATGAACCAGTCCAGCAGCACGGTCATTTTATCGGCGGCAAATGTCGGTGTGGCCAGAATTAACATCATTAAAGTGGCAAGAATACGCATATGATTTTCCTTCGCGTTGCAATCCAGACATCATTGAACGAAGGGGGGCGGGTGACATCTTTGTCGTGACCGTTCCCTACGCCGATTATCCCGGATCAGGTTCGATGGGTTTATGCAATTGCACGTCTCAGCCTGTTTTGCAGGCTCCCCAACGGTTTCAGGTGTTGTTTAGGGCAATCCTGATCCATGTCAAGCCATCTTGGAAGGATACAAAAGGATTAGACGTGAATTCTAAACGGCGCCAGACTGTCCAAGAATATCTGGATAAACTCCAGCGTAATCATGGAAGGGGGGGTATGTGTGGGGCGGACAATGGCCAGATGGTGGGCAATGTTCGGGCCGAACGGGCGTATGATCAAGCCCTGGGGTTCATATTCGCGCGCATCCATTTCACTGACAACGGAAACCCCGGCCCCTTGGGATACCAGTTTGCACGCAGCGGTGAATTGGCGGGTTTCAATCCAGGTTTCCATCTGGATGCCTTGCTGAGAAAAACACGCATCCAGATCACGGAAAAACGCGCTGTCCTTGCGGGTGTGGATCATCCGTTCCAGAGCGAGGTCTTCGGGCCATATCTCGGGCTTTGCAGCCAAAGGGTGCAAGGGGGGCAGGATGCACACCGTGCGCATTGCTACGGCTTGGCTTTCAACCGCGGGATGGCCGTTGAACCCGTCGGTAATGCCGCAGTCGTATTGCTCGCCGATGATCCATTCCAGTATGCGTTCGGGGCGATCCGGCTCTAGGGTGATCGTAATGCCCGGGCGGTTTTTCAGGTAATCCACCAGCACCGTGGGCAAGTGGCTGGTGGCAAATCCGGGCAGGCAGGCGATGCGCAAGTGCCCGGCTTTTCTGGCTGTCAAATCGTGGGTCAGTTGTTCGATATGCTCAAGACTGTCCAGTAACCGTCCGACCTCGCTTAACAAATAGCGCGACTCTTGTGTCGGAACCAGATGGCCACCCCTGCGTTCAAACACGTCAAAGCCGACTGAGTCGGAAAAACTGGACAACAAACGGCTGACGGCAGGTTGCGAAATGCCCAAATGTTCTGCCGCGCGGGTGACGCTGCCCAATTGGGCCACGGCCTTGAAGGCTTCCAATTGCCGTAATCTGATTGCCATTTGCGTATAAGTTCCTTTATTTTATGGATATTCTAGGTAGTTACTCCGTCTGGTGAGGTTATAACATAATGTTATAAAAACTGTCATAAAAATTTCATTTGAATTATGATATAGGCTATGGTGTCCTGAAACGGGAAACGGACATCGTGACTGTATCTGTAGCGGTGTGCGCCATGAAAATCCTATTAACAATTGCTTGGGAGGCAACTATGACATTCAATTTTACCAAAGCCACACTTGCGGCGGCTTTCACGCTGGCTGCGTCGGCGGCATATGCACAAGTAGAGGTGCAGTGGTGGCACGCTATGGGCGGCGCCAATGGCGAACGCGTCAATAAAATCGCGGCTGATTTTAACGCATCGCAATCCGACTATAAAGTCGTACCGACTTACAAAGGCAACTATACGGAAACCATGACTGCAGCGGTTGCTGCGTTCCGCGCCCATCAGCAACCACAAATCGTGCAAGTGTTCGAAGTCGGCACGGCGACGATGATGGCAGCCAAAGGCGCGATTTATCCGATCGAGAAACTGATGAAGGATGCCGGTGAGCCGTTCAACAAATCCGACTATCTGCCAGCGGTTATTTCCTATTATCAAACCCCTGAAGGCGAGCTTCTGTCGATGCCTTTCAACAGCTCGACGCCGGTGTTGTGGTACAACAAGGATGCGCTGGATAAAGCCGGTGCAAAAGTTCCGACAACATGGGCAGAAATGAAAACCACATCGCAAAAGCTGGTTGATAGCGGGATGAAATGTGGCTTCTCGTTTGGCTGGCAATCCTGGGTAATGATTGAAAATTATTCGGCTTGGCACAATCTGGAAATGGGTACCAAAGAAAACGGCTTTGCCGGTTTTGACACCGAATTTACCTTTAACAACGACGCGGTGGAAAACCGTCTTGATGATGTTGCGTCCATGCAAAAGGGCGGTTTGTTCCAATATGGCGGTCGTCGCGGCGACAGTCTGCCGCTGTTTACCAATGGTGAATGCGGTATGTGGATGAACTCTTCCGCTTATTACGGGTCGATCAAGAAACAGGCCAAGTTCAACTTCGGTCAAACCATGTTGCCACTGGATACGGATGTAGCATCGGCACCGCAAAATTCGATCATTGGGGGCGCGACTTTGTGGGCTTTGTCAGGTGGTACGGACGAGCAGTATAAAGGTGTTGCCAAATTCATGACCTATCTGTCCTCGCCAAAAGTGCAAGCTTGGTGGCATCAGGAAACCGGTTATGTGCCAATCACGACGGCGGCATACGAGTTGTCGAAAAAACAAGGGTTTTACAAATCCAACCCCGGCACCGACACGGCGATCAAACAACTAAGCCTGAACACACCGACACCAAATTCGCGCGGCTTGCGGTTTGGTAGTTTTGTTCAAATCCGTGACATCATCAACGAAGAGATGGAAGCACTTTGGGCCGGTGACAAAACCGCCAAGCAAGCGATGGACGAAGCGGTTTCCCGCGGTGATGTTTTGTTGCGCAAGTTTGAACGCACTGTTAAATAGGCTTTAAATCTTGTTTCGCCCGGCAAAGACCATATTTGCCGGGCGAATAAATTGCGGAGACCCCAATGCTCAAACGTGTGCATTTCCCATCATCACCATTGCCCTACCTGTTGGTGGCCCCGCAGATTATCATCACCCTTGTTTTTTTTATGTGGCCTGCAAGTCGGGCCCTTTACCAATCGCTTCTGGTGGAAGATGCGTTTGGTCTGTCAAGCGAATTTGTCTGGTTTGAAAATTTCATAACCCTTTTCCACGACCAGCAGTATTTAAATGCTTTTGGTCGTACGGCGGTTTTTTCATTCCTTGTGGCATTTCTGTCCATGTCAATCGCCCTGATCTTGGCCGGTTTTGCTGATCGCGTGATCAAAGGGGCCACGATTTACCGTACGCTTTTGATCTGGCCCTATGCCGTTGCCCCGGTTCTGGCGGGGGCGTTATGGGTGTTCATGTTCAACCCGACTTTGGGGATATTCCCGTACTTTCTGGAAATGGTCGGGATCAAGTGGAACCATTATCTGAACGGGCGGCAGGCGATGGCCCTGGTGGTTATGGCTGCCGCCTGGAAGCAGGTTGCCTATAACTTTCTGTTTTATCTGGCCGCGATGCAATCTATTCCAAAGTCCATTATCGAGGCGGCGGCGATAGATGGGGCCGGGCCTATTATGCGGTTTCGCACGCAAATCCTGCCGCTTATTTCGCCGACGACATTTTTTCTGTTGGTGATCAATCTGGTTTACGCCTTTTTTGATACCTTCGGGATCATCCATGCGGTTACCCAAGGGGGGCCGGCGAACGCCACAACCATTCTGGTTTATAAGGTATATAACGACGGCTTTATCGGCCTTGATTTGGGCGGTTCGGCGGCGCAATCGGTCATCCTGATGGTTATCGTGATTGCGATGACCGTGGTGCAATTTCGCTATATCGAGAAAAAGGTGGAATACTGATGGTTGAAAATCGCCCGTTTCTAAAGATTGCCACCCACATCATTCTGATCCTCGGGGTCATCATGATTGCTTTGCCGATCTGGATCACCTTTGTGGCGGCCAGTCACGACGAGGTTCGTATGTTGCAAGCCCCGCTGCCGTTGCTGCCGGGGACGCATTTTTGGGAAAACCTGAAACACACCCTGTTAGGTGCCGGGCTTTCG
The DNA here is from genome assembly GCA_045046705.1 of Rhodobacterales bacterium. Classification (GTDB taxonomy): domain Bacteria; phylum Pseudomonadota; class Alphaproteobacteria; order Rhodobacterales; family Rhodobacteraceae; genus Amylibacter. The sequence continues at coordinate 12,667 of JASFZB010000049.1, read as the reverse complement.
GGGGATCAAACGCCGGTTTGGCGGATGCTGTTGAACTCTTTGATTATGGCGCTGATGATCTGTATCGGCAAAATCGCGATCTCTCTGATTTCGGCCTTTGCCATCGTTTACTTCAAATTTCCGTTTCGCATGGGCTTTTTCTGGATGATCTTCATCACCCTGATGCTGCCGGTCGAGGTGCGCATTCTGCCCACGTTTGAAGTGGTAGCAAATCTGGGGTTGCTTAACAGTTATTGGGGTTTGTCGCTGCCGCTGATTGCCTCGGCTACGGCGACATTCATGTTCCGGCAGGTGTTTTTGACCATCCCCGACGAGATGCTGGAAAGTGCCCGCATTGACGGTGCCGGGCCGATGCGGTTTTTCTGGGATATTCTGGTGCCGCTTAGTCGCACCAATATTGCCGCCCTGTTTGTGATCATGTTCATATACGGCTGGAACCAGTATTTGTGGCCGCTGTTGATCACCACCAATACGGACATGACGACTATTGTGATGAATATCAAACAAATGCTGGAGTCGGCGGAACAATCGCCGCAATGGAATATCATCATGATGACCGCCCTTTTAGCCATGTTGCCACCTATATTGGTGGTGATTGCAATGCAAAAACTGTTTGTGCAAGGCCTGACAGAAACCGATAAGTAGGAAGCCCTGACCATGGCCGAGATTAAACTTGATAACCTGACGAAATCTTACGGGAAAACCGAAGTGTTGCACCATGTGGCGGGCGACATTCATGATGGCGAGTTCGTGGTGATTGTCGGCCCGTCTGGCTGTGGCAAGTCAACCTTGTTGCGGATGGTGGCAGGGTTGGAAGTGATCACTTCGGGCGAGATTTCCATCAGCGGAAAAGTGATCAACAATCTGGAGCCGGCAGATCGCGATATTGCCATGGTGTTCCAGAATTATGCGCTTTATCCGCATATGTCGGTGCGCGAAAATATGGCTTACGGGCTGAAAATCCGCAAAATTCCCAAAGACGAGATTCGCCGCCGTGTGGAAGAGGCTGCCGATATTCTGGAAATCGGTGAATACCTTGACCGGAGTCCGCGGCAGTTGTCGGGTGGGCAGCGTCAACGGGTGGCGATGGGGCGGGCGATTGTGCGTGAGCCGTCGGTATTTTTGTTTGACGAACCCCTGTCCAATCTGGATGCCAAGCTGCGGGTGCAGATGCGCCTTGAAATCCGCAAGCTGCAAAAACGGCTGGGGGTGACGTCGATTTATGTGACCCACGATCAGGTAGAGGCGATGACCCTGGGGGATCGTTTGATGGTTTTGAATGGCGGTTATGTGGAACAATTCGGCACACCGATTGAGCTGTATCAACGCCCTGCAAGCCTGTTTGTTGCGGGCTTTATCGGTAGCCCGTCGATGAACTTTACCCCTGCAGAAATAAGGGACGGGGTCATTACCTTGCCCAACGGGGGCAGGCTGGGAAGCCACTCGAAAGCCTCGGGGGCTGTTACCTTCGGGGTGCGCCCCGAACACCTGATCCCGGACGCCAAAGGCCCGATCAAACTAGAGATCGAAATGCTGGAGCAATTGGGGGCCAACACCTTGATACACGGGGTTTTACAAGGCACGCGGTCGGCTTTTGTGGCCAGTCTTGATGGCATTCAAACGGCAGAAATTGGCACTGTTTTGTCGTTTACTGCCGGGAGGGACGCATTTCATGTGTTCGACGCAGAAACCGGAAAGCGTTTGGACGCCTAAGCTTAGATTTACTGCAAGTGTCACTGAAATAGAGCGATAGACATTGCTCTGTAAGCTATTATAACAGTTTTCTAGGCATGAGGGCAGTCCGCATTATGGCCTCTGTTTGAAAGAATAAGACGCATGGTAATATTACAATTTCTAATCTCGTTAATGGGCGCAATCATGTTGCTGCTTTATGCCGTGCGCATGGTGCAAACCGGCATTGAGCGGGCCTTTGGCGCGTCTTTCAAGCGGGTTGTCACACAAAATCAAAACCCTTTTAAAGCCGCCGCTATGGGCACTGTGCTGGCCATGGTGTTGCAAAGCTCGGCTGCGGTGGCCTTGTTGGTTGCAGGCTTTGCCAGCGTTGGTACGCTTGCCTTCGGTTCGGGGTTGGCGATTGTGTTGGGGGCCGATCTGGGCTCGGCTATCGTGGTGCAACTTCTGTCGTTCCGGCTGGACTGGCTGGTGCCGATCCTGTTGGCGATAGGCGGTTGGTTTTTCGTCAAAACCGACCGGCGCATCCTGAAACAGGCCGGGCGGATATTGCTGGGGATTGCCTTTATACTGATCTCGTTGCGGTTTTTGCGCGAGACCATGGACCCGATCCGCAACAGTGCGTTTCTGCCGGCGATTGCAGGTTATCTGGAAAGTGATTTCCTTACGGCTTTTCTGGTCGGGGCAAGTGTTGCGGTTCTGATGCATTCCAGCGTCGCGGTGGTGTTGCTTTGTGTCACATTGGTCGCGATCCAGGCGGTTCCGCTGGCCGCCGGTGTTTCACTTGTGTTGGGGGCCAATCTGGGTAGTGCAGTGATCCCGATCTGGTTGTCGCGCGATATGAATGCGGCCGCCAGGCGAATACCATATGCCAATTTACTATTGCGCGGTGTGCTGGCGGTAATTGCGCTTTTCACTGTGAATATGTTTCATGTTACCCGGTATCTGGACGGTATCAGCCCGCCGCAAATCGTTGTTTACACACATCTGGCTTTTAACGCGTTATTGCTGATATTCCTGCCGGTTACCGGTCTTTTGAAGGCCCCATTCGAGCGGTTTGCACCCGATAGGGACAGCAGCGAGAGCCGTGAGGAAAATGTCATTTTAATCTCGGCATTGGATGAAACGGCACTGGTTTCCCCGCGTTTGGGTTTGGCCTGTCTGCGCCGCGAAGTTATTAGAATGAGCCAGCTTTTGGAACATATGATGCGTTCGGTTATCGCGCGCTATAAAGATGGTGATCTGGATAAGATCAAATCGACACGCGAAGAAGACAAATATGTCAATGCAGCCCTCGATGGCATCCGCCATTATGTGGCGCGAATGCCGAATTCCAAGTTAAGCAAGGCCGAGGGGCGCAAAGTGCGCGAACTGGCAGAATATGCGATCAATCTGGAAACGGCGGGCGATATTGTTGCCAAGCGGTTGATGCAACTGGCTGCGGACAAAGCCAATCAGGACATTCGGTTTTCCGAAGCGGGTTGGGAAGAATTGCGCAATATGCACGAAAAAGTCGTATCCAACATGACATTGGCATTTGATGTTCTGGTCTCCGAAGACCTGGAGTCGGCGCGTTTGCTGATGGAAGAAAAGAACGAGATGGCCAAGGCCGAGCGGCGCAGTCGCAAGCGGCACCTGAAACGCATTCGCCATAGCGAAGAGGTTAGTCTTGAAAGCAGTGATCTGCATCTTGAAACCCTGCGGGCCCTGAAAGACCTGAATTCGCAAATCGCGTCCATCGCCTATCCGATATTGTACCGCAACGGGCAATTACTGGAGACGCGTTTGGTGTCGGAGATCGACGAGGATTAAAGTCGCATACTTTAGGTTTTCTTCTTTTTGGCAAAATCCTTACCGCGTTTCTGGGCGCTCGGGCTTTTTGCCGATTTTGCGTTCTTCGCTGTTGGCTTGGGGTTTTTATGCTTCGGTTTGAATTCGCTAACCGCCCCTTCAAGGCGTTTTAATTCCGCTTCCCAATTTTCATTGGAATGCGGGATGCCTTTGGATTTTGGGCGGCGTGATTTTTTGCCCTTAGCGTAATCTTCGCGGTCGACGTGATCAGCGGCGTGCTGCTTCGAGGACTTGCGTTTCGGCCCTTTGTCTTTGCCATCCCGCGACCGGCCTGAAAAGCCGGGGCGCGGTGTGTTTGCCGCTGCCGGTGGTTTTTCAAGCTGCGTCAGGGTGGCGTTATCTTCAACCCTTAGGTTAGGCCCGATGGCTTTGATGAATTTCTCGGCACTGGCTTGACGGATTTCGATGAAGGACACGTTTTTTTGTACGCGAATGGCACCGATGTCGTCCTTGGTAATGTTGCCCGCTTTGCATAGCATCGGTAACAGACGGCGCGGCTCGGCCCCTGCTTCGCGGCCCCCTGTCAGGGCAAACCAAACGGTTGGGCCAAAGGCTGCGCGGGAGCGTGGTGCGTCTTTTGCACCGGACGGGGACAGTTCTTCTGGGGCAGAACGGCCGGTTTTATATAGGCGCAAGTAAGCTGCTGCAATTTTTTCGGGGCTGTGCAATTCCAGCAATTTAGCGGCGGCTATGCTTTCGGCTGTGGTAATCTTCTGTTCCCATGTGGGATCTTTCATCAAGCGTTCTTCGTCACGTTCGGTGACGGCGTTTGCCGAAGGGGCTTCGCACCATTCGGCTTTGACCTTGGCACCTTGCAAAATCCGTTCGGCTTTGCGGCGTGCTTTGCCCGGCACGATCAGCGCACTGACGCCTTTGCGTCCGGCGCGTCCGGTGCGGCCCGAGCGGTGCAGCAGGGTTTCGTGGCTTTGGGGGATGTCCGCATGGATCACCAGATCAAGGTTGGGCAAATCAATGCCGCGTGCCGCCACATCGGTGGCAACGCAGACCCTTGCGCGTCCGTCACGCATGGCTTGCAGCGCATGGGTGCGCTCGTTCTGGGATAGCTCGCCCGATAAAGCGACGACCGAGAAGCCGCGATTGGATAGCCGTGTAGTTAAACGGTTGACCATGTCGCGGGTGTTGCAAAATACCAGCGCGTTCGGGGCTTCGTAAAAGCGCAATACATTGGTGATTGCGTTTTCGCCGTCACGCGGGGCCACGTTCATGGCGCGGTAGGCGATGTCGGCGTGCTGGGTTTCCTCGTTTTTTGTCACCACGCGCACGGCGTCTTTTTGGTAGCTTTTCGCCAATGCGGCGATGCTGCGCGGTACTGTGGCTGAAAACATCAGGGTGCGGCGGTTTTCGGGGGCCTCGCCCAGAATAAATTCCAGATCTTCGCGAAAGCCCAAATCCAGCATTTCGTCGGCTTCATCCAGAATCACGGCGCGTAGCTGATCCATTTTCAGGGATCCGCGCATGATATGGTCACGCAAACGTCCCGGTGTGGCGACCACGATATGCGCGCCTTTGCCCAAGGCGCGGCGTTCTTCGCGCATGTCCATGCCACCGACGCAAGAGGCCATGACGACGCCTGTTTTGGCGTAGAGCCACGCCAGTTCGCGTTTGACCTGAAGGGCCAGTTCGCGGGTGGGGGCGATGACAAGCGCAAGGGGTTTGGTTGCGCGGTCGAACTTCTGGGCATCCCCCAGTATTGTCGGGGCAATTGCCAGCCCGAAACCAACGGTTTTACCAGAGCCGGTTTGGGCGGATACCAGCAGGTCAGAGGTTTCAAAATCGGGGTTCGTCACAGCTTCTTGCACAGCGGTCAGGGCCGTATAGCCGCGCTGTTCAAGGGCGTCTCTTAGGGTTTGTATCACGGGATTTGGCTTTTCATAGGTTCAGGGGCTGGCAGCTATAGGGTTTGTCCCTGTTTGTATAGCATGAATGTCAATGAAGCAAAATCCGCAAAATACCCTGCGCTTTTGGAAAGACGGCTTTGACGTCGATGAATACATGCGCTGGTTTGCCATAGCTTTGGGCGGCTTCAAGCCCGAGTCGTTTGAACACATCATGGCCGACTGCCAGAATAATCACGTCATAAGTCCCGTTATCGGGGGCAAAAGGCCCGAAAGTTGCCGCGCCCAAGCACCTTACATCCCGGCCCATGCCCGGATCATATTGCCAACCTCTTGCAACCGGTGCTGGCGCAGGTTTTGGTTTTTGATCCTGAGGGCCTTGAAAAAGGCCTCGCACAGCATCGGGCCTTTTTCGACGTTTTTGCGCACATAGAGCATGGCCTGGTGCAGGCTTTCATCCTCGACATCACGGCAACGACAGTCATTGATCGCGTTGTCGATTACGCCCAAGATTATGCGCAGTTGATCCCGTGTCGGAATTTCTTCCGACCAGTTGCCGCCAAAGGCGACATTTGCGAATTGTTTTTTCTTGTCCATCATGGGAACATAATAGGAACATTTGTAATTCACCACAATGGAAAACCAACATGGCCCAATTTCGCACGCTTTATATTGATATGAACAGCTTTTTTGCCAGTGTGGAGCAACAACTTGACCCTGCCTTGCGCGGCAGACCCGTCGCCATTACCGCAGTAGAGGCAGAATCAGGTTGTGTGGTGGCGGCAAGTTATGAGGCCAAAGCTTATGGGGTGCGCACGGGCACGCGGGTTTATCAGGCCCGCAGGCTTTGCCCCGACATCGTATTCAGGCCCAGTCGTCACAGGCTTTATGTGCGGTTCAATCAACGCATCGCGGCGGTATTGGACAGCCATGCCGAACTGGAGCGCATTCGATCTGTGGACGAATTTCAAATCGCGCTGGGTGGTACGACGGCGCGACTTGAGGGGGCTATTGCGCTGACCCGGCAGCTTAAGGCGGCGGTGCGGGCCAATGTGGGATGCCAGATGCGTTTCTCGGCGGGCATTGGCCCGAACCACCTGCTTGCCAAGATTGCGGGGAAGCTGGAAAAGCCGGACGGATTACGCTGGTTATCCCGCAACAACATGCCCGATGCTTTGGCTCATATGCAGCTAGATGATTTGCCGGGCATTTCGCGCGGTATCAAAGCACGGCTTTGGCGGGCGCATATCCGGGATATTCCGGCCATGTACACCCTTGACCCAAGGCATGCGCGGCAAATCTGGCATTCGGTCGAGGGCGAACGTTTTGTGCGCGCCCTGCAAGGTGAAGATATTCCGTTGCTGCAAACCAAACGCAATGGCTATGGCAACTCCAAGGTTTTGTCGCCGGAAAACAAAACCGTCAATAACGCCTATCTGGTGTCGCGCTGGCTGATAGAAAAGGCGGGCCACCGTTTGCGCCGCGACGGCTATACCGCGACGCGGTTTTCGCTGTTCATGCGTTTTGACCCCGAGGGCGGTTGGAAAGGCAGCCTGAAATCCCACCCGACGCAGGACACATTGACGTTTCTTAATCTGAACAAACAGCTTTGGCGGCGTATGTACGATGCACGGCGTCCCTTTAGGATTTCAAGCATCGGTATCCATCTGGGCGGGGTGCAAACCCTGGAAGGGCGCTCGGGCGAAATGCTGTTACCGCTTGATGCAGGCAAAGCCAACGCAAGCGAAAAGCTTGGTGGCATTATAGATCATATCAACGGGCGTTTTGGCGCAGGGGCGGTGAAATACGGGCTTAACAAGCCGCATTTGGGTTTTTTCGACAAGGGATAAGGCCTGACCACCCCGTGAAACACATGGGTTTTTTTATGGATGGCGTTAAATTTATCTTCATTCCCAAATGTCATAAAACCGTTACGCAACTTAAAGGCTTTTGTCACAAATCTAACCTAAGTTTCATATATCCGAAAAGAATCGGATCGTTTAAACAAATCAGAGGTCGAACATATGTTCCTTAAAACTCTTACATTTACTGCTGTTGCATTGGCATCAGTAACGGCTGCCCCCGCATTCGCTGGCCGCGATCAGATCAAGATCGTCGGGTCTTCAACCGTTTTCCCGTTCGCAACAACCGTTGCAGAACGTTTTGGCAAAAAAACAGCGTTCAAAACGCCTGTTATCGAATCCACAGGTTCAGGCGGTGGTTTGAAGCTGTTTTGTGCCGGCACTGGCGATGGCTATCCGGACATCACCAATGCATCGCGTCGGATTAAACCTTCCGAAGTTAAAAGATGTGCCGCCAACGGCATTTCCGATATTGTGGAAGTCAAAATCGGCTTTGACGGTATCGTCCTTGCCAATTCAAAAAACGCCCCCCAATTCAATGTGACACTGGCTGATTTGTATCTGGCTTTGGCCAAAAATGTTCCAACGGATGTGGTCGGCCAAACGCAACCAAATCCTTATACAACATGGGATCAGGTTGATGCATCGCTTCCGGCTGTGAAAATCGAAGTGATGGGCCCGCCGCCAACATCCGGCACCCGCGATGCGTTTGATGAATTGGCAATGCAAGGCGGTTGTAAAACCATCCCTTGGATCAAAGCCCTGAAGAAATCGGACAAAAAAGCCTATAAAGCTTTGTGCCAAACATTGCGTGAAGACGGTGCCTATATCGAAGCTGGTGAAAACGACAATTTGATCGTACAAAAACTGGTGGCAAATCCGAATGCACTGGGTATCTTTGGCTACAGCTATCTGGAACAAAACACCGATAAGATTCAGGGTTCCATGGTGAATGGTGTTGCCCCCGAGTTTGACGCCATTTCTGAAGGACAATATCCTATATCGCGGTCTTTGCAATTTTATGTCAAGAAATCCCGCGTCGATACTGTCCCCGGTATAAGGGAATATCTTGCCGAGTTTACATCCGAGGATGCTTGGGGACCGGACGGCTATCTGGCAGACAAAGGCCTGATCCCTATGCCTGATAGCATGCGCAAGGAATGGGCACAAAAAGCCAAGGATCTGACTAATCTAGAGATGTAGTCCTATCTACAATTAACCAGAGAAGGGGCGGCGACGCCCCTTTTTATATGTGCGCTACGCATTTTGCAAAACTGTTACATAACTTTAATCCAGCCGTTACAAAGCCTGGCTATTTTACCCATATCCGAAGGATTCGGACTGATTTCATGATCTATGGAACACCCAATGGCAACTGAAGACACAACGCCTGCAAACAGTTTCAAAGTCACGGCGGGTAACCGATCGGTGCTTGCTGAAAACGTCATCAAGCTTGCCATGCTTTTATGTGCGCTGGTGGCTGTCGCCATCACCATCGGCATTGTTTTTTCACTGGCTTTTGAAACGGTTGCCTTCTTCAGGAAAGTCCCCATAAGCGAGTTCCTGTTCTCGACCACATGGTCACCGCAAACCGCATTGCGCAGCGATCAGGTTGCCGCCGAGGGCCAATTCGGTATGCTGCCGCTTTTTACCGGAACCTTGCTGATCTCGTTTATTGCCATGATCGTGGCAACCCCTTTGGGGCTGGCCTCTGCGGTGTATCTGGCGGAATATGCCACGAAACGCACCCGCGACTGGGTGAAGCCGATGCTGGAAATTCTGGCCGGTATTCCGACCGTTGTTTACGGATTTTTCGCCGCCCTGACCGTGGCCCCGTTCATTCGAATGACGGGGGGCAGTATGGGGCTTGAAGTGGCTTCGGAAAGCGCGCTTGCAGCGGGGCTGGTGATGGGCATTATGATTGTGCCGCTGATCTCGTCGCTGTCGGATGATGTTATCAATGCGGTTCCCCAAGCAATGCGCGACGCGTCACTGGGCATGGGGGCCACCCATTCCGAAACCGTCAAGCGGGTCATTCTGCCTGCTGCCCTTCCGGGCATTGCCGGCAGCCTTCTGTTGGCCACATCACGCGCCATTGGCGAAACAATGATCGTTGTGATGGCCGCAGGTCTGGCGGCAAACCTTACCGCCAACCCGTTAGAGGCGGTGACCACCATTACCGCCCAAATCGTATCCTTGCTGACCGGCGATCAGGAGTTTGACAGTGCCAAGACACTTTCCGCATTCGCATTGGGTTTGCTTTTGTTCATCGTCACCTTGATGCTGAATTATCTAAGCCTGCGCATCGTTAACAAGTATCGGGAACAATATGACTAATCCAAACAGCCCTTTTCTGAAGGGCCAAAAGCATTTGATCCGCCGCCACCGCGCCGAGTGGCGTTTCCGGTGGCTGGGGCGTGTAGCGATTATCCTGTCGCTTGGTTTTCTTGTGTTCATGGTTGCATCGATCTTTTTACAAGGCAAAGGGGCTGTGAGCGTGGCCAAGATCGCCCTGCGGGTTGATTTATCGTCACAAATGATTGATCCGCAAAACATTCGCGGTGCAAGTTTCGGCAAGATCATTAAGTCATCCCTGCGCAAGACCTTTCCAGAGGCAAAGAAGCGCAAGGAAAAGAAGCGACTTTACGGATTGGTCAGCTCGGACGCGGGCTTTCAGTTGCGCCAACAGATTTTGGCCAAGCCCGAATTATTGGGGGCGATGCAAACCGTTTGGGTCACGGCCTCGGATGATGTCGATATGCTGATGAAAGGCGAGGTTGATCGCACCGCCCCGCAAAGCAATCGCCAACTCGATGACCAGCAAATCGGTTGGATAGATGCCTTGTTAAATGCCGGTGCGCTTAAAAGCGTGTTCAACATCGGTTTTTTTACCAAGGGTGACAGCCGCGAGCCGGAATTGGCCGGTATCCTAAGTGCCTTTGTCGGGTCGGCCCTGACCCTGTCTATCTGCTTTGCCCTGTCGTTTCCCATCGGTATTATGGCGGCGATTTATCTAGAGGAATTTGCCAGAAAAAACCGTTGGTCAGACTTCATCGAAGTCAACATCAATAATCTGGCGGCGGTTCCCTCTATCGTTTACGGTCTGTTGGGGCTGGCGATTTTTCTGGATTTCTTCGGCTTGCCCCGATCCTCGCCGCTGGTTGGCGGCATGGTTTTATCCCTGATGACGCTGCCCACGATCATCATTGCCGCACGGGCCAGCCTGCGCGCGGTTCCGCCTTCTATCCGTGAAGCGGCCCTTGGCATGGGCGCAAGCCCGGTGCAGGCGACATTCCACCATGTAGCCCCCTTGGCGATGCCCGGTATGTTTACCGGGGCGATTATTGGTATGGCGCGCGCCCTGGGCGATACCGCCCCCTTGCTGATGATCGGGATGGTGGCCTTTATCGTCGACATTCCCAAAAGTATTCTGGAACCGGCCACGGCGCTGCCGGTGCAGATATTTTTGTGGTCAGACAGCCCTGAACGCGGGTTTATGGAAAAAGCTTCCGCTGCTATAATTGTGCTTCTGGTTTTTCTGGTGTTGATGAATCTTGTCGCAATCATCCTGCGCAAAAAATATGAAATAAGGTTTTAACAATGATGAAATCACCGATTATTACCGCTAAGGGCGTGGATGTTTTCTACGGCTCGAAGCAGGCTTTGGATAAAATTACGCTTGATATTCCGGAACATAAGGTCACCTCGCTGATCGGCCCTTCGGGATGCGGGAAAACAACGTTTTTGCGCTGTATCAACCGGATGAACGATCTGGTCGATATTTGCCGCGTCAGTGGCGAGATCAAAATCGCAGGGCAGGATATTTATGCCCCCGAGGTCGATGTGGTTGCCCTGCGCGCCCAAGTGGGAATGGTGTTTCAAAAGCCGAACCCGTTTCCAAAAAGCATTTTTGAAAATGTCGCTTACGGGCCAAAAATTCACGGGCTGACCAAAACCAAAGACGACATGGAAGAGGTGGTTGAATGGTCGTTGCGCAAAGCCGGGCTTTGGGAAGAGGTCAAAGACCGCCTGAAAGAAACCGGCACCAGTCTGTCGGGCGGGCAACAGCAACGCTTGTGTATTGCGCGTGCCATTGCGGTAAAGCCGAAAGTAGTCTTGATGGACGAGCCTTGTTCGGCGCTTGATCCGATTGCAACGGCCATCATCGAGGAACTTATCGACGAGCTGCGCAAAAATTTCACCATCGTCATTGTGACCCACTCGATGCAACAAGCCGCGCGCGTCTCGCAACAAACGGCATTTTTCCATATGGGTAATCTGGTGGAAAGCGGCGCAACCAAGGTGCTTTTCACGTCGCCACAAGACGAGCGCACGCAAAATTACATTACCGGCCGAATCGGATAGGACAGACAGATGGAACAAACACATATTGTAACACGGTTCGATAAAGACCTGAACGAGATCGAAACCCTGTTGGTGACGATGGCCGATATGGTGGCGACACAGATCAAACAATCCGCCAAGGCCCTGCAAGATGGTGACGTGGCATTGGCCAAAGAGGTATCCAAAGGCGATAGTGCGATCAACCGGCTGGAAGAACGTATCGACAAAAAAGCCATCCGGCTGATCGCTTTGCGCCAACCCATGGCCGAGGATTTGCGCAGTGCCATTACCACGCTGAAAGTGTCGACCAGTCTGGAACGGATGGGTGATTACGCCAAAACCTTGTCTTACCGTGTTCGGCAAGTGGAAGATTTCACCGCTATCAAACCGGTCTTGCGCAGCATTGTCGAGATGTCCGAAAAAGTTGCCACCATGTTGGATATTGTGATGAAAGCTTATGTGACCCGGGATCTGGATAAAGCCCAGCAGGCCCGTGATGCGGATCAGGAGATCAACGACAAAACCGATGCTTTGTTTCGCGAACTTCTGACTTACATGATGGAAAACCCCCGCAACATCGAGCCTTGCACGCATTTGCTGTTCATCTCGAAAAACCTTGAACGCTCGGGTGATCAGGTAACCAATATTGCGGAACAGGTTTATTATCTGGTCACTGGTGAATTGTCGGAAGAATGATACAGACCCTAAGGTTTGAAAACTGTTAAAACGCAGATAATATACGGAACGGGGGCCTCCAAGATACCGGACGCGATCATCCACATGCTGCGCGAGTTAAGGGAAGCTGGCGGCACTGGCAATTACCACGGACAGATCAACAAGCTGGATGGTAAGGTTGTCGACCATGACCATATCTTCGCCGCCATCCCAAAGTTCCGCAGCTATTGTGGCGCCAGCCCAAATGCTTATGTAAGCCGTTGCTTTTCAGTCACATAAATTCTTTTTGGGGCTGTCCTAGATAACTAGTTCAGATGATCTCTAACCCATTGTCTTAACTGCAATAACTGTTCCGACGGGTCACTGTTGTTAAATCTCCACTCACAT
>JASFZB010000048.1:0-7132 GCA_045046705.1 Rhodobacterales bacterium | reverse complement strand
TGACTACTCCTGTGTTATGGTCGGCGGGCCCGCCGACCGGTTAAAATGGCCAATGCTATTTGGCCACCATTCGAAAGGCTTCCTGTTCAATTTCCATGAACACCCGCCCGATAGCCCCGACGGGGGCATAAAGAACCGAATTTTTCGCCGCTTCCAGATCCGAAAAGAAATGTCCGGCCCAAGGGCCGATGTGACGGTTGAAAAACTGCTTTTGCCGATCAAGACTGGCCGGTTCCCCGAACCGCCCCGAAATCATCCCCGCCATCATTTCAAACAGGCTGGCGATATTATCTTCGGGTTCAAACACGTTTGGCGACCGCGTGATCCGCAAGCCGACCATATCGGCCCGCAAACTTGCCAGCGGCTTTTCGTTCAAAAATCCGGTCAGATAAAAACTGGCATAGGGCAGCAATTCGCCGCGCCCGATGCCGATAAAAAGAGCGTTGAACTCGCTTTCCGCCGATTTTCCATTCTTGACCGCAACAACCCGCGCCAAAGCTTTGAAACCCTGACCCAAATCGCTATCATCGCCTTGCAGGGCTTTGGTTTTTTTCAGCAATGCCTGATCCGGTGGCCCCGCAAGCAAAGCGGCCAGATAATCGTAAAGATCGGCGCGAAGCTGGTCTTCGGGGGCGATTTTCGCTTTTGATGCAGTTGCAGGCACCTTATTCTCCTTCATAACCCGGGCCTAAACGCCCGGTATTTACATTTGCGCCGCGATTACGAAGCGCATTCTTTTTTTCGAGGCGCACGGAACATCCGCCTCGAATTCGTCGTCATATGCTACCACCACACTGTCGTCGGTTTCTTCTTCAGCCAACTCAAGCGCCAAATCCGGGGCTTGTTCATTCGGCTCTTCCACATCATCCCCGGCCAACTCGGGGGGGGTAACTGGTGCCTTGTTTTCAAGATCCAGCACCCGCGAAGCAAAGCCTTTGCCAACCTGATACGCGGTTTGAATATCTTCTATCGCCCGTTCACTAACGGTAAAATCTTCGCCGTAATCCAGCAATGTGTCAAGATTGGCCAAGGCAGGATCGCTAAGCCAAAGTTTGCGCAAGGCGCGGTTGCGCAGACGGGTTGGCACGGCTTTGGCCATGAAGGCGGAAAAATCGTCGCCCGCTTCCAATGTGTCGGGGTCTTGCAGGCCCAGATCATCCAGAATTTCGGCATCGGTTTGTTGCTCTTGTGCGGTCTCTAGCTGTTGCTGTTCCAAAGCTTGCAGCGCGGCCTGTTCGGCGTTTGCCTCGGCCTCGACCGCCTGTTTGCGACGGCTCCAGAAATCGCGCGGCGCACTCATTGTAGTACGTCCGTTTTATGGGTCGGGGCCCGGTACACATCCGTTGTCTGTTTGATCCGCGGATCGCCGACGCCATCTTCGGTGCGCCCGGTGAATTTGGCCCCGCGTTTGCGTTTGATAAAGACTTCCTGTTGGTGATGCTCTGCAACAAAATCCGCCACCCATGCGATAATCGCGGCAGGCATCGGGATGCGTTCAATCAGCTCTTCGCCACTATCGGCATAATCCTGCGCCTCATAGGGCGAGGCGGTAATCAGGGTAAGATCAATATCGCCCAATTCCGCATTGTGACCGGCATCGCGCATGACCACATAAAGCACCGGCACATCACAGGTCAGACCGGAAAGGTAGGCTTCGGTATCGGTGCGGAAAAGGTCCAGATCCAGAGTGCCCGCATGGTATTCGACGGCGGCACCATCGCGGCGCAATTCATGCCAGTTTGCAGGCGCAGCCCCGGGCAAAACCGCAACCGCTTTCCAATTCCATTTCGCCCATTTGGTCACGCCCGGCGTTTTGCGCACGACGATACCGATAGGCATTGAAATTGATCGGGCTGTCATTTTTGTCTGTCCTCCCAAACAGGCGCGGGCGCAAACATGGGCTTGGCCTTGGGGTAGCATAAGAGGGAAGCACTGGGTTTTCCAAGCGGTGATTGCGAAGATTTGCAAACATTCGACCGTAAATTCAAGAGATGGACAGAATGTCTATTTATAAAGCTCTGAATTTTCTGTGACGGTCAAAATGTCCACATTACAAAATTGCAAGCCCGCCACAATGACGCCCCAAGTGCGGTAAAAACCTTTCAAGAATCGATTTTGGCGATTGAATCGATTTTGGCGATTGATATGTCCACGGCCTGCGCGGGATAAATCAAACCCGTCGATTATGTATTTTTATGTCTTTACCTCTTGGAATTTTCGTGACTATGCTAAGCCAGTTTCGGTAGCGTAGCCCGCGTGACACCTTCTGTTTCACGTTTTAAATTCAGGAAATAACATGACTAAGACATTGATTTTATGTGATTGTTATGGATCACAAACTGTAAGTCCAAAATCATTCGAAGGGATTGACGGGATTAAATGTTCGCGCGTCCATTCCGCCCTTTGCACCACACAAATCAATGATGCCGCAAAACAGATTGCCGATGGAAGCGCGGTTATTGCCTGTCTTCAGGAGTACGCAGTCTTTGAAGAACTGGCCGACGAGCTGTCTATTGAACCACCCGAATTTGTTGATATTCGTGACCGCGCGGGTTGGTCGGATGAGGGCGATAAATCTGGCCCCAAGATGGCCGCGCTGGTCAGCGATGCCCTGCTTCAGCCCGCCCCTGCGAAGGCGGTTGATGTGATCTCGGAAGGCATGTGTCTGATCCTTGGCCCCGCCGAAGTTGCCTTGGCCGCAGCGCAAAAATTATCCGAAGTTCTGGGGGTCACGGTGCTTCTTTCCAGCCCCGATGATGCCCCGACAAACCGCAATTTCGATGTCGCTGTCGGGCAGTTGAAATCCGCCGCCGGAAGTCTGGGGGATTTCAGCGTTCGCATTGATGCGTTTCAGCAAATCATCCCCGGCGGACGCGGGGAAATGGGGTTTACTCCGGCGCAAGACGGCGCGGTTTCAACCTGTGATATTATCCTGGATTTAACCGGCAATACCGCGCTGTTTCCAGCCCCTGAAAAACGCGACGGCTATTTGCGGGCCGACCCGCGTGCGCCCTTGGCGGTGGCGGCCTGTGTGTTCGATGCCTCCCACATGGTCGGTACCTTTGAAAAGCCGCTTTACCTAAGTTATGACGTCAACATTTGCGCCCATTCCCGGGCCGGGCAGTTGGGCTGTTCCAAATGTCTGGACATTTGCCCGACAAGCGCAATCAGCCCCGACGGCGAAGGGGTTTTTATCGACCCGATGATTTGCGCCGGTTGCGGGGCTTGCTCGGCACTTTGCCCATCGGGGGCAATTTCGTACGAGTCCCCGCCTGTGTCACATCTGTTTCGGCGCATCCAGACCTTGATCGAAGGATATACCCAAGCAGGCGGCGAGAACCCGCAACTTTTGGTGCATGATGCCGACCACGGCGGCGAAATGATCTCGCTTACGGCGCGTTTCGGGCGTGGTTTGCCGGCAAACGTGATCCCGCTGGAGGTCGATAGCCTGACCGGCTTTGGTCACGCCGAAATGCTGGCCGCCTTGGGGGCGGGATTTGGCCATGTGCATGTCTTGCTGGCCCCGAAAACCGAGCGTGATGTGGTTTTGGGCGAAACCGAATTGGCCAATACCATTGCCGGGCAGGCGCAAGTATCGGTGATCGACGAAAACGACCCCGATATGTTTTGTGATAGGCTTTACGCGGCCAAAACCTTCCCCCCTGTCGCAGACCCGATTCTGCCACTCGGCGGGCGGCGCGATGTGACACGGCTAAGTGCCAAAGCGCTGCGCCCTGATCTGGATGCCCCGATTGCCCTGCCCGAAACGGCCCCCTACGGCGCGGTGGTGGTGGATACGGATGCCTGTACTTTATGCCTGTCCTGTGCCTCGCTTTGCCCCTCGGGGGCATTGACCGACAATCCCGACCAACCGCAGTTGCGGTTTCAGGAAGCCGCCTGCCTGCAATGCGGATTATGCGTAAATGTCTGCCCCGAAAATGCCATCAGTCTGGTGCCGCAACTGAATTTGGACGACAGTGCCTATAGCGAGATTGTGGTTCACGAAGAAGAACCTTTTGCCTGTATCGAATGTGGTGCGCTGTTCGGGGTGAAATCCACCATCGAGCGCATTGTCGCACAGCTTGAAGGCAAACATTCGATGTTTACGCAAAGCGATTCCGGCAAATTGATCCGGATGTGTGAAAACTGCCGCGTCGAAGTACAGTTTCGCAGCACCGACAACCCGTTTCAGGGCGGTGCGCGGCCCAAAACCCGCATGACGGAAGATTACCTGACGCCCCCAAAATACCCAAATCCAAAGGACTGAAAAATGAGCGACGAAGACTTTAACATGAGCATGCGAAAATTTCTGAAACAGGTTGGCGTGACCTCGCAACAAGCGATCGAAGAGGCCATGCGCAAGGCGGGCCCGTCTGCGGAAAAATCCTTTAATGCCAAGGTTGTGTTGACCGTGGAGGGGCTGGATCTGGAACATGTCGTGACCGGTCAGATCAAGGGGAAATCCTGATATGACTGCCAGCCGTGAAGCCGTTTTGGACGTGTTGGAAAAAATTACCGACCCTATAAGTGGCAAGGACATTGTCACCGCCGGCATGGTGCGCGCCCTAAGCGTGACCGATGGCACGGTTCGATTTGTGCTGGAAATTGATCCGGCACGGGCCACGAAAATGGAAGCTGTTCAGGTGCAGGCACAGACCGCTTTGCAGGCGTTGGACGGGGTCACCAATGTTTCCGTTGTGATGACCGCGCACAGTGCCGCCGCCGCCCCGCCCGACCTGAAGGGCGGCAAAAAATCCGAACCTACCGGGCCGCAAAAAATCCCCGGCATTGACCGCATTATCGCGGTGGCGTCGGGCAAAGGCGGGGTCGGCAAATCCACCGTATCGGCCAATCTGGCCGCCGCCCTGGCCGCAGAAGGCCGCAAGGTCGGGCTGCTGGATGCAGATGTTTACGGGCCCTCGCAGCCGCGTATGCTGGGCATATCCGGGCGGCCCGCGTCGCCTGATGGCACGACCATCCTGCCGCTGCGTAACCACGGGGTAACCTTGATGTCCATCGGGCTGATGACCCGCGACGACGAAGCCGTGGTCTGGCGCGGCCCGATGTTGATGGGGGCGTTGCAACAAATGCTCAATCAGGTGCAATGGGGCAAGCTGGATGTGTTAATTGTCGATCTGCCACCGGGCACCGGTGACGTGCAGATGACACTGGTGCAAAAGGCCGAGGTCAACGGTGTGATCATCGTCTCGACACCGCAGGATGTAGCATTAATAGATGCGCGTAAGGCACTGGATATGTTTGATAAACTTGGAACACCAATTCTAGGTATGATCGAAAACATGTCGACCCATATTTGTTCCGAATGCGGTCATGAAGAGCATGTGTTTGGCCATGGCGGGGTTGCCACTGAAGCAGAAAAACTGAAAATTCCGCTGATGGGGGAAATACCGTTGCACATTGATATTCGCCTTGCCAGCGACGGCGGCGCACCTATTGTTGTGTCGAAACCCGCCTCATCCAATGCGCAGGCGTTTCGCAAGATTGCGCGGCAAATGATCAAAGATGGACAGGCATGACCCGCGAACCGCTTTTTCCACCTCTTTTGTCGGGCGAGGCCGTCAGCCGCGCCATTGACCCGTTTGAAAAGGCCATATCGCTGGCAACACTGGGCTGCGATGCCGGCACGATTGTCTACAACATCAACACCGACCATTTACGGGCCGCATTCATCTTTGCCCCCGAGGTTTGTCTGGAACAGGCAGCGGCCATGATGATCGCCTGCGGTGTCGGTTTTTCAAATGCTTTAGGGGCTTTGGCTCCGCCCGAAGTTGCCGTGCATCTGGAATGGCACGGCCAAATTCTGGTTAACGGGGCCAAATGCGGCGAGCTGAAAATGGCCGCATCGGTTGATGACCCCGATGCCATGCCCGACTGGCTGGTGGTCGGGCTGGAGGTGCCGCTGTTTCCGCAAAATCAGGACGGCGGGTTGACCCCTGATATAACCACACTTTTTGAAGAAGGCTGCGCCGAGGTAAACCCTGTGGAGTTGCTGGAAGGCTGGTCGCGCCATTGTCTGGTCTGGATCAACCGCTGGTCGGATGACGGGGCCGTCCCGTTACATGCAGAATGGCGCAGCAAGGCGCATTTATTGGGTGAAGAAGTCACAACCACGCTGAACGGGGCACCTGTTACGGGTACATTTTTAGGGGTGGATGAAGATTTCGGTATGTTGCTTAGATCCGGAAAATCAACTCATATCAAGCCGTTAAGCAGTCTTGTTAATCTAAAGGAAACACCATGAAACTGGCCCGCGCCATCCATTTCGACGAAAGTGACCGTAATGTTTTTCACAATGCCGCGCGCACCGGTGAATGGGCCATCAGTGGTGGCTTTGAGTTTTCCGACTGGGGCGAGGCCGATCTGAAAGGCAAAAACCGGCAGGCTTTTGCCAATGGCTGGCTGGGTTTGGAAACCTTTGGACGGGTTACTTTTGTGGCCGTGACCCAGATCGAAGCGGCTGAACTAGAGGGCCTGACCACGCGCCTTTCGCAGCATTTCGTCGACATATACGGTGCCCCGTCCCTTGACGCCGCCCGCCCCGTAGCGGCTCAGGAACTGGAGCTGGCCACAGATTTATGCGACGAGCATGATCCCAACACGTTGCTGGCGGTCAGCCGCGAATTAACCGATGCGGGCCTGCGCGAACAATACCGCGCGATCAAATCGGAAGCCGCCGACATCGGGCAATTTGCCGTGCATGCGGAGTTGGAATAGGGTGGGGCTGAAGTCCGCGCGTTACTTGATGATCAATCTGGAAATTCCATATCTAGGTCTAAACCTGCTTTTTCTTTTATAACTAATGTTACCGTTTTCATTGCATCAACTGAGTACTCATAATCTTTTTGTGCTCGCTCTCGAATTTGGAAGATTAAATGGTTGAGTTGAGCTAACAGCGGGTCAATTCTCATAAATTCCCCCTCAGTAAATTCTGATGTCCCAACCATTCCGTCCATTTTTGCAGGAGCCATGTTAGTAAATTGTTGTCTTAACTCTGCATACTTTTGAAAAGCACTTATACCCAGAGTCATTGAGAACCCGAAATAGGTATTGACGATTTCGCCTTAAGGGATTCTGATCGTGTTATGATCAAATCGAAATTTCTCACCTCCAC
>JASFZB010000047.1:0-51369 GCA_045046705.1 Rhodobacterales bacterium | reverse complement strand
TGCCCAAACGTTTGGGCATTGGTATGAGGCCACATGCTTGAACAACGGCGCAGTGCCAGCCGGATGCGTCTATGATATATTTTGAGTGGATGGTTTTTTTGCCGCCGTCCTTTGATCTGATCGTCGACAGATAGGTGCCGCTCAATAGCTTTTCAGTGTTTAGAAACTTGGTCGACATTAAAAGCTGGTGGTTCTTCAATTGCAACAGACTTGCCAGATATTGATACAGGCCGGTAATATCAAAGATTACCATCTTGTTGGTTTCAATAATGAACTTTGCTTCTGCGTGATCGGAATAAAAATCCAGATTATCAATGATCTGGTAGTATTTTTCAGGAATATAGAGGGCTTTTGCATCCTTTAGAAAACTGCCGCCACTTGAGCGCACAGGCCTGCCCACTTCGGCATCCTGATGCACGATGATGCAACTGATTTCATTCGATAGGCTTGAGGCCACGGACAATCCTGCCGGGCCTGCGCCTACGATCAGAACGTCACATTGGTGCATCGGTTTATGCCTCTAGTCCCAGTAAATCATAGGCGATCTCGGGGATTTCTTCGGGGGCAGCTGCCAGCATATCGGCTTCGGCTAAATGCAATTCACCTTGGTCGGCATAGCCCCAAAGTGCGCCGATATTGGGGATGTCATTGTTTTTTGCCCCGAAAATATCCATCTGCCGGTCGCCCACCATTATGCAGTTAGACGGGTCTTCGCCGATTTCATCAAGGGCAAATTGCAACAATGCGGTTTTGTCGGAATTGGAACCGTCCAGTTCCGAGCCGAACAGGCGTTCAACCGGCTCTAACAGGCCGAAATGTTCGGCGATCTGCTGCGCGTAAACCTGCGGTTTCGATGTGGCGATAAACAGGCGGGCTTCCACCGTTAGCAGCTCATCGAACATCTCGCCAATGCCGTTATATGGCACCGCATCGAACATGGCTTCTTCGGTGTAATATGCGCGGTAAAGATCGACCGCGCCAGCAATATCGCCGCTTTCGCCTAGTAGGTTGGAAAAAATAAAAGGCAGCGGCATGCCGATCAGGCCGCGCAATTCATCCGCGGCGGGTTCTTCCGCACCGAGCCCAATCATTGCGTGTTGAATGGACGAAACTATGCCAGATTGGCTGTCAAGCAAGGTGCCGTCGAGATCAAAGAATAGTGTCAGCATTTGGCCTAAAACCCCCGTGTGATTGGTGTATTACGAATTTTTAGATGTCAAAACACGCAAGTTTAATCAAAAAACGGCGTCAATTGATAGACCACAACCGAATTTTCATCCAAAGCCTGTTGCATCAAGTCGCGTTCTTCCTGATTGATGTCGTGACCCTCTTCAAGGCGTTCTTGCAAGGTGCCATATCCTGTCACATCCAAAGGGGCAAGATCGGCGCGTTTCAGCAAAGCCACGGTTTCGCGCACGGCTTCGGCCTCATCCACACCGCTGGCAAAGCACATCATCGCCCCGCCGGTAGCATTTTTGGGCAGCCCGTCACCGTCGTTTCGGCCAACCTGAACCAACAAGGTAAAAACCTGCTGCGGACGTTTTTGTTTTTTCACTTCAGTCATAAAAACTATATTTCTGGATTAAGGGGGTGATTTTCATTTACAATGATGCATTATAAAAACTACTAAACTAGTTTAGTAGTTTAATATATGCAGAACAACAGGCCTTCCAAAATGGCTGCGCTTGCCCACAAAAAGATAAAGCCTAGTCGCGCAACAAATCGTTGATCGAAGTCTTGGACCGCGTTTTTGCATCCACCCGTTTTACAATCACCGCGCAATAAAGATTTACACCGTTTTTGGAGGGTAGCGAGCCTGCAACCACAACCGAACCGCTGGGCACTTCGCCGTAGGTTACATTGCCGGTTTCGCGGTCAACAATCTTGGTGGACTGGCCAATGAAAACACCCATGCCCAAAACTGAGCCTTCGCGTACGATGCAGCCTTCTACCACTTCAGAGCGCGCACCGATAAAACAGTTGTCCTCGATGATGGTCGGGCCTGCTTGCATCGGTTCCAACACGCCGCCGATCCCAACGCCACCCGATAGGTGCACGTTTTTACCGATTTGTGCACAAGAACCAACCGTCACCCATGTATCCACCATGGTGCCTGTGTCCACATAGGCCCCCAGGTTCACGAAAGACGGCATCAATATTGCGCCGGGTGCAATATAGGCCGATTTACGCACGATACAGTTTGGCACTGCGCGAAAACCTGCAGCGGCAAACTGGTTTGCCCCCCAGCCCTTGAATTTGCTGTCGACCTTGTCCCACCATGTACCGCCCTGCGGGCCATTGTCCTGAATTTCCATGTCCTTGATGCGAAAGCCCAGTAGCACGGCTTTTTTGGCCCATTGATTGACATGCCAATGACCGTCGGCTTGCCGCTCGGCCACACGCAATTTGCCACTGTCCAGCGCGTTTAGCGTATCTTCAATCGCTTCACGTATCACACCCGTTGTTGCAGGCGTAATTCTGTCGCGATCTTCCCATGCTGCTTCGATTGTCAGTTCCAGTTGCGCGTTCGACATCAGTATCTCCAATTCGTGTCTGGATAGATTTGAGTTATGCCTATAGTTTGATTTCAAGTCGCACGCAATCGAAGCGGCAGCAAAAGATAAAGGAATATTTAATGGGACGTGAGCAAGCAACTTTTCCAAATGCAGAAACCGATTTAAAAACAATTAAGAAAACACCGGATACGCCGCAAACGCGCGCCCCTGCTTACCGTTTGGCTTTTGCCGATGATGACTTTTTATGCCGTGACGAGCTGCGCGCCACGCGTATTCAGTTGGAAATGTTAAAACCCGAAATGGTTTTGGCCGAGCGCGGCATTGAAAGCACGGTTGTGATGTTTGGCGGCGCACGCATTCCCGACCCGAAACATAAAGGCAAGGCGCGGACGGAAACTTTGGCGGGCCTGTCACATTACTATGATGAAGCACGCAAATTTGCCAAAATTATCACCGAAAAAAGTATGAAAAGTTATGGCCGTGAAAATGTGGTTGTCACCGGAGGTGGCCCGGGTGTGATGGAGGCCGGCAATCGCGGGGCGGCCGATGCGGGGGGGGCATCCATTGCGTTGAATATCGTGTTGCCACATGAACAGGCCCCGAATGAATATTGCACGCCCGACCTGTGCTTTAACTTTCACTATTTCGCCACCCGCAAAATCCACTTTCTGATGCGCGCCAAAGTGGTCACAGCATTTCCGGGCGGTTTTGGGACGTTGGACGAGCTGTTTGAAACCCTGACGCTGATCCAGACAGGCCGCATGCGGCGGATCCCGGTTATCCTGTTTGGCAAGGATTTCTGGCATTCCGTAATCAACTGGGAAGCCTTGAAAGATGCCGGTACAATCGGCGCCGATGACCTTGAGTTGTTCAGCTTTGCTGAAACCGCAGATGAAGCGATTGCGATTTTGGACAAATGGGATGAGGATCACCCGGTTTAATTGACCACATATTCTATCAGTTCGGTTTTTTTGGTGCGGCTGAAATTATTGTCAAGGATCAGAGTGATACGGATGCGGTTTTGATCATCCTGCCACACGGATATGCCTTCAACCTTGCCATGTGTCCCGTATGGGGTTTTTAGCAGCACTTGTTGATCCTTGAAACCTGTGGTTGCCCGCGTGAAGCGCCTGATTCTGGTGGTATAGCCTGCGATGATACTGCGGTGACGCTCTAGCAGGTAAAATTTTCCGTCAGGTCCGAAATCCGCCCCCGTTGCGCGAAATTCACTAAGTTCGGGAATGCTTAAGCGTTTATCCCAAGCTTTGTTTTTGTAACGATAAACCGGAAGCGGGTTGCCCTGTTTTTCGGGAATTTCCGGCATTACATAAAGCCATCCCTTTGCATCGATTGCCAGGGATTCTAACGATGCGTTGAATTCAAGCTCCTTGAAATCAGCATGTTTAGGCAGTTTTTGCGCGGCTGAAGTAACGCTGTCATAGGCCCAAACCCGATGATTGCGTTCAAAGGACACGAAAATTTCCCCATCCTTACGCACGGCAAGACCTTCGGCGTCGACATTTTTACCGCGTACGGGTTGGCCTTTGGGGGTCAGAATGGGGGTAATATTCTGCTCGGTGATGCCGATAATCTTTCCATTCCGGCGGTTGATTTTGCCGGTTAAAAAGTGGCCACGGTCGGATGTTGCCAGAAACCGGTTGCCCTGATCATTCAAGTAGAGTGATGAAAGCCCGCCAAAAGCCTTATCCGGCATTGTCCACGAATATGTTGAAAGCAGGGTAACATTTGCCGCCAATAGGGATTTGGCTACAAACAGAAACACAACAGCCAAACGGATCATTTTGATACCAATACCTGGCGGCATTGTTTGGGCAAATCAGCCATAACATAATCGCGCGCGCCGCGTTTTTTAGGCTTTTTGGGGTGTTTGGGCGTGTTGGGGGCGGGGGGGGCCAGTGCCGTTGTCACCCACCAGTTCAAATCCTTGTCGCAGCCTATTGCATTCTTCGAGAGTTGCCTCACGGTAGGGCTTTGTTTCTTACAGCCTTTTACACCTTTCGGGCATTTAAGGCGTATGTGGATATGGTCAAAATGTCCCCAATAGGGCCGTATTTTTTGTAGCCACTTGCGGTTGCCTTTGGCATGTTCACACATCCATATTTTGGCCGGAGCCGTTATGAAAATACGATCAACCACAGGATCGTTTGCGGCGGCTTTCAACATCGCCATATGAGACGGTGTCCAGTTAGCGTTGACGTTGCGCCAATTTTTTGAACGCACGGATATTGCCGATATTTTTTCACGTTTGGCCCGGCTTAGGTTCAATCGTTTGGGTGGCAACAACCAGACATCCGCATCCAGCCCCATCTGGTGCGACTGATGCCCCGAGGTCATCGGCCCGCCGCGCGGTTGCGACATGTCCCCGATATAAAGCCCTTTCCAACCGGGTATTTTTGCGACTTTTGCGGATAGCCGTTCCAGATAGTCTATCAGTTCGGGGTGACCCCAGTTGCGATTACGGCTTAGGCGCATGGCTTGCCATGTCGGGCCGGTTTCGGGCAGTTCTACGGCCCCCGCCAAACAGCCCTTGGCGTAGCTGCCCAAGGCCATGGATGCTTGCTGACTTGCGGTGTTTTTGGCCCCGAACAGCCTGTTTGCTTTGGATTCTGCAGCATTCAGGGGAAACACCGCAAGCATAAGGGTTGCCGTAAGGCTGATGGATATAATCGCCCGAGCGGCAAAACTCATTTATATTTTTCCCCGGGGTCTACCCAGACCAGCAAGATCAGCCCGATCAGGAATAGCAGGATAATCGGCAAAATTCCCAGCCGTTGACTTTGGGTTAACTCGGTTACTACGGCGACCAGACCGGGTGCGATAAAAGCGGTTGCGCGGCCGGACAGGGCGTAGAAACCGAACGCTTCGGTCATACGGTCTTTTTCGGCTTGAAACACCATCATGGTTCTGGAAGAGGCCTGAATGACGCCGCCTGCGGCCCCGATCAAAGCGCCACAAATCATGAACAACCTGTCAGGCAGTGTTGATGTTGCGGATAAGGGAGCGGAAAAGAACGTGTCACGGGATGTGCCTACAATCAGAACACAAACAAAGATCAGGGTGAATATGCAAAAGATGATGACTTTCTTCGGTCCAATCGCACGGTCGATGTAGCCGCCGATCCAGCAGAATATTGCCCCTGTTATGGCAGCAACAATGCCGAATATCCCCACTTGTACGACTGTCCAGCCCAGCACGCCCACGGCATAAATTCCGCCAAATGTATAAAGCCCGTTCAAAGCATCACGGTAAAACATCGACGACCCTAGATAGGCGAAAAGGCTGACATTTTTCGGCAATGTGCGGATGGTTTTAACCAACTCTTTCAAGGCGTCCGAAACCGCATTTGCCACTTGCGGTTTGCGCTTTATATCGGGAACCCACAAAAAGAACGGGACCATAAAGACGATATACCAAATTGCCGTTAGCGGCCCGACCGAGCGGGTGCCTTGGCGCAAATCCGGATCAAGGCCAAGCATCGGGGGTTTACCCAACAAGGTTACGCCGTCCGCATTTTCAGCTAAAAACAACAGCATGATGAACAGTGCAATCACACCGCCCGCATAGCCAATACCCCAACCGGTGCCCGAAATGCGGCCTATTTCATCACTATCGCCCAGCTCGGGTAGCATGGCATTGACGAAAATTTGCGAAAATTCGACACCGATCAGGCCGGTGGCAAACACCACAAGGATCAAAGTCGTGTTGTTTATGCCCGGAACCGCATACCACAGCGGGAATGAACCGATGACAAACAGCACTGAAAACAGCATTATCCACGGTTTGCGCGGGCCCATGGTATCGGCATAAGCCCCTAAAACCGGTGCGCCTACGGCCAGAATAAGTCCGGCAAGCGCAGTTGTATAACCCCACATGGCCTGCCCCGAAACAGGATCGGGTGCAACAGCGGAGGCAAAATAGGGGGCGAAAATAAACGTGACCAAAAGCGTGTGGAACGGTTGTGCGGCCCAGTCGTATAACATCCAGCCCCAAATTGCCTTTTTACTAGCTTTTGCAGTCATCATTCTTCCCCTGATTATTTTTATGCCAGTTGAACAGATTTCACCCAGTACTGGCAAGGTTTATTCAATATTCAGATGATTATACACAGCGTCATTTGCGCCTGATTCACCAGATCAACCCGAAATATCTGTGCTGCCAGGGGGTATCTACTGTCGCGGGGTCTTGCCAATGGGCAACAGGCACCATAAATCAATGGTACTGAAAAAAGGTTGCTAAAATGACGTCAATTGCACAAATTCTGTTGTTCATCCTGGACATCGCTTACTACATATTAATCGTTCAGATCATCATGAGCTGGCTGATCAATTTTCAGGTGCTGAATTTGCGCCAACCCATCGTGGCGCAGCTTTGGCACGGTATTAACCAGTTGCTGGAACCCATTTACAGGCGCATTCGCAGGTTTATCCCGACAGCAGGCGGTATTGATTTTACCCCGATTGTACTGTTTATTGCGATCTACGCTTTGCGGGTGATCATCATCAACAATATGTTCTACTGACCTGTGCGTTTATTGCGCGCCGCCAGCAATTTCAGACGTAGTGCGTTGATCTTGATAAAGCCCGCTGCATCTGCTTGGTCATAAGCACCTGCGTCATCTTCAAAGGTCACATGTGCTTCCGAATAGAGCGTGTCGTCCGACCAGCGCCCCACGGTTTGAACCGAGCCTTTGTAAAGCTTCAAACGCACGGTGCCGTTTACATGATCCTGGCTTGCGTCGATCAGGGCCTGCAACATTTCACGTTCGGGGCTGAACCAGTAGCCGTTGTAAATCAACTCGGCATATTTCGGCATCAGCTCATCTTTCAGATGGGCTGCGCCGCGATCCAGCGTGATTGATTCAATACCGCGGTGCGCTTCTAGCATGATGGTGCCCCCCGGAGTTTCGTAAATCCCGCGTGATTTCATGCCGACATAACGGCCTTCTACCAGATCAAGCCGCCCGATACCGTGTTTGCCACCCAGTTCATTCAGGGCGGTCAGCATTTCAGCAGGGCTAAGGTCTTTGCCGTTCAGGGCAACGGGATCGCCTTTTGCATATGTGATTTCAATATGCTCGGGCATGTCGGGGGCATCTTCGGGATGCACGGTGCGTTGGTAAACATAATCCGGGGCGGCATTCGCGGGATCTTCCAGAACTTTACCTTCGGATGATGTGTGCAACAGGTTTGCATCCACCGAAAACGGGGCTTCGCCGCGCTTGTCTTTGGCGATCGGGATCTGGTGTTCTTCGGCAAATTCCAGTAATTTAGTGCGGCTGGACAAATCCCATTCGCGCCAAGGGGCGATGACTTTAATGTCGGGGTTCAGCGCATAGGCGGACAATTCGAAGCGCACCTGATCGTTGCCTTTACCGGTGGCCCCGTGGGCTATGGCATCGGCCCCGGTTTCCGCTGCAATTTCCACCAAGCGTTTCGAGATTAGCGGGCGGGCGATGGAGGTGCCCAACAGATAAAGACCCTCATAAACCGCATTGGCGCGGAACATCGGAAACACAAAGTCACGGACGAATTCTTCGCGAACGTCTTCGATATGAATATTTTCGGGCTTGATCCCCAAAAGTTCGGCTTTTTTGCGCGCCGGATCCAGCTCTTCGCCCTGACCCAGATCAGCGGTAAAGGTTACCACTTCACAGCCGTATTCGGTTTGCAGCCATTTCAGGATGATCGACGTATCCAGACCGCCTGAATAGGCAAGGACAACTTTTTTAGGTGCAGACATAAGGCTGACTCCGAAAATTGGGGATTCTGTTCAAGCGGGGTTTATTGGGTTTTTTACAGGCGGGCAAGGGTTGTGCAAGAATGATTTTTTCGTCGTTTCGCGGTCGACATCATTTAGGGCTTTGCTAGACTGCCCACAGAAACCACAGGGACATGACAAGATATGGCCGATTTTCTGGAAGCTGTTGCAAAAGCGACCGAAGCAATGCGGGAATTATTCCCCGCAACACCTTTGCAAAAAAATGCCTATTTATCGAATCTATACTGCGCAGAGATTTATCTGAAACGCGAAGACCTGTCGCCGGTGCGATCCTATAAAGTTCGTGGTGCGTTCAACGCGATGAAGAAATCCCTGTCACAGGCGAAGAAACCTACGATGTTCGTCTGTGCGTCGGCGGGAAACCATGCGCAGGGCATAGCCTTTGCCTGCAAGCATTTCGGGGTTAAAGGGGTGATTTTCATGCCGGTGACAACGCCTGGTCAAAAGGTGATGAAAACGGCCGCCTTCGGTGGGAAGTTCATCGAAATTCGACTGGAAGGCGATTATTTCGACGATACGCTTGTTGCCGCAAAAGCGTTTGCAACCGATGAGGCAGCCACTTTTTTGCCGCCATACGACTCGTTGGATGTGATCGAAGGGCAGGCATCGATTGGGCTTGAAATCAACCAGCAATTATCCAAGCCGGCCGATTACATGGTGGTACCGGTTGGCGGAGGTGGGTTATCCTCGGGGCTGATCAAATATTATAAAGCACAGGGCGGCGGCCCGAAGTTCCGTCTGGTTGAACCGGAAGGTGCGCGTAGCCTGCATGCGTCACTTGAAAACGGCCAGCTAACGTGTTTGCCGAATGTTGATAATTTCGTCGACGGGGCAGCGGTTGCGCAAATCGGGCAACATAATTTCGAGATCCTGAAAAATGTTCCGAAGGAAAATGTTTTAGGCATATCTGCGGACAGGCTTTGCACTACGATGGTCGAATTGTTGAATGTCGAAGGAATTGTGCTGGAGCCCGCAGGGGCCTTAACGGTGGATGCTTTGAAGGATATTCAAGACGAAATTGCCGGAAAACGGGTTATCTGCGTAACCTCGGGCGGGAATTTCGATTTTGAACGGTTGCCGGATGTCAAAGAGCGCGCTTTGCGTTTCGAGGGCCTGAAAAAATATCTGATATTGCGTATGCCGCAACGCCCTGGTGCCTTGAAGGATTTTTTGAATTTGCTGGGGCCGGATGACGATATTGCCCGTTTTGAATATCTGAAAAAATCAGCGCGTAATTTCGGCTCGGTTTTGCTGGGCATTGAAACAAAATCCAAAGGCGGGTTTGACAGTCTATTCAAACGCATGGACCGGGCAGGTCTGACCTATCATGACATCACGGATGATGAAACTTTGGCGCAATTCCTGATATGACCCGGCTTTTGAACAGTCAGACTTTTGGCGAGGCCACGGCAGAACCGACACTTTTGATCGTACCAGGATTGTTCGGGGCGGGGCGAAACTGGCGGGCTATTGCAAAACGGCTTTGCCGTGATCGGCAGGTCATCACCGTTGATATGCGTAACCACGCGGGCAGTTTTTGGGATGCGGGTCACAGCTATAACGATTTGGCCGATGATCTGGCACAGGTTTTGGCGCAAATCTCCGGGCCTGTTGATGTCATGGGGCATTCCATGGGTGGCAAAGCGGCAATGGTTCTGGCTTTGCAAAACCCTGAAAATATGAACCGTTTGATTGTCGTTGATATTGCCCCTGTTGGTTATTCCCATTCGCAAATTATCAATATCGAGGCTATGCAAAATCTGGATATTTCAAAGATTACGCGACGCTCGGAGATTGAAAATATGCTGGCAGCGCAGATTAAGGATGGCCCGACGCGGGCGTTTTTGGCACAAAGTCTGGAGCTGTCGGAAAGTGGCAATCGCTGGACATTGAATTTGCATGCTTTGGCACAAAACATGGATCACATTATAGGCTTTCCCGATGTGTCGGGCAGGTTTACCAATGCCGTGCTTTTTATAAAAGGCGGGGTGTCGGATTATATTTTACCGCAATATATGCCCAAGATTAAAGCGTTTTTCCCGCGCGCAATCTTGCATGACATTCCAGGTGCGGGTCATTGGGTGCACGCTGAAGCATCGCGTGCATTTATTGATACGGTGACAGATTTTTTAGGCTCCTAGCTCTGCATTGGAATTGTCGGAAAATACCTGTTTCGAGTCTGTATATATGCCTGCAAGTTCTGAGATCGTGAAATCTGGCGTACCCCCCGATTTGGTTACGGCTTCGGCTTCGGCGCAGTGATCACCAAATGATTTAAAGCCCAGGTTTGCGGCGCATCCTTTCAGGAAATGGAACGCGGCACTGCGCTCATTAACAGGCATTCCGGCATAATTTGCCTGAAGGGTCTCCATGGCTTCATCCACTTCAGAGAGGAACAATTCGACCACCTCTGCCATTTCATCTTTGCCAACATCATCTTGCAATTGGCGCGCTTGTTGCCAGTCAATCAATTGCCGTCTCCTTTTTTGAATCGCGCTGAAATCAGCGGGCCATTTGCTTTATAATTGAGTATCTCAAGGATGATGCCATTGGTGTTGGCGGTGGCAACATTATTCAAACGCCCGTCTTTTTCGTAAATCCCCGAAACCCAACCGCGATCATTGGTTTTGGTTTTCTGTATTTCTGCCATCAAGCGGTGCGTATAGTTCGTGTTGTAAAGGGCTTGCCAGCCGAAAACCGCCTTGGTGCTAAGGGTTTTTAAGTCGGGAAACTCAATGCCCTTTTCATCGACGGCATTCCAGGCGCTGCCATTGGCATAGACCGTGTTGTAGATGAAATAGGGGGCCTGATCGATGTTGTCTTCGCTGACGGCGGTAAGATGCCCTGTTGCGGCAAAACGGTTTTTCTGGGCTTTATAAACACGCGATGCCAGTTCCCTGGCGTCTTGATCCAAACCAAACTCAATCGCCATCAGGATGTAAGGTTCGCTGACTACGTAATTTGGCGCATCGAACAGGCTGGTAACGCGGCTGTCGGCGGCAACCTTTATGCCCTCAATATTTTCGAATTTGATGAAGTCATCGTATTTTGCTGCCGACAAGGCATCCAGGCCTAACAGGCCCACGGCGCGGGCACCGTATTCTTCATAGCCCAAGCGGCCTTCCTGAATGGTTTCGACCTCGCCGGTTTCGGGGTGAAACCGTGCGCCCACGAGAATACCGTTTTCAACCATTTTTGAAAAATCCCAATTGGTCAGAATTTTCCCCGCAAGACGGGCATGTTCGGGGTAGTCATATAAAAGGATGTTGAGCGGCACTGTCATGCGGGCAATATCTAGGGCTGACCAGCCGATCCCTTGGGGCGCGGGATCATTGGCATAATTCACCATTTGCAAGCTGCGTGTGTCGTAAACCTTGTTGGGCAAACGCCCGGAAAACAACGCCAGCCGGGACAATGTGGTTAATGTTTTCGACATCCGTGTATCAAACATGTCCTTGTCGATGATGCCGATTTTATAGGCGGAAATCAGACCCAGCAGATAGGATGACTGATCCCATATGGTGGTTGAAGGGAATGCATCGACAGAGTTTACCAATCCGGTTTCGGGGTTAAGGTTTTTGACGAAATATTCCCACGCGGTTTTTGCGTTTTGAATATCCTCCGGGCTTAAGGTATTCGGCGCGGCCAAGGGGGTTTGATCAACGCTTTGGGTAATGATTTGGTGCGCAGTGTTGATGATGCTCAGGTAGCCCAACCGATTATCCAGCGAAATGGCAAGAGCGGCGGCAAGGGTCAGACCTATCACAAAGGCGAAATGACTGCGGGCTTTGATAAGATTGCGGGTAATCGTCATGCCAGTTTTCCTGTTGTTATCCGGTTCTTCACATCCACATCCCGGGTATATTCGTTTTTCGGTGTCCAAAGCGCGGCGTTGATCAGAACTGTCATGCTATAAGCGTTGAACCCGGCCCAAAATGTGTTCACGCATAGCAGGCCTAAATCAGCTTTATCCGGGGCAAGCCACAGCCTCAGTGCTGCAAAAATTATCGCGGCGAAGGTCAGGGCGACCACAGCGATTTGCGGGGCCACCAGTGATAAATGCCGCTGATTGTTGCGTTCTTTCGGCGTTACCTTGAATTTGATTTCATGGCCCCGCAACACCGTCCAGATTGCCATGAGGTTAATTGAAAAGAAGGCTATATTCAACATTTTGCCCTGCCTGTTAGCAATCCCCCATGTGCCAAACACCGCTGCCAGTTCATGCAGGAGCAGGAAGGGCAGGAGATGGGCGAAAAAATCTACCGAATAGGCTTTGATCGGGGACAGGCCGGTGAACAATGCAATCAGCGGCGCGGCAATGAAAATCACATTCCACAACGGCGCAAGGTACGACCAGAATGTCGCGGCATACATCAACTGTTGGCGCATGGACATGCCGCTTCGAAACAGGGGGCAGTCGTGGAAAAGAATGTCCAGGCTGCCACCGGCATATCTGAAACGCTGCATCGCCCAGCTTTGAATATCAAGCGGCGACAGCATTTTGCTTTCCACCTCCGGATGAAACACGGATTTCCAGTTGCGTGTGCTGTCCTGATGCAGCAAAATCGAGGTGTATATATCTTCCGAGACGTGAAATTTATAGGGCGTCAGTTCCGTCGAGATTGACAGCTCACGGCGCAGGATCCGCTTCAATGCGGTTTGATCCTTGCCCGGTTGCATAAATTTGGAAAAACTTCCGGTTTCATCTTCAACCGCCCCTGCATAGCTTTTCAAGGCGGCCTCCATCACCGCTTCACGGCGGTGAATGGAGCCCGCGCCGCAACAAAACGATATGTTCAACCCGTTGCGGCGGCGCTGGATGACATCGTAAAACAGTTTTGCGTCACTGACAAACGGGTCGCGACCGACAACAACCGGCCCGATGATACGTTGCACAGCCCTAGCCGCGATCCTGCCGGCAGGGCCGAACTTATTAGCCCAGACACGATCCAATGGGCGGCCCTTGGGCGTGTCGTAAAACCATTGCGGGGTTTGCACCCAGGCCACATCGGGATCGCGAAAATACCCTAATGTATGGCTTAACAGGGTTGGAAATGGCCGGGTATCGGAGTCCAGAATAACAATGAAATCGCCATGGGTCTGGGCCATGCCATTGCGCAGATTACCTGCCTTGAAGCCGATATTGGCTTCACGGGTAATATAATTCACGCCTTCTTCCAAAGCCAATTTTTTCATTTCTGTGCGGTTTCCGTCATCCAAAACATGGATCCGTAAATCAAGCGCATAAGGGTATGTCACCGCCAACGCATCGCGTATGGAATAACGGGTCAGCTCCGGGTCTTCGTTGAAGGTTGGCAAAAATATATCAACGCTGATCAGGGTTTCGTCGTCGTCGGTTTCCATAACCTGCGAGCGTTTTCGGGGTGGATTGGGTGGCGGAGTATCGTTGACCGACCACAAATTGTGGACGAACAGCAAAAGCCCGATAAAGGCGCATGTTTCCGCAATTACCACAGGGATCGCAAACCACAGGGCATCGGTATTAAGCGAATAAAGCCACCGCCACAACAAATAACGCGCACCCAGCGCAATGGTGCAGATCGCCAACATCTGCCAGATAAATTCGACAATAGGCGAATAGGCCAAAGGCTTTTCCGGTGTTCTATCTTCATATTCAGAAAAGTAGAATTGTTTCATGCCTGCCATCCATGCCTCTGCCGTGATCATTTGATTTGATGTTTCGCAAAAGCTTCCTAATTATTGGTTACTAAATGCCTTTATTTTTATTTTTTCGTCTTCATGGATTCTTAAACCTGTTGGGGGATAGTTTTGATATGTGATTTATAAGAGGTGCTTTTGGAACTTCCTAAACAGATACTGACCTGCGCCGCACAAGGTGGCGACACGAAATTTCGTGTTCTTGTGGTGGATGACAGTAAACTACAGCTTAAAATTGTTTCCGCCCATCTTAAGAAATGGGGGTTGGAACCGATTCAGTGTTTAAGTGCCCAAGCGGCCTTGGATTATTGCAAATCACAGGAATTTGACATGGTTATCAGTGATTGGGTGATGCCAGGTATGGACGGGTTAGAATTTTGCAAAGCCTTTAAAGCACTGGATCGTGAAACGTTTGGGTATTTCATCCTGCTGACTTCGAAATCGGCGAAGGAAGACATTGCTGAAGGTTTGGCACATGGGGCCGATGATTTTTTATCCAAGCCGGTTAATGCGGAAGAGCTGTTTGCCCGTATGCAAGCGGGACAGCGTATTCTGGAGATGGAACATACGTTACAGGAAAAAAATAAACGAATTACGGAAACCCTGTCAAAACTGCAAGTATTACACGAGGTCATTCAAAAGGATCTGATTGAAGCAGAACGATTGCAACATTCGTTAATCCCTGAGCCTTACACCAAGTTGGAGCAGGGGGATTTATCCATTCTGTTCAAATCCTGCGGCCATGTCGGGGGTGATTTAGTCGGGTTTTTTCGTTTTTCCAAGGATCGGTTGGGGATGTATTCCATTGACGTATCCGGCCACGGCATATCGTCCGCTTTGGTTACGGCACGGCTTGCCGGGTATTTAAGCCCGAACAACAAGGCACAAAATATTGCCTTTGAACGCGGTCATAACGGGGAGTTTGTTCATCGCACCCCGGCACAAATCGCAGAGGCTTTGAATAACCAGTTGTTGGCGGATATGGAAACCGAGCATTATTTTACCCTGGCTTTTGCGGATATTGACCTGAAAACCGGTCACACGGAATTCGTGCAAGCGGGCCATCCGTACCCGGTGGTGGTTCGTAAAGATGGCTCAACCGAACTGGCGGGCACAGGCGGGCCACCCATCGGGTTGGTGGAAGGTGTGCACTATAAAACAGAAACACTGGAATTAAAGCCCGGTGATAGATTGTTGTTGTATTCAGATGGGATAACCGAATGCCAAAATGCGGTGGATGAGCTTTATGAGGAAGATCGGCTTCGAGATATGCTTTCGAAACACGCGGGAACTACTGGCCTGGAATATCTGAACGATCTGCTTTGGGACATTACCCGATTTGCGGATGGCACTCCGTTTTATGACGATGTATCGGCAATTTTATTCGAATATTCAGGAGATACAAAGTGATAGTTTTAAGAAATTTACTTTCTATCAATTTTACGCAGTCAGTTTGGCACTAAAAGCCAGGTCCCCTTATCGATGAATTCGTATTGTTTTAAAATCCAACATTTTTTTCGCGCCCTGTTTTGCCTGATGGGGATAGCGTCTTGCGCCAGCATCAATGCCCCCTTGGCGAAAAATGTAGCCCAGCCCAACAATATGCCGGTTCGGAACTTCACATCCTTTAGTGCATCTTTACGGTGTATGGACAACTTACTGGCCCATTCAAAACGGCAACGCATTCTGGTTTCCTCTACCGGCATCAATGATCTGTCAAAAAAGATCGCTGTGGGGGGCGATGAAATGTTGCTGAATGCGATAAACCAGATGAATGTGAAAAGCCGGGCGTATGTCTTTGTGGATCAATCCTATCAAAAAGATTTTGGGCAGTTGGAGCTGCTGACACTATCAGAGGATCGAAAACTGCCCAGGTTTTATTTTCGCGGTGCTATCACCCAATTGGACAGCAATACCATAAACGATAAAATAAATGTCAGCGTAAAGTTTCAAAATGCATCAAATCCGCCCACAAATAGCGGCGGTGCCTTGCAAAGTCTTACCCCTAAAGCCGGGCAAAGCGTTTCCATTGTTTCGGTCGATCTGCATCTGGTATCATATCCCGATAAAACAGTGCTGCCGGGTGGGTCGGTTGCCAATTCGATGATTGTTATCAGCAAGAATTTTGGCATGGGCGGTACCGGGCTGATAAATCTTACGGGGTATAATATGTCTATTTCATTCAGCCGCGTTGAAAGCATTGGGCAAGCGGTGCGAAATCTGATCGAGCTTGGGGTGATCGAGCTGCTGGGTCGGTACGCAAATGTGCCTTATCAAAAATGCCTGAATATCGAGCCCACCAATGAAATAATGCAAAATACAAAACGCTCGGCATTCATCAGGACGGCAAAAAGCAAGTCAATAAAAGAAACTCAAAGGATGTTATCGAAATTGGGGTATTTTACCGGCCCTGCCACGGGCCAAATGGATATAGATACACATGCGGCATTGGCAAAATTTCAGGCTGATGAAGACCTGATTGCAACGGGCAATTTGAATTTCGACACTTATGAACGCATGGTGCAGAAATTCAACGGGTATCCGGTAAATGGACGCAGCAGAGCAACACATGCAAAGATGGTTTCCAATAGACCAAAACCGGCCGGTGGCGCAACCTTGCGTATGTCATCCGGAAACGGGCTTACATTGGTCAGCTCAAAAAGAAACTTTCACATTAATGACAATTTTTCAGTAAAATTAAATGTTAAAACCTCTGGGTTCCTATATTGTTTTTATCAGTCGGGCACAGGGGGTGTGATACAAATTCTTCCTCAAAATCCAAATGTGCGCCTGCAGGTGCCATCCGGGTATGCCCGCATCCTGCCCGCTGCCCATGACGGGTTTTCTTTGAAGTTCGAAACCCCAAAAAATGCACAACGCATTTTATGTACGATACAAAAAGCAACGCTGAATGCGGTCTCTCCTTTTGATGGAAAATTCAAACCTCTCAGGTCGCTTCCTGTCAAAAGGCTGGAAAATATCCCGACCAAATTCAACGCTTTTGGTGGGTTAACAGATTGGGCCATGGTTTCTAAAAGGCCAAAGCCCTAGCGTTTCAAAGCCGTATGCAAAAAATCCCGATCGCCTTCATTACTAAGCAAATCCGGAGCTGCATCAAAATTTTCCCATAAAGCACTGTGAAAATTTTCCAAAGGTTCATGCAGTTTGTAAACCGGGCGGCAGATATAAATATGGCAAATCTTTTGCGCCCAAAACCCGTAATCCGGCATATAGGTAAACCGCTGATAAGCCCCCAAACGTCGATCAATTTGCACTTTCCAGCCGGTTTCCTCCAGACACTCACGGTGCAATGCCTGCAAAGCACTTTCGCCGGCATCTATGCCACCCCCTGGTAGTTGAATTTCCACATCCAATAGGGCTTCGCGGGTCAACAGCACCTGATTTCTGCGCAGAATGATGCCATAAGCCCCCGGGCGGGGCCGGTAATACACATCGGATCGAACTGGCGCACCATAACGTTTCATACTTTTGACATACCCCAAATATAGCGAAATTACAGCCGAGAATTGCGCATCTGGCGAAAAGGTTTTATGAGAACGAAAACCCATGGATGTAAAATGCCCAAACCTATAGAAAATGTAAGCTGGAATGATACTGTCCTGCCGTTCAAACTGGATAAAACCGATATTAGCGGGCGCATTGCGCGCCTTGATGGCGTCCTTGGCACCATTCTTGAGCAACACAATTATCCGCTGGATGTGTCCGCCCTACTTGCCGAGGCTGTTGTCCTAACCGCCTTGATTGGTCAAACCATTAAATTGGGCTGGAAACTGTCATTGCAGATTAGAGGTAACGGCCCAATTCGGTTCTTGGCTACGGATTACTACGGCCCGGAAAAAGAAGGTGATCCGGCCCGGATGCGGGCATATGCAAGTTTTGACGAGGACCGCTTGAAATCTGAAACCGACACATCTTTTGAAAAAATAGGCACGGGCATTTTTGCCATTTTGATCGACCAAGATGCAGATCAGCAACCCTATCAGGGAATAACCCCGCTTGCAGGCGGATCACTGGCCGCTTGTGCCAGCACTTATTTTGCACAATCCGAACAGTTGCCAACCGAGTTTGCCGTTTCCATTGGCCAGCTCTCCACCATGGATGCGCCTGATCAATGGCATGCGGGCGGTATTATGGTGCAATTGAAGTCTGACGTGTCCGGTTTTTCCAAGGATTCGAAAGATGATAACCCTTTGCTGGCCCAGGATTTGATCCTGCACGAAAAAGAAGACGATTGGAACCGTGTTATATCGCATTTGCAAACAGTTGAGGAAACCGAACTTGTCGGTGCTGTGTCCCCGGAAACCTTGTTGACACGGCTGTTCCATGAAGACGCGCCGCGCATCTATCCTGTGCAACCTGTCACTTTCGGCTGTTCTTGCAGCGTTGAAAAACTACGCGCTGCACTGTCGAACTATGCCGCCAAGGATATTGAAAGCATGACCAAGGACAGTGGTATGGTCACAGCCGATTGCCAGTTTTGCGGGGGCCATTACCAGCTTGATCCGAAAACTTTAGGGGTTGATGCTACAGCTTAACCCACGCACCCCCTTGCGAAGACCGCATCTGTGGGCCATGAACAAAGCATGGAAAACTACCGCATAGAACTGGATACATTGCAAAACGCTTTAATCGGCGTGGAAAATATGGCACCATCTTCCGACTTTGATCTGAACCTTGATCAAGACCGTCATATGCCTAGCCAATTGCGTAACGCGGCAGTGTTGATACCAATCAAATCCGGGCCGTGCGGGTTGGAAGTGATCCTTACCAGACGATCAATCGCGTTGCGCAATCACCCCGGGCAAATTTCATTTCCGGGGGGGAAACAGGATGCAACGGATATATCGTTCACCCATACTGCCTTGCGCGAAGCGGAAGAGGAAATAGGGTTGGCGCAGCGTGATGTAAAAATCATCGGTGTCCTGCCCAAACACGAAACCGTAACTGCTTTTTTGGTGCATCCCTTTGTTGGGCTGGTGCCAAATGATTTCACACCAGAGCTGTTAACCGATGAGGTGGCCGAAGTGTTTTCTGCCCCGCTCAATCACTTGCTTGACCCCGCAAATTATAGGGTTGAGGGCCGTATGTGGCAGGGCTTTGAACGGCATTATTTCGCAGTACCCTATGGGCCCTATTACATATGGGGGGCTACGGCACGCATGCTACGGATGCTGGCGGATATTTGGGAAAAATCTGATGCGCGTTAACGGTGAATGGCTGATTGCGGGTGGCCCACAGGCCCTCTGCAAGGCTTTGCAGGGCGCGGGATATCAGGTGTATTTCGTGGGGGGCTGTGTGCGCAACGCTTTGCTGAAAGTGGATGTTTCGGACATTGATATGGCAACCGATGCAGGGCCCGATACGGTCGTGAAAATCGCAGAAAACCATCATATGCGGGCGATCCCAACCGGCATTGAACATGGTACCGTAACGATTATTGCAAACAATACAACCATTGAGGTGACAACGTTTCGCAAGGATGTTGAAACCGATGGTCGCCGCGCGGTGGTGGCGTTTTCCACATCCATCAACGACGATGCCAAACGGCGCGATTTCACCATGAATGCACTTTATGCGGATTGCGCTGGGCGGGTTTTAGACCCATTGGGGGGGCTGAAGGATTTGCGTGCGCGCCGTGTCCGGTTTATCGAAAACCCTGACGCCCGCATCCGCGAGGATTACTTACGCATCTTGCGGTTCTTTCGCTTTCATGCGCTTTATGGCAACCCGGAAATGGGGCTGGATGCGGATGCACTGGCTGCTTGTGCCGGAAATCTGGACGGCATTACCACTTTGTCAAAAGAACGCATCGGCCATGAAATGCGCAAGCTTCTGGCGGCAAATGACCCCGCGCCCAGCATTGCAGCAATGGCCCAAACCGGTATTTTGGCGCAGGTTTTGACGGGCACGAACCCACAATCTATCGCCCCCCTTGTTCATTTGGAAAGCACGATAAATATCGCACCGCGCTGGCAACGCAGGTTGCT
This sequence comes from Rhodobacterales bacterium, assembly GCA_045046705.1. Classification (GTDB taxonomy): domain Bacteria; phylum Pseudomonadota; class Alphaproteobacteria; order Rhodobacterales; family Rhodobacteraceae; genus Amylibacter. The sequence continues at coordinate 31,367 of JASFZB010000047.1, read as the reverse complement.
GGCCTTGGGGGGGGAGAATATCCAACAGGCCTTGCGGCTTGGCAAACAGGAATCGCGGCTTTTGACGGCGATGAAATCGGTTGTTGAAACCGCCGTAAGCCCGCGCATTGCAGCCTATAAACTGGGGGCTGAAAACGGGCTTGATGCGGTTTTGGTTTTACATGCGCATTTGGCCACGCCCCTGCCTGCCAACCTGGCGCAAGAGCTGGACATTGGTGCAAACGCCAAATTCCCCGTTACCGCCGCTGATTTATCCCCGCTTGAAGGCCCTGCATTGGGGGGGGGCCTGAAGCGGCTTGAAGCCGCTTGGCTTAGGTCAGGTTTGCAGTTATCCAAGGCTAAATTATTGGACTTGGGATCACATGGCTGAAACATTCAAAATAGATCGCCTAAGCTGGCAAGGCGACGGCGTTGCCTGTGTTCGCAACGAGGATATTTTCGTTCCCTTCGCCTTGGCAGGCGAGCACTGTGAAGGTGATATTGCGCACGGGATTTGCGAAGATGTGCGCATTCTGGAACCGGTTCCCGAGCGTATCAAACCTGCCTGCCGACATTTCAAGAAATGCGGTGGATGTAGCTTGCAGCACGCCAACGACCCGCTTCTGGCGGATTGGAAAACTGGGCTGGTTAAAGATACGCTTGCACTTAATCATATGGAAACCACGTTTCGCCCGATTCAGGTTTCGCCGCGCATGAGTCGCAGGCGCGCGGTTTTTACGGCTAGGCGTACCAAAAAATCTGCCGAAGTGGGGTTTCACAAACGCAATTCGGATATTCTGATCGACCTTTTGGAGTGTCCGCTGATGCGCCCCGAAATTATGCAGGCGATGGAAACTTACCGTGCAATTGCGCGGCTGGGCTGTTCACGCAAAACCGAAATTCGCATTGGCGTGACAGTATCGGAAAACGGCCTGGATGTGGATGTGACGGGCGCCAAAGAACTGGAGCCGAAACAGACCGAAACACTGGCTGCCTTCGCAGACCAAAACGGGCTGGCCCGGATCAGTTGGAACGGCGAGGTTTTGGCGCAGTTCAAACCACCCGTACAAACCTTCGGGCCTGCCCGTGTGATCCCGCCAAGCGGGTCTTTTTTGCAAGCAACCCCGATTGGCGAAAAGACTCTTGTGGATGCGGCGATTGAAACTTTGGCCGGCTGTAAAAACCTGCTTGATCTGTTCAGCGGGTCAGGCACTTTCACCCTGCCTTTGTCCCAATTTGCCCAAGTTCATGCGGTTGAAACAGTCCCCGAAATGCTGGAAGCACTGAACGCAGGATGGCGGCAGACAACCGGCACAAGGGATGTTTCGATCGAAACACGCGATCTGTTCTATCGGCCACTGCTTTTGGACGAGTTGAAAAAACATGACGGGGTCGTCATGGACCCACCCCGCGCAGGTGCGCTGGAACAGGTGAAAATTCTGGCAAAATCCAATATCGCTAAAATATCGTATGTTTCATGCAATCCGGCCACTTTCGCGCGGGATGCAAAAATCCTGATAAATGGCGGGTATGTGCTGAACTGGGTGCAGGTTGTCGATCAGTTTCGCTGGTCATCGCATGTGGAACTTGTGGCAGAGTTTACCCGGGCCTAGGCCCGCTTTGTCAGGCTGGCGACACCCAATACATCCAGCACTTTCGCCTCGATGTCTTTCGCATTCATCGCGGCCACTTGGTACATTCCTTTTGGTGTGTTCTGGTCGATGAATATATCTGGAAACACCATAGAGCGGACTTTTATTGTCCCGTCCAGCAAGCCGCTTTCAGCCATGAAGTGCATCACATGGCTACCGAAGCCGCCGACGGCCCCCTCTTCAATAGTGATTAGGGCCTCGTGGGTGGTGGCAAGTTCGGTGATCAAATCCTGATCCAGAGGTTTTGCAAAGCGCGCGTCGGCCACTGTAGGGGTGATGCCTTTTGCCGCCAGACTTTCAGCGGCTTTCAGGGCCTCTTGCAAGCGGGTGCCAAATGACAGGATGGCCACGCGCCCGCCTTTTTGGACGATACGACCCTTGCCAATCTCCAGCACCTCGCCCTTTTCGGGAATGTCTACGCCCACACCTTCACCGCGTGGATAGCGAAATGCGCAGGGGCGGTCGTTGATGGAGGCGGCTGTTGCCACCATGTGCACAAGCTCTGCCTCGTCGGCGGCGGCCATCACGACAAAGCCCGGCAGATTGGCCAGATAGGCAATGTCGAAACTGCCCGCATGTGTTGGCCCATCGGCCCCCACCAGACCGGCGCGGTCAATGGCAAAGCGCACCGGCAGGCGTTGCAGGGCCACATCATGTACCACCTGATCGTAGCCGCGTTGTAGAAATGTGGAATACATCGCGCAAAACGGTTTCATCCCGCCTGCCGCCAAGGCAGCACAAAAGGTGACACCGTGTTGTTCGGCAATGCCCACATCAAAGATGCGGTTCGGGAACCGTTCCGCAAACAGATCCAGCCCGGTGCCATCGGGCATTGCGGCAGTTATGGCGACGATCTTGTCGTCGAGGCTGGCTTCTTTGATCAGGCTATCGGCGAAAACCCGTGTGTAGCTTGGGGCGTTTGACTTTGCTTTATACTGTTTGCCGGACACCACATCGAACTTGCTGACCCCGTGGTATTTATCCACTGATGCTTCCGCAGGCGCATACCCTTTGCCCTTTTTGGTCAATACATGGATCAGCATGGGGCCGGTTGCGCGCTGTTTTACGGTACGCAAGATATTCAGCAACTGATCCATATCATGGCCGTCAATGGGTCCGACATAGGAAAACCCGAGCTGTTCAAACAGGGTGCCGCCAACGGTCATGTGCTTGACCATATCGTGCGCCCGTTTGGCCCCTTCCTGAAATGGCGACGGCAACAGCGACACCGCCCCTTTGGCAGCAGCTTTGATTTCCTGAAACGGCTCGCCTGCGTACAGCATTGACAGATAGGACGACATTGCACCGACGGGGGGGGCTATCGACATTTCATTGTCGTTGAGGATGACAAACAGCCGCTTGCCAAGATGGCCCGCGTTGTTCATTGCCTCATAGGCCATGCCCGCCGACATGGCGCCGTCGCCGATCACGGCTATTGCATCGCCCAAGCCCGGTTCTGGTGCGCCGCCCAAGTCGCGGGCAACGGCAAAGCCCAGAGCCGCTGAAATAGAGGTCGAGCTATGCGCCGCCCCGAACGGATCATATGGGCTTTCAGAGCGTTTAGTGAAACCCGATAAGCCGCCCGCTTGGCGCAAAGTGCGAATGCGGTCGCGGCGTCCCGTCAGGATTTTATGCGGATAACTTTGGTGGCTGACATCCCAGATCAGGCGATCCTTTGGTGTGTCGAACACTGCATGTATGGCCGTGGTCAATTCCACAACACCCAGACCCGCCCCCAAATGCCCGCCGGTTTCGGACACCGCAGAAATGGTTTCGGCGCGCAGTTCGTCTGCAAGTGTCCGCAGTTGTGCATCCGACAGACGTTTCAGGTCTTCAGGGCTGCCGATCTGATCCAAGGTCGGTGTGTTTGGGCGGTCATTGGTCACGAAGTTCAGGCCTTTACTACTTGTCGCGATCGATAACAAAATCCGCTACCGCACGCAATGTATCCGCTTTCGCGCCATACGGGGATAACACATCTTTGGCCTGTTCGACCAGAGCCTGCGCACGCGCCCTTGCCGCATCCAGCCCGAGGATGGAAACAAAGGTAGCTTTGCCCGCCTCCGCATCCTTTTGCAAACGCTTGCCGGCGGCTTTTGCATCCCCTACCAGATCCAGAACATCGTCCTGAATTTGAAACGCCAGACCCAGTGCGCACGCATACCGGGACAGAGCGGTTATTGGTTGTTCAGCCAGAACGGCCCCGGCTTCTGCTGACCATTTGATCAACGCACCGGTTTTGTTGGCTTGCAGTTCAGTGATCTGATCCAGATCAAGCGGACTAGGCGCGGTTTCGGCGGCAATATCCTGTGCCTGCCCCAAAACCATGCCGCTTGCCCCTGCCGCACGCGCCAGACTTCCGATTAAATTGACGCGAATGGCATCATTATCGGCAGCGGGCTTTTGGGTCAGAATATCGAACGCCAGTGTTTGCAGCGCATCGCCCGCAAGCACCGCTGTTGCCTCGTCCCATTTCACATGAACCGTTGGCAAGCCGCGCCGCAGATCATCATCATCCATACATGGCAGATCATCGTGCACCAAAGAATAGGCGTGAATACATTCTATCGCTGCGGCCGCATGCAAGGCTTGCGCGGCATCGACATCAAACAAATTGGCGGTCTCCAGTACCAGAAAACCGCGCAGGCGTTTGCCGCCGTTCAACACGGCATGGCGCATTGGTGTTGCGATCAGCGATTGTGCAGGGGTTGGCAGGCAGCCATCCAGCTTGGTTTCGATCAAGCGCACGGCATTGGCCAGAAGGTTTGGAAAATCGGCGGCCATGGTTAGCCCTCGACGGGCTTTAGACCCTGCGCTTTACCATCGGGGCCAAGTGTGATTTGAGCCACTTTTTCTTCGGCGGCTTTCAGTTTTTCTTCGCAATGTTTTTTCAACGCTGCACCACGTTCATATAGTTTGATCGACTGATCCAGTGCCACCTGACTGCTTTCCAGTTGCGAGACCACGGTTTCCAGTTCGGCCATGGCTTCTTCAAAACTCATTTCTGCTACGGGTTTGTCGCTCATCCGATCACTCCATTAAAACTTTCACATGTGCCATCGTACTTACGGCCAGCGCATCAAGATCATATCCACCTTCAAGAGTCGAGACCAGACGGCCCTGACAAAGCTTATTTGCCGCGGTTTTCAACTGTGTTGTGGCCCAAGCGAAATCATCTTCGGTAAAGTTCAGGTTTGCCAAAGGATCGGCGTGGTGCGCATCAAACCCCGCCGAGATGAAAATCATCTCGGGTTTATGCGCATATAGGGCGGGCAAGATGCTGCGCGTATAGGCGTCCCGTAAAGCGGTACCGTCTGCATTGGGGGCTAGCGGGACATTCAGCACATTCCCTGAACTGCCGGTTTCATTTGCCGCCCCCGAGCTGGGGTAAAGCGGCATTTGATGGGTGGAAGCAAAGAATATGCGGGGGTCGTTCCAGACCAGATCCTGGGTGCCGTTGCCGTGATGCACATCGAAATCAATAATGGCCACCCGCGACATGTGGTGATTTTCCAGCGCATGGCGCGCACCGATCACAACATTGCCGAAAAGGCAAAACCCCATAGCTGTCGCGGTTTCGGCGTGGTGGCCGGGGGGACGAATTGCGCAAAAGGCATTGTCCACACGACCCGCCATAACCAGATTAACCGCTGTGATATTGGCCCCTGCCGCGCGAAGGGCTGCGTTGAACGTGTCCTTGCACATATGTGTATCCGTATCCAACATGGCCCAACCATCTGCCGGTTCAGCCGCCTGAACGCGGCCAAAATAATCGCTTGAATGGGCCCGTAAAATATCCGCCCTTTCCGCCAACGGGGCTTCAACACGCATAAGCGTATTAAATTCCGGCACTGCCAGAGCGGCCATAACCGTCTGCAAACGGGCAATGCTTTCGGGATGGCCCTTCGGGGTCACATGGTGCAGACAATCGGGATGGGTAATCAGGGCTGTTGTCATTAAAACAGCCTAATCGGGGGCCAGCATATAACCCGCACCGCGCACGGTTTGCAGATATCGCGGGTTCTTCGGGTCTGCTTCAATTTTACGCCGCAGCCGGGTGATTTGTACATCAACCGCGCGTTCCTGACTTTGGCTTTTGTCGCGGCCTAAATCCTCGACCAGTTTGTTACGGGACACCGGTTGGTGTATTGCGTTGGCAAAAATGCGCATCAAGGCACTTTCCGTCGCGGTCAAACGTACCAGTTTCGACCCATGCCACATCTCGCCGCGGGATACATCATAGCGCACGTCGCCCAGTTGCAGGGTTTTAGGCGGTTCATCAACGGGCGCGCCCAACGGGACACGGCGCAGGATTGCATTGATCCGCAACACCAGTTCTTTGGGCTCGAACGGTTTGGTCAGATAATCATCCGCGCCCGCTTCCAGCCCCATGATCCGCTCATTGGTTTCCGCTTTGGCCGTTAGCAGCAAGATCGGAGTATTAAGGGTTTCGCGCAAGGATTTCGTCAAGGTCAGTCCGTCTTCCCCCGGCATCATCACATCGAGAACCAGTAAATCGAACTCCAAGCCTTCCAGCAAGCGACGAGCATGTTCCGCGTTCCGCGCGGTTGTCACCCAAAAGCCGTTACGAGATAGAAATTTTTGCAGCAAGCCGCGGATGCGTTCATCATCATCCACGATCAGAATATGGGCATCATTTATATTCGGCACGGACATTTCTTTTCCTATTCCAGATGAATTTTCATTTGCGGATCCATAATGTTTTGCAACACGGTGCGAAATCCCTGAACCGCATCCGGCCCCGCCGCTTTATAGGCCGCTCGCATCCGCTTGCGTTGTGCTTCCGACAGGCTGCGTTCCAGTTCTTGCCCCATTTGGGTCAATTGCAAATTCCGTTCCCTTCGATCCCGTTTTCCGACCTTACTTGCAACCAGCTTATCTTCAACCAACTGCCGTAAAACACGGTTAAGCGATTGCTTTGTCACGCCCAATATATCCAACAAAGCACTTACGGTTATATTGGGATTACGGTTGATGAAATGCAAGGCCCTATGGTGTGCACGCCCGTAGGTGTAATTTTGTAAAATATGGTCGGGGTCAGAGGTAAAGCCCTTATAGGCAAAGAACATCAGTTCAATGCCTTGCAGTAACTGATCATCGGTAAGGAAAAGCAGGTTTTCCGCTTTTGGGGCATTTGAATGCTCAGTCATTTATTTCATCCAATCACGAATAAACTGTTGTTTGCTTAATTTATGTCAGCATTATTGACTTTCTAAGAATCAAATGCTAGCCAAATCTTGAATTTTCGTAACTTTATGACACATTATAAAAAATTTGGGTAATAAAGTTACAGCACTAGTAGAGAAGGAAGATTACATGGCTGGTTCTTACGACGATCGCGACGGTCAAATATGGCTGGACGGCAAACTTGTTCCCTGGCGCGATGCCAATGTTCACTTGTTAACCCATGCAATGCACTATGCTTCATCCGTATTTGAAGGCGAGCGCGCCTATAATGGTAAAATCTTCAAAAGCCGCCTGCATTCCGAACGTTTGATACAATCCGGCGACTATATCGACGTGCCTGTTCCTTATACGGTAGACGAAATCGAAGCTGCGAAATACGAAGTGCTAAAGGCCAATGGGCTGACGGATGCCTATGTGCGTGCGTTGGTTTGGCGCGGTTCCGGCCCTGATATGGGGGTCGCGTCGCGCAACAATCCGGTTCATATGGCCGTAGCGGCCTGGGAATGGGGGGCTTATTATGGGGATGCCAAAACCAAAGGTGCGAAGCTGGATATTTCCAAATGGAAACGCCCAAGCCCGGAAACAATTCCATGTTTTGCCAAAGCATCCGGTCTTTATATGATTTGCACAATGGCCAAGCATCAGGCCGAGGCCAAGGGCTGTTCGGATGCCATGATGTTCGATCATCGCGGTTATGTGGCCGAAGCAACAGGGGCCAATCTGTTTTTTGTCAAAGACGGCGAGGTGCATACCCCGAAACCTGATTGTTTCCTTAATGGTCTGACACGGCAAACGGTGATTGATATGCTGGAAAAAAAGCATATCAAAACCCATGTACGCCATATCATGCCCGAAGAGCTGGAAGGGTTTCAGCAATGCTGGCTGACTGGAACCGCCGCCGAGGTGACCCCTGTGGGCCAAATCGGGGACTACAACTTTGAAGTCGGGGCCATGGCGCGTGATATTTCGGACAGCTACGAAAAACTGGTACGCGAATGACGTGACGGCATATGTGGGTATTCACTAACCGTTTCCAAATTTTGAAGTCCCATATATAATAAAACAATACCTTGGACATTCCATGGGGCGGCTGAATACTGCCGCCTTTAATGTTTTTGCAAGGGGCTCTTTTATTGTGCCCCCTGTTCCCCTATATTTCACCGTAAAAGCGCACCTGTTTCTTTTCTTGCTCTGGTGCTCTTTAACCAAAAAACAATAACAGGGAAGGAAATCAATCCTATGAGCAAACGTGATGATCTGATTGCACAATATGCGGACGACCTGCGCAACAAATGCGGCATTGAGCCGGACATGGACCTGCTGACAAAAGTAACCATCGGTTGCGGCCCCGCGATTTACAATGCGGACGCATCCACCGTTGCAGGCACGCAAGCGTCGGAATTGGAAACGGTTAAAAACAATTTTCTGGTGAAAAAGCTTGGCTTGACGGATGACCCGGAATTGATGGATGCGATTAATTCAGTCTTGACCACATACGGTAAATCCAACCGCAACAAATACCGTGCAGTTATTTATTACATGCTGGCAAAACATTTTGGCAAAGAGTCGATTTACGGGTAAGATCAGCTACCGGTAAAGATTAAAAAGAGGTCTATTCAGGCACTTTTTTATGCGCAATAGCCACACCCCCATGTGGTTAACTCTCTCGTTTCAGGGGTCGTGACATCAATTGCTGCAAGGCGTCTGCAACCGATAATTGCTTTTGTAATACGGCGGACACGGCCATGCAAATGGGCATTTCAACGTGGCATTTTTCGGCGAGTGCCCGCACTGCTTTTGCGGTAGCGATGCCTTCTACGGTTTTGGTTTGGGCGAAATCTGCCGTGGCCCCGACCTGATAGCCAAAGGAAAAATTGCGTGATTGCTGTGATGTGCAGCTCAGCACCAGATCGCCAAATCCTGATAGGCCCGACAATGTTTCTGGTCGTGCGCCCATTTTACCGGCGAGGTTTTTCAGCTCGGCAAAGCCGCGTGTCAAAAGGGCTGCTTGCGCACTTTCGCCCAAGCCTGCGCCGCGCACGATACCGCAGGCTATGGCATAGATATTTTTCAACGCTCCGCCCAATTGCACGCCATTGACGTCATCAGACAGGTACATCCGAAGGTGCGGCGTTGACAACATTGCCTGTAATTCGGCCCCCAGAGCAGGGTCGTTCATTGCAAGCGTCAAAGCGGTCGGTTTTCCGCTGGCTATTTCGGCTGCAAACCCCGGGCCAGAGATCGCCCCTGTGATGTGGTTGGGCAATTCTTCGGCGAGAATATCCGTTTGGCTACGCGATGTACCCAATTCGATCCCTTTGGCGCACATCAGGATCGGGCAGGTGATTTTACTGAAATTTACGGTGCGTAAAACCGCGCGCGTAACTTGTGCAGGCACCACCATCAGCACCACATCTAAGCCGCCAAGATCGGTTAGCTCTGCAGTTGCCTGTAAGGTTTCAGGCAAGGTTAACCCTGCAAGGTAGCGGGTTTTACGGGTTTGGTTTATTTGCGACATATGCCCCGCATCCCGCCCCCAAAGCATTGTTTTATGGTCGTTTTGCGCAAATACAACGGCCAAAGCCGTGCCAAAAGCCCCGGCCCCGATCACACCTATTTTGCTCATGCTTTGGCTCCTTTTTTGCCAGACCCCAACATAGGTTTTGCGGTTTGATCCAAAGGCCAGCGCGGGCGGGCGCCTAACTCGAGTGTGCTAAAGTCGTTTGCGCGAAATTTTTCCACACCGACCCACGCGATCATAGCCGCATTGTCGGTGCAATATTTCAATGGCGGCGCCAGAAAGGATATGTCTTGCGCGCGGCAAAGCTGTTGCAAGCCGTCGCGAATTGCGGTGTTTGCCGCCACCCCGCCCGCGACCGCTAAAACGGGGAGGGGGGTGCCGGTTATAGCGCTGAATGCCAGACAGGCGCGTCTGGTTTTCTCGATCACAGTTTCGCTGACGGCTGCCTGAAAACCTGCACAAAGGTCGGCGCGGTCTTGCAGCGTCAAGCCGCCTTTTTCCGCAATAATGCCATCGCGTGCCCGGCGCAGGGCGGTTTTTAGGCCGGAAAAGGACATGTCACATCCGGCGCGATCCAACAAAGGGCGCGGCAGTTTGAAACGTTTTGCATCGCCTGACACGGCGGTTTGTTCCACCAGGGGCCCGCCAGGATTGCCCAATCCCAACAGCTTTGCGGTTTTGTCAAAAGCTTCCCCCGGGGCGTCGTCGATTGTACCGCCCAGACGCGTAAAATGGTTGACCCCGTGGACGATCAGAAACTGGCAATGCCCACCGCTGACCAATAGCATCAGATAAGGAAACGCGATTGCATCTGTCATGCGCGGGGTCAGGGCGTGGCCGGCAAGATGGTTGACGCTGATCAGGGGTTTGTGCGCCCCCGCCGCAAGACCCTTGGCACACATCACGCCGCTTAGCACGCCACCGATCAGACCGGGGCCCGATGTAACCGCTATCGCGTCCACATCCGCAAGTGAAAGAGATGCTTCTTCGAGCGCGGCTTCAACGCATAAATCCAGCCGTTCCGCATGGGCGCGGGCGGCGATTTCCGGCACCACCCCGCCAAAATCTGCGTGCAATGCGTATTGATCAAACACTAGCGATGACAGGATTTGTGCAGGCTTGCCTATGGTATGACGCACCACCGCTGCAGCGGTATCATCGCAACTGCTTTCCAATCCCAGAATTGTAACGGTTTCGGTCATTGCCAAGATCAGCCTTACATGGTTTTCTGATGCCGAGTTATCATCTGACCCCAAGGCAAGCAATGGCAGCCGATACATGAACACGCAAAACAAAACAATCCTGATGATACGCGAGCGCACCCAAGCCGCCGATTTTATTGCGGAACTTGATATGCAAGGGCCTGTTGTGTTTGCGCCGATGGTACAGATTGTACCAATGCAGGTCGATCAGGTTTTACCAAACGCAACAGGGATTATTTTCACCTCAGCCAATGCGGTGCGATTTTATGCAAAGGCAACCAAAGACCGTAACGCGCAGGTTTACTGTGTTGGCTCGCAAACCGAACGGGCTGCAAAGGGTGCAGGGTTTCGTGTTACACAAAGATTTGAAACAGCCGCGCAACTGGTCGCCCATTTCAACGCTATGCCAAACCCCTTAAGCGGTATTTTTTACCCGCGCGCCGAAACCGTTGCAGTGGACATTGCTAAAGAGTTGTCCGATGCGGGCCACCATATAGAAGATGCAATCTTCTACCGCCAAGCGTTTCAAGCGTTGCCGGATAAAGCCAAGGGTTTGATCGAATCATCCAGCCTGATTGTGCCGATATTCTCGCACCAAATTGCCAAACGCTTTCGCCAGGGGCTAATTTTCGTCAAACCGTGTGATTTAACGATAATGTGTATAAGCACATATGTTGCCTCTGTTTTCGATGATTTAAGCGGTTTTCGCATTGATATCGCACAAAAGCCCACGCGGGCGGCTATGGTTGATAAAATTAAAGCCAGCCTGCTGGCGTGAAAATACAAACAAAGGCTTTAAGCCCCCGCAACTGCACCTTATATTCAAGCTGTTAGACAAAGGGTATTCCCGTGGCGAAAAAAGATAGCGACAAACCAGAGACCGATCCGTTAGAAAAGGAAACCGAGGCCTTGGCAGGGGCCGAAGAGATTGTTTCCGACGTTGATTTTGACGAAGAAGAACTTGAGGATGATGAGCATGAAGATGCCCCTGCACCCTTGTCCAAACGTATTCTGCAGGTTTTGGGTATATTGGTTATCGGGGCCGTCGGGGCACTTTGGGCCGGGCCTAAACTGGCCCCAATGCTGCCTGAAGGGCTAAGGCCCGTGGCAGAGTTTTTAGCACCGCAAGCTGATTTGAACGCTAAAATCTCGGGGCTTAGGGCTGAATTGGAAAGCCGCATTGCAAAGGCCGAATCGGCTAGTAACCAGGCGGATGTCCTTGCGCAAATCAGGCCTGAAATCGAAGAATTGAAAACCAGAAATGCTGACCTTGAAGCCAAGGTTACAAAGGTTTTAAAGGCTGCAAAAACCCTACAAGATAGCCTGACAGAACTGCAAACAGAGATCACGAATATTACCGCGCGCCAGGCTTTGACTTCACAAAACGGCCAAGTTTCCGAAGGGGCTTTGAAACAGCTTGAGGCAAAACTGGCAGCGATTGCTTCAGCGCAAGAAAGACTGAACAAGAGCCAAAACCTGGCCGTCAAGGCACAACAGGATGCCAAAGCCAAACTGCGCATGGCTGACGCAACCGAGGCTTTGGGACAAATCTCGAATGCATTGAAAGCAGGGGCACCTTTTCAAAAAGCAATGGATCGTTTTGTAGCTGTTTCGGGGATAAATCCGCCTGCGGCAGTGTCGGACATTGCCTCTAGCGGCACGCCGGCCCTTTCCACCTTGAAAAAGCAGTTCCCCGAATTGGCCCGTGCCGCTTTACGCGAGGATATTGCGGCAAACGCTGATGGAGGCACAGTGGCAAAGTTCGCGGCCTTTTTGAAATCGCAAATTGGCACCCGCTCGTTGGAAGCGCAACAAGGTGACAGTCTGGATGCGGTGCTTTCACGCATAGAGGCCGCTTTGCAAACGGGTGATTTGCAAACGGCAGTGGCAGAAACCACTTCGTTAAGCGCGCCGGCAAAACAGACAATGGGCCAATGGATTACATCGCTGACACAGCTTAACGCCGCATCAAATGCGGTTCGCACATTGCAGCAACACCTGATAACAACCCTAAACTAGGCAAGGTAGTTTTATGATTTGGTCACTGGTTAAAATTATCCTGTTTATCTGCGCCATCGCTTTGATTACCTTCGGCATTGTCTTTGTGATGGAAAGCGGCGGCGAGGTGCGGGTGTCTGTCGCAAACATGGAATACAGTTTCACCCCCTTGATGGCGATGATCGGCGTGGCCCTGCTTTTTGTAGTGATCTGGATCGCGATTGTCCTTCTGGGCTTGCTTATGGCGGTGTTTCGCTTCTTTAACGGCGATGAAACCGCCATTTCGCGATATTTTCACCGTAACCGCGAAAAACGAGGGTTTGATGCACTGGCCGAGGGCATGGTGGCCTTGGCCGCTGGTGAAGGCAAGATTGCCCTGGCGCAAGTCTCAAAAGCTGAAAAAATGCTGGGCCGTCCGGAATTAACCAATTTGGTTAACGCGCAAGCCGCTGAAATGACCGGCAACACGAAAAAAGCGTTGAAATACTATAAAAGCTTGCTGGAAAATGACCGTACCCGCTTTGTCGGCGTGCGCGGTTTGATGAAACAGAAGCTGGCCGAGGGTGATACGGGCACGGCCCTGAAACTGGCTGAAAAAGCCTTTGCTTTGCGCCCCGCACATGAAGAAACCCAAAACCTGTTGTTTGAAATGCAGTCCGATGCAGGTGATTGGGCTGGGGCGCGCAATACTATTGCCACCAAGGTGCGTAAAGGCGCGTTGCCCAAGGATGTGGGGCGGCGCCGCGAAGCTATTTTGGTACTGGCGGACGCCAAAGACACGTTGGATGCGGGTGATATTGAGAAAGGAAAACTGGCCGCCTTGAATGCCAATAAACTGTCCCCAACGCTCATTCCTGCCGCCGTGTTGGCCGCTGAAATGCAAGTTTTGGCAGGTAATAAATCAATTGCAACCAAAATTCTGAAGAAAGCATGGAGCGGCAATCCGCATCCAGATCTGGCCGCTGCATTTGCCAAGATTGAAGAGGATGAAACGCCGTCCCAACGCATTAAACGCTTTACAGCACTTACCAAAGTCAATCCAAACGACTCTGAAACGCGGCTTTTGAAAGCTGAGCTTGCCTTGGCGGATGAGGATTTTCCCGCAGCACGGCGCGCCTTGGGAGATTTGTATGAAACCGATCCGACTGTGCGGTCGTTGTCGATCATGGCGGCCATTCATCGCGGCGAAGGGGCCAGTGATGATGTCGTGCGCGGTTGGCTGAACAAAGCATTAACGGCTTCTCGCGGGCCGCAATGGATTTGCGCGTCCTGTCATAAAATTCATGATTCTTGGGCCCCGAAATGCGATAATTGCAAAGCCTTTGACAGCATGGAATGGAAAGCCCCGCCTGCCAGTGATGCGGTCACACAAACGACACGCGTGTTGCCGTTTGTGGATAGTGTCCTGACGGTTTCGGATAGCCCCGCGGATACCGAAGAGGCTGTTGAAACCTAGATTTGTGCTTCGCGCCATTTTTTTAAGATCAGCTTTGCTGTCATCAAATCCAGATGAGCACCGCCACCGTTTTTAAACAAGGTGATGTCATCTTCACTGCCTGACACAAATCCGCCTGATGCTATATCGTAAAAATCGGCTAAAATATCTTTTTTTGAAATCGCCCCGCTGGCGATGGGTAGTTTCAACTCACCGATATGTTCAATAGTGGTGTCGCGACTATCGACGAATATCCGCGCCTTTTTCAAGGCGGCATCATTGGTCTCGCGCATGTCGGGACGGTACGCGCCGATAAGGTTCAGATGTTGACCGGGGCGCAACCACGCGCCGTCGATAACCGGGGCACTGGACATGGTGGCGCAATTGATGATGTCGGCATTTGTGACCGCTTTGGCCAAGTCATTTGCCTGCGATATATCATGGGCGCTGGACAGATCAGCCACCATCTTGGCGGCATTTTCAGGGCTACGGTTCCAGACTTGAAACCGGGCCTCCGGGAAAATACTGGCATAGGCTGAAACCATATTTCGCGAAACCGTGCCAGCACCCACAATCAAAATATCTTTGCAGTAAGGGCGCGCCAGAAGCATTGCCCCCAGCAAACTGTCACCCGCAGTTTTCCATTTTGTTACCAAATGAAAATCAACCAAGGCCTCCAACTGGCCGGTTTCATCATCAAAAAGCATCACACCGCCATTGACCATCGGGATGGATTTCGCGCTATTATCAGGCACGATCGTGGCACTTTTCACCAGTGCCCCCAAGCCGTCAATCCATGCGGCACGCGATAAAAGTGTATCGTCACCGCGGTAAACCAACCCGTCTGACAGGCTGGCTTTGGGTAGCTTGTGACCTGCCAACATTGCGTCCGTGACATCTGCCCACGTCAGGATTTTGTCCATATCTTCGAAACCGATGATTGGTATGCTCATGTTTTAAATCCTTATATCTTTTTCTTGCAAAAGCCTGTGTTTAACCAAACAGTCCACCCACATTTCAGCCCCGTCAAACAGATGCGTATGCCATCCGCGCTGGCTGGCGGCGTTAATGTTTTCCTGCCGATCATCGGTGAACAGTAGCGTTTCCGGGGCAAAGCCACACGCATTTTCTACCATTTCATATATCTCTGCAGCAGGTTTGATTGCGCCCATATGGCCGGATATATACCGCTGATCAAATAGGCCCAAGTCGGGGTATTGGGTTTCTGCGTATTGAAAGCTGTCGATGCCGAAATTGGACAGCGCAAACACCGGGATTCCCTTGGCTTGCAAAGCCCGCAGGCTGGCCCAGCTAAGGTCAATCGCGGGCGTTGCCATTTCAATCCAGTGGTCAAACCACATGCGGATTTCAGGCTTGAATTCAGGATATTTTTCGGCCCATGCGTAAATCGTTTCCTTGAACGGGCCACCACTGTCAATCACATCATTCATGCCGTGTAGGTCAACTGTTTCAAACATTTTTTTGCGCTTAGAGACGCCAATTCTAGCGTCATAGAACCGCTCCGGCTGCCATGCGATCAACACATTGCCAATATCGAAGATTACCGCTTTTATTTCAGTCACTTCTGAAGCTTTCTTTTTGCGATTTGCATTTCACGTTCCAGCATATCCAAAAACCGTGATCTGTCAGCTTTTGAAAATGGTTTGCCACCCCCCTGCCTGAACGGATCAGCCGCGCGTAAATCCGTCATTAGATCACGGGTGGCCAAACGGTTTCCGATGTTGCTTTTAGTAAAGACCTCGCCGTTATGCTGGATCACTTGTGCGTCGTTTTCGATGCATTTGGCGGCCAGTGGAATATCGGCTGTCACCACCACATCACCCAAACCGGCCCGATCCGCAATCCACATATCGGCCACATCGGGGCCATCGGGCACAATCACGTTTTCGACCAGAGGATGCAGGTTCGGGCGCAGACCGCCGTTCGAAACAATGAATATATTCGCGCCGTGGCGTTCGGCCACGCGAACGGCCTCATCCTTTACGGGGCAGGCATCGGCATCTACGAAAATACGGGTCATTTATCGCTTTTGGCCGGCTTAGGTTTGATCTTGTATTCATCAGGGATCGGCATGCGGTTGAAGGCGTCCAGACCTGCAACTTTATAGGCTTCAGCCAATGTCGGATAGTTGAAGGTGTTTTCCACGAAATAATCCACGGTGCCCTTCAGGTTCAAAACCGCTTGCGCAATATGGATCAGTTCCGTCGCCCCTTCACCAATGATTTGCACGCCCAGCAAACGCCGTGTTTTCAAGGACACCAGCATTTTCAACATGCCTCGATCCAGCCCCATGATATGCCCGCGCGAGGTTTCGGAAAATCGTGCAACACCGACTTCGTAAGGAATGTTCAGCCCGTTCACTTCTTCTTCGGACATGCCAACCGTGGACATTTCAGGCACCGAGTAAACCCCGTAAGGAAACCACGGGCTTTCAGGCAGGGTCGGCACTTCCAGCGCATGACACGCGGCAATGCGGCCCTGTTGCAGAGAGGTCGAGGCAAGGCTTGGATGCCCGATCACATCACCCGCGGCATAGATATGATTTACTGTTGTTTGATAGGTTTTGCGGTTCACATCCAGTCGCCCGCGGTTGTCGGTTTCAAGGCCCAGAACACTTAGGTTCAAGCTTTGGGTGCTGCCCATGCGGCCTGCTGCAAACAACAGCATTTCAGCCCGAACATGGCGGCCATTGGCCATGGAAATTTCAACAAAACTACCCCTGTCTTCGACCTTTTCAACTTCGGATCCAAGGCGAATATCAACACCATTGGTACGGATTTGCTGGGTAAATTCGGCGATCAGGGTTTTGTCGATGAAATCCAGAAATGTCGGGCGCGGTTCCACCAAAGTCACCCGCACGTCCAATGCGCTGAACATGGTGGCATATTCAACGCCGATCACCCCGGCACCGATCACAATCAGGCTACGCGGTATGTTTTGCATATCCAGCAGGTCATCGCCATCAACAATGGTGGTTTTATTGAACGGGATATAATCCGGGCGGTATGTATGTGTGCCAGTTGCGATAAGAAATTTGTCGGCACTCAGATGGCAAAGCTCGTTGCCGGCTATTTTTACCTCCAGTTCATTCATACCGGTAAACCGGGCTGTCCCGGTCATACTTTCAACATGGTTACGGGCGAACTGGTGTTCCAGAATGTCAACTTCGTAATCCAGCGTTTTATGTAACCGTTCTTTTAGATCAGCCGCTTTGATCGCTTCTTTTGCACGATACGAATGGCCGTAAAAACTACGTTCGCGCCAGCCAGACAGGTTCATCACGGTTTCGCGCAGGGTTTTCGACGGGATGGTGCCGGTATGCACTGAAACGCCGCCCATGCGCGGGTTGCGTTCAATCACAAGAACTTTGCGTTGTAGTTTGGCCGTCTGAATCGCCGCCGCACGCCCCGCTGGCCCGCTGCCGATCACGATCAAATCATAATGTTCCATTTCTATCCCTTACCCTGTAAACTTTTGCAATCATACATCTGTGCACAGCCAAACCAAACACTTATTGCTACACGCTTTTGTACATCACAAGCGCATCTACATATCCGTCTTTCGGGTGGTTGAACGCCTGCGGTATCCGGCCAATAATCTTAAACCCGTATTTTTGCCAAATTGAAACCGCGCGGTTGTTGTTGCCCAGAACAAAGTTGAACTGCATGGCACTAAACCCCATTTTGGGTGCAATCGACAGGCTATGTTCCAGCATGGCACGCGCACTGCCTTTGCCTTGTGCCTGTTCATGGGTGGCAAACCCGCAGTTGCAGATATGCCCGCCATTACCGCCTTGGTTGGGGCAGATGTAATAGCTGCCGATAATGCGCCCGGATTGTTCGGCGACAAATGATGTGTGTGTTCCGCCACACCAAAACGCCAGCGCATCGGATTGTGATATATCCGGGTCAAGTGCATAGGTTTCCCCGGCCCTGAAAATCGGCTTAAGGATCGCCCAGATAGCCGGATGATCCTGTTTTTCCGCTTTGCGAATATGGGTCAGCTTAAAACTCCACTACCGCGCGAATGGATTTTCCTGCATGCATCAAATCAAAACCTTTATTGATGTCATCGAGCGGCATTTTATGGGTGATCATCGAGTCGATCTCGATCTTGCCGTCCATATACCAGTCAACGATCTTCGGCACATCTGTACGCCCGCGTGCGCCGCCAAACGCGGTGCCGCGCCATACACGGCCCGTTACCAGTTGGAAGGGACGGGTCGAAATTTCCGCCCCCGCAGGGGCGACGCCGATGATAATGCTTTCACCCCAACCTTTGTGTGCGCTTTCAAGAGCGGTGCGCATCACGCCCACATTGCCGGTGGCGTCAAAGGTGTAGTCGGCCCCGCCGCCAGTCAGTTCCACCAGATGCCCGACCAGGTCACCCTTCACCGTTGAGGGGTTCACAAAATCGGTCATGCCGAAACGTGTTGCCATTTCAATCTTGCCGACGTTCATATCGACCCCAACGATTTTATCGGCCCCTGCCAGCCGCAAGCCTTGAACCACATTCAAGCCGATCCCGCCCAACCCGAACACAATCGCGGTGCTGCCGATTTCAACCTTGGCCGTGTTAATCACCGCGCCGATGCCGGTGGTCACGCCGCAGCCGATATAGCAGATTTTATCGAACGGCGCGTCCTTGCGTACCTTAGCCAGCGCAATTTCCGGCAGAACCGTGTAATTGGCGAATGTGGAGCAGCCCATGTAATGCAGGATCGGGGTGCCATCCAACATCGAAAAGCGACTTGTGCCATCGGGCATAAGACCCTGACCCTGAGTGCTGCGGATAGCTTGGCAGAGATTGGTTTTCGGGTTCAGACAATATTCGCATTCCCGGCATTCCGGCGTGTATAACGGGATCACATGATCGCCGGGTTTAAGGCTGGTAACACCGGGGCCGACTTCTAGCACGATGCCGGCACCTTCATGGCCCAAAATGGCGGGAAACAGGCCTTCGGGGTCAGCCCCTGAACGGGTGAATTCATCCGTGTGGCATATCCCTGTGGCTTTGATTTCCACCAGAACCTCACCGGCTTTCGGGCCTTCCAGGTTCACGTCCATGATCTCAAGAGGTTTTCCGGCCTCAAGGGCAACGGCGGCGCGTGTTCGCATGATATATCTCCGTTCGAATTTCGATTACAATGTTGGAACATCGCGTCAAAATCAAGCAAATTGCAAGAATTGGGGTGACTGTATTTACAAGCGGGTTTAGGCTTGCGACGAACACAAGCAAAGAGATCTATGTTTTGGAACAATACGATGTTTTGGTAATTGGTGGCGGTGTAAACGGCTGCGGTATTGCGCGTGATGCGGTTGGGCGCGGGCTGAAGGTTGCGCTGGTTGAGCAGGGTGATTTGGCGGGCGAGACATCGTCTTCGTCCACCAAACTGTTTCACGGTGGTTTGCGGTATCTTGAATATTACGAGTTCGGGCTGGTCAGAAAAGCATTGATCGAGCGCGAAATTCTGCTGCGCAACATGCCGCATATCGCCTGGCCCATGCGCTTTATCATTCCGCATCTTAAAGGGATGCGTCCCAAATGGATGCTGCGTGCAGGGCTGTTTATTTATGATTATATCGGAGGCCGTAAAATGCTGCCGCCGACAAAAACCGTAAACCTGGACAAAGGCCCATTGGGTGCCCCTTTGGTTGACAGCATCAAGGTCGGCTTTGAATATTCCGATTGCGCCGTGGATGATGCCCGCTTGGTGGTGCTGAATGCGCGTGATGCTGCGGATCGCGGTGCGCAGATTATGGTGCGCACCCGGTTCCAGTCCGCCAAACCGAAAGACGGGCATTGGGTGGCCAATGTGAAAGACATACGCTCGGGCAAGACCAAGCGAATTGAGGCAAAGGTGCTTGTCAATGCGGGTGGGCCATGGGTTAAAAGCATAATCGAAGATCGGTTGAAAACCGAAACGCCGGAAAGTATTCGTCTGGTGCGCGGCTCGCATATTGTTATCCCGAAACTATATGACCACGATCGGGCTTATTTCTTTCAAATTGCAGACGGGCGGTTGGTGTTTACCATCCCGTATGAAAATGATTTCACTCTGATCGGCACGACGGATGTGGATCACAAGGGTGATCCGAGCAATCCGCAATGCAGCCCTGAAGAGGCGGCTTATCTATGTGATGTGATCTCGAAAAACTTCAAAAAGAAAATCTCGACCGATGACATTGTCTGGAGCTATGCAGGCGTGCGCCCCTTGCATGACAGTGAAGGGGGTGACGCAAAATCTGCGTCACGCGATTACGAGATCAAAGTGCGCGAAATAGAGGGCAGCCCGTTGATCAACATATTCGGCGGTAAAATTACGACGTATCGAAAACTCTCGGAAGAGGTTGCAGCGGAACTTGCCCCCTATACCCAGATGATCGGCAAGCCCTGGACGCATCACGCGCATTTACCGGGTGGTGATTTTGCCTTGCAGCAAAAAGACGATCTGATTGCGCAATTCCGCCAGGATTTCCCGTTTCTAGATGAGGGTCAGGTGCGCCGCATGTTCAAATCATACGGCACCAAAGCCAGTGAAATGCTGAACGGTTTGAGGTCTGCCAAGCAAATGGGCAGGAATTTCGGTTCAGGTTTAACTGAAATCGAGGTTAAATGGTTAATTGAACATGAATGGGCCCAGACGGCGGAAGATGTGGTTTGGCGCAGAAGCAAGCTTGGGCTGCGGATGACAGATAAGCAGGTGGACGGGCTGGATGTTTGGATGAAAAAGGCGATGCCGTGAGTTATATATTAGCAATAGATCAGGGCACGACTTCCAGCCGGGCGATTTTGTTTGATGCCGATTTGAGCCCCGTTGCGACGGGTCAAAAAGAGTTCCGCCAGATATTTCCGAAAGATGGTTGGGTAGAACATGATCCGGAAGAAATATGGGCTACGACCCTAGAAACCTGTCAGCAGGCTTTAACCAAAAAAGTGGCAGCAATTGGCATTACGAACCAACGTGAAACGGTTGTGGTTTGGGATAAGACTACCGGGGAAGCGGTATATAATGCAATTGTTTGGCAAGACAGGCGCACTTCGGGTTATTGTGCGGGCTTAAAGACCAAAGGGCATGAACCGACGGTTACGGAAAAAACCGGCCTGCTGCTGGATCCGTATTTTTCCGCTACAAAAATAAACTGGATACTGGATAATGTGAAAGGGGTGCGGGCGCGTGCCGAAGCCGGCGAATTGTTGTGCGGCACTATTGACTGCTTTTTGATCTGGCGTCTGACGGGGGGCGTTGTGCACGCAACGGATGCAACCAACGCATCGCGCACCATGCTTTATAATATTCACGATGGCGCATGGGACTCTGATTTGCTGACCCTGTTTGATGTGCCTGCAAATATGTTGCCCGATGTGCGTGACAGCTCGGGCGATTTTGGTGAAACAAAGGCGGATATTTTTGGGGCCGCCATCCCCATTCGCGGCGTTGCAGGCGACCAGCAGGCGGCCACCGTAGGGCAAGCCTGTTTTGATGTGGGGATGATGAAATCAACCTACGGCACCGGATGTTTTGCATTGCTGAACACAGGCACGCAAACGGTGCAGTCAAAAAACCGGCTGCTGACTACCATTGCCTATCAGTTGAACGGGCAACCAACTTATGCGCTGGAAGGCTCGATCTTTATTGCCGGGGCTGTGGTGCAATGGTTGCGTGACGGGCTGGGGATTATTGACAGTGCAAATGAAACCCAAAGTCTGGCCGAGGCCGCCGACGTGGGGCAATCCGTGGTTATCGTTCCGGCTTTCACCGGGCTGGGTGCGCCGTATTGGGATGCAGACTGTCGCGGGGCCATATACGGGTTGACGCGAAATTCGGGGCCAAAGGAACTGGCCAAAGCGGCCCTGCAAAGCGTGGCATTTCAAACCCGTGATTTGCTGGAAGCCATGCGCAAGGACTGGGATTGGGGAACCGACACGGTATTGCGTGTGGATGGCGGCATGACGGTAAGCGACTGGACGATGCAATATCTGGCGGATCAGTTGAATGCCCCCGTCGATCGCCCAGTTGTGACCGAAACCACAGCCAAAGGGGCGGCTTATCTGGCCGGTTTGGCGGTTGGTTTATATCCCGAACCGGACGCGTTCAAAAAAGAGTGGCAGCTTGAACACCGCTTTGAGCCGTCATTGGACGACGTGGTTAGACAAAAAGACTATGCCCAATGGCAGGATGCGGTTCAAAGAACGCTTTCCTGTTGATATGGACGTTTCAGGCCAACTGGGCCTGAAACTCTCGGATGACACGCGCGTAAGTATCACGTTTGAACGGAACGATCAGATCCAGCAGTTCTTCGGGCGGCAGCCAGCTCCAAGCACTGAATTCAGGCACTTCGGTTTCGATATTGATCAGGTCATCGCTGCTGTGAAACCGCATCAAGAACCACTTTTGTTTTTGCCCGCGATAGCGGCCCTTCCAAAGTTTTGGCACGAGATGATGTGGCAGATCGTAAGGTATCCAATCGGCGGTTTCAGCCAGAACGGTCACGGCACTGGCCGGAATGCCGGTTTCTTCTTCCATCTCGCGTAAAGCCGCCGCTTGCGGGTCTTCGCCTTTTTCAACCCCGCCTTGCGGCATTTGCCAAGCTTTGGCTGAGCTATCAAGTCGCTGGCCTGCAAAGATGCCGCCATCATGATTGCAAATCATCATGCCGACGTTCAGTCGATAGGGGAGTGCGCGTATCTCATCCCGGGTCATTAGTTGGCTTCACTTAAAACGCTCATGCCCTTCAAGACATCAATGGCATAGGATAATTGATAGTCTTTTTCACGCAACTTGGCAGCCGCTTGCTGGGCTTTGCGTTCGGCTTCCAACTGCTTCTTCTGGTCTTCGGTCAAGGTATTGTTTTTCAAAGCACCGCGCAAATCGGACTCGAACAGTTGGTTTGGATTTTTTGCAATATCTTCGCCCGGTTTTTTGGATATGTGTTGCTGAACCAGAATATCGGGTGAAATGCCCAAAGCCTGAATAGAGCGGCCTGACGGCGTGTAATAACGTGCCGTTGTCAGCTTGATGCCAGCACCACCCTGAAGCGGCATGATGGTTTGAACCGAGCCTTTGCCAAAGCTTCTGGTGCCGATCACCACGGCACGGTGATGATCCTGCAAAGCCCCCGCCACAATTTCAGAGGCCGATGCCGAGCCACCATTGATCAACACAACCAAAGGCTTGCCATTGGTCAGATCACCCGGTTTGGCATTGCGCCGGTCACTGTCTTGTGGATTGCGGCCGCGGGTTGAAACGATCTCGCCTTTTTCCAGAAACGCATCGGAAACCAGCACTGCTTGGGTCAGCAAACCGCCCGGATTGTTGCGCAAGTCAAGAACAAAGCCGTCGACCTTATCTATGCCGCCCGCTTCCTTTACCTGTTTGGCAATCCCGTCTTTCATATTTTCATAGGTTTGTTCGGTAAAACCCGACAGCCGCATCACAACGGTGCTACCTTCCAGACGCACCTTGGCTGCCTTGACCTTGATCTTGTCACGCACGATTTTGACATCAAAAGGATCCGTCGTGCCTTCGCGCACGATTGTCAGAGTGATTTCCGATCCAACCGGCCCGCGCATCAGTTTAACCGCATCATTCAGCGACATGTCCACTACGGGTTTACCGTCCACTTTTGTTATAAAATCACCCGATTTAATGCCCGCCTTTTGTGCCGGTGTATCGTCAATCGGGGTGATGACTTTAACAAAGCCGTTTTCCTGGGTTACCTCTATACCAAGGCCGCCGAATTCACCGCGCGTTTGCACTTGCATGCTGTTAAAGTCATCTGCCGCCATAAAGTTGGAATGCGGGTCAAGCGATGTCAGCATCCCTTTAATTGCCGCTTCGATCAGCTTTTTCTGATCCACTTCCTCGACATAACTTGAGCGGATGCGTTCAAACACACTTCCGAACAGATCAAGTTGTTCATAGGTCGATTTTGTCTGGGCCGTTTCTTGCGCAATAAGGGGACCTGTGAAGTTAGCCGTCAGCAAAAAGCCCGCCATTGTGCCAGTTGCGGCTGCTAAAAATAGTTTTTTCATTTTGCTTTCCTAAATATTGCTAATTGAAAACCAGTTTATCGGATCAACTGGCTTACCATTGTTTCTTATTTCTATATAGAGCGATTCTTGACCAATAGTGCCACCACCTTTTGACGCTTCGATCAAAAAATCTTGAGCCTCAGGCTGTTTTCCGCCCAAAAGCCCTATTGGATCGCCGGTATTTATGATTTGCCCGAACTCTACATATATTTGGTCAAGGCCGGCTATGACCATCAAATATTCGGGCTCGGGCTCCAGAATAACAACTTTGCCATAGTCCAGAAACGCGCCGACAAAGCGTATTGTTGCGGCGATAGGGGCGGTGACAAGGGACAGCGGGCGGGCGGTAACAACGATGCCGGGGCGTTTTATGCCGGCGGCATCTGTTTCGTTGAAGTCGCGCAGCAAAGCACCGGCTACAGGTAATGGCAACTTGCCCTTGAAGGTCTTGAAAGAAGCCTTCGGGCTTTGCCCTTCATCCAATGGGATGTCGGTCAAGCCATTGGCAAAAACGCTTAGCGATTTACTGTTATCGGCTAAAATCTGGGTGCGTACCGGATCCGCGGCGAAACGAATTGGTAATTCGGTACGCTCGCTGATGGCACTGGCAAGGGCAACACGGGCATCTTGGGCACCTTTCAACCCATCTTCCAAACGGGTTTCGGTTTTCTTTTGCAAGTTGCCCAGTGCCGCCAGTTCTGACACCTGCAAGCGCAACTCTTCTGCTTGGGCCTGCAACATAGGTGTGACCTGCGACATTATCATACCCGATCGGGCTGTCCCCAGCGGCCCTGCGGGATGGATCATCAACATCGGCGTGCTGGCACGTTGCATGGTTAGCAAAACGCCCAGCAATTTGCTGATTTGATCGCGGCGATTTGTCAATTCGCGCCGCAGCACATGTTCACGGATTGTGGCGGCCCGCAGGCTTTCGCGCACCGCCCGCAGACCATCTTCATAGGCCCGAACAGTCTGACTAAGGGCTGCGACGCGGTCATTGGATTTTTTGGCTTTTTGCAGGGTTATCGCTGCTGCCTTTAACTCGGTTGCCGCGGTTTTTGCCAATTGCATCGGGGAGCCGGCAGCCGCAGCCATAGGCACAATGATGGCACTCACTGTGGCAATCAAAACCGTTGCTGTAAACCTGTTTAACAAATCAGAGTTTCGCCTGTCATTTCGCTGGGTTTCTCAAGTCCCATCAGTTGTAGCAAACTGGGTGCCAAATCGGCCAACCGCCCGCCTGAGCGCAGCTTGACCCCTTTTGGCCCGCCGATCAAGACCACAGGCACAGGATTCAAGGTATGCGCCGTATGTGGCGCGCCGGTTTCGGGGTTCACCATGGTTTCACAATTGCCGTGATCAGCACAAACGATCATCGCGCCACCTTGATCCTGCAAGGCTTCCAACACTTGTCCCAACCCCGTATCAACAGCATGGCAAGCCGCCATGGCGGCAGCCAGATCACCGGTATGCCCGACCATATCGGGGTTGGCGTAATTCACTACAATCAGATCGTATTTACCTGAATTTATCGCCGCCACCAAATGGCCTGTCACTTCCGCCGAAGACATTTCTGGTTGCATATCATAGGTCGCCACTTTCGGGCTGGGGGCCAGATAGCGGTCTTCGGCTGTGGCGGGTTGTTCAACGCCGCCATTCAGGAAAAACGTCACATGCGGGTATTTCTCGGTTTCGGCAATGCGAAGCTGTTTCAGTCCGTGTTTCGACACCCATTCGCCCAACGTATTCTTGATTTCGGGATCGGGAAAAACACAATCCATGTAGGTATCGTGACGTTTCGAGTATTGCGCAAAACCGCTGACGATCGCCAGCTTCGGGCGTGGGCCGGTTTCAAAACCGCTGAAATCCTGGTCAGCAATGGCGGACAGGATTTCGCGGGCACGGTCGGCCCGAAAATTCAGGAACAACAAACCGTCACCGTCGTTCATACCGGTGTAATCACCCAATACCGTTGGGATAAAAAACTCGTCCGTGATGCCCGCTTCATATCCCGAGGCAATCACATCTTGGGCCCGAGCCGCGAGCGGCCCTTCCCCTTTGACAATAGCGCGATACGCCAATTTCACGCGCTCCCAACGATTGTCGCGATCCATCGCATAATAACGCCCTGAAAAACTTGCCAGCCTTGCCTCTTTGGGCATTTCCGCTTCCAAATGGGTCAAATATCCATTTGCCGACTTCGGAGCCACATCGCGTCCGTCACCGAACAGGTGCAAAGCCACAGGCACACCTGCGGCGGCGATGGCGTTCGCTGCCGCAATCATATGATCGATATGGCTGTGCACCCCACCGTCCGACAGAACCCCTGCCAGATGCGCTGTGCCGCCGGACGTTTTCATCGCAGCAATAAACCGCTGAATGGCAGGTAACGCGGCAAATTCATCGCGCGCGATTATACCTTGAATGCGAAACAGATCGGTCGCGATGATCCGCCCTGCGCCTATGTTCATATGGCCCACTTCTGAATTACCCATCTGTCCGACAGGCAGGCCCACATCCGGCCCGTAAGTGATCAATGTGGATGCAGGGCAATTTGCCATGATGCGGTCGAAGTTAGGCGTGTCAGCCAGGGCGGGTGCATTGTTTTCAACCGTATCCCGCAGGCCCCAACCGTCAAGAATACACAAAATAACGGGTTTGGGTGTGGTCATGGTCGGCTTCCTTTGGCTTCAGGCCTTACTTAAGCCCACCAGCAAAAAGGTTCAACCGTGCATGATGACGCCACGTTCCGATTTGACCAGCCCGAAAGCTGCTTTATACTGTGAGCGGTAAGGGAGCAATATCATGGAACGTCTAAAGCTGATGTACAGCCACATATCCGTTCAGGTCATGACCTGTGCCGTGGCTGTGGGAATGATAATTGCGTTGCTAACCGGCCCCGC
Organism: Rhodobacterales bacterium; assembly: GCA_045046705.1. Lineage (GTDB taxonomy): Bacteria > Pseudomonadota > Alphaproteobacteria > Rhodobacterales > Rhodobacteraceae > Amylibacter. The sequence continues at coordinate 4,413 of JASFZB010000047.1, read as the reverse complement.
TTGGGTCTGGTTGCTGGTGCCTTTGGGCATTATTGTGCAGATGTTGAACGAATACTCCATCCACCGTTTTCTGTTCCATTTTCCGGCACCCGAAAAACAGTGGCAGTTTGATCTGCTTTATCAGGTGCATTACGGCCACCATGATTTCCCGACCAATAAAGAGCTGTTTTTCGTCCCTGTCTGGTTTGCCATACCGATGCTGTGTTTTAACTTTCTGGCCCTATGGGCTGCGCTGTCTTTTGCCACCACACTCGCCCTGCCCATTGCCGCTATTGTGGTGCTTGTCGGCGGGGTGGGCACGTTTTTGCTTTATGAATGGTTCCACATGACGGCGCATCTGAATGTGCCTAAAGTCTGGTTGGAACGCCATGTCACCACATTGCACAACCAGCATCATTTTCGCGATTTTTCCAAGTGGTTTCATGTGTCGCCGGGCGGGCAGATCATCGACCGGGTGATGGGGACTGCGATTGACCGCGACACCCTGAAATCACAACAACGCATGGAATTTATCCGCACCATGGGCCTGCGCCCAGATGATCCACGGCTGATTGCGGCACGCCTGCGTTTTGCGGGGAAGTACGGGTTTAGTGAAGCGGAAATTGAACGGGCGGCTGTGGTTTAAACCCGATGATACGGACTGCCCGCCAAAATGCTTGCCGCGCGGTAGAGCTGTTCGCACAGCATGACCCGCGCCAGCATGTGAGGCCAGACCATTTTGCCGAAGGATATGGAAGCGTGGGCTTGATTGCGCAGTTCTTTGGTCAATCCGTCAGCCCCGCCGATAACAAAGCACACGGTGGGCGCGCCATTGTCGCGCCAGCCTGCCAGTTGTTTGGCAAATTCGGGGGATGTTTGCAATTTGCCGCGTTCATCCAGCGTGACGATTACCGCCCCTTTGGGGATGGATTTCAGCAGCAGTTCTGCTTCTGCCTGCTGCCCGCCGCCTTTTTTGTCTTCCACCTCAAGGATTGAAGCTCCGGTAAAGCCCAAGCTACGGCCACTGCGTTCAAAGCGGGTCAGGTAATCGTTGATCAGGTCTTTTTCGGGGCCGCCACGCAAGCGGCCCACGACGCAAAGTTGCACACGCATAAGCTATGCGCCTTCAGGCCCGCCCATTGGCAGCCACATTTTTTCAAGCTGGTAAAACTCGCGCACTTCGGGGCGGAAAATGTGAACGATAATGTCGCCCGCATCCAACAGAACCCAATCCCCCGTGCCACTGCCTTCAACGCGCGTTATCACGCCGGTGTTTTGTTTCAGACGTTCCGACAGCTTTTCCGCGATGGCCGCAACCTGACGCGATGAACGACCGGACGCTACAACCATATAGTCCGCGATTTGCGATTTACCATGCAAATCAATCGTTACAATGTCTTCCGCTTTGCCGTCTTGAAGGGAGTTCAGAATCAGATCGAGCATCGACATGTTCGGTATATTTTTACTGGCAGGATTTGCTGCCTCAACACGTTCAGCCAGAACAGTGTCCTCCGTATAACGCACCGATCCTTGGTGCTAAGGTGTGTCTAGGGTATCACCCGATAAATTTTCAGGCAAGGGGGTCGTATGGCAGATCGCGTTGCGATGACAAGGGCTAAAACATGGGGATTTTGCGCAAAATGCACGGTTTTATCGGGTTTTTGCGCAATCAGCGCGAATCGGTTAGTTTCCGTATCCATATAATTTTAACCGATTAAGCTGTCACCGGAAATAAAAAACTTTCAAGGATTGCCGTTGCCTTACCGTTCATCCCCCAAGGAAGTGCCAGATGTCAGCGCGTCTATCACTGCGCATTCGGGCACGTCACTGCCGGTGCAGTGTGCAATTGTCCCGGAGAGGACACGTTTGATCCGGTTAAGGTCTTTTATTTTTGCAACTACACTGTCCAGGTGCTTTTGAGCTATGCCTTGAACTTCGGCGCAGGTTTGCGCGCCCCCGTCGACCAGCATCAAAAGGCTTCGAATTTCTTCAAGAGTAAATCCCAAATCGCGGGCCCGCATAACAAAACTTAGCCGTGAGACATGCGATGTATCATAGCAACGATAGCCCTTTGATGTTCGTGGCGGTTCCGGCATCACGCCGATATTTTCATAATACCGGATCGTTTCCAGATTGCACCCGGTTTTACGCGCCAGATCATTCCTGAACAGACAATTCGCCCGAACGTTATTTTTTGACAAAGACATAATAAACCTCTTGAGTCTGTATTCCCTACAGACTGTATCAATAAGGGAATCAATACAAGTGAGGCTTATCACCCATGACATTTTCCGAAGATTTACGACTTGATGGGCATCAAAATCCACAAGATACCGGCAGTTGCGTAGCAACCGCAGGCAGCTTGTTGGGGGCATTGGCGATGACGTCATGTTGCATCCTGCCGCTTGTTCTGGTCAGTTTGGGCGTTGGCGGTGTCTGGATCGCGCAACTGACCGCATTATACGCCTACAAATGGTACACTTTTTTCGCTGCCAGCGCATTCATCGGATACGGGTTTTGGAAAGTCCGCCGAGCAGAAGCAGGCAACTGTGACGAAGGTACGGCCTGCGCCCGTCCGATTAACCGCCGTTTTATGAAAGCGTCCCTGTGGCTGGCCACAGGGGTAACAGTTATCGCTATGATATTCCCCTATATAACCCCTTACATTCTTAGTTTTTAAGGAAAGGAAGCAAAATGAAATATTTACTAACAACCGTAGTTGTAGGTCTTTTGTCCTCAACTGCCGTGTTTGCGGCAGAGCAGCAAGCCAAGATCAAGGTCAGCGGATTGACCTGCCCGTCCTGCCCTTCCATCGCGGCACAAGCGATAACCTCTGTTGACAGCGTTCAGATTGTGAATGGTGCCTATGATGAAGCGGCGCAAACCGCAATTTTTGTTGTCAGCTACGACGATGCAAAAACAACACCGAAAGCCATTGCCGATGCGCCTGATGAATACGGCTATCCCGGGGTTGTTGTGGAAAGTCAGGCGTCTGATTCATGAAAACCGGAGATTACCCATTATGAAAGATGCTAGTCTTGGTATGGTGATGGCAACATTGATCGCGGCACCTGTTGTGATCGTGTGTTGCAGTGGCAGTATTGTGCTTGGAAGTCTGATCGCAGGTGCTGCCACCTGGTTTACCGGCAACAACATCCTGATGTCCGGGCTTGTGGCTGTCGCGGCGGGTATCCTTATTTTAGCCTATAAAAGTTATCAGAAATCCCAAAATGACACCTATCGGAAAATAAAAGAAAGAACACAACATGAATGATAAGAAACTGTTGCGCAGGGGCATGATAGGCTCTGTTATCGCAGCCTTGTGCTGTTTTACCCCGCTTTTGGTGCTGGTGTTTGCAGGTGTCGGGTTGTCGGCCTATATAGGTTGGCTGGATTATGCATTGTTCCCTCTGATGTTTGCGTCCTTGGCCGTTGTCGCATATGCGCTATGGTTGCAATCCGGCAAGCTTGGCCCAAATCCAAAATCCATTGTAACTATCGCGGCAATAGCACTATCCGCCCTGCTGATCTGGCTTGAATTCCGCATGGCCTTGCGCATCTCAATTGGCTCGGCTTTAGGCGTGGCCCTTTACGCGCTGTGGTTGCGCCGTAGTGCCACAAACAGCCCTGTTAAATAGAAAGAAAACAGCCATGAAAAAAGATTTTGATATGATCGTTATTGGTGCAGGATCCGCAGGGTTTTCCGCAGCAATTACCGCTGCCAATGAAGGGGCGCGTGTTGCCTTGATCGGCCACGGCACTATTGGCGGCACATGTGTGAATGTTGGCTGTGTGCCATCAAAAGCCATGATCCGAGCCATGGAAACACTGCATATAACCCATGTCGCTAATCGGTTTGACGGCATTGAAGCGTCGGCTGAAATTACCGACTGGAAGGCAATTATCGCGCAAAAGCAGGCCTTGGTAGATGATTTGCGTGTGGCAAAATATGTCGACGTGTTACCAGGCTATAACAATATTTCCTATATTGAAGGGGCCGCAAGTTTTGATGAAAACGGCGGGCTGACTGTAAACGGGGTCGCCTTTCAGGCAAAGAAAATTATTATCGCCACGGGGTCGCGCCAACATGTGCCTGATATTCCCGGTCTGGATGACGTAGATTATCTGGATAGTACATCCGCTTTGCAACTGGATGCGTTGCCAGCGTCGCTTGTCATAATGGGCGGTGGTTATATCGGGGTCGAGATTGCCCAGATTTTTGCCCGTGCCGGGTCAGCCGTGACAATCGTCACCCGTCGGGGGCTTTTGCCAGAGGCAGAGCCAGAGATCAGCGCGGCCCTGACCGAATATTTTCAGACCGAGGGCATTACGGTGCTTAAGGGCTTAACCTACAACAGCGTTGAAAAAACCGATGGGGGTATTACCCTTCAGGTAACATCCGATGGAAAACCGCTTGCCATAACCGGTGAACAT
>JASFZB010000046.1:0-33863 GCA_045046705.1 Rhodobacterales bacterium | reverse complement strand
TCGTATGCTGCTTCCAGACGATCCCATGCTTCTTCACGGCGGGCTTTTTCACGCGAAATAACCGCTTCACCCTGGGCGTTTTCAACACGCTCAAGGTAAACCTCTACGCTGTCACCCACTTCAATTTCAGGGGCTTGGCCAGGATTTGCAAATTCTTTAAGATCAACGCGGCCTTCCATTTTATAGCCTACGTCGATGATGGCTTGACCCGCTTCAATTGCGATGACTTTGCCTTTGACGACACTACCTTCACTAGGTGTGTCTACGTCGAAGCATTCCTCTAAGAGGGCTTCAAATTCTTCCATTGTCGCTTTAGCGCACATATATATCGTTCCTTCGTTACATTTTTTCGGGCCTAACGGTTGGTTCCGCCGGTCTTTTGGGTTTCGTTTCAATCGCGCGGGCCAAGCAAAGCACAAACACACAAAGGGCCGAGACACCCCGACCCTGCTCTGCTATAGTTGGGATTTTGTATCCCTGCCTTTACGACTGCGCGCCGTATAGATCAAATCGGGGTTGGACGCAAGCGCAACCCTCACACGCAGGCCCCGATCTTACGATAGGGCCTTGCCTACGCCGAACAACATTGTCTAAACAACAGAAACTCAGCAAAAGGCTAATCGCGTGGCATCACAAACGGTTTTTCTTCGCAATTACGGCGATACAAATTTTATCACCGGAATGCGCGCCATTGCTGCAAGCATGGTGGTGATGGTTCACACCGCAGCATTTTCCGATTTTGGCCCCCTCGGGCAAGCCTTTTCATCTGCGGGTAAATACGGTGTCGAAATATTCTTTGTCATCTCCGGTTTCACCATTGCCAAAACATTTACCGATGCCCGCGATTACCGCGCCTACCTGACACGCCGTCTTGCCCGTATTCTACCGCTTTATTGGTTTATAATTTGTACGGGTCTTTTGCTGATCACCACAAACATCATCGGCCATCCGGTATGGATGCTGAAATTCGGCTCAAAGCCCGACCTCTACAATCTGGCGATGCACCTGAGCATGCTCAGCTTTCTAGACTATAAAATCGCAAATTCCATCCTTGGCGTAGAATGGTCGATCCCGATCGAGGTTTTCTGGTACATATTCATGCCGGCCCTGATCGTTTTCGGCAGCACCCTGAAAAACACCCTGCGCGCCATTGCTCTGATTTACATCCTGACCGGCATACTCGCGTTTATATCCAAAAAATGGGTCGGCACCTCGCTGCCGATAAGCTGGATGCCGGTCAAATACGGCCACCTGTTCTTTTTAGGCGTACTCGCCTTTCATATACGACCCCGCTTTGAACAACTAAAATCCATCCAGCCCAAATTATGGATCTGGTTTGCCCTGATACTTTACGCCCTGTCGATGACATATAACTTCGGGGCCAGGGGCGATGCCATGGGGCTGACAACCACCCTTATTGTGATTTTTCTAACTGCGGACAGAATGCCGCTTTTAACAAAATTCCTGACCCTGAAACCGATGCTGTTTTTAGGCTCGATCAGCTACAGCCTGTATCTGTGGCACTATATAGTCCTCTCTGTTCTGAAGACCTATGATTTCACAACCGCATCAAACCTGTTCAATTTCATTATCGTCTACGGCATTACAGTGGCACTGTCCGCAGTCACCTATCTGGTGATTGAAAAACCCAGTAATGATTTTGGCCGCAGGCTGGTCAACCGCAACAAACAGGTCGCATAAGGCTTTGTCTGTCAGGACTACCCTGCAATCCATTCCCCGTTTCCAATCCCGTCAATCGTCCACTCCCCGACGCGGTAGCGGATCAGCCGCAGGGTCGGGCAGTTCACCGCCGCCGTCATGCGGCGCACTTGGCGGTTGCGGCCCTCGGAAATGCTGATCTCCAGCCAACTGTCGGCCACAGACTTGCGAAACCGCACCGGCGGGGTGCGCGGCCACAGGCCACTTGGCTCATCCATGCGCAAAACCTTTGCAGGCCGCGTCATGCCGTCCTTCAGCTTCACCCCGTCGCGCAATTGTTGAATTTGCGCCGCCGACGGCACGCCCTCGACCTGCACCCAATAGGTTTTTTCGGTTTTGAACTTCGGATCACTGATGCGGCTTTGCAAGCGGCCATTATCCGTCAGCACCAACAGGCCTTCGCTATCCTTGTCCAATCGCCCCGCTGCGTAAACATCTTTCACATCGATAAATTCGGACAAGGTTTTACGCGCTGACCCTTGCGTACCCTTGTCGGTGAATTGCGACAGCACGCCCATGGGTTTGTTGAATAAAATAATCCTGGTCATGGGCCGGCGTTAACCTTTCTGGGTATATCCGCAGTCATACGCGGTGTTTCTGGGGTTTTCCAAAGCCTTACCCAACCGTACGCTTGGCGTTGATAACCGCAATCGCCGCCGCCACCGCCTGATCTATCGACATTTTTGATGTGTCTAAAACATGCGCATCTTCGGCGGCAATCATCGGGGCCACATCACGCCCCGCATCACGGGCATCGCGGGCTTTGATGTCGCGCAAAACCCCTTCATAAGTAACCGCTTCACCCTTGGCCAAAAGCTCTTTGAACCGCCGCTCTGCGCGCACGTCGGCCCCGGCAATAACGAACAGTTTGACATCCGCTTCGGGGCAGATCACCGTGCCAATATCACGGCCGTCCAGAACCGCGCCACAGGGTTGTTTGGCAAAGGTTTTCTGGAAATCCACAAGGGCAGTGCGCACGGCAGGAATAACCGCAATGCGGCTGGCGGCTTGGGTCACTTCCGCAGTGCGCAGATCATCGGCGTTCAGGTCTTGCGGTGTCAGGTCTTGTGCCAGTTTTGTGGTCATCTCAGGGCTGTCACCATGGGTCAGGGTTTTCTTGCCGACGGCGCGATAAAGCAGGCCGGTATCAAGATGGGCAAAGCCGAAATGCCTGGCAATAGCGCGTGAAATCGTGCCTTTGCCCGAGGCCGCAGGGCCGTCTATTGCAACTGTGAAGCTCATTTAGCAACCTTCCTGCGTGTGATTATTGCCCTTGATATCAATACAATCATAACAAGCAAAGAAACAGTAACAAAACCTGATTTAAGCATTGTCATTGTGCTGGCAGTATGGACCGTAGCTGTGTCCGGCAGGTCGGGAAGCTTACGCAACATTGCCCCTACATAGAAATTTTCGGCATAGTCAAATGCTGTTCCGAAAAAGGGTAATATCAGCAGGCATGATCGCAGTAAGGGGGCAAAGCCCGTTGAAAATATGTGGATTGTTGTTAAGATCAACAGACCGGATGCGGCCGGGAAAATGAAATCCAGTCTCTGCTGTACATTCAGATAAAAATCACGCCCTTCGGGGCCGTCTTTAAACAGCGCATATAGAAAAGATTGCGCATATTGTGTATCATAACCAAAAGGGCGTAGATCAAATGCCATCATTCCGTCGGCAATGCTGCCGATTTTGGGTAATGACCAGATACCCATGGTCAGATAAAGCCCAAGTGTTATGGCGGTTAAAGCCCAGTAAAATTTCCAGAACCGTGCCATGAGTGTTACCGGTTACTCCGTATGATACTGGCCCCCAAGCCTTTCATCAACTCTTCAAAAATAGGAAAGCTGGTGGCAATAGCCGCCCCCTCATCAATGCTGACAGGCTGTTTTGTGGCCAACCCCATACATAGGAATGACATGCCGATGCGGTGGTCAAAATGGGTCTGAGCCATGCCGCCACCTTCAACCTCTCCATCCTGCCCGTGAACGATCAGGTAATCGTCGCCTTCTTCAACCCTAACCCCCATCGCTTCCAGCCCGCGCGCCATCGCATTAATGCGGTCACATTCCTTCACCCGCAATTCCCCAATCCCGCGCATCACCGTCTTACCCTTGGCAAAAGCCGCCACAGCCGACAGGATCGGGTATTCATCGATCATGCTCGGCGCACGTTCGGGCGGCACTTCAATGCCTTGCAGATTACTGGCTTTGACCCGCAGATCGGCCACGGGTTCACCGCCTTCTTCGCGTTCATTTTCATAAGTGATGTCGGCCCCCATTTCTATCAACGTGGTCAGTAATCCTGCGCGTGTCGGGTTCAGCCCGATGTTGGGCACAAGGATTTCTGAGTCTTCGACGATTAAAGCGGCACAGACGGGGAAAGCGGCTGAGCTTGGGTCGCGCGGCACAGCTATGGTTTGGGCCTGCAATTCGGGTTGACCTGTCAGGGTGACTTCATAACCTTCGTCAGTTTTGACGGTTTCGATTTCAGCACCGAAACCGCGCAGCATCCGTTCGGTATGATCACGGGTTTTTTCCTTTTCGATCAGTACGGTTTTACCGGGTGTGTTTAGCCCTGCCAACAATACTGCCGATTTGATCTGGGCGGATGCGTGGGGCGAGGTGTAGCGCACCGGCATCGGTTCACATGCGCCGACCAATGTTAAGGGTAACAGCCCGTTTGCGCGGCCAACCGTTTGCGTCCCGAACAGTTTCAAAGGGTCGGTGATACGGCCCATCGGGCGTGATCTTAGCGATGCGTCGCCGGTGAAGGTTACTGTGATCGGGCTGGTGGCAACCGCGCCCATGATCAGGCGCACGCCGGTGCCCGCGTTACCGCAGTCAATGACATTGTCAGGCTCGGCAAAACCGCCCACGCCTACGCCGTTTACCCGCCATTCGCCGTCGCCTATGCGTTTTACATCGGCACCTAGGGCGGACATGGCTTTGGCGGTGTCCAGAATATCGTCGCCTTCCAAAAGGCCGCTGATTTTGGTTTCGCCCACGGCCAGCGCACCCAGGATCAAGGATCGGTGCGAGACGGATTTGTCACCCGGAATTTCTGCGGTGCCCTTCAAAGGGCCGCCTGCGCGGGATTGCATTGGGATGGGGGTGCCGTGTCCTGACATTGGGGTCGTCCTGTTCTTGCTTGTTCAAGGACTTACGCGAAATCCGGCAGGTTGCCAAGCGATCAGAGTTTGCGAAACGTCATGTAATGCGGCGTGCGGCCTTCGCGCAGGGCTTTTTGTTCATAACGTGTTGAATGCCAGTCAGGCCACGCCACGCGCCAATCGTCAGCGGCTTCCGCCAACCATTCGAAATCCGCCCGCTGTGTCATCTGTTCCATGGTCTGGCGCACATAATCCTCAATGTCCGTCGCCACCCGGAATATAGCCCCCGCTTTCAAGCAACGCGCCAGCGGGTCAAGGTGTTCAGGGGTCACAAACCGCCGCCTGTGGTGGCGTTTCTTCGGCCACGGATCAGGGTACAAAAGAAACGCGCGGTCTATTGAACCATCGGGCAGAATATCCATCACATCACGGGCATCACCGGCGTGAATGGTAATGTTTTCAATGCCTTCCTTGCGTATTTTGCCCAACAACATACCAACCCCGTTAATATAAGGCTCGCATCCCAGAAATTGCACATCAGGGTTTTCCATGGCTTGATGCACCATATGCTCGCCACCACCAAAGCCCACTTCCAGCCACACAGGATGATCGCCGAACTGGGCTTTCATATCCAGCTTGGTGCGCTTGGGGTTGTCTTCCCAAGTCACATTCGGCAAAGACAAAGCCGCCAAATCTTCGGCAACATAACCCTTTTGCGTGTCCTTCATATGCTTGCCTTTCAAGCGACCATAAAAGTTACGAAAAGGGCGCGTCGTGGGTGTGTCTGTCATATCGTTATCCAAAAAAAGAGGCCCCAATAATTTGGAGCCTGATTAACTTTTCACAAGTCTGCTTTCAAGGGGCGATCAAACCGCCTTTTTCAAGGTCTCGACCAGATCGGTTTTTTCCCATGAAAAAGCACCGTCATTGGTGGGCTTGCGGCCAAAATGGCCATAGGCTGCCGTGCGCTCATAGATCGGGCGGGTCAGTTGCAAATGGTCTTTGATGCCGGTGGGAGTCAAATCCATAGCACCTGCCACGGCGTTTTCAATCACGGCATCGGGGACTTGACCGGTGCCATGGGTATCGCAATAAATCGACAAAGGCTTGGCCACGCCGATGGCGTAAGACAGCTGGATTGTGCAACGTTCCGCCATGCCGGCTGCAACAACGTTTTTCGCCAGATAACGCGCGGCATAGGCAGCCGAACGGTCAACTTTGGTCGGGTCTTTACCGGAAAAAGCCCCACCGCCATGCGGGGCGGCACCGCCGTATGTATCGACGATGATCTTGCGCCCGGTCAGACCTGCATCACCGTCAGGGCCACCGATTACAAAGGCTCCTGTCGGGTTCACATGCCATTCGGTAGAAGCCGTAATCCAGCCATCCGGCAGGGTTTTACGGATGTAGGGTTCGACCACCGCGCGCACATCATCAGAGGTCATCGACGCATCCATATGCTGTGTCGACAAAACGATAGAGGACACGCCGACGGGTTTACCGTCGACATATTTCACCGAAAGCTGCGATTTGCTGTCAGGGCCAAGCACGGCGGCTTCACCGGATTTACGGGCCTCGGCCAGTGTGCGCAAAATAGCGTGGGAATATTGTATCGGGGCCGGCATCAAATCTTCGGTCTCATTCACCGCATAGCCAAACATAATGCCCTGATCCCCCGCACCGGCGTTATCCACGCCTTGTGCGATATGGGCAGACTGCGCGTGCAGGTAGTTATGCACGGACAGGTTTTTCCAGTGAAAGCCGTCTTGTTCATAGCCTACGTCGCGCACGCACGCGCGCACGATGCTTTCAATGCGCCCCATCATATCCTTCAGTTTTTCGGGGGAAGACAGGCCAACCTCGCCACCAACAACCACGCGGTTGGTTGTGGCAAAGGTTTCGCACGCCACGCGGGCCAGTTGTTCTTCGGTTAAAAATGCATCCAATATGGCATCGGACACGCGGTCGCAGATTTTATCGGGGTGGCCTTCGGAAACGCTTTCCGAAGTAAATAGGTAATTCTGACGGGACATTTATTAGCTCCAATATGAATGATACGCCACGTCAGGAAGCCGTTGTGGCGAGAGATAGGATTGAACTAGTCGGCCCGCCCCTATCGGTCAATGGTCTTATTGCCCAGCGGCATCTTTCCCCGACTTTATTGTCACATATTTGGCAAATAGACCCAAAAGCAACATCAGGATCAGAAAGGGCAGATCACCTAAGCGCGCGTATAGTGTCAGTTTCAGGGACATCGGCAGGTCAGCATCCAGAAAACCCGCCTTATTCAGTTTTAAACTTCTTAGAACCCGCCCAAAGGGGTCAATCACGGCGGATACACCGGTGTTGGCGGCCCGGACTGCGGGCAAGCCCTGCTCAATCGCGCGAAATTGCATTTGCACCAGATGCTGAAACGGGCCGATTGTGTTGCCGAACCATGCATCATTAGTAATTTGCAACAGAAAATCCGGCCGATCAGCCCCCATATTGACCGCCCAGGGGAAAATCGCCTCGTAACAGATCAGCGGCAAATAAGACGGCAGACCAAAGGTGGATATGGTTCTTGCCCCCTTGCCCGGTGTAAACCCTTGCAAATTGGCAGCTAACCCGTGAAAGCCCAAAACGGACAGGTATTGGGAAAACGGCACATATTCGCCAAACGGCACCAAATGGGCTTTGTCATAAACCGCAACAAGCCCGCCTTTTTGGTCAAGCTGGATCAGCGAGTTATACAGTTTGCCCCCTTCAAGTCGCCTGATACCTGCGACAATCTGGGCATTAGGCCCTGCTGCCTGCGACAGGATTTGCAAATCGGCCACGTTGTCTTGCAACATATAAGGCACTGTAGTTTCGGGCCAGATCACCAAATCGACGGGCTTTTGAGCCGGAGCCGAGGTTATTTGCAGCGCACGGCGGAAAAACACACCGATCCATTCAGGATCCCATTTTTGCCGCTGCGGCGCATTGGGTTGAACCAGACGCACCCGGGTGGTTTTTTCCAGAATAACAGGCCTGCTTTGCAGATGCCAAAACCCGCCCAATGTCAAAAGGACGAAAAACGCGACGCTCAGCAATGGGCCTGCATAACGCTTGGCAGGGTAGCTTAGCAGCAACAGTCCGCCCAGAACGGTGATGAAAGTCAGCCCGAACGGCCCAACAAAGGCACCCCACTGCGCAATCGGGGTTCTGATCCATGTGTAGCCCAGCAATCCCCATGGAAACCCGGTAAATATGATCGCCCGCAAATATTCCATCGCCGCCCAAGCCACTGCCAAGCCGATGATATAGCGGCCTAAACCTGCGCCGAATTGTTTAGACAGCGCAAAAGCACCCCCCCAGAACAGGGCCAAACCGCCGGACATGGCCAATAGGGCAAAAGGGGCAAGGGCACCGAATTTTTCCGGCTCGACCAAAAAAGGCTCGATCAGCCACACCATGCTGACGCCGAAATAACCAAGCCCGGCCCACCAGCCGATACCAAAAGCCTGTTTCCATGACACGGTGCGGTAGGCGCAATACCCCAAGATCGGTATCGAGGTGAAAACCCCTATGGGGAATGATACCGGTGCCTGCCCCAAAGCCAGCACGGCACCCAGAAAAAACGCAACATACCACATCCGGCGCGGCCTGTGGGCCAGCCATAAAATCAAGATTTCCAGTTGCGCGAAAATCACCGTTTAACCGATCTGCACACGCGCAGTTTTTTAATCCGGCGCGGGTCTGCATCGACGACTTCAAATTCAAATCCGCCGGGATGTTTGATCACTTCACCGCGCGCAGGGACACGCCCGATCATCATCGTGACAAGCCCGCCAAGCGTATCTATATCCTCGTCATCCGCCGTGCTGGCCAAATCCGCGTTCAACACTTTTTCGAACTCGTCCAATGGGGCGCGGGCGTGACACAGGTAAACCCCGGGTTTTTCTTCGACCCAGAAATCCTCTTCTTGCGCATCATGTTCGTCTTCGATTTCGCCAATGATCTGCTCGATCAAATCCTCGATGGTCACCAGACCGTCAACACCGCCATATTCATCTATGACAAGGGCCATATGGATGCGTTCCGTTTGCATTTTTTGCAACAAGACATCAATGCCCATAGAAGGCGGCACATAAAGCAAAGGGCGCACCATACGTTTTATGGAAAACCGCTGCGGCACCCCGTTAAAGCCGTATTTCAAGGCAAGGTCTTTGAGGTGTAAAAAACCTTGCGGATTGTCCAAAGTGTCAATGTAAACCGGCAATCTGGAATAACCGTTGTCGCGAAACACCTTTATCAGTTTTTCCAGTTTCATATCCATCGGCACCGCAATAATATCGGCACGCGGCACCGCAACATCATCAACACGGATGTTGCTTAGGATTTTCAGGCCACCTGATGCATCTGTTGCAGGGCCCGGGCCTGTGCCTGTATCGCTTTCATGCCCAATCAGACGCTGCCAGAAACCGGTAGGTTCATTTTTGTCTTTCGGCTGCGCGCTTTGCGCTGCCCTAAAAGACCCCTCGGGGGTGTCGTTCATAGCCTCTTTCCAATAATCACAGCCAAATTATACATTTTGATACGGATTTCCAATACCCATCGCTTCAAGCAGCTTTATTTCCAGGGTTTCCATTACATCCGCATCCGCATCGGTTTCGTGATCATAACCCAAAAGGTGTAATATGCCATGTATTAACAAATGGGTAATATGATGCTGCGGTTCAATAGCCGCATCGCGGGCTTCTTGCAAACAGGTTTCATATGCTATGGCTATATCGCCGATATTAACGAAAGGTTCCCCCGCACCTGCGCTTGGGGGCATGTCGGGTACGCCGCCATCCTTTTCAGCGGCAAGATCAAACCCCGGCCATGACAACACGTTTGTGGGGGTGGGTTTTGCGCGAAACTTCCCGTTGAGGTTGGCAATTCTGGCGTCATTACAGGCCAGAATACTGAGCTCATAAGGGCCGCCCGTCAACGGTAGCCCTGCTATGATCGCGTCAAAAGCCTTGGCGGAAATCGTCGTCAAATCGACAGAGTCCCAAAGCGGTTCTTCTTCAACGACTTCAATACTGTTATCCATGTTTGTTATATGCCGTGATGATTTTGGCCACCATAGGATGCCGCACGACATCCTCGGCGGTGAAACGGGTAAAGCCGATGCCTTTGACATCGCGCAACACGGCTTCGGCTTCAACCAGCCCTGATGTCACCCCGCGCGGCAAATCGATTTGGCTGGTATCCCCGGTTATTGCCATGCGTGATCCTTCCCCCATACGGGTCAGGAACATTTTCATCTGCATCGTTGTGGCATTTTGCGCTTCATCAAGAACTATAAACGCGTGGCTTAGGGTACGCCCGCGCATAAACGCCAAAGGAGCTATTTCAATGCGCTTGTCCTCGATCAGTTTTTCCACCTGCTTGGACGGGAAAAAATCGTTCAGCGCATCATAAAGCGGCTGCATGTAGGGATCGACTTTTTCTTTCATGTCACCGGGCAAAAAACCCAGCCGCTCACCCGCTTCGACGGCAGGGCGGGCAAGGATGATTTTATCGACCATTCCGTTGATAAACATAGAAACCGCAGCCGCCACGGCAAGATAGGTCTTGCCGGTTCCCGCAGGCCCCAAACCAAACACCAGTTCCTTGGCAAACAGGTCCTCAACATAGGATTTTTGCGTCACCGTGCGCGGTTCCACAGTTTTTTTGCGGGTTCTGATCTCGAAGCGGCCTGCCTTGAACATTTCCATTTGGCCCAGTTGGGCAGGCATGCTCTGCCTCAATTTACCGTCAAACCGGATGGCGGCATCTATATCCGCCGGTTCAATCGGTTTGCCCTGCTCGGTGCGCTCGTAAAGCGTTTGCAAAATCGTCGCGGTTTTTGTTTGTGCATTTTCATCACCGATAATGACAATATCATTGCCACGATGCATAATCTGCACGCGCAAAGCCGTTTCGATTTGGGCCAGGTTGCGATCTAATTCACCACATAAATCAATTAGATGTCTATTATCAGAGAAATTCAACAGTGTTTCAGGGTTTGTCTTGCTATTGTGCGGTATGGTAGGGGCGATGTTCGCCAAGTTGGCCTCCGTGACTTTAAGATGCTAAAACAGTCGCAAGATATGGGTGGTTTCGCAAGTCATTTGTCATATAAAAACCGCGATGACTGCGGTTTATAAGTAAGGGAACCTCTGAATAACGGTTTTTTGTTATATAGATATAGCCGACCAGTGTTCGAGCGCGTTATTTCAGCCGGTTTCAAACAGCTTTTACGCCTGTAATGCGTCGGTTTTTCGATTTCAGGCGGAGACCTCTATCAAGTATCTTCGCGCGAAGTAAATGTTGGTCAGTTCCATCAGGCTGAACATCTGTGCTGTTCCCAAGCCAACCCTCCTGCTTGGCTTGGGAAAGGTATAGCAGCTTTACAGGCAGTTGTTCGGGGTTTCCCTAACGTTTCTCGCCCTATTCCCTAAGCAACATCACCAATGCCGCAATCGTCGCCGCCACACCCAGAAACATCAGTGCGGGCGGTACGCTGCCGGTCAGAATAAACTCCCACCCGATCACCCATGACGGCGTGAGGTAAGTATAGGCCATCACCTTGGCACTTGGCAGGTGCATGGTGGCGTATTGCACCAGAAAGAACGTGACCGAACTGGCGCAAATCGCCAGATAAAACAGTGTCACCCAAAAATACCAAGGTAACACCGACCAGTCTGTTTCCACCAGATCGGGTGCCCCCAAAAGACCCAGAATGATCAACCCCGCGATGATCATCCCGAAGGTGAAAACGATCACCGGCTCACCGCGATTAAGCTTGCGCACCAAGGGCGTGTAAAGCGCGTGCGCAATGCAGCCGACAAAGAAAACCAGCTCGCCGCGGCCGATGTCAAACGCCAGAAGTGCGTTAATATACCCGCCGAATATCACCCATAACGCACCCAATGCCCCGATCAATAAGGCCGCAGCCATCCAAAGCGTGGTAATCTGGCGCAACAGAAAAAAGCCGAAAAATGCTGACATGATCGGGGTCAGCGTGAACACCGCCGCCGCCGACACCGGGGATGCGGTTTTCAGTCCCTCGAACATCAGTCCGAAATAAATCGCAAACAATCCGCCCAGCAACAGATAGCGCCAAGGCGCATCGAAATAACGCAGTTTCAGCCCCGGCCCCAACGCGGCAAATGCCCCGACAACCACGCCCGATATGGCAAAACGCAAGGCCATCAAAGCGGTTGGCTCCATCAAATTCGCGATCCGCGTGCCAAAGCTGAACGAACCCGCAATCAGCAGGGAAAACAGCAGCATGGCCATATGGCCCAGTCTTGTAGTCGATGTGGTCATGCACCGCACCTTGGGCAGTTTCACCGAAGGTGCAACTGAAAATTACCGCGCGGGATAATATTTTGCCAAAAACCCTTCAAGGGCAGCCCAGTATTCAGCCCTGTTTTTAATCAGCAACGCACGCGCCCCGTGCTTGCCGGCACCTTTGGGTTTGAATACCGTAACCGGTGATTTGATGACTTTGGCAATCGCACCGACCCGCCCCATTTCACCGCGTGCCGCTGTCAGAAAAACCGGCACCGTGATCTTGGTGGCAGCCGTTCTGACACGCCGTTTGTTGGAAAAATACTCGCCCGGGGAAAAAGACATCACCGCATCGGCAAAACCCGGATTGTCGCCTGCCGCAATCAGCACCAGCGACGCCGAATAGGACGAACCAAGAATGGCAAGTTTGCGGGTTTTCATTACCTTGCGCGTATACATGCCCGCCGCAATAATATCGGGCATTGCCGCCTCATAGCCCGGATTGCGCCCCACCCTTGCTGCGGTTTCATTGCGTACCCCGCCAAAAGAACCGCCCGAGCGTTGATCCACCGCCAGCGTGCGATACCCCATGGCTTGCAGACGCGGCGCAATATCGCGATACTCACCCCGACTGGCACCTGCCATGTGATAAAGCACAATCACCGGCCCCCTAGCCTTGCCCCCCGCATCAGCCGTGATCAACACCCCGTCGGCGGCTTTGAATTGGACAGTTTCGGCATTTGCCATTATGCCAAAGCCAGGCAACAGAAGCAGGATGAACAAAAACAGACGCATGGCGGAACCCCTTTCATATTTTGGCCCGATATGTAGCACAGACGCCCGGCGCAGGCGAATAACAAACCTGTGGGTGTTTGTTTCAATGCCAATAGTGTCAAGCCCTGTTGACTCCCTGCCAACGCGCCGTTAAATACTGCCCAATCCATAAAGAAGTGCCAAACTTCTGGTCTCAGGATCACCACCAGTCAGCGAGTTTCGCCCACTGGTGCATTTTGCGTTTGGCAACTTACTTCTTATAATGGGCAACTTTTAACGGTCGAAAGGGCCTGCAGATATGTTTGAAAATCTCTCTGACCGCCTATCGGGCGTCTTTGATAAACTGACCCGCCAAGGGGCCTTGTCCGATGAAGACGTCTCGGTTGCCCTGCGCGAGGTTCGTGTGGCCCTGTTAGAGGCCGATGTTTCTCTGCCCGTTGCCCGCGATTTCGTCAAAGCGATCCAGGAAAAAGCTGCCGGCCAAAACGTCACCAAATCGGTGACACCAGGCCAACAGGTAGTCAAAATCGTTCATGACGAATTGGTGCATTTCCTGTCCGGTGACAATGCCAATGCAGGGGCCCTGAAAGTAGACAATCCCCCCGCCCCCATCCTGATGGTCGGTCTACAGGGCGGCGGTAAAACCACTACAACTGCAAAGCTGGCGAAACGCTTGCACGAAAAAGACGGCAAAAAGGTTCTGATGGCCTCGTTGGACACCAACCGTCCTGCCGCTATGGAACAGCTTGAAATACTGGGCCGCCAAATCGGCGTCGATACCCTGCCGATCATCAAAGGCGAAAGTGCCGTCAAAATCGCCAAACGCGCCAAACAGCAAGCCACCCTTGGCGGCTATGACGTTTACATGCTTGATACCGCAGGGCGCCTTCACATCGACAAGCTGTTGATGGACGAAGTTCAATCCGTACGCGACATCACAGCCCCGCGCGAAACCCTGCTGGTGGTTGACGGGCTGACCGGTCAGGACGCCGTCAATGTGGCCTCGGAATTCGACGAAAAAGTCGGCATTTCAGGCGTGGTACTGACCCGCATGGATGGCGATGGTCGCGGCGGGGCAGCCCTGTCGATGAAAGCGGTTACCGGCAAACCGATCAAATTTGTCGGCCTTGGCGAAAAGCTGGACGCGCTGGAAGAGTTCCACCCGGAACGCGTCGCAGGCCGTATCCTTGGCATGGGCGACATCGTATCGCTTGTGGAAAAGGCGCAGGAAACCATCGAGGTTGAACAAGCCGAACGGATGATGAGGCGCTTCAAAAAGGGTCAGTTCAATATGAACGACCTGAAAGCGCAGCTTGAACAGATGATGAAAATGGGCGGCATGCAGGGCGTTATGGGCATGTTGCCGGGCATGAAGAAAATGTCCAAGAAAATCGAAGACGCAGGCGGCATCGACGACAAGGTTTTCAAACGCCAGATCGCCTTGATCCAGTCGATGACCAAAAAAGAACGCGCCAACCCTCAAATCATGCAAGCATCCCGCAAAAAACGCGTGGCCGCAGGCGCAGGGTTGAGCGTTCAGGAAGTGAACCAGCTTTTGAAAATGCAACGCCAGATGGGCGACATGATGAAAAAGATGGGCAAGGGCGGCATGTTGAAGCAAGCCATGGCTGGCATGATGGGCAAGGGCGGCATGCCCGATATGCCTGTAAATCCGGATGCGATGGATCCCAAAGCCATGGAAGAAGCGGCCAGAAAAATGGGCAGACTGCCCGGTCTTGGCGGTGGTGGATTGCCGGGTTTGGGCGGCGGCTTGCCGCTTGGCCTGTCAGGATTCGGGAAAAAGAAATGACCTTGGCCCATATTCCGACACTTCAAACTGAACGCCTGACAATGCGCGCACCTTCTGCGGATGACTTTCCTGCATTGGTCGAATTTTACCATGAAGACCGTTCAAAATTCGTCGGTGGCCCCATGCGCCCGGACCAGACCTGGCGTGCGTTAGCCGCTGAGATCGGACACTGGACGTTGCGTGGATATGGCCGCTGGTCTGTTGATGAAACCAGCTCTGGCAGGTTTTGCGGAATGGTAGGCGCATGGAATCCAGAAGGCTGGCCTGAACCTGAATTGGGGTGGGATCTGATGGCCGGTTTTGAAGGTAAGGGATATGCAACCGAGGCGGCAAAGGCAGCATTGGACTACGTTTATCACACATTGGGTTGGAAAACCGCAATCAGTCTTGTGGCTGACGGTAATGACGGCAGTGCAGCGGTAGCCAAACGCCTTGGCGCGAAATGGGAAAGCCATTTTATACATGAAATGCACGGCCCGATGAACGTTTACCGCCATAAATGCCCCGAGGCATTATCATGACCGACACCGCCCGAAAAGCCGCCGAGTTGCTGTCCGAACACCGCGAAAGCATCGACCGTTTGGATGCAATCCTGATTTACACGCTGGGCGAGCGTTTCAAACAGACGCAAGCGGTCGGCAAACTGAAAGCCGAACATGCCTTGCCGCCCTCCGACCCGGCGCGTGAAGCAGCCCAAATAGAACGTCTCGAGGATTTGGCGCGCCGCGCCGACCTCGACCCGAAATTCGCGGCGAAGTTCCTGAACTTCATCATCAGCGAAGTTATACAACACCACAAGAAACATCAGGAATAGGGCCTTGCGCCCCAAATAGCACATTTAGGAGAATTAACATGGCTATGAAAATCAGACTTGCCCGTGGCGGCTCAAAAAAACGTCCATTTTACCGCGTTGTCGCGGCAGACAGCCGTATGGCCCGTGATGGCCGTTACGTTGAAAAACTGGGCACATACAACCCGCTTTTGGCAAAAGACGACGAAAATCGCGTTCAACTGAACATGGAACGCGTGCAATACTGGTTAGGCGAAGGCGCACAGCCAACAGATCGTGTCGCCCGTTTTCTGGAAGCCGCAGGCGTTGTTGCAAAAACCACCCGCAACAACCCGGAAAAAGCCAAACCCGGCCAAAAAGCACAAGACCGCGTAGAAGAAAAAGCCGCTAAAGCCGCAGATGCTGCCGAAGCTGCAAAAGCGGCGGCTGAAGCACCCGCAGCAGAAGAAGCTGCAGTCGAGTAAGCCCGCACCGGAATGGAGTCAGACATGCGTAGGTTTTCGCAAGATTTCCAATCCGAGCTGAATGAACTGATGAAGTGGCGCCGCGATGTGCGCCACTTCAAACCCGATCCTGTTGACCCTGATTTGTTGCGCACATGCCTTGATGCATTTCAACGCGCCCCCTCGGTTGGCCTGTCGGAACCTTGGCGCATTGTTGGCGTGAACAGCCCGCAAGCCCGCCAAAAATCACTGGGCAACTTCAAGGCTGCCAACGCGGACGCGCTAGCCGGTTATGACAATGATCAGGCAGCACTTTATGCCTCGCTCAAATTAACAGGCATGCGCGATGCCCCGGTTCAACTGGCAATTTTCTGCGAAGAAGACACCCCCAAAGGCAGCGGATTGGGGGCACAAACCATGCCCGAAATGCGCCGGTATTCCGTGGTGTCCGCAATCATGAGCTTCTGGCTGGTGACGCGCGCTTACGGGTTGGGTATGGGATGGGTTTCCATCCTAGACCCCGAACAATTACGCCGCGATCTTGAACTGCCCGGGAACTGGTCTCTGGTTGCCTATCTTTGTATCGGCTGGCCAAAGCAGGATACCCGAACACCCGAACTGGAAACCGTTGGCTGGGAAATGCGCGACGCAAAACTGACCACGTTGATCGAAAGGTAAAGCCATGTCATCGGATCTGATCTGCATTGCGGCCATCATCGGCGCATTTGGCGTAAAAGGCGAATTACGCGTCAAAAGCTTTTGCGCCAACCCTGCCGACATCGGTGCTTACGGCCCGCTGACATCCGAAGACGGGTCTGAGACCTATGATCTGCGTATCATAGGCCCGATCAAGGGCGGCTACGCGTGCCGCATCAAAGGTGTGCAATACAAAGATCAGGCCGACGCGTTGCGCGGCGTGCGACTTTTTACCAACCGCAAAAACCTGCCGTCGCTGCCCGATGACGAGTTTTATCACGCGGATCTGGTGGGCCTGGATGTGCTCGATACAGGTGGCGAAAAACTGGGACAAATCATAGCAGTTCACGATCATGGCGCAGGTGATTTTCTAGAAATTTCAGGCAAGGGGATCAAAAACACCGTGCTGTTGCCGTTCACCCGTGATGCTGTGCCAACTGTTGACCTATCCGCAAAACGCATCATCGCCGACCCGCCAGAAGGTGTATTCCCCGAGGCCAAAGATGGCCGATAAACCAGCAAAATCCCACGGCCGTCTGGCTGTCACTACCAGCCGCAAACCGCGCGCGCTTATGACCGATACACCGGACATTCAAGGCGCGTGGAAGGTCAGGATCATCACGCTTTTTCCCGAACTTTTTCCCGGTGTTTTAGGCGGTTCCCTAACCGGCAAGGCCCTGAAACAGGGCTTGTGGAACTTGGAAACCATAGAATTACGCGGCTACGGGCTTGGCAAACACCAAGATGTCGACAGCCCGCCTGCGGGGGGGGGGGCTGGTATGGTGCTCAAGGCCGATGTCGTGGGTGCCGCATTAGAGGACGCACGCCGCGGAACGCCCGTTGACCCGAACGCTTGGCCGGTGATTTATCTTAGCCCGCGCGGCAAACCGTTTACCCAAAGCATGGCCCGCGACTTTAGCAAAGCCACCGGCGTGACCCTGCTATGCGGCCGCTTTGAAGGCGTCGATGAGCGGGTTCTGGAAGAATATAACATACAAGAAATATCCCTTGGTGATTTCGTGCTGACCGGGGGCGAAATTGCCGCCCAAGCCTTGATAGACGCCACCGTGCGCCTGTTGCCGGGCGTTCTGGGCAATGACAACAGTACCGTTGACGAAAGCTTTTCCAACGGCTTGCTGGAACATCCGCAATATACCAAACCCGCCGAATGGCACGGCCGCGAAATTCCCGAGGTGCTGCTTTCCGGGCATCACGGCAATGTCGACAAATGGCGCAAACAGCAATCGGAAAAGCTGACGCAGAAACGCCGTCCTGATTTGTGGGAAGCCTACAAAAACACGACGGATGAATCATAGCAACACAGGCTGGTACTCGGGCGAGCAATTCCCCCTTGCTTACCCCCTATATCCACCCTATACCCCGACCACTTGGTATGAACGGATTCGCAACCCATGGGTTTGTCTGTGCCAAAGGCCCAAAGATTTTCGGGTGTATGATGACGGGAATACTTCTGCCCGGTCAGCATTTCACTTATCGCATTTGCGATGCTGATAATCCGGCAAGCCTGCAATTAAATACGTCGACCTGATCTCTGGCGGGCGCATATGCGGACCCGAATGAAGGCCAAGAGCAATAAGGGCGGAACATCAACATCGCCAAAAGGCGAGCAAAGGAAAACGTTATGAACTTGATTGCACAGCTTGAAGCTGAACAAATCGCAAGCCTTGGCGCAGACATCCCTGACTTCAAAGCAGGCGATACTGTCCGTGTAGGCTACAAGGTAACCGAAGGCACGCGAAGCCGCGTCCAAAACTACGAAGGTGTTTGCATTGCACGTCAAGGCGGGGCCACAATCGCTGCATCCTTTACAGTACGCAAAATCTCTTTCGGCGAAGGCGTGGAACGTGTGTTCCCGCTATATTCTACCAACATCGACAGTATCGAAGTTGTGCGCCGTGGCCGTGTGCGCCGCGCCAAACTGTACTACTTGCGTGACCGTCGTGGTAAATCTGCCCGTATTGCGGAAAATACCAACTACAAGCCCAAATCTGCGAAATAAACAGGCTAAAAACAAGAATTTCTAAGGCAACCGCCCGGTTGCCTTTTTATTTGCCTACATTTTGACATAATTTTGCGCTTATGTGATAATACCAATACAAAATTGAAATCAACATGAATCGTATAAAATGCTTGACTTCTTATACAAAAAAAACGCGCTGACCCTGAAACTCATCCCACTTCTCATAGTGGAGGTGACCGCGTACGTAGGTTTCATCTCGATCATCTATTCGTTGCTGCGCAATGATCCTATCTCGATAACAATATTAGTTGTCGCCTTAACTGTTCCGGTTTTATGCTTTTTTTTCCTATCTACCCTGCGCACCGGCCTGTTGGAATTAAATATCAGCAAAGATATGGATACCGAGCGTTTGGTTCCGGTCATTTTTAAAATGACACTGTTTTTTGGACTTCTGATCATTGTTGCTTTAGCCTTAACATTAATTATCTGGTATCCCATAATCAGTTACCTTGACCCTGGGTTTCAAATTTCAGCGTTATTCAGCGCAAGCCTTAATGACATTATGCACCACGGTTTGGGCTTCACAAAAATAGATGAAGATCAATTGGAAACGCAACTTGTTTTCGGTACGCTATTGCCCATTCTTTTTGCCATCTTCTTCATCCTGCATACCCTCTTCACCATACCGATTACCAGCTTGGCTGCCTCTATGGATGGAAAGTCCAACTTTGATCCGATACGCGGCATTGGGTTATATTTTTGGTCTTCATTGCTAACATTAAGTGTCGGATATATTCTTCTCGTGGTCTATTATATAGACATAGTCTTGGGCACATCTTTAATATTTGGCATCTCTCTTACCCCCGAGATGATTGTAAATGGCGATATATTTGTTGTTAAACTTGCCGCAGCCTTTTTCTTGATCATCTTGCCTATAAGCTATTTAGCGGCCATGCACTCTGCCGTTTCGGCAAAGGCATACAAACGCTATATCAATAAAATGATCGAACATAAAATTGCATTTATCGGCGCCCGGGCCAGACCCGCAGCCGATTCGAGAACCGGTGCTGCAGCAAGTTTAAACACATTAGACATCGCCAGTTTGCGCAAAATGCGCGAGAGACGGACACACTAGGGCATAGACCCGTATTTCACGCTTGTAAGGGCGAATTATCTGGTCTATATGCGCGACTTAGAATTGCGTCAGACAACATCGCTCGTAGGCTAACGAAAAGCAACGCGCTAGGTCTACGAAACTGGAGCCAAAGATGAAAAAAGAACTGCACCCGGATTACCACATGATCACTGTCAAAATGACAGATGGTTCAACCTACGAAACACGCTCCACATATGGTGCCGAAGGCGACACATTGGTTTTGGACATTGATCCAACCGTGCACCCGGCATGGACTGGAGGCAACCAAAAACTAATGGATGCCGGCGGACGTGTTTCCAAGTTCAAAAAGAAATACGAAGGTTTGGGGTTTTAAGAACCGCCAGCTTATTTACTGACAGAAAGCCGTTCCATCGGGGGGCGGCTTTTTTGTTTGGGCAAAATTTTTCGCGCCTATCTACCCTTCCAAAATCACAAACATTATTGTAATCGCGCAACCAATAACGCATAGTCGCGCTAAAGCCTTTTTTATCGGGCAACGGGGTTTTGAATGGCACATATAATTGTTTTCGGTAACGAAAAAGGCGGATCGGGCAAATCCACCACGGCAATGCACGTTTTAACCGCGCTTTTGCGATCCGGCAAAACTGTGGGGGCACTGGATCTGGATTTGCGCCAGAAAACCCTGATCCGCTACATCCAGAACCGTATCCTTTATATCGAGCGCACCGGCATAAGGTTGCCGTTCCCCGAGACCGCGGTGTTGAAAAAACCCTCTGAACTGGGCATGGAACCGGGGTTTGAGGCCACATTGCGCGCGTTCCAGGACGGCATTGCGCAACTGGACCAGACCAACGAATTTATCGTCGCGGATTGCCCTGGAAATTACACCCAGCTTAGCGAATTGACCCATGCGATGGCTGACACGCTTGTCACTCCGATGAACGACAGTTTCGTGGATTTCGACCTGCTGGCGCGTGTCGATGGCGCCACCAACAAAGTGATCGGCCCCTCGATCTATTCCGAAATGGTCTGGAAGGCGCGTAAAGCCCGTGCTGAGACCGGCTCGCGCCCGATGAACTGGTTTGTTACCCGCAACCGGATGCACGCGCTGGCAATGAAAAACAAACGCCGTGTCGGCGAAGCACTGGAAGATTTGGCGCGGCGCATTGGCTTTAAATTGATCCCCGGATTTTCGGATCGGGTGATTTTTAAAGAACTGTTCCCGAACGGCCTGACACTTCTGGATTTACCCGAGATTTCGGATGAACCGCTAAGCATGTCAAATCTGGCAGCCCGTCAGGAAGTCCGCGACTTGGTAAACGCGCTTAATTTACCGGATGTGGAAATCGGCTTCTAGGCCCTAACTACCCGGTGAAACAGGCACACAAACCAGTGAGCGCGCCCGCAAACGCGAGCATGTTATATTTGCGTCCACCTGCGACAAGCCAATAAACCTGGCACGGTAAAGCCGTGCGCCGCCTACCGTTGTCTTTGAAATTCTGCGCTCGGCACCTTCAAGCGGGCCCAGATTGCTAAGGGCGGTTTTCAGCAAAATCTTTTCTGCCTCGAACTTTGTGCCAAACGCCCCCAACTGAACTGCCCATTCGCGCCCCGAGGTAGATTTTCGGGACACAATACGCGGCTCATTTGACGTGGGCTTCGGCACCACAAGCGCGACTGTAACCACATCAGACGGGCGCAGCAGCGGTTTTATTGTTTGGGGTTCGCTTACCGCGTCCTCGCTCATGGCCTTTGCAATGGCACTTTCAATCGCGGTTTCATCAGCCGCGGCCACCTGAACAGGGGCTGGACTTGCTGTCCGCATCCTTGGGATCAAGCTAGTCCGTACAGCCCCGCTAACCGCTACTTTCACAAACTTCGGCTTGGTTGAAGCCACCTGAACAGCTTTTCTCAGGATGTCTTTTTTCGGTCTTTTTTCTGCCAAGCGAGTATTCACACGGCTAAAGCCCAGATCCAGCAATTGCGCCACTTTCGCATTCCGAGATGTTGAACTTTTACCCCCGAATACCGTTGCAATCACACGTTTATTACCGCGCCTTGCGGACGCAACCAGATTGAACCCCGAAGCATCGGTGTAACCGGTCTTGATGCCGTCAAGACCGCGATAACTTTTCAAAAGCTTGCGGTTCGTATTATAAACGGTACGCAGCTTTGCATCCGTAGAGCGGCGTGAAAACAAATTGTAATATTGCGGAAAATCATAAAACAGGTGCCGACCCAGAATGGTCATATCACGGGCCGTAGACATATGGCCCTTGCGGGTCAGGCCGTTAGCGTTTTTGAATGTTGAATTCTTCATCCCCAAACGCCGCGCGGTTTTCGTCATCCGTCGCGCAAAAGCCGCCTCACTGCCGCCAATGTAATCGCCCATAGCGGTTGCTGCATCATTGGCGGACTTTACCGCAGCCGCACGGATCAGGTATTTTAGCGCAATACGCTGGCCTGCTTTCAAACCCAGCCTAGAGGGTGGCTCATTTGCCGCATTGCGCGAAACACGCACTTTCGTGTCCAATGTAATATCGCCTTTTTCAATCTCTTGAAACACAATATAAAGCGTCATCATTTTGGTCAGACTTGCGGGATGCAACCGCGTGTCGGCATTGCGCGCATATAATACCTGCCCGCTACGGGCATCCATAACCACGGCCGCATAAGGTGCCGCGACCGCATGGCTCGTAATAAAAATACCCATAAAAAGGGACACGACAACTGCCGTCAACCAGTGTTGGATTTGCCTTAGCATCGGTTTCTCCGATATCTGCTCGTTCCTGCCTTATCCGCTTTTCGCGGTTTTATTAAGTTTAACGTAACATGAGAATTATTTTCAATAAATACATATTTTTCATAAACTTAAATGGTGCTGATCTGGCAACAAAAGCACCGGATTAGCAATAATTCACAAAATGGACACTACACCTAGTGGTTGGCAAATAAACCACCACTAAATACACCGCCTCAAAAATGCCCGATTTCAACTGCTATGGCCTTTTTACTTTTTGAAAACCCAGATATAAATTAACTTTGAAATTAAGATTCTGTGGCCATGACTTTCACAATGACATCCCCGAACAAAGACACCCCGGACGGGAACACGTCTGTTGTAACTAAAACAAAGCCGAAAACGGCCAAGCCGCATTTGTATAAAGTGCTGCTGTTGAACGATGATTACACACCAATGGAATTTGTCGTGCATGTGCTGGAACGCTTTTTTGCGATCAATCATCAACAAGCCATCGAGATCATGATGACGGTACACAAAAAAGGGGCCGCCGTTGTCGGGGTGTTTTCACAGGAAATTGCGGAAACCAAAGTGACCCAAGTGATGGATCTGGCCCGTAAACACGAACATCCCCTGCAATGTACGATGGAAAAGGAATAGGCAGCCGCCTGACCCACCACATGAGCCAAACCTCCCGCCTTGATAAACTCCTTGCCCCCCCTGCACACAGCATGCCCGATACCGGCCCCGTCCTTGCGCTGCGTGCCACCGATAATTCGGCCTATAGCAGGGTTTCACCGGAACAGTTGCATCCCGTTCAAAGCTACAAACCCACATCTGACAAACTGCAGCATAGGGGCCTTTTCCCCCGGCTTGATATGCCCCAAAGCGCAACTGCCGCGATAGTTGAACTAACCCGATCCAAGCCCGAAAATCTGGCCAATATTGCCAAGGCCTACGGGGTTCTGAATATAGGTGCGACGCTTTATATCGACGGGGCCAAAACCGACGGCATCGACAGTATCCTGAAAGCCGTCAAAAAAATTATGCCCCTTGATGGCACCTATTCCAAGGCCCACGGCAAAACCCTGTGGCTTAGCAAAACCGGGCCAGACAACCCCTTTGCCGCATGGATAAAGCTAGCCGACACGACAAAAAACAAAGACGGTTTCTACACCACCCCCGGCATCTTTAGTGCCGATGCTATTGACCCGGCCAGTGCCTTGCTTTGCCAAAACATCACCAGGCCGTTAACCGGCAAAGGTGCCGATCTTGGGGCCGGTTGGGGCACGCTTAGCCACTATGCATTGCAAACCTATCCCGGGATAACCCATCTTGATCTTTATGAGGCCGAACACATCAGCCTTGATTGTGCGCGCAAAAATATTACTGATGCGCGGGCGGAATTACACTGGCAGGATGTGCAAACCCTGACCACAAAAACAGTCTATGACTTCATCTTGATGAACCCACCCTTTCACACATCGCGCAAAGCCGATCCTTCGTTGGGCCGTGACTTCATCGTCAAAGCCGCCCAAATGCTCGCCCCCAAAGGCCACTTATGGATGGTTGCCAACAAACAACTGGCCTATGAGGCCGCATTGGATAACTGCTTTCATACATGGTCATATGAAATACAAACTACACAGTATAAAATCATCCACGCGCGCCGCCCTAAGTAGCGAATTGGCACAACCATTGAGTTTCGCGTAGTTTCCGGAAACAGAATCACAGGGATTAAAAAAACGCATGTCTTTTTCAATCAAAGGAAAAACCGCCATCGTCACCGGTGCTGCCAACGGCATAGGCCTGGCGATTGCCCGACAGTTCGTTGAACAGGGGGCAAATGTCATGCTGGCGGATATTAACGAAGATAAACTCAATGCTGAATGTAAAACCATGGGCTTGGAACGGGCCCAGTGTTTTGCTGGTGATTTGCGTCAGAAACTGACCATCGCCAATCTGCAATCAGCCACCATTGACGCTTACGACCGCATAGACATTCTGATAAATGCCAGCCGCCAAATCCTGCCCTCCAATCCGCTTGACGCCAAAGAAGACAGCTTTGAAACCCTGTTTCAACAAAACGTGCTGGCCAACCTGCGCCTGACCCAGTCGGTGGCCAAGTTGATGATCAAACAGGCAAAATCGGACGGCGACATCAATTCTACGACCATCGGAGCCATCGTCAACCTTGGGTCTATCGCATCCGAGCGGACCCTGCCCGACATGCTGGCCTATTCGGTTAGCTGTGCCGCCCTGAACCAGTTGACCCGCTCCTTGGCGGTCAGTCTTGCCAAAGACCGAATTCGTGTTAATGCCATTGCCATTGGCTCAGTCATGTCGGCCAATTTGGAAAGTAAATTTGAAAACAACGAAGATTTACGCGATCAAATGACCAAAATCACCCCTTTGGGCCGCATTGCAGAGCCTGGCGAAGTCGCCGACGTTGCCCAATTTCTAGCCGCAAACAGTGCCAGCTTTATCACCGGTCAGATTTTGAATGTGGACGGCGGGCGCACTTTGATCGATCCTTTAGATACGGCCGTTAACTAGGGTCAACGCACCTTCTGAAAGGGCCGTTTTGATAATGATCTCGATCAATTCAAAACTTGATTCCGAACTGATGTCTTCAAAATATATCGTACCGGGCCACGGCGGCATCTTATTATTGTAACCGTTTCTTGAAATGGTTTGTGCAACGTTTTTTATCGCAGCAGTATAGGCATCGGATGTGTCCTGGATGCTGGTCTTTGTTACCTTCATATCTTCAATACTGTTACGGTCTATTTGCCCTGCACCGATGCCGAGAAACAAGGGCACATTATGCGCAATCGCCTGGTCTTCATAAAAAGGCACCGGCACACGGTCATCATCCAGACGGATGATATAATCCTGGCAAACACTGTGCTTTAAGTCCGTCAGTTCCTGCAGTGATATACCCTTGGCACTTCCAGCATCAGCTCCGCGTCGCCGCAATAAGCGATTTTTCTTTTGTGCCAGGGTAACATAATCACCCCGATAATTTGCATCATAAACCCGGTGCCCCCACGGGTTTTCATCCACCAGTCTGCGGGTGGATCTGATCGCCATATTTTTACAGTTCTGCGGGCCAATAAAAAATGGCGACCCCGATGCATCCGATAGCTCAAGCCAACCATTGGGAAACCGTTTGAAAAAATGATCCGCCCAAGGCTGGATCACTTTATCGGTCAGACGGTCCAACAGATCATTGACAAAATCTGGCTCGTGAACCAGGGCTGCAAGAAGCGGTTCCTGACCAAAAGTATCTGCCGCCAGACTATAGGCGGCACTCAAATGAAGGATCGGTTCAAGGCCCGTTAGACACTCATATGCCGTGATAATATCGGTTACAATTTTGGGGGTTCCACTATCAAAATCAGGCGTTTGAATGTCCTTCCAGTTATCCCTTGTCAGCAGCATTTTGTCAGGGTCGGCCCCCGGCGGAAAACGATCCGGATACATCATCGCCTGCCCCATTGCCTCGGCTGTAAACCCGTAAACCGGCCAGCTTACATAAAGCTTGTTCATGCCCAGCAAGCGGCGTGACAACAGGGTTGTGCGCACATAGCGCATGGCATCCCCTTTATAAAACTCCGCCGACAGGTAACCATAAAGATCGTTCATAATGGTCAAAGTCATCAAGTTCAGTGAGCCGCCGATATTGACTGCGTTTTCTTCGGTCGGGTGGTTGAATTCCGCATCAAACTCACCTGCAATAGCTGCATCAAATATTTCGCGTAATCTGCCCAGCGCGGCTTTGTCTTTTACCTGCCAACGGGACAATAATGCGCAGCCTACTTCAGCATCAAATTCCTTGATCATCACTTTCGCCCTTAGCAAATGTTAATTAGGTTTAGTTTGCAAAATTTATATGTAAAATATAGCTGGAATAATTTAGGCTATGTAATACAATAATTATATGAAAAAAAATATCTCCCATTCTTAATACACTCCCTGCTTTTATAGAGTCTGCCCGCCTGCAAAGCTTTACTAAAGCCGGAAAAAAGCTTGGCATGTCACAACCCTCTGTCAGCCGTTTTATTCATAATCTGGAAGCCCACATCGGGTTAAAGCTATTTGACAGAAATCATAATCTGATAAAGCTTACAACGCATGGAAAAACGCTTTTCGACGCAGCAACACTGGGGTTGGAACATATCAGCAGCACCGTGGCAAACATGCAAGAAACCGCACCTGAAGCCATATTTACAATTGGCTGTACGCACGGGTTTTCGCATATGTGGTTGCAACAGCGGTTCTTGCAAATCCAAACCGCCCTGCCCGGACATAAAATTCAGGTTGTCACCACTGATCACACCGCTGCTTTGACCCATGAAGACGTCAATTGCGCGATCCGTTTAGGGGATGGGAGCTGGCCCGATTGCGAGTCCAGTTTTTTGTTTTCCGAACAGGTATTTCCTGTTTGCACACCAGAGTTTGCACAAAATAATAACATCGGGGATGTCAAAAATATTACCCCGCAAAGGCTGCGAGAGTTGCCGCTATTGGTGCAGGATGCCGGTGACTACGGCTGGTTGGGTTGGCGCGGCTGGTTTGCCTTTCACGGGGTTTCATACCAGTATGAAAGTGATCAAAAACCGATTAACAATTATGCCTTTACCTTGCAGGCCGCGATGGAAGGAAAAGGAATTGCCCTTATGTGGCAAGGGTTGGACGCCCCATATCTGGAACGCCACTGGTTGATAGAGCTAGGGCAATTGCGCGTTGATACCGGGAACGGCTATTATCTGACTTTCCCGAAAAACGACCCCTATACGGATGCGATCAGTCAAGCATTTACCTGACCGCCCACGCCGCTTACTCTTTTTCACTACCGTCTTTAGGCAAGTTGAATAGACTGTTCGCATCAATCACTTTTTCCGGTTCTTTCGGTGTATCAGTGGACAAGCTGAAGTTTTCAAACCCACTGACAGAGCTTGGCATTTTCGGTTCTTCTGGCATATGCAAGGACTGCTCGGTCGAGATCAGCTTCATGCGTTCCTCTTCCGACATCACGCCGCCTTCTTTTTCTTTTTTCTTGGCTGCTTTTTGCACCGCGGCATCCAGCTCCAACTGTTTACACAGCCCCAGCGCGACAGGATCAATCGGCTGAATATTGGCGATATTCCAGTGCGTACGTTCGCGCATCGCCTGAATGGTAGGCTTGGTTGTGCCAACCAGTTTCGAGATTTGACCATCCGACAATTCGGGATGGAACTTCACCAGCCACAAAATCGACGCTGGCCGATCCTGGCGTTTTGACAGCGGCGTGTAGCGCGGGCCACGGCGTTTTTGCTCGCCTTCGGCAGCGGCATAATACATCAGCTCCAGCTTGTGGATCGGATTGTCCTCGGCTTTTTTAATCTCGTCGCGGGTCAGTTGATTGTTGGCAATCGGATCGAACCCTTTAATGCCCTGCGCCACTTCACCGTCGGCAATGCCGTTGACTTCCAGTTCGTGCAATCCGCAGAAATCCGAGATCTGCTTGAAGGTCAAAGTCGTGTTATCAACCAGCCAGACAGCGGTCGCTTTTGCCATAATCGGTAGTGCCATTTCGCGTTCCTTTCGCATACAACTTGCCCGTGCCGAGAATCGGGTACCAGCCATTTTAGCCAGTGAATTTTCCGTTTCAAGAGGGGGAATTCAATGCCTATATAGAGGTGAACCACTAAAAGGGAAAGACTTAAATGATGCGCATGTTTTTGACCCTGTTATTGCTAACCAGCCCGGCCTATGCACAAAGCGTGCGCCAGAGCGGTTTTGACTACTACGTCATGTCTCTTTCGTGGACACCGACTTGGTGCGCATTAAAGGGCGACGCCCGACAATCGCCGCAATGCGGTGCAGGCCGCGGCTTCGGCTTCACTCTGCACGGGCTATGGCCACAATACAGTACCGGCGGCTATCCCCAGTATTGTCACACAACCGAACGCGGCCCGTCCCGTCAAATCACCAACCGGATGG
Source organism: Rhodobacterales bacterium (assembly GCA_045046705.1). Classification (GTDB taxonomy): domain Bacteria; phylum Pseudomonadota; class Alphaproteobacteria; order Rhodobacterales; family Rhodobacteraceae; genus Amylibacter. The sequence goes on along the minus strand of JASFZB010000046.1, from coordinate 5,403 downwards.
CCGACATCATGGGCACATCCGGGCTTGCATGGTACCAATGGAAAAAGCACGGGATATGCTCGGGGTTAAGTGTCACCGACTACTACGCCCTTGCACGGCGCGCCTATAAATCCGTGAAGCGTCCGACACTTTTCCGCAAACTAAAGACCGACATCACCCTGCCCGCCAGCGTGGTTGAGGCCGCATTTCTGGAAGCCAATCCCGATATTCGGCAAAACCAGATCACCATCACTTGCAAAGCTCATAAAATCCAGGAGGTGCGCATATGCCTAAGTAAAGATCTAGAATACATAAAATGCGGCACCGATGTCGTACAGGATTGCACCTTGCGCAATGCCGAAATGGGCAAGATGCGTTAACCCGCGTTGTGGCGAAAATAGCGGCTCACTTTCCAAATGGCTTAAATATCAAAAAAACTTACCGCAAAATAGTTAACAAACCTTATCGGTAGTTTTCCGTCCGAAATACCGACACCTACCCCTGCGCCCGCAGTACGATTTTACCCATATGCGCGCCCATTTCCATGCGCTCATGCGCGGCGCGTGCATCCGACAAATCAAACACCTGATCCATCACCGGGGCCAGGCGGCCAGCGTCAAACAAGGGCCAAACTTTGCTGCGTAAACCATCTGCAATACGCGCCTTTTGCAACGGGCTTTGCGGGCGCAGGAATGACCCCGTCAGGGTCAGTTCGCGGGCCATCACATCGACCAGATTTATTGTCGCTTTAGGGCCTTGCAAAAATGCGATATTAACCAGTCGCCCACCACGCCCCAAAGCCTTGATATTACGCGCCGTATAGTCGCCGCCAACCATGTCCAGAACCACATCCACGCCGCGCCCGTCTGTGGCCGCCAAAGCCGCCTCGACAAAATCCGCGTCACGGTAATTTACCGCCACATCGGCGCCTATTTCCAGACATTTGGCACATTTATCCGCCGCCCCCGCTGTGGCCACAACCCGCGCGCCGAACAGCTTTGCCAGCAGGGTGGCCGTGGTGCCGATGCCGCTGGTGCCGCCGTGGATCAACAGGGTCTCGCCCGCTTTTAAGCCCGCTTTCATAAACAGGTTGAACCAGACGGTGAAAAATGTCTCCGGCAGGGCAGCAGCTTGGGCCATTTCCATGCCCTCTGGCAGCGGCAAAGCGTGGCTTGCATCGGTCAGCGAATACTCCGCATAGCCGCCGCCCGGCAATAGCGCACAAACCGCATCACCTACGGCCCAGTCGGCAACACCCGCCCCCACAGCCGCAATCACACCGGCGCTTTCCAGCCCCAACAAATCCGAGGCCCCGGGCGGTGGATTATAAAGCCCCGCACGTTGTAAGCAATCTGGTCTGTTCACACCAACATATTGATTTATAATCAGTATTTCACCGTATCCAGGAGTTGGAACATCTCGGCTGGCAACCGTTAAAACCTCTGGCCCGCCATGCTTGGATATTTCAACTACGCGCATATTCATGCAACATCCCGCGCCCTGAATTTCGAGTGGGAATAATCCCAGTAAAGCGCGCGCGCCCGCAGTGTCATGGGTGTGTCGGGCATGATGCGATCCTGATATTTAGCAACCGGCATCACCTTGGCAATATTGCCAGTGCAGAAAATCTCGTCCGCATCCGCAAAATCATCCAAATTCATCGGGACTTCGTGCACTTTCACCCCGTCCGAACGCAACAGTTTAATCACCCGCTGACGGTTCAGACCATTCAGGAAAGTCCCGTTCGGAACAGGCGTAAACACGTCGCCGTCCTTTACCATAAACACGTTCGTCGAGGCCGTTTCGGCCACGTTGCCGTCAATGTCAAGCGATAGCGCATTGCTGAACCCGCGCTTGCGCGCGTCCGCCATGATGCGCCCGTTATTGGCATATAGAGACCCCGCCTTGGCTTGTGTTAGGGCCATGTCCTGACGCGGCCTGCAAAACGGTGAAACCGTCAGGGTAAACCCGCCGACTTTTGGCATCGGATATTCCTCGATACAGATCGAAAATCCGGTGCTTTCGGGGTCTATATCAATAATCCCCGGCGTGCCCTCTTTCGCCCACATCATCGGGCGGATATAAAGTTCGGCGTCAGGGGAGAACATTCTGCAGCCCTCTTCACAAAGTCCCAAAACCGTTCCTGCATCAACAGGCGAGGTCATCCCAAGCACTTCCGCCGAATGGACGATACGTTTCGCGTTCAGATCAAGATCGGGCCGCACCCCTTCAAATTGCCGCGCCCCGTCAAACACCTGACTACCCAGCCAAGCGGCATGGTCCGCAGCCCCGATAATCGGGGCATTGCCCTCATGCCATTTGCCCTCGTAATAAGTGACAATTCTTCCGCCTAAAGCCATGATAAAATCCTTTCGGTCTTTATTCGGGGTAACGCTATTTCGTGCCTCACTCAAGTCACAACATCCAGAGCATGGAAAATAGCCAGAATATTACCCCGGCACGTTTCCCACATTACCAAATGTTTATAAAATCCAGTGGTTCAGGTAATTTATGAAGCTTTGGTTTTACCCGGCAAATCGTCAGGCGCGTGTGACGAGGGTTTGTGAACATCCGGAAACATCGCCGCAAATCCCTTGGCCAGCGGGGTGTTTTTCAGCTTGGCTTTAACACTTTCAAACTGCATCACATTATCAATGCGCCGATCCAGAAAAGCCCATGTATCCACCGACCCTTCACTGTCATCGCCAAGCCAGAACAGCAAAGTCGTGGAATATACCGCCGAAAGTGTGGCCCGTTTGGTGTACCAGTTCAGATCCTCGGAACTATCACCCAAAGCAGTCCATATCTTGTCTGTCGTGGCCCACAAAGCCTGCGACCCCTCGGCCGCATATAGCGGCAAAGCAAACAGCGTTACCCCGCGCCGCACCGCCTCTTTTTCATTCGCAACAGCCTCAATGCGCAATTGCACCGCTTTGGCAATGCGGTCGCGAAAGCGCATACCGGACATATCGGTTGCAGCCAGTGCCTCCAGCATTTTCGCGTCCCCCATCCGGTGAAACGCCAGTGCCAGATCAACCGCGCCGCGCGGGCAAGCCTGATGCGCCAGCCCCGAATCGACCCCCGCATCCGCAATCGCCGCCTTTAGCGTAGTTTCCGACCAACCGTCAAATGACACAAGCGGCAGTGCAGCTTTGACCAATGCCGCACGGGTTTGTTCAATATGATCGGTTTCGGTTTTTTCGGGCTTTGTCATACTATCCTACATCAAGGGTTTAACCGATGCCGTCAAGGGGGCGATCATCTGATCCAAACCCAGCGATATTTCCGTTTCGTTAAACGCACAAAAACCGCAAAGCAAGCCGTCCTTAGCACCGCCACCGCCGTAATACATGCCCAAGGGGGCGCATTCCAAACCGGACGCGCGCAGATTTGTTTGCACATGCTCCACATCAAGGGGTATGGCAAAATGCAGGGCCACGGACATGCCCGCCCCGTAATCATGAAACCTTAGCAACCCATCAAACCGTTCCTTCACCCCTGTCAGGAATGCGTCGCGCCGCCCGCGGTAAAGCCTGCGCATTTTGCGCACATGGCGGTGAAACGCACCGTCCTCGATAAACCGCGCCAACACCCTTTGCGGCATGATTGATGCCCGCGCGCCCCTTTGGCGCAACACAGCGTGCATCGGCGCAACCAAAGGTTCGGGGACCACCAGATAACCGATGCGCAAACCGCTGGAAAACACTTTGGAAAAGCTGCCTTGGTAGATCACTTTTAGTTCCCTATCCAATGACATAAGGGCAGGAACCGGTCTGCCGGTGTAGCGAAACTCGCTGTCATAATCATCCTCGATCAACCAGTTGGCCGCCGCCAGATGCGCCTGCCTGCGGGCAATCGGCATGGTGCCGCCAAGGGGGTATTGGCAGGACGGGGTGATCACCGAAAGAGCCACGTCGCGCCTTGGCAAACAGGCACCCTGCCCGTCAACCGCCAGCCAGTGCGGTTGATACCCTAGAGTTTTACAAACCCGGGCCAGCATCGGGTAGCCCGGATTTTCCAAGCCCACCCATGCGTTTCGGGGCGCAACTGTTTGCAACACCAGTTCCAGCGCATCTGCGGCCCCTGCGGTGATCACCACCTGTTCGGGCGATACATTCGCCCCGCGCCAATCACGCAGATGTGCCGCAATCGCACGACGCAAAGGCCAATCGCCAAAACTATCGGCCGGCTCTGACAGGGCGGAAGGTTCCGCACGCGCCACCCGCCCGACATATTGCGCCCATAGTGAATGCGGAAAGGCCCGCATATCGGGCGCACCGTGGGAAAACGGACGCACCAGGTTGGCCACAGGGGCTTTGGCATAATGCGATTTGGCTTGTGGCAACCACTCTTGCGCGGTTGTGCCAATATCTGTGGCAAACACGCCCGCACCGCGCCGCGATTGCGCATAGCCTTCGGCAATCAACTGGTCATAAGCCGCCAAAACCGTACCGCGCGACACCCCGATTTCGCGCGCGTAACTGCGGCTGGCTGGCAGCTGTGTATCCGCCTTTATTCGACCACTTTGAATGGCCTGACTAAGCGCATCGTAAAGCTGCCGAAACAGGGGTTCTGCGGCTTTTACATCCAGATCAACGGACAGAAATGTGGCATGTGGCATGTAAATTGGACCAGTTAGAATTTAATAGATTGGATATTTATATAAAACCAAAATACATGCAAGCACTGGTAAAACAACCGGAGAAACCCCATGACCTTAAAAACCGAACGCACCCGTGTGAAACGTGCCCATGAACGCGGCGGCAATGATCGTAAACAGATCAATGCTATCCTGGATGCCATCCCTTTTTGCCACATTGGTTATGTGCGCAATGGTGCGCCCTTTGTCATCCCGACACTGCAATGGCGCAAGGGCGATTATGTTTATTGGCATGGTTCCAGTGCCAGTACAGCCATTCGCGAATCACGCGCCAATCCGGTTTGCTTGACAGTATCGGCACTGGACGGTGTGGTTCTGGCCCGATCCGGATTTAATCACTCGGTCAATTATCGCTCGGTTATGTTGCTGGGAGAGGCCGAATCCGTAACCGATCCTGACCAAAAAACTGACGCACTAAAAGCGATGTTCGATGCTTATATGCCCGGGCGCTGGGATGCTTTGCGGCCAATGAGTGCGAAAGAATTAAAAGCCACCGGCGTGTTGCGCCTGAAAATCACCGAAGGATCCTGCAAAATTCGCGAAGAAGGCCCGAATGATGAAGATGCGGATTACAGCCTGCCTATTTGGGCCGGCGTCGTACCGATGAAAACACGGTTGATGCCAGCCATCTCCGACCCGCGCAATTTGCCCGATGTGACAATGCCTGAACATATTGCGGACATTAAAATGGGCCAATCAGAATCCTAGACAAAGCCGCATCCTCCTGCTATAGGGCGCATTCCTGCAATTCTGCAAACTCTAAC
>JASFZB010000045.1:0-9360 GCA_045046705.1 Rhodobacterales bacterium | reverse complement strand
AAACGATCCAGAAACCGCCTGCGCCCCTCGGCCCCCTCCACCCAAAGCCTATCCATCACCGGTACCAGCCAAACAATGCGGGCAAGTCGGCCAAGGGCCAGTTGCGGGGCAGCTTTAGCGTCGATCAGAACGGCGCGTGACCCTTCACCCTGATAGCTGGTTTCAACCTCGTGCAAATGGCCTAGACTTTCCAGCACCGCCGATATTTTCCAACCCATATTTTCAGGCAGACGGGACATTTCATCCATAGTTGCACGGCGCATTCCGCGCCCCGGTGACAGCAGTGATATGGCTTCCAGTATGTTGGTTTTGCCGGCACCGTTAGCCCCGTAAATAGCGATGGGGCGACCATCGGTTTCAATGGAAACGCGTTGGTGCGAACGAAAATAGGAAAGCGTCAGGTTTTGAAGAGCAAGGCCCGCCAAGCGGTTACACCCGCATCGGCATTACGACATAAACCGCCGTTTCATCATTGCCTTCGCGCATCAAAGTCGGATCCCCCGAAGAATTAAACAGGAACACCGCATTTTCGCGATCAACCTGACCTGCGATTTCCAGCAAGTATTTGGCATTAAAGCCTATTTCCAGTGGCTCGTCACCGTAAGCCACAGCCAGTATTTCTTCGGCAGCACCACTGTCAGGCGCGTTTACGGTCAATATCAGGCGATCTTCATCCAGTGATAATTTCACCGCACGCGAGCGTTCCGATGAAACTGTGGAAACGCGGTCAACCGCCCGGGCAAACTCGGCTGCATCAACCTCCAGGCGACGGGTATTACCTTGCGGAATAACCCGTGTGTAATCGGGAAACGAGCCGTCAATGACCTTGGAAGTCAAAGTAATCTCAGGCGTTGCAAAACGGATTTTTGTTTCCGAGACAGACACCGCAATTTGCATCTCGTCGTCTTCCAGCAATTTACGCAATTCGTTCACGGTTTTGCGCGGCACGATAACACCCGGCAAATCCTCGGCCCCTTCAGGCAGGGCGGCGTCAATACGCGCCAGCCGGTGACCATCCGTGGCCACACAACGCAACACTTTGCCGCTCGCACCGTCGGCCGCATGCATGTAAACACCGTTCAGATAATAACGGGTTTCTTCGGTAGAGATCGCAAACTTGGATTTGTCGAACAGGCGGCGCAGAACAGGGGCGTTGACAGAAAAGTTGCAGGCGTATTCAGAGGACGCCATCACCGGAAAATCTTCTTTGGGCAGGGTTGCCAGTGAAAAACTGGAACGCCCGGCTTTTATTTCCAAACGCCCTGATGTCCCGTCGTCGGACAATTCCACCATCGCGCCATCGGGCAGTTTGCGTACGATTTCATGCAGCGTATGGGCACCCACCGTTGTTGCGCCGGCGCGTTCCACCATTGCGGGGGCTTTGTCAATTACCTCGATGTCCAGATCGGTTGCGCGAAAACTGATTGCATCGCCTTCGGCCTCGATCAGCACATTGGCCAGAATTGGAATGGTGTTGCGCCGCTCTACAACAGATTGCGCCTGAGACATTGCTTTTAGCAATGCGCTGCGTTCGATACTGACTTTCATTTTCCCGCTCCCTGATCGTGTGGGCCCCCGTTATTCGGGATGCTTACCCTACCCGATATATCGGTTTATTCAACGCTAAATATACAGTTTACAGGATTGCGCACAAGGTCAAGTATACACGGCCTATGACCCTGATTATATTACCCTTCCAGCATACGGCGCAGAAGCTCAACATCTTCAGCAATTTGATTGTCGATGGTGCGTAATTCTTCTATTTTCTTCACCCCGTGAATGATCGTGGTGTGGTCACGCCCACCAAAGCTGCGGCCAATTTCAGGCAAGGATTTAGAGGTGAGTTTCTTCGCCAGATACATCGCGATTTGACGCGGGCGGGCCACCGATCGGGCACGACGCGGGCTTAGAATATCGGTCATACGCAGGTTATAATGATCCGCCACCTTGCGGATGATTTCGTCGATCGTGACCTTGCGGTCAGAGGCGCGCAAAATATCGGCCAGCGACTCTTGCACAACATCCAATGTGATCTCGCGGCCCACCAATGAGGCAAAGGCAAATAGGCGGGTCAGCGCACCTTCCAGCACACGGACATTGTTGGAAATACGGTGTGCCAAAAACTCCAGAACACCATCTGCCATTTTCACATCGGCATAATTTTTTAGTTGCACTTCGGCCTTGGATTGCAAAATGCCAAGGCGCAATTCGTAATCGGTCGGGTGCAGATCAACCACCAACCCCGATTGCAGCCGTGATTTTATCCGATCTTCCAGCCCGTCGATTTCACCGGGTGCGCGGTCAGCGGAAATGATGATTTGCTTGTTCTGATCGATCAGCGCGTTGAAAGTGTGGAAAAATTCGTCCTGCGTGCTGTTTTTACCGGCAATGAACTGCACATCATCCACCATTAACACATCGACAGAGCGGAAAAGCTCTTTGAAGCTCATGGTGTCTTTGAAACGCAAAGCCTGCACAAAACGGTACATGAACTGTTCAGCGGAAAGATACAGAACCCGCGCATCCGGGTTGCGCTCTTTGACCTCCCAAGCGATAGCATGCATCAGATGGGTTTTACCCAAACCAACCCCCCCATATAAAAATAACGGGTTAAAGGTGACAGGGCCGCCTTTGGCCACACGGCGCGCCGCCGCATGGGCCAGTTCGTTCGGCTTGCCAACCACAAAGCGATCAAAGGTGAAGCGTTTATCAAGCGGGGCACCCGGCAGCTCTTTTGAGCCTGTTGGTTCAAACAGCTTTGCTGCTTTTGGCGAATTGATGTTCTGCGGTGTAACCGGTTGCTTGGCCAAACCTGCGGCTTTAAACCTCAAACGGTTCACCGGAACCCCCTCTTTAGTCATCATAGCTGCGATTTTGTCGCCGTAATTGCGATCAACCCATGTGCCGACAAAGCTTGTCGGTGCCGAGAAATTCGCAACCCCGTTGGTTACAGTTAACAGGTTCAGCGGAGCAATCCAGTTTTGAAATGCATCCTTGCCAATAACATCCAGTAGTTGGCCGCGAACGCGCCCCCAGCAATCAAATTCCATATTTTTCGTCTCATACAGTTGTTAAGATTGACCCCAAGCCAACCCCCGGGATTTCCACCCGTTTGTTATACCCCTGTGCCGGGACGCATCTAAATCCCCTTCAAAGCCTTCCAGCACATTCACACATTGCGTGGGCTGGCCTTTAGCAGAAAAGACCTGATGCACCACCTGTGCCGCCTGCATTGAACGTGCGCCGGAACGGCATAAAAAATAAATCTTGGAAGGAGCAGCCCCGCCAAATTGTTCCAGCAAATTCGCAACAAACCCTTCGTTCATCGACATATCGGGATACTGTTTCCATTCTTGTAAAATGACCTGTTTGCCCAAAGCAGCCAGATCCGGAATACCGACAAAAGACCACTCGGCCTTCGTACGGACATCGACAAGAACAGAATCAGTTATATTTTTAAGGCCCGCCCATGCATCCGAAGGTGTTTCTTCGGTAATATATTCATTTGTCGGCGCAGCCATCATTTCCCCCAATACCTGAATCACTAAAAAGACGTTACCAAGCTCTGCCTTGTGCTTTCAATGAATCTTCTCTGTTGACTCATAAATAGATTATTCGAATCCCCAAACTGTGGTTAACTTGTTGTTTATAAATAAAATAGTATAAAACAGAAGTAGCCCGCATTGAAAACAAAGCAGGGCGCAAAGGCGTTTTAATATGGAGGTCAAAAGGGGCAGTTCCCCTTTGGCTATATATGTAACGTTACTGTGACTTAGCCAGCCAAACAAGGCGACCAAAAAAAGAACATACGATATTTACATGAAAAAAGCGGGGCAAATTACCCCGCCTTAAAAAATAATAGCTTACGTTTACGCGTTTAGCGAATTAACCCGGGCAGACAGCCGGGATACTTTGCGGCTTGCTGTATTTTTGTGCATGATGCCCTTGGTCACGCCGCGCATGATTTCCGGTTGCGCATCTTTCAAAGCTGCGACTGCCACGGCTTTGTCACCGCCTGCAATTGCTTCTTCGACTTTCCGCAAGAACGTGCGAATGCGCGAACGACGGGTTTTGTTTACTTCAGTGCGACGCTCGGCTTGGCGAGCACGTTTTTTTGCTTGTGGCGAGTTGGCCATGATAAAATCCTGTTATCGTGTCTGACGATGAAGCGGACTTCTAGAACTCATACGGGTTAAAGTCAACTGGCTGGGATATTTATTTCTGACATTTTGGACAATAAAAACTGGAACGGCCAGATTGAACTTTGCGTATGATTTCACCCTTGCAATCAAGCCTATGACACAGTTTTCCTTCACGACCATAGACGGCAAAACTGTGCTGAAAATAGCCCAATTCGCCATCCGCCTGTCGATAATCCTTTAGCGATGAGCCCCCCGCGGCAATCGCATCGGTTAAAACGCTGCGAATCGCAGGGACAAGCGATGCGACACGGAGCTTGGAAAGTTTCCCCGCTTTGCACAAAGGCGAGATAGCCGTGCGCCACAAAGCCTCGCACACATATATATTGCCCAGACCGGCGACAATGCGCTGATCCAGCAGGGCGGATTTGATCGGGGTGTTCTTACCCTTCAACGCTGCCACGAAATAGCTTTCGTCAAAGCGGTTCCCCAGCGGTTCCGGCCCTAATGAAGCCAGCAACTTATGCTGTTCCGCCGTTTTGGTGTCCAGCAAATCCATCGCCCCGAAACGCCGTGCATCGTTAAAGGTAATCCGGGTGCCGTTATCCATGTCCAGAACAACATGGTCATGTTTTTGCAATACAGGATGCAAATGCGCCTTGTCGGGGGTTGAAATGGTCATCCGCCCGGACATGCCCAAATGGATCAGAAGGGTTTCACCGCTATCAAGATCACATAAGATATATTTTGACCGCCTGCGCAACCGTTCCACCCGTTTCCCCATAAGCCGTGCGGCCATATTATCCGGAAACGGCCAGCGCAAATCAGGGCGGTGAATATTGGCCACCGCAATCACATGGCCCGACATATAGGGTTCCAGGCCTTTTCGGACAGTTTCAACCTCGGGCAGTTCAGGCAAAGCATGCTCCTTAGTGACGCACTTAATATCGGTGACAACAGCCTATATATGACGTAATTGGACACAGAATAAAGCTGGAAGTCACAAATGTCAGATAGTCACACAACACATTTCGGGTTCAAGACCGTAAATGAAGCCGACAAAGCCGGGATGGTTCATGGGGTTTTTTCCAATGTAGCCTCTAAATACGATGTAATGAATGACGCCATGTCGATGGGTATTCACCGCATCTGGAAAGAGGCGATGATGGATTGGCTGGCACCGCGTGATGGTCAGACGTTATTAGATGTAGCAGGCGGCACCGGTGACATTTCATTCAGGTTCCTGAAACGTGCGCCCAATGCCCATGCCACAGTTTTCGACATGACCCAAGGCATGTTGGACGCAGGCCGCACACGGGCCGAGGCCACTGATCTGGCAGATCATCTGGACTGGATTTGCGGCGATGCCATGGCCCTGCCGTTTGAGGACAACACGTTTGACGTTTACACAATATCCTTTGGCATCCGCAACGTCACCCGCCCGCAAGACGCCCTGAATGAAGCTTACCGCGTGCTAAAACCGGGGGGGCGGTTGATGGTGCTGGAGTTCAGCCAAATCCCCAACCCCGCGATGCAATGGGCCTATGATAAATATTCCTTCAACATCATCCCGCCCTTGGGCAAGCTGATTGCCAATGACGCAGATAGTTACCAGTATCTGGTGGAAAGCATCCGCAAATTCCCGGATCAGGATACATTCTTGCAAATGGTCAAAGATGCCGGCTTTGAAAATGCCAAATACCGCAACTTAACGATGGGTGTCGCCTGTCTGCACTCTGGATGGAAGATTTAACCTATGCGCGGCCCACATAATATATGGCGGTTGATCCGCACCGGCGCCACGTTTGAACGCACAGGCGCAATGAAAATCGCCCTGGAAATGCTTGACCTGCCCCCCAGCATTCGCATTGCCGCGCGGGTTCTGGGCTGGCCGTTCAAATGGTTGGGGCTGAAGGGGGATGTGACACAGCCCCCGATGCTGCGCGCCATCACTGCACTTGGCCCCGCCTACATCAAATTCGGACAGTTGATGTCCACCCGCCCCGATGTGGTCGGCCCTGAAATGGCCCTTGAGTTGCGCGTACTGCAAGACAGCCTGCCTGCGTTTTCAACCGATTTGGCAAAAGCGGAAATTTTACAGGAATTGGGCCAAACCACGGACGAGCTGTTCTCCGAATTCAGCGAACCCGTAGCGGCGGCGTCCATCGCGCAAGTCCATTATGCGCGGTTGCGCGAAACAGGGCAGGAAGTGGCTGTCAAAGTGCTACGCCCCAATATTGAACGCGATTTCCTTAAGGACGTGGACGCGTTTTATTTTGCCGCCCAAACCATCGAGTTCCTATCTCCCGCCTCACGCCGCCTGCGCCCCACGGCTGTAATCCAGCATTTCGAAAGCATCGTCAGGGGCGAGCTTGATTTACGGATGGAAGCCGCCGCTGCCTCGGAATTTGAAGCCAATACCGCAAAGGATGAAGGCTTCTATGTGCCTAAGCTGCTCTGGAGCCAGTCGGCCCACAGTGTGATGACACTGGAATGGGCCGAGGGTATTCCCTTGGGCGATATTGAAAAACTACAGGCCACAGGGCGTGACCTGAACGAGCTTGGCAGACGCATAATTCACATGTTTTTACGTCATGCATTGCGCGACGGATTTTTTCATGCGGACATGCACCAAGGCAACCTGAAACTGGCTTCCAACGGTGATCTGGTAGCACTGGATTTCGGCATCATGGGGCGTATCGATGAATATACCCGCAGGGTTTATGCGGAAATTCTGATGGGATTTATCCGCAAGGATTACCGCCGTGTTGCCGAGGTGCATTTCGAGGCAGGCTACGTTCCCGCCGATCAGGATGTGGATGCTTTTGCCCAAGCACTACGCGCAGTAGGTGAACCGATTTTCGGGCATGGTGCCAGCCAGGTTTCCATGGCACGGCTTTTGGCACATCTTTTTGATGTCACAGAACGTTTTGGCATGGAAACCCGTACCGAGCTGATTCTGTTACAACGCACAATGGTTGTTGTGGAAGGGGTTGCACGCACGTTCGACCCCGATCTGAATATGTGGGATGCCGCCAAACCCGAGGTCGAGGATTACATCAAAAACCATCTGGGCCCACGTGCAATGATTCGCGATATGGGACGTGCTGCAATGGTTTTGTCACGGTTTGGCCCCAAATTGCCTGAAATTATCGAACGGATTATGATGGAAAACACCCGTTCACCCGCCAAGCCGCAAAAACCAAGCCTGAGCGGTGCCATAAAACTATTGTCAGGCGCGATCATTTTTACCCTTATCGGGTATAGTTTCGCGCAACTGCTTTAGCATAACAACAAAAGACGGTTGATTTTAGGCAAAACTTGTGGCTTTCAGGGGCTGTGGCTCTGTGGCTCAACTGGATAGAGCAGCCCCCTCCTAAGGGGCAGGTTGCAGGTTCGAATCCCGCCAGAGTCACCACCATACCTAACGCTGATATATCACTGTATTTAAGTTGGAATTACCGCCTGTTTTCAGGACGATACGATGTATCATTTCACACCAGACCTGAAACGGCCATTTAATTGGTCTGAATCTATCAAAAGTCTCGAAACGGCTTTCGCACGGTCGCCGTTTGCGGGGTCGTGATGCAGTGGTAATGATAATGTAGAGATTTTTAAAATGACATCGTGCTATTACAGAGAGCGGAATATCTCGCGCTGATCATGCCAGAGGGCAGGGACGGTATGACGCAGCAGCCATTCAGTTGTCAGACCAGTCGGTTGGGTGCCTTCATAAACGTCGCGTATGACATCCGGCGCTAAAAAAACCAGTCCAATCAGTTTCTGGATCCGGTCTTTTGAAACATCTTCCACTTTGGATATCTCCGCATATGTCTGACCAGATCGCATTAATGCAAAATAGCGATGTGCCCGGGCGATATTTTTGAACAGGACCTCATCGCGCCGTGCTGCTGAGCCAGCCAAAATCAGTTTGGTTTCAACACCGCGCTTGCGATGACGGAATTTCGAACTGAACACCAAGATGTCACTGTTGATACGCTCTGGTGTTATGCCCAGATGCTCTGCGACCGCTTTTGCACAAAGCGCAATCGTGATTTTTCCCCGAATGATATCAACACGGTCGACCAAGGTAAGAGGGGCTAGGCTTGTTATCTCAGGTCGCTGATCTTGTAGCGAAAGACGCTCACTTAAATCTACAATCTCATCGGTTGTAGCGCCCTCTATAATATTGGTCACAGCCTCAGGTGTGCTCAGATGCTTGGCGACCAGTTCAGCAACCGCAGCTTCAAGCGCTGGTCCTGGCAACCGCCATCCACCCGGGCTTTTTTGTTCGGGACTGCGAATCAGGCGGTGAGACACATAATACCGAAAACGGCAGCCCTTTGCAGTTTTGGTATGACTGGGTGTTAGGCGATCTCCTGTTTCATCAAATACTTTACCTATGAGCAAGGACACCTGTTTCTTTCCACGCTCATCACTTTGTGCGCTTTCCTTACGCGGTTTAACTGCACTGGCCTTCAGTTGTTCCTGCAATTGATCCCAGACATCAGGATTGATGATCGCTCCGTGCTGCCCGGGATAGACCGCTACCTTATGGCGGATCCTGCCTGCATAAATCGGATTGGTCAGGATATGATAGATATGGCTAAAGCTGAAGCGTGCGCCACCCTTGGTCTTTCCTGCCGGCAGCATCCGCACTGCTGTTCTAAGGCCAAGCTTGTCGACCTCATTCTTGGTCACTCTGATAGTCCCGTGTTGCCGGTAGAGATCATAGATGGTTCGGATGGTCTGTGCGTCCGGTTCTTTGATCTTCAGCGTTCGCCCATCGGGTTCATAACCCAAAGGCACGGTGCCGCCCATCCAAAGCCCTTTCTTTTTGGAAGCGGCTATCTTGTCGCGAATGCGCTCTGCTGTAGGTGTTGCGCCCGGTATAGATGCTCAGCCGGTCTTGGGCCACGATGGTGGCCGGGTTATCAGTGTACTTTCGGTTGGCATCAGAGAAGTTCGCGTTCAGCGAAAGCCCGGTGATTGCCGTGCCTGTAAAGGTCACTGAAAAGCCGAAACCGAAGCTGTCATAGGTGCTGGTATTCTGGCGCGAATGCACGACCAGATCTTGGCCCACATCCATATAGATATCACGCGCCTTAAGGTTGCCGCCCAGAATGACCGTGTCCAGGCCGGATATGATATCCAGATCAGCACCCGCGGTGATGGCCGCATTGGTGAACAGTTCCGATTGGCCATGCGAGCGGTTGAAGTC
>JASFZB010000044.1:0-5123 GCA_045046705.1 Rhodobacterales bacterium | reverse complement strand
CTGCTTTCCGAAACCCAAACGCGTTTGATGGACCCCGACGAGGTGATTATTCTCGCGCCGCCACAACATGCTATTCTTGCGAAGCGCATCAAGTATTTCGAAGACCCCGTGTTCAAGGCAATGATGGAAGCGCAGGAAGGCCATGAGCTGCCCTATCCACCAATGCGCAAGCAAGCGTTGAAAACGCCAGCAGAAACCATAAACACCGCAGATACAAAGACCGAGAAGAAGAAGCGAAAACAGGCACGGCGGTTGAAGGTTGATCTTACAAAGTCTGCTGTGTCGTCCAGTGATCCAAACACCCTTGATCCCAATGCGCCTGTTTCGGGCAACTGGCAGGATTTGTTGAATGAAGCAGACAGTGTGGATCTTGGGTTAGACTGACTCCACGGCCTAGCACGTTATTACAACGAGGAGTTAGGTTCCTTCTTGGTCGCAATAGATAGCTGAGAAGTATGGTCGCCTCATCTTTTCTCTAATTGATGGATACATAGACAAGAATTGATGAAGGTGGAGGTATGTATGCATCGACCAAGATTTGACCTGTCCGTCTTTACCTATCTGCGAAACTTCGATGTTTAGGTGGGTAAAAGGCCCGGCAAACTTATGAGCGGATGGGTTAGGAAAGGCACTGAGCAGTTTCCATTCTTACCCCAACCTACCGCGAAGTTGGTCTAGTTTGCTGCTAAAGCAGCTTTGACCAACAAGCGTGCAGTTGCAAGTCGGTAGCAAGTTTCAAATTCATCGCAGGCCACACACTTATCCCATGCGTCAATGTTTACAGTAACCGTTTGTTTTGGCGGGGCAAGCCCCCGCGGCTCCACCTGCACGGAAATCGCTATTCCATGCTGATTTGATTGCCGGTTCATACTGGAAATATCCGGAAAAATGGTTCCATAACAAGCTTTGTGTTTCATCTGTTTTTTCCTCATCAGAGTTTTGCAAGCAGTAACTCAGGCATCAACAAAGCTCGCGCGTTTTCGGTTGGCGAAAGCCACAAGTGACAGCATGACCGGAACTTCAACCAGCACGCCCACCACGGTCGCCAGTGCCGCGCCAGAATTGAGGCCGAACAGGCTGATAGCCACGGCCACGGCAAGTTCGAAAAAATTTGAAGTACCGATCAGGGCCGCAGGGGCGGCGATGTTAAACGGCACCTTCCATGCATAGCCCCAACCAAAGGCAATCGCGAAAATGCCATAGCTCTGGATGATCAGCGGTACTGCAATCAGGGCGATAACCAGCGGTGCACTCAGGATTGTTTGGGCCTGAAAACCGAACAGCAACACCACCATCGCCAAAAGGCCGATGATGGAAAATGGCTTGAGGCGCGCAGAAAAGTTTTCGACCGCATGATCCGCCCGTGTGGCTTCCAACCTACGGCGAGTAAAGTATCCGGCCGCTAGGGGCACCAGAACGTAAAGCACCACAGATAAAACCAGCGTATCCCACGGTACTACGATGTCGCTTAGTCCCAACAGAAATGCGGTGATCGGGGCGAAGGCAAAGATCATGATTAGATCATTGATCGAGACCTGTACCAGCGTATAATTGGCGTCGCCTTTCACCAGCTGGCTCCAGACAAATACCATCGCGGTGCAGGGGGCAACGCCCAGCAGGATCATCCCGGCGATGTATTCGCGGGCTGTCTCAGGTGCGACCATGTCCTTGAAAATCACCATAAAAAACAGCCAGCCGAGTGCTGCCATGGTAAAAGGTTTGACCAACCAGTTTACCACCAGTGTAATCACCAATCCCTTGGGTTGCCGCCCCACATCTTTGATACTGGCAAAATCAACGCCCACCATCATCGGATAGATCATCACCCAGATGAACACCGCCACCACAAGGTTGACACTGGCGTATTCCAGTGCGGCAATGGCTGCAAAAAGCCCCGGCATGATCATCCCAAGGGTGACCCCCGCTGCAATGGCCGCAGCAACCCAAAGGGTTAGGTAGCGTTCGAAAAGTCCCATGATATTATCCTATTCAGTTTGCGCCATAGCGCCGATTTCGTCGATGTGTTTTTGCAAGGTTGTTTTGTCCACCCCGGTGGGGGAAAGCGCAATAAAAGCGCGTATACGGACCTGCATCCCATTGTAAGCGGTGGCAAATGCTTGGCGTTTTTCCGCATCACTGCCTTCAATCGCCGCAGGGTCCGGTATGCCCCAATGGCCGCTGATCGGCTGGCCGGGCCAGAACGGGCATTCTTCATTGGCAGCGGAGTCGCAGACCGTAAATATGAAATCCATTTTCGGGGCACCGTCGTGCTGGAATTCATCCAGTGATTTAGAGCGCAGATCGCTTATAGCGTGACCATTTTCCTGTAACACTGCCATGGCCAAAGGGTTTGGGACACCCGCAGGACGCGTGCCTGCGGAATAGGCATTATAACGATCCCCAGCTTCTTGACGCAAGATAGACTCCGCCAATATCGAACGCGCGGAATTCCCAGTGCAGATAAAAATGACATTTTGTTTGCGGTTGGGCACCAAGGATGTTTCTTTGTGTTGGCTGGAATAAATGGTTGGGCATAATTGCGGGCGGCCTCGGCAACAATCCAGAAACAGGTAATCCATGATCTCTCTGGCAGCTTCCATTTCTACCTTGTAATGCAATGAAGTGCCGTGGCGGGTTTTGCCCAGCAAGCCGACCGATGCCAGTGCTGAAAGGTAAACCGACAGCGTGCTTGGTTTCAGCCCAAGTGCCTGCCCAAGCTTGCCCGCTGGCACCGCATTAGGGTAGCGCCGCATCAACAGGCGAAACACCGCCATGCGTTGTGGATGCCCCAAGGTCGTCAGTCTACCAAGAATTATATTTTCCATATTTCATGGATATATGAAATATTGTAAGTGTCAATGACCAAAGCCCCTTGCAGCCCTAGAGATAGACAAATTCTAAATGATCACCGGAACGGATATTCTGAATTTCGGCCGGGATTACGGCGAACCCGTCTGATTGACAGATCAGGGAAATTTTGGCCGAGAAGGAATGATCCAGCAATTCCACCTTTGGATAGCCTGCCTTTGAAACACCGACAATGCGCGCCGGGCGAAATTCCTGCCGACCGGGGCGCCTTGTTGTTGTTTGTGCGGCCTCTACAAGTGGCCGTTGCAATTCGGATGTTCGCAACCCTGCGGCCCTTGCCGCAATCTGCGCACCGATGATTTTCCAGGTGGTGAAGGCTGCAACCGGATTGCCGGGTAAACCGATGAAAACCGCGTTGTGCAATCGCCCTATCGACAACGGCTTGCCCGGTTTCATCACTTCGATATCCCCACCTGCCTGGCGTAATTGGGTGACCATATGATCTTCTTCGCCAACAGAAACCCCGCCGATTGTCACGATAATATCCACTTCCTTTGCAGCTTTTGCCAAGGCATGTCGCAACAAGCCGGGATCATCTTCAATCGCACCGTAATCCGTGACATCCGTCCAAGGGTGCCGCAACATTGCCAACATCATAAAGCGGTTGGAATTGTAAATTTGGCCGGGATTAAGCGGCTCTCCGGGTTGGCGCAATTCACTTCCCGAACAAAACAGCCCGATGCGCAGCTTGCGCCGAACCGAGATTTCAGGCAGCCCGACCGAAGCAATCGCGCCAATCTCGCGGGCGCCAACCAGCGTGCCTTTTGGCAACAACAAGTTGCCTTTTTGGGCGTCTTCACCCGTCAAACGAATGCAGCTTTTGCACGAAACAGGTTTCTTGATTTCGATCACATCACCCACACGAGTGACGTGTTCTTGCATGATAACCGCATCAGCACCTGCCGGAATTGCAGCACCTGTAAAAATACGAAATGCTTCGCCGCTTCCCACAACGCCCGCAGCGGCGGCATCATCACCTGCTGCAACACGCCCGGTTACAGAAAAACGCCACGGCCCGTTTCCGGTAAAATCGGCAGAACGCAGCGCATAGCCGTCCATAGCGGAATTGTCGAAAGGTGGTAACGCGAAAGGCGCGTGCAGATCGTGGCCTATGACACGGCCTATTGCTGCCTCTAATGTGACCATCTCTGCTTCATGCACCTCTTTTGCAAGTGCCACGCCTTTTAAGATTGCCTCGGATACCGGCACCAGACCGCAAACACCTGTCCGTTCATCACAGCCGCATGGATCAGTTTCCACAGTTAAGCCTTTGCGTTCCATATTCACCCTTTCACTCATGCAAACGGGCAGCTTCAACACTGCCCGCCTGATTTGTTATGTCATCTGTTTCAGGACGTATATTCCTTGGACTTGAAGGAAACCGCTTTGGCTTGCGGAGTTGCATCCGCCAGTTTGCGGATATTACCCCAAGTATGCTTGTAATCCGGCAAGATCAATTCGTTCACACCGGGGTTCACCACGTTGCCCTGAGAGCCTGCGGGCGAGCCAAACACCATCGCCACCTGTCCGCGTTTGGCGGTGTCGGTGGGATAGGCCATGCCTTGGGTCGATCCGTTCTCGTTATGGATCTCGATCAGATCGCCGGCATTCAGGCCCATCTCGGCCATGTCGTCGGCGTTCATCTCGATGAACGGATAAGGGAAACGATCCTGGATAAAGTCGTTATCCTGATCCAGAAACTGGTTTTGCCAGAAGATATTGGCCCGAACGTTGTTGATCCAGAACTTGTGGTTCGCCCGCTCCTGCTCTTTGCCCGCCGCCTGTAGGCCGCGCCATTGAGCGGCACAGAACAGCGCCTTGCCATCGTCACGGCCATGGCGGGTGAATTTCCCGTCCATATAAAGCCGCTCAACGCCCACAAGTTTGCCGTTCTCATAGCCCTGAACCGGCTCTTGCACCCCGTTGTTGCCCATGGCGCGCAAGCGGTCATAGGTCACGTCCGGATTGCCCTGATGGTAACCGTCCATAAAGGCATCTTCCTCGGTTTCCCAATCATAGCCTTTGAACTGATCAGCATAGGCGTCTTCGCCCATGTCGCGCAAAACGCGTTCCATGTTTTGCGCCAATTTGGCGGCAATCAGGCAATCAGGCAAAGAGTTGCCATAGCGATCCATATACTTTTCGGACAGCCGCAAGCGACGTTCACCGTTCATCGAGGTAAGGTTCATCTCATTCGATTCACACGCAGGTAAGATCACATGCGCGTTTTGCCCGATCTGGCTGTGGTGAATATC
>JASFZB010000043.1:0-7731 GCA_045046705.1 Rhodobacterales bacterium | reverse complement strand
CCCGGGGGCGGTACCCGGCGACTCCACCAAAAATCCCTTCATTTGGGGGCGGTATGGGGTCGAAATAGGATCGACGGACGTCTAAAGATGTTAGCTTTTACTCGGCTGTCTGCCACCGTTATCGGCGAAAAATGTACAATTGCAAATGACAATCGTGCTCCGATGGCTTTGGCTGCGTAAGCAGTTCGAGCAATCGAAAACTTAACTCCTTGCGCATAGCTGTGTAAGGCGGGGTTCGCAGGTACCTGGCAACAGAAACCTGCACCTTCCCTGTAATGTACCTACGCATTTTCACTGCGTGAAATTACGTTTTGGCAACAGAAACCTGCACCTTCCCTGTAATGTACCTACGCATTTTCACTGCGTGAAATTACGTTTTGGCAACAGAAACCTGCGCGACCCTGCAAATGTCGAAAAGCTTTTCCTGCCTCCATATCCGCTGAAAACCCGGAAAACCCCGCTTTGCCCGTAATGCTTGCGCAAAAATACTGAATTTTCCGCCATTCGGCCTTTTCAGTGTGGGCTAATTCTCTATGATAAGGCAAAGAATACAAGTTCTGGAAAGTTTTTTAATGACGGATACGATCAACTACGCAGGAATGATGCAAAACGCGATGCGCGGTCTTATGACCGACGTTTTGCGCAAGATCAGCAAAGACGGTTTGCCGGGCGAGCATCACTTTTTCATCAGCTTCGACACCACACATCCGGGCGTCGACATTGCCGACTGGCTGCGTGAACGCTATCCGGATGAAATGACCATTGTCATTCAGCACTGGTTTGACAATCTTGTGGTACTGGATGATCGTTTTTCTATAACCTTAAGCTTTAACGACAGCCCAGAACCCTTGGTTATCCCGTTTGACGCCATCAAAACTTTCGTCGACCCAAGCGTCGAGTTCGGCTTGCGCTTCGATGAGGATGAAACCCCCGACGAATTCAGGGACGCCCCCGAAAGTCCGATGATGACTGATGAAGACACACATGAAAACATACCCAGCAAAGATGCGGAAGTTGTGTCGCTGGACAGCTTCAGAAAGCCGTAATATTGCAAAAGCTGACCAAATTGGCCGGCCCCCCACTCTTGTTATAACCACCGATAAACGAGGCACTCTTATGACCGCAACACGCACAGAAACCGATAGTTTTGGCGCACTGGAAGTTCCCGCTGATAAATATTGGGGGGCGCAAACCCAGCGCAGCCTGATGAATTTCCCCATCGGTTGGGAAAAACAGCCTATCGCTGTTGTGCGTGCGCTTGGCGTGATCAAAAAAGCCTGCGCCGCGGCCAATCTGGATCTAGGCAAACTACCCGCCGATATTGCCGAAAACATCATCAAAGCAGCGACCGAAGTGATCGAGGGCAAGCTTGACGATCATTTCCCGCTGGTAGTCTGGCAAACCGGTTCCGGCACCCAATCCAACATGAATGCAAACGAGGTGATTTCCAACCGCGCCATTCAGATGATGGGGGGTACCATGGGCTCGAAAACTCCGGTACACCCGAATGATCATTGCAATATGGGGCAATCATCAAACGACACGTTCCCCACAGCGATGCATATCGCCACCGCCATAACGGCGCGTGATGTAGTGCTGCCGGGCTTGGAAAAACTGCACGCGGCACTGGCTGCCAAAACCGAGGAATTCAAGGACATCATCAAAATCGGTCGCACCCATACCCAAGACGCAACCCCGCTGACTTTGGGGCAGGAATTCAGCGGCTACACCCATCAGGTGGCACAGGGCATTGGCCGCGTCAAAACCGCTTTGATCAACATTTACCCGCTTGCACAAGGCGGCACAGCCGTGGGCACGGGGTTGAATACGCCGATTGGATGGGGTGAAAAAGTTGCCGCCAACATAGCCGCGATTACCGACTTGCCGTTCATCACCGCCCCCAACAAGTTCGAGGCATTAGCCGCCCATGACGCCATGGTTGAAATGTCGGGGGCCTTAAAAACCGTGGCCGCAAGCCTGTTCAAAATCGCCAACGACATCCGTTTTCTGGGCTCCGGCCCGCGCTGCGGTCTGGGCGAACTGATCCTGCCCGAAAACGAGCCCGGCTCGTCGATTATGCCCGGCAAAGTCAACCCGACCCAATGCGAAGCCCTGACCCAGGCCTGCGCCCATGTGTTCGGCAATGACGCCGCCGTGGGGTTTGCCGGTTCTCAGGGGCATTTCGAGTTGAATGTCTACAACCCGATGATGACCTATAATGTGCTGCAATCAATGCAGCTTTTGGGCGATGCCTCGGCCTCCTTCACCGACAATTGCGTGGTCGGGATCAAGGCGGATGAAAAACGCATCGCCAAATTGATGTGGGAAAGCCTGATGCTGGTCACGGCTCTGGCCCCGGAAATCGGCTATGACAACGCCACCAAGGTGGCGAAAACCGCCCATAAAAATGGCACAACCTTGAAAGAAGAAGCGATAAATCTGGGGTTTGTGGATGCTGAAACCTTTGACCGCGTGGTGCGGCCAAAGGACATGCTGGGGCCAAAATAAAGTTTTGCCCCCCGAATTGCAGCATGATGTGCATTGCTACAGGGCGGCTTAGCTGCAAACAAGAGCGGTAGTAACATACAGGTAGCGGCACATCATATCCTGAAGGTCAGCGAAACAATGGTGCTAGAGGAAGACAGCTTTTCGTTGTTTGCGGATTAAAAGATAGCCATGAAAACCCTGATAGAAACATTAGACCTATGCCGCCCCAAAAAACACTCGTTGACCCTACACGGGCATCGCACAAGTGTTTCGTTGGAAGACCCGTTTTGGCAGGCTTTCATACGCATAGCCCAAAGCGAAAACATCCCGATCAATGCCTTGGCTGCAAAACTGGATGATGCGCGCAGGGTTGATGCGGGCCTTGCCAGTACCATTAGGGTATTTGTGCTTAAGTGGTATCAGACCCGCGATTTGTAAGTTTCAGATAAATACCGTCCTTGGAACGCACAGTCAGATGCGCCACCGGAACAGGCGCATCGCCGGCAGGGTCTAATTTATACGCCCGCAGCAAAAGCGCGATCATCAACACCCCTTCGATCATGGCAAAACCCGCGCCGGTGCAAACCCGCTGACCGCTTGAAAACGGCATATAGGCCTTGCGCGCACAAACCCGTGTTCCCTGCGTTTTCCAACGATCAGGGTCGAACACGTCGGGCCTGTCCCAAAGCCGCTCGTGGCGGTGAATATGCCACGGGCTTAGCACAATCTGGCTGCCGACTTTGATCTTGCGCTTGCGAAACACCTGCGGCGTCAGAGTTTCGCGAATCATCATCGGTACGGGGGGATAAAGCCGCAGGGCTTCGCGGAACACATCGCGGGTAAAGCGCAGTTTCGAAAGACTGGCAAAGGTCAATTCTTTGATCTCTGCCACCTCATTTGCCACCCTGTTTTGGGTTTTTTGATCCAGTGCCAGCAAATACAGCGTCCACGCCAACGCGCTGGCCGAGGTTTCATGTCCCGCCAAAAAGAAAATAGCCACCTGATCGACCATTTCAGCGGGCGAAAAGCTTTTGCCTGTCACCGGGTCTTTCATCGTCATGATCTTGGTGGCCAGATCATCGGGGGCGGTGCCAGCCTTGATCTGTTCGGCCCTGTCATTGGTCAAACGGGTCAGAAGGGCGCGAATATCCGCGCTTGTCTGACGGGTGCGCCGCCCTTGCAATTTCGGGATCCACCCCGGGATTTTTAGAAAACTGGCGATATTCAGCAACGGCTGCGTGCGTTGATAATCGCGAAACTTGGCAAATACCTGTTTCGCCACATCATCGGTAATCGGGATCGAAAACAGGGTGCGAAAAATAACGTCCGCTGCCATTTGACTTGCCTGCTCTTCGACCTCGACAGGCCCCGCAGCGGCAAGCGGTTGAAGGCGCCCAACTGCCGCCTGCCCCGCGTCCAGCATCGAGGGGAACACATCGCGCAAACGCCCGCCCTCAAAAGCCGGATCAATAATGCGCCGCTGGCGTTTCCATGTCTCGCCGTTGGTGACAAACACACTATCGCCCAGCAAAGAATAAAGCGCGCCTTTGATGATCGCGGATTTGGGGAAATTATCGGGATCACGGTTTAGCACTTGATCCACCAGATCGGGGTCGTTGATGAAATAGGATTTGAAAAACGGCAGCCGAAATTCCGCCATCCATGCGCGGTATAGTTTGGCCGGTTGTGACGCGAAAATATCTTTGCGAAACAGTTTTATATGGGTAAATATAGACACTTTTTCAGCGCGTGCCTGCGGCTTTGGTGGAATAATGTCATCGCTCATTTAGGTTCCTCCTGTGAGGTGTATTTATTCACCGAACGGGTGATTACCGATGGGCTGGGGGCGCGGTCCTGGAAACGCGTTTCCAATGTCACGGGGCCGCCGGTGATCTGGAAATAATCGTAATCGCGCGGGCGGTCGAAATGGCAGAGATACTGGAAATGCACCCTGAAAAATTTGCGCTTTATGCTGGCAAAATATTTTGGCGACAGGGTTTGCGAAAACGCTGCCGAGAAAATCAGCGGCCATTTATGCCCGCCTTCAGGGGCAACACCGCTGACCGCTGCGGGATCACACAGCGCAAACGTGCAACCATCCCCGGGGGCGGTTACATCCACCCATGTCAATTCATCGCGTTGGCACAGATAATTCAAATCTTTGCGCAGAATCCAAGCTTTGGGCAGGAAACTAACCATCGGCACCACATGGCCAAGGCTAAGAAATCCCAGTTTCGGGCCGTACTTCGGCACCCCTAACCGGCGGATCAGATCGGCCAGAATAGAGACCGCCAGATGCGCACCCGACGAGTGGCCGACGACCAGAACCTCGTCCACATCGGGTTCCAGAGCGGCATGGATATGATCGGCAAACGCGGCCATACGCGCAACCAGTTCGGGCGGAATATCCCCGTCGAATTGCGCCGAAAAAGCGTAATCATGCATCAGATAATACGCGTAAATCTTGTTATCTTTCGACTTGAACCACATCATCACCGCCGATAAAGCCGCAAATCCCGCAATCAGGCCCAAGGCCCAATGGGTAAAACTGCTGACAAGCGCAAAGACCGCATATCCCGCAATCAGCCCCAACAACAACTGCCCCAGCAACACCACCACGGGGTAAAGGGCGGCAATGATCGGCCCCTTTTGCAAACGCATCAGGCGAAACAACGCGCCGGTTGAAATATAGGCCCAAGCGGTGCGCGCCAGCAGCCAGAAACTGCCCGCAATACTGCGCTCCATCGAGGCTTGCACGATGTCCGACCACAATAGAAACTCGAAATCCGTGTGGGTTTTCTGACCGTCAATATCGGTGTCCACCCTCCAGCCGTAATTCTGCGCTTTGCCCTGCGTGCCCTTCAGGGTCAGATCATAACCGGAAACGGCGGCCTGTTTGCCCCCTTCGGTGCGGTATAACTCGCGGTAGCGACGCGGCAACATCGGGTCATAGCCCGGAATGTAAAAGACTTTGCGTTTTTTTACCTGTTGCGCCTGTTTTGGCATCCCGACACGCCTGCTGTTTTATTTTAAGCAGACTATAAGGGGGGAATTTGAAAAATGTAAGGCGATTTAGCCGATTGTTGACAGAACCGGAAAGGCTTCCTGTAACCAGAAGGAAAAACTGGTAAACGCGCCCGTGACCAGCATTAGACCGACCAGCACCAACAAGCCGCCCATCAGTTTTTCGATCAGCCCCATATGGCGTTTGAAGCGGTTCATCACAGTGATGGCGCGATTGATGAAAATCGCCGCCAGAATAAACGGTAGCCCCAGACCGATGGCGTAAGTTCCCAATAATACAGTGCCGCGCGCAATTGATGCCTCTTGCGCGGCCAGGGACAAAATAGTGCCCAGAATCGGGCCGATACACGGTGTCCAGCCAAAGGCAAAGGCCAGCCCCAGAATATAGGCCCCGACAGCACTGCCGCCCCGATCCCCGGCGTCAAGCCGCATCTCTCGTTGCAAGAAGGGAAGCTGGAACAACCCCAGAAAATGCAACCCGAAAATGATGATAACGCCGCCTGCAACGCGCCCTGTAATATCCTGATACTGTAGAAATACACGTCCGAATGCCGACGCTGCAAACCCCAGAAAGATAAACACTGTCGACAGGCCCAGAACAAAAAACACAGCGGCAAATATCGCCGGTTTGTTAGAGACTTTCTTATCCGTCATATCCGCCATGGAAATCCCGCCCATATAGGCAAGATAGGGCGGCACAATCGGCAACACGCAAGGTGACAGAAAACTGATCACACCGGCAATTAAAGCCACAAACAGGGACGGCATCAGGGCCGCATCAAACAGATCGATTCCAAACATGCGCCCTTCATAGCGGTGCAACCGGTCGGCGTCACGCAACATTTGCCCCCATCAGTTCACATATGCGTGGACATCTTGAAACACTCGGATTATTGGCAGTCCTATGAAATGGGATGCTGAACTTGATGCCACCGGGCTGTTATGCCCCCTGCCCGTGCTAAAGGCGCGTAAACGCTTGAATGCGTTGGAAACAGGGCAGGTTTTGAAAATGTTGGCAACCGATCCTGCCGCGATTGTGGATGTCCCGCATTTTTGTGCCGAACAGGGCCATAAGTTGCTGAAGCAATCAACCGAAGGTGCGGCGCAGGTTTATTTTCTAAAAAAAGCCTGAAACCGCTCTGTTTTTCCTAGAAATCATAGCCATATGCGGTATTGTTGCATAAACTGCATAGCTGAGAGCCGCCATGGACTGGGATAAATTACGCATATTTTACGCCGTTGCGGACGCAGGTAGCCTGACGCACGCAGGCGATACCCTACATTTGTCACAATCCGCTGTCAGCCGCCAAATTCGCGCTTTGGAAGAATCACTGGGCGCGACCCTGTTTCATCGCCATGCGCGCGGGCTAATTTTAACCCAACAAGGCGAACTGTTATTCAGTGCTGCGGCTGAAATGGCGACAAAGCTGGAAAGTGCCGAAGCGCATATTCGCGATGCCCAGGACGGGGTCTCGGGCGAGTTGCGCGTGACAACGACCACCGGTTTTGGCACGCTTTGGCTGGCACCGCGTATAGGCAAACTTTACGATAAATATCCCGACCTTAAAATTGATTTGCGGTTGGAAGAACGGGTTTTGGACTTATCCATGCGCGAAGCGGATGTTGCCATCCGGATGAAGGAACCCAGCCAGGCCGATCTTGTGCGCCGCCGCCTGATGACGGTGAATATGCGGTTTTATGCAACCGAACAGTATTTGCAGAAATTCGGCACGCCGAAAACATTTGCCGATCTCAGCACCCACCGCATTCTAAGCCAGAACCTGACGGCGCGGCAGGTCAATGAAAGTGTGCGCTGGCTAAAGCCGTTACTTGATACTGAACATGCCTCGCATTTGACGGTAAACAATTACTTTGGCGTCTTGCAAGCCACCTTGAATCATGTGGGTGTCGGGGTTTTACCGGACTATAACAGCAAAAAATTTCCCGAACTAATCCGCGTGCTTCCCAACGAGGAAAGCCGCGAAATTCCGGTGTTCCTTGCCTATCCGGAAGAGCTGCGACAATCCAAACGCGTGGCGGCATTTCGGGACTTTGTTGTTGAAGAGATTCGCGATTACAAAAAAGAACCGGCCATTTCAAAGTAATTTTAATGACGGTTAAAGAGAGATGGTCGCAAGATTTCGGACCAGTTGTTAAGGTGGATCGACTAATGAAAGAGACGATTCAAAATGACAAAAAGAAAGAACCATTCACCTGATT
>JASFZB010000042.1:0-27563 GCA_045046705.1 Rhodobacterales bacterium | reverse complement strand
TGACCACCTCAAAGCCGGTGTCGGAAAGCTGCACAATGCCCGAAAATTCACTTTTCAAGTGGGCGATACCTGCGTCTAATACCGATAAATCATCCCCGAACTCGGCCGCCAAAGCGGCATAATCCACCGCAAATTCGCACATGATCATTTCAATGGTGCGTGCAATCAGGCGATCTTCGGCACTGGTTGCAATGCCGCGATAGGTGGCCAAAGCCCCTGACTGGATCGTGCGGGCATAATCCGATGATTTGGCGGCGTTTTGGGCATAGCCGCCCGGATATTGCGAAATAGAGCTGGCCCCAAGCCCGATCAGCGTGTCCATGCCGTCGGTGGTATAGCCTTGAAAATTGCGCCGTAACTGACCACACGATTGCGCCTTGGCCATGCTATCGGTCGGTTTGGCGAAATGGTCGATGCCAATGGGAACATAGCCATTTTCAGAAAGCTCGGTTGCCATGAGCTGGAACAACCCGTGGCGACTTTTGCCGTCCGGCAAGGCTTTTTCATCGATCAGTTGTTGGCGTTTGGCCATCCACGGTACATGGGCATAACCGTATAATGCGATGCGGTCGGGCGATAAAGCGCAAACCTTTTTAAGGGTTTCATGGACGCTGGTTTCAGTTTGATGCGGCAGACCGTAAAGAATATCCATATTCAGCGATGCCACATTGGCGCGGCGCAGCATCTTGACACATTTTTCAGTTGTCTCGAAGCTTTGTTCGCGGCCAATGGCATCTTGAACCTTCTGGGAAAAATCCTGCACCCCTATACTGGCACGGTTCATGCCCGCCTTGACCAAAGCGTCGATCTTGGCCTGATCCACCAAGGTTGGGTCGATTTCGACCGAAAACTCGGCATCTTTGGTGCGCGGTATCTTTTGTTCCAAAGCTTTTGAAAGGCGGGTGATTTGATCCGGTGTCAAAATCGTCGGTGTGCCGCCGCCCCAATGAACGCGCCCGGCTTTGATGCCTTCAGGCAATTGCGTCGCCACCATATCTATTTCTTCGATCACGCGGTCAAGATAGGCTACCACAGGGGACGCCGTCTTTGTGCCTTGTGTGCGGCAAGCGCAAAACCAGCACAGCCGTTCGCAAAACGGGATGTGGATGTAAACCGACACCGGCGTATCGGGGTTCAGTGCTGCAAGCTCTGCCATCGTGAAATCAGCCCCGACACTGTTAGTGAACTGAACGGCTGTCGGATAACTGGTGTAGCGCGGTGCGCGCGCTTCAAAGACGCCTAATTGCGCAAGTTTTAAATCATGTTCCATATGGCCTGATTATCATGCCGTAAATATACCACCTTGATCTATGTCAATTTATTTGATCTTTTAGGCGTATGAAAAACTTTCCTCCCATACTGACTCCGGCAAGCCTGAATTGTCTTGAGTGTCCGATCAAGCATCGCGCTGTTTGTGCCTATTGCGAAAAATCGGAAATGCAGCTTCTGGAGGCGATGAAATCCTATAAAACCTATCCGGCAGGATCATCCATCATTCTTGCAGGCGACGAGATGGACTTTGTCGGGTCAATTGTGGTCGGTGTCGCGCGGCTATCGCAAACCATGGAAGATGGCCGTAGGCAAATGGTCGGACTGTTGTTGCCAAGCGATTTTGTCGGCCGCCCCGGGCGATCACATGCGGCTTTTGATGTCGAGGCGACAACAGATGTAACGCTTTGCCGGTTTGAGCAAAAACCATTTGAAAAGCTTCTGAAAAACATCCCGAACTTGCGTGAACGAATGCTGGAAATGGCTTTGGACGAACTGGATGCCGCGCGTGAATGGATGCTGCTTTTGGGCCGTAAAACCGCCCGCGAAAAAATAGCCAGCCTTCTGGTTATTGTTGCGCGGCGTCAAAATATAAACCAAATGGACAATCTGGCTAACGGGGTCTCGTTTGATCTAAGCTTAACCCGCGAGGCTATGTCCGAATATCTGGGGCTAACCCTGGAAACGGTAAGCCGCCAGATCAACGCCTTCAAAAAAGACGGCATTATCACGCTGGAAAAGAAACGGCATGTGCGGGTGAATGATTTCACCCGCCTCCTGACGGAGACGGGTGATGATGCCGATGGCGGTTATCTGGTCTAGGGGAAACAAACCAGAACACCACGAAGTCCAGCCATGTCGCTGTTCTTGCACCTTAGAAATGCCGAAATCAGGTCTACATGCGTAAATCCGCTGCGGCATTTTGTACGTTTATACAGATTTTCTTTCCTAAAACTTTGATCTGGATCAAAGACGGTTGCGAAGCGGTTGGGGCATCTGTACATTTAGCTCAGGACAGCAAAAGGTCAAACTATGGATATTCTAAAACTTATCGCACTGGCATTCGTTGCAGTGCTTGCCGCTATGGCTGCAAATCTGGGCCATGATTGGGCCTACTCGGTTCACGCTTTCATTGTCATGCTGGTTGCATTCGTCTTTTTCATACGCGGCTTGCAGCGTTTCGGGGATCCAAAGGTCGTTGAAACCGGCTACCGCGATGATGTGATCCGGGCCGGTGTTATTGCCACGTCGTTTTGGGGCATTGCCGGGTTTCTGGTCGGTGTTTACATCGCCTTTGAGCTGGCGTTTCCAGCTTTGAACCTTGATTTTGCCTTTTCGAACTTTGGCCGCTTGCGTCCGTTGCATACATCGGCGGTGATTTTTGCATTTGGCGGCAACGCTTTGATTGCAACGTCCTTCTATGTGGTCCAACGCACCTCTGCGGCACGGCTTTGGGGCGGTAATCTGTGTTGGTTTGTGTTTTGGGGTTATCAGTTGTTCATCGTTATGGCGGCAACCGGTTATTTGATGGGTGCCACCCAATCGCGCGAATATGCCGAGCCCGAATGGTACATGGATATTTGGTTGACCATCGTCTGGCTGGCGTATCTGGCGGTATTTCTGGGAACGATCACAAAACGCAAAGAGCCACATATTTATGTTGCCAACTGGTTTTTCCTGTCCTTCATCGTAACCATCGCAATGCTGCATGTGTTCAATAATCTGGCGATTCCGGTCTCATTCTTGGGGTCAAAATCTGTCTCCCTGTTTGCGGGTGTGCAAGATGCCATGGTGCAGTGGTGGTACGGCCATAACGCGGTTGGGTTCTTTCTGACGGCGGGTTTCTTGGGGATGATGTACTACTTTGTGCCAAAACAGGCCAATCGACCGATCTACAGTTACAAACTCTCTATCATCCACTTTTGGGCTTTGATTTTCCTTTATATCTGGGTCGGCCCGCACCATCTGCACTACACGGCCCTGCCTGATTGGGCGCAAACCCTGGGTATGGCGTTTTCGATTATGCTCTGGATGCCAAGTTGGGGCGGTATGATCAACGGTCTGATGACGCTGAACGGGGCATGGGACAAGCTGCGCACCGATCCAATACTGCGCATCATGGTGATCAGCCTTGCCTTCTACGGCATGTCCACCTTTGAAGGGCCGATGATGTCGATCAGAATGGTGAATTCACTGTCACACTATACGGACTGGACCATCGGGCATGTGCATTCCGGCGCACTTGGCTGGAACGGCATGATCACATTCGGCGCACTTTACTATATGACACCGCGCTTGTGGGGCCGCGAGAAACTATACAGTCTGTCGATGGTCAACTGGCATTTCTGGCTGGCAACAATCGGCATCGTTTTCTATGTCTCGTCGATGTGGGTTTCCGGGATCATGGAAGGCCTGATGTGGCGCGAAGTTGATGCGCAAGGCTTCTTGGTGAACTCGTTTGCCGATACGGTGGCGGCGACATTCCCGATGTATGTGGTGCGCGGACTTGGCGGGGTCTTATATCTGGCGGGCGCAATCGTGATGTGTGTGAACCTGTGGCTGACCGCCACAGGGGCAGGCGAACGTAAATCAAATACTGCTCAAGCAGTCCCTGCAGAATAGGAGCAACCGGATGTCATTTTTTACTTATCACAAGAAAATCGAAACCAATCTGACACGCTTGTTTATCTTAAGCCTGTTTGTTGTCACGATTGGGGGCTTGGTTGAAATTGTACCCTTGTTCTATCTGCAAAACACCATTGAAAAGGTGGACGGGATGCGTCCCTATACGCCGCTGGAACTGGCGGGGCGCGATATTTATGTGCGCGAAGGGTGCTACGTCTGCCACAGCCAGATGATCCGCCCCTTGCGCGACGAGGTTGAACGTTACGGGCACTATTCACTGGCGGTAGAAAGCATGTATGACCACCCGTTTCAGTGGGGTTCCAAGCGTACAGGCCCGGATCTGGCCCGTGTGGGGAAGCGTTACTCGGATGAATGGCATGTGGATCACTTGACGGATCCGCGTTCTGTTGTGCCCGAAAGTGTGATGCCAACTTACGGGTTCTTGAAACACACCAAATTGAACCCCGATGACATTCAGGCGGTAATGATTGCCAACCGCCGTACCGGTGTGCCCTACACGGACGAGATGATCAAAAACGCGGCAAATGATCTGATTGTGCAAGACAACCCCGATGAAGATTATGATGCGATGCAAGCCCGCTACCCCAAATCGCAGGTGCGTAATTTTGACGGGCAGGCCGATCTGACCGAAATGGATGCGCTGGTTGCCTACTTGCAAATGCTTGGTACCCTGGTTGATTTCTCGACCTTCCAACCAGACGCCAGCAGATAGGAGGGACAGAATGGAAACCTATACCATATTGCGTGAAATTGCCGATAGTTGGGTGCTTTTGGCGATGGTGGCTTTTTTCATCATTGCCGTACTTTTTCTATTTCGTCCGGGGGCAAAAACACTTCAGGATGATGCGTCAATGATCCCGTTTCGAGACGAAAAACCAACCAAAAACCGGAAAGGCAAAAACCTGCCCGGTTCCACATCCGACCCCCTTAAGGAGACTTCGTCATGAGCAAGAAACACAAAAAAACAGACGAAGACTACCCGACAACGGGCCATGAATGGGACGGTATTCGCGAGTATGACAAACCTATGCCGCGGTGGTGGCTGAATACGTTTTACCTGTGCATCATTTTTGCCGTTGGCTACATGATTGCCTATCCTGCGATCCCTTTGCTGAACGGGGCCACCCCCGGTTTGCTGGGCTACTCGTCACGCGGTGAAGTTCAGCAACATATTGATGCGGTAAACGCGCAAAACGCAGAGATCGAGGCAAAACTGTTGGCCACGCCTATAGCCGATATTTCCAAGGATACCGATCTGAAACGCTTTGCCACCGCAGACGGTAGTGCGGTTTTCAAAACCTTCTGTGCCCAATGCCACGGTGCCGGCGCACAAGGTGCCAAAGGCTATCCGAACCTGCAAGACGATGATTGGCTGTGGGGGGGGGACTTGGCAACCATTGCAACGACAATTCACCACGGCGTCCGCTTTAGTGGCGATGAAGACACGCGTTTTTCCCAGATGCCGACATTCAGCGAAATTCTGGAAAAAGACGAGATCGCCAATGTGGTTGAACATGTGCTGCAAGTATCCGGTCAAAAGTATGACGCTGCTAAAGCCGCTAAAGGGGCTACGGTATTTGCTGATAATTGTGCCGCTTGCCACGGCGATAATGCCAAAGGCGGCCGTGAAGTGGGTGCGCCTAATTTGACCGATGCAATCTGGCTTTATGGCGGCGACCGCGCAACGATCACGCAGACCGTTACAAACAGCCGGTTCGGTGTGATGCCTGCATGGCAGGGCCGCATAAGTGAAACACAGATAAAGGCAGTTGCATTTTACGTCCACCAACTGGGTGGCGGCGAATAATACCTGCTTATAAATTGTGACACATCAGCCTTCGGCTGGTGTGTTCGAATGGCCTGACTGAATGACGGTAATATACTGGTCATTATCTTGACAAAGACCTTGAACAGGACAAACGGGTACACCGATGACAACCCAACAAACAGACCCCTCGAAACTATTTGAAGCCCGCGAGCCGGTGTTCCCGCAACGTGTCTCGGGCTGGTTTCGCCGCCTGAAATGGTGGCTGATGATCTTTACCCTCGGCATTTACTACATTACCCCCTGGATCCGTTGGGACAGGGGCGTCAACCTGCCGGATCAAGCGGTTCTGATCGACATTGCCCATGCCAGGTTCTACTTTTTCTGGATCGAAATATGGCCGCATGAATTTTACTTTGTGGTGGGCCTGCTGATTATGGCCGGTATCGGGTTGTTTTTGTTCACATCCGCGCTTGGCCGGGTCTGGTGCGGCTATGCCTGCCCGCAAACGGTTTGGACAGATTTGTTCATTCTGGTGGAACGCTGGGTAGAGGGCGACCGGAATGAACGGATCCGTCTGTTGCGGGCAAAATGGAGCTTCCACAAAGCCCGATTGCGGCTGACCAAGTGGATTTTATGGTTGCTGATCGGGGTTCTAACCGGCGGGGCGTGGGTGTTCTATTTTGCCGATGCACCAACGCTGTTGCATGATCTGGTGACCGGTCAAGCCGCTGTGGTTGCCTATGCAACCATTGCCGTACTGACCGCGACCACCTTCATCTTTGGTGGCTTTTTGCGCGAACAGGTTTGCACCTACATGTGCCCGTGGCCGCGCATTCAAGCAGCGATGATGGATGAATACTCTTTGACCGTTGCCTACCGCGACTGGCGCGGCGAGCCGCGCGGCAAGCTGGGCAAAGCCGAAGGCGATTGCATTGATTGCATGGCTTGCGTCAATGTCTGCCCTCAGGGTATCGACATTCGCGATGGCCAGCAAGTGGCCTGTATCACCTGTGCCTTGTGTATTGACGCTTGTGACGACACCATGAAAAAAATTGGTCGCCCGCGCGGGTTAATCGATTATTGTGCTTCCAGCGATGAACCGCTGGAGCGGGCAGGCAACCCACCAAAATCGGTCTGGAGCCATATCTTGCGCCTGCGTAATTTCATCTATTTCGGGCTTTGGACATTGATCGGGGTTGGCTTGGTTGTGGCTTTGTTTATACGTTCGGATTTAGGCGCCAGCGTAAAACCCGACCGCAACCCGCGGTTTGTTACTTTGTCGGATGGCACCATTCGCAATGCTTACGATTTGAAGCTTAGCAATCAAACCGGTAAGGATCGGGTGTTTCACATCTCGATCAAAACCGCAGAACCGCTGCGTGTCGATCTGGAAGGCACCGATCAATTATATGTGACCGTGCCTGCCGATGACAGCATCCACCAACGGGTTTATATCTTTGCCAAACCGGAATATGCGGCGGCCAAAGAAGATTCAACGCCCGTGCGTTTCTGGATCGACGACCGTAATACCGGTGAGCGAACTTATGTAGACACATTTTTTGCGGGGCGTGCAGAATGACAAAGGTGAAAAAACAACGTAAATTGACCGGATTTCATGTGGTTTTTATTTTTTGTACAGCTTTTGGTGTGATTATCGGGGTTAATCTGTTCATGGCCTACTCTGCCATTGGCACCTTCCCCGGGCTTGAGACCTATGCGCCCTACAATGAAAGCCTGACATTTCAGGAAAGGCGCGATGCCCAGAACAGGCTGAACTGGGTCTCGAGTGTGTCTTATAAGCCGGGGCGCGTGATTTTGAGCCTGACCGAGGCCAATGGGGCGCCGGTGGTGATACCGGATGTCAAAATGGTGATCCGGCGCGCCACGACACGCGATATGGACCGCGATGTGCCGGTTGAATTTGATGGTCATAATTATATTGCCCGTATGGATTTGCCTGCCGGTAACTGGCAAGCAAGAATATTTGCAACCGCCCTAGATGGCACCAAATTCACCCGCATCCTGTCACTTTACATCAGGCCTGCGTCATGACAGCCGTAAGCCATCCCGCTTGTGCCCCGGCGCCGCACGCCCCCATAGAGCAGGCGGCCGAGACGCAAAATACGATTGAAATATCGGTGCCTGGCGTGCATTGCGCAGGCTGTATCGGCTCGATCGAGCGCGGCTTGAAAACCGTGAACGGGGTGACAGATGCACGGGTCAATCTGTCGCTGAAACGGCTGCGAGTGCATCACGACGGGATCGCCGATATAGAAGACAGAATTCTGGATAAGCTTGCCAGCCTTGGTTTTGAAGCCCATTTGCTGAATGCCAAGAATTTGCGTGAAAAACCCGATGTTGTCGCCCGTGGCCTGTTGATCCGTTTGGGTGTTGCAGGATTTGCCGTAATGAATGTGATGCTGCTGTCGGTCTCGGTTTGGGCGGGTGCCGACGGGGCGATGCGCGATTTTTTGCACTGGGTTTCCGCCGTCATTGCCTTGCCGGTGATCGGCTATGCCGCGCAACCTTTTTTCAAACACGCATGGACGGCGCTTCGGGTGGGGCGGATGAATATGGATGTGCCGATCAGTCTGGCCATCCTGATGGCCTCTGGCCTGTCGCTTTTCGAGACCATTAACAACGGCGAGCAGGCCTATTTCGATGCTGCCCTGTCGCTTACATTTTTCCTGCTGGCAGGGCGTTATCTGGATCACCAGACCCGCGCCAAAGCCCGCTCGGCGGCAGTGGAACTATCCGCCCTTGAAATGCCCCGCGCCCAAAGAGTGTTGGACGGGCAGGTAGAAACCGTGGACATAGAAACCCTGAACACCGGCGACCGCGTTCTGGTGCGCCGGGGGGCGCGTGTGCCTGTTGACGGGGTGGTGGCAAAGGGTGCCAGCGAATTGGATATGGGGCTGTTGACCGGTGAAACAGCTCCGGCGCCGATTAGCTTGGGGGATGCGGTTTACAGTGGCACTCTTAATCTTGGCCCGCCCATCGAGGTTGATGTGACCCACGTCGGCCAAAGCACCAAACTGGCCGAAATCGCAGCCCTTGTTGCGACCGCCGAAGCCACCAAAACGCGCTATACCGGTTTGGCCGACAAAGCCGCGCAAATTTATGCGCCATCGGTTCACCTGCTGGCTTTGGCCGCATTCCTGTTCTGGCAGTTTTACACCGGTGACACCCGCCTTGCCATCGGTATTGCAACGGCAGTGTTGATCATTACCTGCCCCTGTGCCTTGGGATTGGCGGTGCCTGCGGTGATGACGGCGGCAAGTGGCCGGCTTTACCGCGCCGGGGTTTTGATTCGTGACGGTGCCGCACTGGAACGTCTGGTTGATATTGACACCGTAGTTTTTGACAAAACAGGCACGCTGACAACGGGTAAAATGACCGTGGTATCGGCCCCGAAAGGTAAGGCCCTGATCCTTGCAGCCAGCCTTGCCGCACAATCGGATCACCCGCTTTCCAATGCCATCGCCAAGCTTGCCAAAGGCCGGAAATTACCCGCATTGCAAGATGTCAAAGAACTGGGCGGAAAGGGGGTCGAGGCGCGTTTGGAGGATGGCACGCGGCTGCGCCTTGGGCACGCCAATTGGCTGGGCTGCACCCCGGTTGAAGGCAGCGTGCAAACCTGGTTTCAAAAAGGCGACGATGCGCCGCAACCCTTCCTGTTTGAAGACACCGTAAAGCCTAGCAGCAAAGCTGCAGTTGAACAGTTGCAGGCGCGCGGGCTGAAGGTTGTTTTGCTGTCGGGCGATATGCAGCCTGCCACCGATCGTTTGGCCGAAAAACTTGGCATCACACAGGCGATTGGCGGGGTTCTGCCGGATGAAAAGCTGGCCCTTGTGCGCTCTTTCGGGCCGCATGTTTTGATGGTCGGGGATGGCTTGAACGATACCGCGGCCCTAGCCGGCGCGCATGTCTCGATGTCACCGGCATCCGCGATTGACGCGGCCCGCGCGGCCTCGGATTTTGTGCTGATCAAGGATGATCTGTGCTTGATCGACACTTGCATATCCCTGTCAAAAGCCGCAAAAAGACGTATGCTTGAAAACTTTACCATTGCGGCGGGCTATAACGCCATTGCGGTTCCTTTTGCCCTTATGGGGCTTGCCACACCTTTGATCGCGGCCATTGCGATGTCGGCCTCGTCAATTTGTGTGTCGGTGAACGCCCTACGCCTGACGCGGGGGCACAAATGACCATTCTGCTTTTTCTGATCCCGATTTCCCTGTTTATGGGCGGCATTGGATTGGTGGCTTTTCTATGGGCGATCAAATCCAAACAATTCGATGACCCCGAAGGAAACGCGGCGCGTATCCTGCTGGATGAAGATGAAAATCCGAATTAGGTTCTGGCCCTTATGTGTTCCAAAGGTATTATAGTTGCTTGGCCATTTACCTTGGCGAAGGTTGGTTATGGGGGGCGGGGTTTGGATTTTTTGCCGCATGGTGTAGCGGCGCATATCGAAATAGATGCAGGCGAAGTCGAACAAATGCCGCAGAATGTTAAAGCTGGATAATCAGCCTGAAACATAGAAAGTCCGGGCCAGAATACCGGCCCGGATTCTGTCGGGGTTTAGCCTAAGACATTTATCAAATTGAACAGCGCAATGATGCCGCCACCAACGATCGTTGACCAGATCAGATAGGTCACTGCCTTTGATCCCTCCATGGTCTCGTTACGAGCGGCAAATAACATGCCAAGCCCGAAAAAGACCAGCAGATCAAGTACGCCGTGGGTGATCCAGTGATGGCCCAGGGATGCCATAACATCGTGCACTATTGGAAAGCTCTCTTTGAACAGCACCAAAATGGCGTTGAAAATGGCGGTATAGGCATAGGCCTTTACATAACCGCTGGTTTTCGCGTCAAGCATGGTGTTTGCATGCGTTTGTTTAACAGTTTTCATTGTATAACCCTCCTTCAAGAGCCAAGTTTCATGACAAGACCAAGTTTATCGCCCATGCTGATAAAAGCACCGGCACCTTCCATGGCGAGGGCCAGCAAAACCACCCCTGCGGAATTCCACAGCACCAGCTTGCGCACCCCAAGGTTCTTGGCGATAGGGCCCGATGCCGAGATCGGCAGCAGTGTTGCCAGAAGAAGCGTCAGGAAGAACACATGTTCCTTGGTTTCCATGACCAGCCCATGCGCCCAGGGCCAGGGGCCTGCTTTGATGACAGCTTTGTCGCCACCATAGTAAAACACATAGTAATATCCGGCAGCGATATAAGCCAACCAGATCAGGACGCAGGTTATTGTTGAAACGCTTCGTAATCTGGCCTCGTTGTTTTCATTTGCGTTCAGGGCTTCAACAAAGACCCAAACGGCGGCCATCATACCAAGCACACCGAATGTGGGGTGGAGTAACAGTTCATAATTTTTAAACATCTTAGATTTCCTCTCTTTTAAGTATTATTGGAATTAACCGCATATTGGCCGCGATTTTTCAGCTCGAAGACCAAAGCGGCGACAAGGCCGAACAAAAGCTTCGAGATAAAACTGATGGGCATTGGCACGATGTGCACGAAGTCTGGATTAAGCATCGGCAAGATCACCAGAAAATTCAGTGACCAGACAAAGGCAAGGGCCAGCACGATCAGGCCAACCTCTGCCGTCGTCCCCGACAGGCGCGAAAACAGACGGTTAAGCCCGACCGCAACGGCAATGCCCAAAGCGGCGGCCAGGCCGAAATGGATCGCCAGCCCCATGGGAGTGGCAATGGCAGAGGTTGCGGCCACGGGGATCACACTTGCGGTGATTTCCCTAGCAACCGTTACCGAACTGCCGCCTGTCATTCCTGCATAAAGCATGATCCAGGCGACTTCGGCCATGCCGCCCGCAAGTCCAGCCAGTGCCCCGATGCGCCATTGCATAGCGGGCCGGACTGTGTGTGTTAATGTTGGAGTTCCCATATTGATCTCCTTTTCATGACGGGATCATTTCATGGTTTGTTTATAGGCCAGAACGCAGATGTTTTCGTTGATCTACATCAAATTCGTTGATCTACATCAAAATCGGCGCCCGGGCAGGACGGGGGGATCGGGCGAGGTCTCTTCATGGATTGCATTCCCGTAAAATCCCGCCTAAACCACTCCGAAAAAACCGAAAGACCTGAAATTATGCCCATGAAAACCCTGCAAACCCGTTCCGGCAACAGTTGTGAACTTTGCGCCACCACAGATGATCTTGCCGCTTTCGCCGTCGGCCCCGCGCCTGATGGTACGGCAATGACCGCCGCCCTTTTGTGCCCCGCATGTACGGCGCAAATCGAGGGCGACATGGATCTGAACCACTGGCGGTGCCTAAGCACATCCATGTGGTCGGAACACGCGCCGGTGCAGGTTTTGGCATGGCGTATGCTGGATTGTCTGAAAGACCAAGCCTGGGCGCGGGATTTGTCGGATATGCTGTATCTTGACGATGAAACGCTGGCTTGGGCCAAGGCGGGCATGGTAAAAAAAAGCCTGCATAAAGACAGCAACGGCGCCCCCTTGGCCGCCGGTGACACGGTTGTGCTGATTAAGGATTTACCGGTAAAGGGCGGCGGATTTACCGCTAAACGTGGTACGGCAGTGCGCGGTATTTCACTGGTTGAAGACAACCCCGCCCATATCGAGGGCCGTGTTGAGGGTCAACGCATTGTCATCCTGACCGAGTTCGTGAAAAAACGCTAGGAATTAACCTGTATCAAAGAATAACTCGTTCTAAATATTAGTTTACGCTTGAAAATACGCCCCCAAAAGGAGTTAGCACCATGTTTCGACTTGCTTTGATGTTATACACAATTATTTCCGCCACCTTGGCCGGGATGGCTATCGTTGCTGTTATTGTTACCGGTTATAGCACGCTTGTCCCAATTTTAGTAGCGGCGGCGGCAGGATTTACCGTTGCCGTCCCCGTTTCCATTTTGATGGCAAAATCGCTTTATACCGGTTAGGGATATACAGGCTTGTCTTGTATGAAAAGTGGCATTTGCGTTGGTCGGATGCCACTGGCAAGGGCCTTGCCGGAGTGTAGCAGGCCAAACCCTGTCGGCAACGGTTTCTTTAACCCCGCATGGCTTGGGGCAGGAATGTGACGATTTGCGGGAACAGGGTGATCAGGCCAACTCCCAGCAACAACAGTAAAAAGAACGGAAACGCAGCTTTGGCGATGCGCAGAATGTCGATGCCGGTCTGGCCCTGAATAACAAACAGGTTAAACCCCACAGGCGGGGTGATCTGGCTCATTTCCACTACGATCACCAGATAAATGCCAAACCATAACGGATCAATGCCCACGGATATGACCATCGGCATGATGATGGATGTGGTCAGGACAACTACCGAAATGCCGTCCAGGAAACAGCCCAGAACGATGAAAAACAGCGTCAGGACTGCCAGCAACGCATAGGGTGACAGCCCCATGCCGCCGATCCATGCTGCCAAATTCTGCGGCAGATGGATGCGCGCCATGGCAAAGGTCAAAAATGCCGCCCCCGCCAGAATGAACGCGATCATGCACGATGTGCGCGTGGCCGACATCACCGCCTGCCAGAACAAAGATGCGCTGAAGGAACCGGATGCAAAGGCCAAAATCGTGGCCAGAACCACGCCCAAAGCGGCGGCATCCGTGGGCGAGGCCAAACCGCCGTAGATCGAGCCGATGACCCCGCCGATCAGCAATGTAACGGGGATCAGATTGCGCGAGGCTTTCAGCTTTTCGGCCAGACTTGCGTGGGTATGTACGCGCGGGATCAAATCGGGGGCCATCAAGGCGCGGATCATAACGTAGCCCGCAAACAGGCAAACCAGCATCAACCCGGGCAAAACACCGGCGATAAACAGGCGCGCAATGGACTGATCTGTGGCCACCCCGTAGACGATCAGGATGATCGAGGGCGGGATCAGCAGCCCTAGGGTGGCAGAGCCTGCCAGCGTGCCGATGATCAGGTGCTCGGGATAGCCGCGCTCGGTCAACTCGGGCACCGACATGCGCCCGATGGTGGCCGCCGTTGCCGCAGACGATCCCGATACGGCGGCAAAAATGGCGCAGCCCAGCACGTTGACATGCAACAGACGCCCGGGCACGCGGCCCAGCCAGGGGGCAAGGCCGGAAAACATATCCTGGCTCAGGCGCGAACGTAGCAGGATTTCACCCATCAAGATAAACAGCGGTAACGCGGTCAAAGCCCAAGAATAGCTGTGGCCCCAGTATGTCGTGGCCAGTGACAGTCCAGCCGATGCCAAAGGCGCCCCCGAAAATGCCACAACCGCGATCAGTCCCACAAGGGTCAGGGCAACAGCCACCCAGACCCCCATCGCCAGAAGCCCGATCAGCAGGATGATGATGCTCAGGGCGATAAACGGGTCGGACATGCTAAACCTCGTCCGCAGCGGTTAAAACCGGTGCGCGTTTTTGCCCCAACAGGGCCATTGTGTCGATCAGGGAAATCAGCAAAATAGCCAGCCCGGTGCTGACAATCGCTTGCGGAATGACCAGTGGTATCGGGATGATGCCGTAGGATTTGTCGCCGTATTGGTAACTTTGCAATGTCAGATCAATCATATACCAAAG
Organism: Rhodobacterales bacterium; assembly: GCA_045046705.1. Classification (GTDB taxonomy): domain Bacteria; phylum Pseudomonadota; class Alphaproteobacteria; order Rhodobacterales; family Rhodobacteraceae; genus Amylibacter. Next base: position 13,313 of record JASFZB010000042.1, on the reverse strand, counting down.
CGCGAAACCGACGATTGCGGCACTCAGTGCCAGCACCAAAAATTCCAGAACCACCTGCACCCCTTTGGGCAGCCTTTGGCTCACCAGATTGACCCGCACATGCCCGCCGTGGCGCAACGTGTGGGCAAGAGCCAGAAACGAGGTCGACGCCAGCATATAGCCGGAAAAATCCGCATAGGACGGGATTGTCGTGGGTAGCACCGGCCCGAGCAGCCGACTGGCTCCGTTCAGTAATATCTGGGCACTGATCAGCAGGCAAATGCCCAGGATCAGGCAACCGGCCAGTGCGCCCGACAGCCAATATAACCGGTCTAGAAAATGTCTCATGTGGGGGTCCGATGTGTGCATTGGCCCCAAACCCGCGCGGGCAGGGGCCAATGGATGGCTTATTTGTTATAGGCGGTCAGGATCGACTTGGCCGCGTCAGAGGCCTTGGCTTTCCAGTTTTCCAGCATCTTGGCACCAATGGCCTGCAAGCCCTTTTTCAGCTCGGGGCTGGTTTCGTCGATCTTCATGCCATGCTCTGCCATAACAGCGGTTTTGGCACTGGCTTCGGCGGCGGACATTTTCCAGCCGCGCGTTTCCGCAGTGGCAGCCGCATCCAATACCGCTTTTTGCTCATCAAGCGGCAAAGCGTCAAATGCCGCCTTGTTCACCACTACAATGTTTTTCGGCACCCATGCGTTGATCGGGTTGTAATGGCTGACATAATCCCAAGCCGAAGAACTGGCACCGGTAGAAGGTGATGTGATCATCGCTTCCACTTGCCCGGTGGAAAACGCTTGCGGGATGTTTGGCGATTCCACTTGTACCGGTGACGCCCCGGCCAATGTGGCAAACTCTTCCAGCGCGGCGTTATAAGCGCGAAAACGCAGGCCGCTTAACTGGTCAACCGATTTAATCTCTTCCTTGGTATAAAGCCCTTGTGCCGGCCACGGCACGGCAAAAAGCGGCAGCAGGCCCTGTTTGGCCAGAAGCTTGGTAATCACAGGCCGTTGGGCGGCCCACAATTTGGCGGCATCATCATAAGAGGTGGCGACAAAAGGCTGGCTGTCGATGCCAAAGGCGGCGTCCTCGTTCGACAGGCGCGACAGGAAAAACTCGCCGATCGGAACCTGACCCGAGCGCACCGCATTTTTAATCTCGGCATGGGGGAACAAAGAGCCTGCGGAATGCACTTTGATGTCCAGCTTGCCATCAGTTGCAGCGCGCAGGTCATCGGCAAACTGGCTGATGTTCTGGGTGTGGAATATTGCATCGCTGTAAGGCGTCGGCATATTCCATTCTTCGGCAGCCAGCGGCGTGGTAACGGCCATTGCGGCGGCAAATATCAAGGCGTATTTCATTTTTTAGTCTCCCGTTGTGGCTTTCGTTAAAGCGAAGCCTGTTTCCCCCGTGCGCCCTTTTGGCAGTAGGGGGCTGTGTTGCAGAATCACTGTTTAGCATAAATTTTAGCCGGTTGGAAAATGCATTGGTTGTTTCCTAACCCATGCAAGTTTATAGCCATAACACAAAGGTTTCAAACCGTGCCCCTGAAGATCAATAACCGGGATGCCCGCAAGCTTTGGCTGGCATCCAACGGCTTCTTGGCGTGTTTTTTTGGCACGCAACAAACTTTGCTGAACGGATAGGCGCATGCTGAAACTGTCATCTCTTCACGTCAGTGTCTTGTAATCGGCTGTGCGCATAAAAACCAGCCATTTGCAGCGGGTGGATAATCACATTTCATAAGGCGACGGCAATAATGCTTCATATACGCCCCGAAATCGTCTATGATCCAAGCCAGTTTATAAAGATATTTTCAAGGGATGAACCATAAAGACAGGGGATAAAATTATGACGATACGACCAATTTTCATGACAATGCTGGTTTTTTGCCTAATGGCGGTGGTCTTGCCTGTCAGTGCGCAAACGCTGAATTGCGATACCATCTCCGAGTTGCAGGGCAACCGGCGAGACAGATCCATCCGGGACAACCAGGAATGCATTTTGTGGACGCAAAGTACCGAAGGTCTGAAAATCTACTATCCGGTTGCCGAAGGCGACGATCAGGATGTAGCCGAGTCGGATTTGCGCGACGTGAAGCAAGCCGTTGAAAAATCCATGAACACCTATCGGGCCAACGGCTTTTTGTCTGTGCAAGAACAGCCGCCGATTCATTTATGGATTATACGCGGATTTTCTACCGATAATCAGATAACGGCCATTGCGCGGGTTTATAACAATTCGTCCCCTTGTGTGGTAAACGTTTACTGGGGGGCTGTTAAAAATGGCGAACTGTCACCCGAAAAATTCAAACAGGATTTGGCGCACGAGCTGTTTCACTGTGTGCAATATGCGCAGTTGGATATGTATGCGGGCAGAACCGGAGTGACTGCATGGTGGGCGGAAGGCTCGGCTGATTGGGCCTCGGGCATTGTGTATCCCGGTGTGAATGGTGAACAGGAATGGTCACCCTATTACCAACAATACAAATCGTTACCGGATCAGTGTGACCCGTCTTGGTCAAGTACATGTGGCGGGATTTATGCGGTATATGCAACGTCGTTGTTTTTTCAGGATATGGCCAACCAAAAGGGCAACGGGGCGGTTTTTAACCTTTTACAACATATCGCTGTGCGCAGCCGTACCCCGCAAATGCAGGCCATTGCCGCGACACCGGATATAGATCAGGTGTTCGAGAAATTCGCACAAGACTTCATCGATAAAAAGATCAGTGACCCGGGTGGCGGCTATATGGCCCAACCCGATGTGAAGATAACCGATTTTTTGCAGGTGGACGATACCAAGGATGTAACGGTTCAGGGTCAACCGCTGATGATTTATGTCTACAAGATCAATTTTGCCAAAGGCAAAACCTACGCGCTTACGGGGCTGGTCAATCAAGACCGCTTTCGTTTGTCGTATCATATGGCCGATGATCCATGGATCAGCGGCGAAGGCTCCGCGCCGATTACGATTGAAGCGGGATGTGCCGCCAAGACAATGACGGTTGCGGTCAGCTCGGCCAAAGACAGCTCTGATGTTCAGGATTTCACCTTACATGCCAATGTGACGGATGCTGAACCTATATGCGAAGCTTGCCAATGCGCACGGCCTGTTCCGGCCTGTATTATCGGCCATTGGGTCGGCGATGAAGCCCCGCAACTTGATTATTTTGTTCAAAACCTGATGAACGTGCAAAAGGCGGGTAAAAACAAGGCGGTATTTGAAGGCGGGAAGGTCATTGTCGACAATGCCAATTTGGTACTTGATATTCAAACAGGGGGCCGTTTCAACGGGAGCACGGACATAGCCTATCACGGCTCGGGTAAAATGCAGGGTCAGAAAATCACTATGTCGGGGGGTATCAAAAGCACAAGCCATGGAACCTCATGCATAACACAAGAAGGACAATTGTGTTTGAATCATGAAAGCGTGAGTCCGCCAGTCGCTATGAAAATCACAGCCATGGGAATGACAATACCCTTTGCCAGCAAAGGCGGGACTTATAAAGGCGTGGTGTCTATGCCCTTTACCTGTAGTCCCCATAGCTTGATCTTGAAACCGACGGTAAAGGGGGGTGCAGGAATACCAACCCGGGAAATGCCAATGAAGTTTCACAGGTGAAAACTTGGCTGGACTTGATGAGCGGGCATTCCGGCATTTATGATGTTTTTTTTAACGGGGCTTGGTTGCCGCCATTCCTTAAACAGAAACAAAAAAGCCTCTCGTTGCCGAGAGGCCTTTTTGATTGGAGCGGGCGAAGAGATTCGAACTCTCGACCCTAACCTTGGCAAGGTTATGCTCTACCCCTGAGCTACGCCCGCGTCCATGAGAGCGGTTTATACACCGAACCAAAGCCGCTGCAAGGGCAAAAACAGATGTAATCCCTATTTTATTTTTGTAAGAACAATTTGTGAACAACACTTTTACTTTCTGTCATTTCGGTTTAATATGCCCGGATGAGCGAATGGGATGAAATCGATGCTTTCGAGCAGGCTGAAAGCCGCAGCTTGTCGCAAATGGCGATGGGGGGGCGTCCGTCACCCTATCTGGACGGGTTGAATCCTGAACAGCGTCAGGCCTGTGAAACACTCGATGGCCCGGTTCTGATGCTGGCAGGGGCAGGCACCGGTAAAACCAAAGCCCTGACCACGCGCATTGTGCATCTGCTGAACACGGGTCACGCCAGACCTAATGAAATTCTGGCGGTAACATTTACCAACAAGGCTGCCCGCGAAATGAAAACCCGCGTCGGGGGTATGTTAGGCGAACAAGTTGCAGGCATGCGCTGGATGGGCACGTTTCATTCAATCTGCGTGAAAATCCTGCGCCGCCACGGCGAACTGGTTGGGTTGAAATCGAACTTCACTATTTTAGATACCGACGATCAGAAACGCCTGCTGAAACAATTGATCCGGGCCGAGAATATCGACGACAAACGCTGGCCTGCAAAATTATTGGCGGGGCTGATCGACAACTGGAAAAACCGCGCTTGGACGCCTGATAAGGTGCCTGCGGCGGAAGCCTCGGCCTTTAACAACAAGGGCGTTGATCTATACAAACTTTACCAACAACGCCTGAAAACCCTGAATGCCACCGATTTTGGTGATCTTTTACTGCATGTGGTAACGATTTTTCAATCTCATGCGGATATTTTACAGCAATACCAACGCTGGTTTCGCTATATTCTGGTGGACGAATACCAAGACACCAATGTGGCGCAATATCTGTGGCTGCGGTTGTTGGCGAGTGGCCATAAAAACATCTGTTGTGTCGGTGATGACGACCAGTCGATTTACGGTTGGCGCGGCGCGGAAGTGGGCAATATCCTGCGCTTTGAGCAGGATTTTCCCGGCGCGCATGTGGTGCGACTGGAACAGAACTACCGCTCGACCCATCATATTCTGGGCGCGGCCTCGGGCATTATCAACGGCAATAAAACCCGCCTTGGCAAGACCCTTTGGACGGACAAAAAAGACGGCGAACAAGTCCGTCTGATCGGCCATTGGGACGGCGAGGAAGAAGCCCGCTGGATTGGCGAAGAGATCGAAAACTTCCAGCGCGGCACAAGGGGCCACGACCCGCTGTCACTGGACGATATGGCCATCCTTGTGCGCACAGGCCACCAGATGCGTGCCTTTGAAGACCGGTTTTTAACCATCGGCCTGCCGTACCGCGTCATCGGCGGGCCACGTTTCTATGAACGTCTTGAAATCCGCGATGCCATGGCCTATTTCCGTGTCGCGGTATCGAATGAAGACGGGCTTGCCTTTGAACGCATCGTCAACACACCCAAACGCGGGATCGGCGACAAGGCGCAGCAACTGATTAACCAAACCGCCCGCGAAAACGGGGTCTCCCTATTGGAAGGGGCACGGCTGTTGGTGGAGGCGGGCGGCTTGTCCACTAAAGCGCGCAATGCTTTGAAAACACTGGTTGAGGGCTTTGATCGCTGGACGCTGGCCATTCAGGCTGGCAGCCAAAGCCATATCGAGATCGCTGAAACCATTCTGGAAGAAAGCGGTTATACAGATTACTGGAAAAACGATAAAACGCCTGAGGGGCCGGGGCGGCTGGAGAACCTCAAGGAACTGGTCAAGGCACTGGAACAGTTTGAAAACCTGCAAGGTTTCCTCGAACATGTCAGCCTGATTATGGATAACGAGCAGGAAGCGGACACGGAAAAAGTCACCATCATGACCCTGCACGCGGCCAAAGGTCTGGAATTTCCCGCCGTGTTCCTGCCTGGCTGGGAAGACGGGTTGTTTCCGTCGCAACGATCAATGGACGAAGCGGGGCAAAAGGGTGTCGAGGAAGAACGCCGTCTGGCGTATGTCGGCATCACCCGCGCCGAAGAATTTTGCACCATCAGCTTTGCCGCCAATCGCCGCGTCTACGGCCAGTGGCAATCGTCGCTGCCGTCGCGTTTTATAGACGAACTGCCGCCCCGGCATGTGGAAGTGCTGACCCCGCCCGGGCTTTATGGCGGCGCATCTGCGGGTGCAATGGAAGACAAAGCGGCGCGGGCGGATGCCTACACATCGCCGGGCTGGAAACGCATGCAGGCACGCAATGCCGCGTCCAAAACCCGCCCCATGATCATCGAGGCCGAAACCGTCCCCGATTTCGCCATCGGCAACAAGGTGGCGCACGCAAAATACGGGGCCGGCACCGTGATCGGGGTCGAGGGCGACAAGCTGTCTATCGTGTTCGACGGCGGCGGGGCCAAGAAAATTCTGGCCAGTTTTGTTGATATGCAGGACGAGGTGCCGTTTTAAGCACAAAAAAACGGCGTCGCAGGGAGGGGGCGACGCCGTTTATGCAACACGATCCGGAAAAGGGAGAGCGGATCAGTGTGTATTCAGTAACCGTACACGGCTTCTCTTGCTGAAACGTTAATGGTCGAGCGATTAAGACCTAAATCCATCAATTCTTCATTTGTCAGGTTTTGCAATTCCGAAATCGTTTTGCGGTATAGACGGTAGTTTTTGAAATCCGTCATAAGGGTTGCAATTGCCGATGTCAGTTTATCGGCGACGGGGGCGTGTACTGTGTTTGCAAGGAATGTCATCTGCTTGCTCCATATAAATAAGTGTTTCTCTTACGGGTTTATCTATAGGTTTAAATCGAAATAAAAACTGATAGAATTGCATTCCCGTTATGCGTAATTTGCATGCGCTATGGCGTATAAGCTACCGTTAAAAAAGAAAAAACGGCGTCGCGGGGGGAGGGGGTGCGACGCCGTTTAAATCTTTGGGCTTGTTTCCAAGGGAGGAAGGAAAATCGGCCCAATGGCTGAAGGGATTAAATGGGAGGAAATAACCCTTCGCTCGTGAAGATATCTAGGATATTGTGCGGCCCTCTGAAAGAGGCAAGTTTGCATTTCCGTTATGCAGTTCTTGCATGGCAATTCGTAAAAAACAGACCTAGGCCCTAATCAAAGGATGCCGTCAAGATAACCCTGGGCTTGGGCGGTCTTGGGCGCGGCAAAGAAACCCTTGGCAGAATGATGCTCCAGTAGACGGCCTTTTTCCAGAAACAGAACCTCGTCGGCCAGACGTTTTGCCTGTTTCAGATCATGTGTGGAAATAAAAACGTTACCACCCTTGGCGACAAAGTCCAAAATCATGGTCTCGATTAGTTTGGTCGAAGCCGGATCAAGATTGGAACAAGGCTCGTCCAGCAACAGGGTCTCGGGGGTTGTAATCAAGGCTCGCGCTACCGCCATGCGCTGCGCCTCGCCGCCTGACAGGCTAGCGGCGGGTTGATCGCCAAGCGGGCCAAGATGCGCCAGCTCCAGCATGTTTGCAATGGTGTCATTGCTTGCGGTGTGTCCCAAAGCCTTTAGCGGATAAGCCAGATTGGCCCGCACCGAGCGGCGCAGGACAATCGGGGTTTGAAACACAAAACTGCGGGCAGTTTTGGTCTTGTGGGCGGCTTCCCCGTCCCAGGTCACATGGCCGGTGTCGGGCCTGATCAGCCCGTGTATCAGTGACAAAAACAGCGTTTTTCCAGCCCCGTTAGCCCCCAGCACCGCCTTTATACCTTTGCCGTTCTGGGTAAGATTGATGTTCTGTAAAAGCGCTACTGCGTCGATGCTGTAGCTTACGTTTTCAAGGTGCAGTTTTGTCATCAGCGCACGACCTGATATTTACGGCCAAAGCTGCTGACCCAGTGGATTGCCGCGTTGATTGTCACCGCAATGCTTAAAAGCACGATGCCAAGGGCCAAAGCCAGATCCAGATTTCCTTTCGAGGTTTCCAGTGCAATCGTGGTGGTCATGACGCGGGTAAAGCCCGCGATATTGCCGCCGACGATGATCACTGCACCGACCTCGGCCAAGGCCCGGCCAAAGCCTGCCAAAAGTCCGGTGACAACGGCAAAGCGTGCATCCCATATCAGGGTTTTCAGGCGTTGCACGGGGCTGACATCCCACGCGTCCAGCAGGTTTTTATAATCGCGGTTCAGCGGCAGAATAGCTTCGCGGGTCAGGGCCAGAACAATGGGGAAAATCAGCACCGATTGCGCGATGATCATCGCCGTGGGGGTGAACAAGATGCCGTAATCCCCCAACGGCCCTGCGCGTGACAGTAGCAGGTAAATGAACAGGCCGACCACCACGGGCGGCAGGGCCATAAGGGAGGTGGAAATAACCACCAGCACTTGCCGCAGCGGAAATTTCCAGATCGCAAGGGCGGTGCCCAAGGGAATGGCAAAGAGGGACGCAATCGCGGTTGCGGTCAGGCTGACACGCAACGACAGGCCGACAATGGCCCTTAATTCCGGATCCGCCGACAGCACCAGATCGGCGGCTTGTCCAAATATAGTCATGGCATTTTGCGTCTTTCCCTGATTGCGCTTGCGCTTTTTCCGCGAATGCTGAATTTAAAGGCGATAGCATATTATACGCAAGCCAAAAACAGAAAGGCACCGAAAATGAGCCTAAGCCGCGAAGATATTTTAACCGCTTTGAAAGCAGTCAAACTGCCGGATGGCCGCGATATTGTCAGCGCCGACCTGATCCGTGCGTTAAAGATCGAAGGCGGCCTTGTGCAGTTTATCATCGAGGTTACCCCCAAAGACGGCCCCGCGATGACCCCGGTGCGTGCAGCAGCGGAAGCAGCCGCGAAGGCGGTAAAGGGGGTTACAGGCGTCTCTGTCCTGCTGACCGCTCATAGTGACGCGGCAAAACCGCCGCCACCGGATCTAAAGATTGGCGGCCATCCCAAGCCTGCCGCCGACAAAGCCCCCGTTGCAGGGGTCGACCGCATTCTGGCGATAGCCTCGGGCAAAGGCGGGGTGGGCAAATCCACCGTGTCCAGCAATTTGGCAGTAGCCCTGGCGCGTCAGGGTCGCCGCGTCGGGCTGTTGGACGCCGATATTTACGGGCCAAGCCAGCCGCGTATGATGGGGATGACGAAACGACCGGCCTCGCCCGATGGTAAAACCATCATTCCTCTTCATGCCCACGGTGTGACTTTCATGTCGATCGGGTTGATGTTGAAAGAGGATGAGGCGGTGATTTGGCGCGGCCCGATGCTGATGGGCGCGTTGCAGCAAATGCTGGGGCAGGTTGAATGGGGCGAACTGGACGTGTTGATCGTTGATCTGCCGCCGGGCACCGGCGATGTGCAACTGACTTTGGCACAAAAATCCCACGTCACAGGCGCGATTGTGGTGTCCACGCCGCAGGACGTGGCATTAATAGATGCACGCAAAGCCATCAATATGTTCGAGAAAACCAAAACGCCGGTTCTGGGGATGATCGAAAACATGTCCGGTTTTCAGTGCCCCAACTGCGGCCATGAGACCCATATTTTCGGCCACGGCGGGGCCAAGGCGGATGCGGAGCGTCTGGGCTTGCCTTTCTTGGGCGAAATTCCGATTGATCTGGATGTGCGTCTGGCAGGTGACAGCGGCACGCCAATCGCAGCCACAGATAGCCCGATTGCGGATATTTATGCCGGCATTGCGGCCCGCCTGATCGAAGGAGGCATGGCATGATAGAAACCTTGAACAAGGATCAAATCGCCGAGCTTGGCATAAAGGGTGGCTGGACCATGGGCCTGCCGGATTTCGTGCGCTACGGCGATCTTGATACGCTTAACCACGTCAACAACAAGGTCTACCACGCATGGTTTGAAAACATACGGGTGCTTTATATCCGGGGCCTGGGGATAGAGTTTAAAGAAGATGAACTGGTTAAACCTGTGGTGCGCTCGGCCAGTATCGTGTTTGATGCGCCGATGTTTCTGGACGAAGAATATATCACCCTTTGCAGGGTTTCGCGCCTTGGCCGCACCAGTTTTACCATTGACTATGCGGTGTGGTGTGACGGGGCGATACGGGTCACCGGGGACACGGTTATGGTCACGGTCAATCAGGATGGAACCGCAGCCGTGCCGCTACCCGATGAGCTACGCAAATTGCTGGTCGAGCGGGATGGCGCAAAAAACTGATAAATTCCCATGGGGTACTTGACTCAAGGCACAGAGCGCGTAGAAGGCCACTTCATAGATATTCGCAGGCGTGACCTGCTGCACGGAGAAAAAACATGGCGAAGCCAACAACCATCAAAATCCGCCTGAACTCGACTGCGGACACAGGCCACTTTTATGTGACCAAGAAAAATGCCCGCACCATGACCGAAAAAATGGTCGTCAACAAATATGACCCGGTTGTGCGCAAGCACGTTCCTTACAAAGAAGGTAAAATCAAGTAGTCTTGATGTATCATTCTTAAGTTTGAAGGGCGGCCCCAAGGGTCGCCTTTTTGTTTGTGGGTAAGTTCCCTAGAACACCAGCGCACGCAGCAGGGCCAGAAGGGCCAGTAAGTATGCGATATATGTCAGCATCATCCCGTAGAACCGGAACCGCCAGTGTGTGCCGTCAAAGCTGAAATAGGTGGCGTGCATCAGACGCCCTGCGATCAGCACGGTTGCGATGATTAGCGCATAAGTCGCACCGTCAAGATATTCGACAAACCCCAACAGGATCAGGGCCATGGGAATTTGCTCGACAGCATTGCAATGGCCGCGAATTTTTTTCAGGATAACCTTGTCGCCATTGTCCCCCAGCAAAATACTTTTGCGGCGGCGGTCGGCTGAAATTCTGTAAGCCATGACCAGCAGCAAAGTACCAAGAATAAGTGCCGCCCATGCGGTGATTTGTAGGGGAAAATCTGCCATTGATTAGGTATCTCCTTATAAAAAAACCGGGGCAAGCGGCCCCGGTTGATGCTTTTTCAAAGCATGTCTGCCTAGTTACGGTTGCCCATGAACTGTAGCAGGAACATGAACATATTCAAGAAGTCCAGATAAAGGCTTAATGCGCCCATAATAGCGGCTTTGCCCAACCATTCGGATTGGCCCGCTGCGGCCATTTGAATGTAGGTGGTTTTGATTTTTTGCGTGTCATAAGCGGTTAGCCCAGCAAAGATCAGCACACCAATACCGGACACTGCAAACTGAATTGCAGGGGATTGCAGCCATATGTTAACCAGCATGGCCACGAACAGACCGATCACGCCCATAATCAGGAAGCTGCCCCAACCAGAGATATCTTTCTTGGTGGTGTAGCCCCAAAGCGACAGACCGGCAAAAGCAATCGCCGTTACAAAGAACGTATTGGCAATGGAAATCCCGGTGTAAACCACGAAGATAGAGGCAAGTGACAGCCCCATAAGTGCGGAAAACAGAAAGAACACACCGCGCGCGGCATTTTCAGACATGCGGTTTAAACCGGCGCTAAAGCCGAAGACCACGATCAGCGGGGCGAACATAATGATATATTTCACCGGGCTGGTGAACATGGTTTTCAACAAACCGAACGGAATAAAATGGGTTTCTTGACCGGCAACGGCCAAAGCGTAATCGGTGCCCACCACATAAGCCAACACGCCGGTGATCAGCATGGCCACGGACATCAGCCCGTAAACCTTGTTCATATGGGCGCGAAGGCCCACATCAATTGCGGATGTATGAACACCCGCGCCCGTGCGGCGGATGGTTTCATATTCAGCCATATTTCATCTCCTTGATAAAGATACCTGTGTGGCATCGCGGGAATGCGATGCGCTTGTTTATGAATATGGTCAGAAAGTTGGTTTTTTTCAAGGTAAATACATGTAAATACACATGGATTTGGCGTAAATTAGCCTATTTAATCGCTTTTCAAGCTGCGCAACGTGGGAAGATGTCTGTGTCGCTTGATAAATCCGTCCTAACGGGCAGGGTTGGCCCAAAGGGATTTTGCACATTCACGGCGCACATCCTCGTGGCTCAGCCCGATGTCGTTAAGCTGTGTGTTTGTCAACGCGCACAACGCTTTGCGCTGTTTGTGCACGGCTACTGCCGCGATGATGCGTGCAATGATAGATGGGCGCTGGATCGCTGTGTTGCAGTCTGTGTCGGTGTAATATGTCATGATGTGACCCTTTTTGTTCTGTTATGTTATCGATGCATTTCATCAATTACCTTGATGTGTATGCTAAATCATAATACATATGTAAAACGAATGATTGTGACAAAATACATCAAGGATTGTGATATGCCGCGAAATCTGGATTTAACCGCCCTGCGTTCTTTTATGGCTGTTGCCGAAACAGGGGGGGTGACCCGCGCCGCAGGACAGTTGCATCTGACGCAATCGGCCGTTTCGATGCAACTTAAACGGTTGGAGGTGTCGATGGGGTTGTCTTTACTGGATAGATCAGGGCGCGGCATAGCCCTAACGCAACAGGGTGAATTGCTGCTCAGTTACGCCAAACGCCTGCTGGCGATCAATGATGAGGCATGGGGGCGGTTGACGGCAGATGACTTTGAGGACGAGATCGTTTTGGGCGTACCGCATGATATTGTCTATCCGCATATCCCCAAAGTCCTGAAACGTTTTGCCGCCGAGTTTCCGCGCGTCAAGGTGCAGCTTATGTCGTCATACACGCTGGATCTGAAACAAAAACTGGAAAAGGGCAAAGCGGATCTGATACTGGGAACAGAGGTGAATTGCCCGGTTGGTGCTATAAGTGTGGGCAAAGCATGCCTGAACTGGTTTTGTGCCGAGGATGGGCGGGTATGGAAAAAACAGCCACTGGGGTTGGCTTATGAGCATCATTGCCTGTTCGGCCGCTTTGCCATTGAGGCCCTTGATAAGGCGGGTATCAACTGGGAACTGGTGGTGAACACCAATCACGCCAGAACTGTCGAGGCCAGCGTCAGTGCTGATCTTGCAATACACGCCTGCCTGTGCGGCACCCAATCCGCAGATTGGACAGTGGTGCCGGATGAGGCCGGTTTGCCCGATCTACCAGAATTTCAGATTACCATGCAAAAGGGCGGTTCCGCAAATCCGGCTTTGGTAAACCGGCTTGGCGCATTGATAACAAGCGCATATGCCAACCAACCGGCGCCAGCGCGTACGCAGCATTTACTGGTGGTTTAGAGGTCTAGGGCCAGTTCCGCACCGACGCAGGATAGGTCGGCCTTGGCCCAAGGTTTAGTGGCATTAAACCACTAAACTAGTTTAGTAGTTTAATGGCCTTGATATCCACTTCAGCACACCCGTTGATGCCCGGGAACACCGTGCCAGAACCCATTGGCAAACGGGGCCGGTATATCAAGGGCGGTTAGCTTGCTTTCCGCCTCGTCAGCGGTGGTTCTTGCGTCCAGCGCATCGCGGTAAATCTGCGCCACCGAAACCATATCCTGGGTGTGTGGCACAAGGCGGTAATGGCTGACGCCCATGGCTTTCAGCCGATCCAGCTCAGGCAACAGGTTGAGATAAGTATGCGACAGGGTCTGAATGCCGTTGATCGCCAGAAACCTTTGCCCC
>JASFZB010000041.1:0-10869 GCA_045046705.1 Rhodobacterales bacterium | reverse complement strand
CGAGATGTCGACATCTCGAATTTTCGGGATCACGTCGCCTGCGCGGTAAACCTCCACCCAGTCGCCAACACGAATATCGCGACCCTCACGAATGGAATTGCCCTTGCTGTCCACGCCCTTGATGTAATCCTCATTGTGAAGTGTGGCATTTGATACCACCACGCCGCCGACCGTAACCGGCAAAAGCCGCGCAACCGGGGACAGGGCACCGGTGCGCCCGACCTGAATTTCTATGGCCTGCACCCGGGTATGGGCAATTTCGGCGGGGAATTTATGGGCGATGGCCCAACGCGGCGTTGTGGCACGAAACCCCAGACGCGCTTGCAGGGCCAAATCGTCCAGCTTGTAAACCACGCCGTCTATGTCATAGCCCAAAGTGGCGCGTTGTTCTTCAATTTTGGCGTATTGCGCAAGCATCGCTTTTGGCCCGTCGCAGGTTTGCATCAGCGGATTGGTCGAAAACCCCATCTGATGCAGGCGGGCGATGGCCGCTGTTTGGGTCTTTGCCAAGGGTGCTGACAATGCGCCCCAAGCGTAAGCGAAAAACTTCAAAGGCCGTGCGGCGGTTATGCCTGCATCCAATTGGCGCAAAGACCCTGCGGCGGCGTTGCGTGGGTTGGCAAAAACCTTGCCGCCGGTTTGCGATTGCCGCGCATTCAGGTCCTCGAAATCCGCGTGACCCATATAAACCTCGCCGCGCACCTCCATCACCTCGGGGGCACCGGTGACCTTGTGCGGAATATCCGTAATGGTGCGGGCATTGGCGGTGACGTTTTCGCCCACGGTGCCGTCCCCGCGTGTGGCCGCCGAAACCAGCACGCCGGTTTCATAGCGCAAAGACAATGAAAGCCCGTCGATTTTCGGTTCTGCGGTGTAGCGCAAAGCGGCCTCTTGTTCCATGCCCAGAAATTTGCGAATTCGGGCATCGAAATCATAGACATCCGCATCATCAAAGGCGTTCCCCAGGGAAAGCATCGCGACATTATGGGTGATTTTTGAAAATGTTTCCGATACCGGTGCCCCGACAACATCACTGGGGCTATCGGCGCGTTTGAGGTCGGGAAATTTTGCCTCGATTTCCCCATTGCGCCGTTTCAGGTGGTCATATTGTGCGTCCGTAATTTCGGGGGCGTCATCGGTGTGGTATTGTTTATTGGCCCGCGCCAAAATATCGGCAAGCCGTGCCAGTTCCGTAACCGCCTGCGGCCTCGTCAGCTTCGACACTGGAATTTCCGACATCAAACCACCCCGCCTGTTACACATTTTAGATGTACGGCGGGTTGGTAAAATCGTCCAGCGATTCCTTCATGGTTTAACCGGCAACCGCCAGTTTGGGTTCCAGTGATGCAACGGGATCGCGCAGTACATAGCCGCGTCCCCAAACCGTTTCGATATGGCTTTCGCCGCCGGTAGCTTGCGCCAGTTTCTTGCGCAATTTGCAAATGAAAACATCAATAATTTTCAATTCCGGTTCGTCCATGCCGCCGTAAAGGTGGTTGAGGAACATCTCTTTGGTCAAGGTCGTGCCTTTGCGCAGGGAAAGAAGTTCGAACATTTGGTATTCTTTTCCGGTTAGATGCACCTGCTCGCCGCCTACTTCAACGGTCTTTTGATCCAGATTGACGCAAATACGGCCGGTTTTGATCACCGATTCCGCATGGCCCTGCGAGCGGCGCACAATCGCGTGAATGCGGGCCACCAATTCGGCCCGGTCAAACGGCTTGGTCAGATAATCATCGGCCCCGAAACCGAATCCCTTGATCTTGTCCTCAACCGTATCGTAACCGGACAGAATCAGAACGGGTGTCAATATCTTGGCTGTGCGCAAGTGGCGTAAAACTTCGTGCCCGTCCATATCGGGCAAGTTCAGATCCAGTAAAATAAGGTCGTAATCATATAATTTGGCTAAATCTATGCCTTCTTCCCCCATATCGGTGGCGTAGACATTAAAATTGGCATTTTGCAGCATCATTTCGATGCTTTTGGCTGTGGTAGGGTCGTCTTCAACAAGTAGTATACGCATGTGTTGCCTCCGCGAACTGTTGTTTAATCTTCCCTACACTCTGCGCAACAATGGTTAACCACCCGTTACTCCCGTGTAACAAAATAGCATTTCTACCTACGGTTGTCTATAGTCTTGCAATTTTGTTGTTTTCAACGCACTGATCCCATGGGATTTTACCGCATTCAACCAGCCATTGAATTCTTCTTGCGATATAGCGTACATTTCACAGGCTTCCTGTTTTTTGATCAAGCCGGTTTCAACCGCCAGGATGACACAGGCCTTGCGCGATGCCACCCATCGTTTGGTGGAAACCGGTGGCAAATCCGAGCGCGTCAGCTTGCGCCCGTCGGGTAGGGTTACAAAATTCGGCCCTTTGTTTCTTTTTACATACATTTACATCTCACACATATCCTGTGCATAAACTTCTCTCGCAAACCTCTTAATCAGGGGTAAAAGCCGCTCTTGTTAGTGTGTCGGGTTTTATTATAAAGCGAGACATTAAAAGGATCGTAACCATGTCTGCCACCATCAAACCCAAATTAAACTCCATGGGATTTGCCAAAGCCGTCAAAGATACCCGCGTGCTTGTGGCCATGTCGGGCGGTGTCGATAGCTCTGTTGTGGCGGCAATGCTGGCCGAGCAAGGCTATGATGTGGTCGGTGTTACGCTGCAACTTTACGATCATGGGGCGGCACTGGCCAAGAAGGGCGCGTGTTGTGCCGGTCGTGACATCCACGATGCACGGCGCGTGGCCGAGGAAATGGGCTTTCCGCATTATGTGCTGGACTATGAAAACCGCTTCAAGGAAAGCGTCATCGACGAGTTTGCCGACGCCTATCTTGCAGGGGCCACACCGGTGCCCTGCATCCGCTGCAACGAGCGGGTAAAATTCCGCGACCTGTTGGAAACTGCCAAGGATCTGGATGCGGATTGCATGGCGACGGGCCACTATATTCAACGCTTCCAAGGGCCTGAAAAGGCCGAGCTGCACAAAGCCGCAGACCCTGACCGTGACCAGTCTTATTTCCTGTTTTCCACCAAACAAGACCAACTGGAATACCTGCGCTTCCCATTGGGCCACCTGTCCTCCAAGGCTGAAACCCGTGCACTCGCCCGCAAATTCGGCCTGCCCGTGGCGGACAAGCCTGACAGCCAGGACATCTGTTTCGTCCCCAACGGCTCTTACGCTGCCGTGATCGAAAAACTGCGCCCCGGTGCCGCCGACCCCGGTGATATCGTGCACATCGACGGCTCAATTCTGGGCCAGCACAAAGGCGTGATCCACTACACCATCGGCCAACGCCGCGGCCTTGGCATCGGGGGCCGCGAACCGCTTTACGTGGTCAAACTCGACCCCGAGCTAAAACACGTCATCGTCGGCCCGAAAGAGGCGCTTGGCACCACGCACATTGCGATACGCGAGATCAACTGGCTGGGCGACGACCCCTTTGATAGCCGCCCAGAGTGGCATATCGAGGTCCGCGTACGATCAACCCGCAGCCCCAAACCCGCCATTATCCGCCCGCTTGGGCCGGACTCCGCCACGGTCGAGCTGCTAACCGCAGAAGAAGGTGTCGCCCCGGGGCAGGCTTGTGTGTTCTACGAAGGGGGTGGGACGCGGATATTCGGCGGCGGTTGGATTTGGCGGGGGTATTGAACCACGCTAGCAACTGTATCTCTCTCGCCCTTTCCTGCGGGTTGCACGACAGGCCAAGCCGTTTTGGAATTTATATTAGGAATTGCGGGGTATGTCACATAACATGCCTTTGAAATCAGATCAGGAGAATCCAATGATCAAGAAGATACTTGTGCCTGTTGATGGGTCGCCACATTCAGTAAAAGCTGTTGAGCTGGCAAGTGATTTAGCCTCCAAATACGAAGCGGAAATTGTGCTTTTGCATGTTCTGTTACGCGGACACATGCCTGATGGGCTGAAGAAGGCACTTGAGGTCGAGGTTGGCCGTCGCAAGGCAAACTCTGAAAATCTGGTCAACATGCCGCAGCAAATCATGGCCCGAGTTGGTAACAAGAAAGACACCCAGCTTTCCCTTGAAGAACTTAATTACATCGGGAAATATGTACTCTCACGGGTTGCCAGAATTTGTCGGGATAAGGGAATTTCCAAGGTTCAGGAACGGGTCGAAGAAGGCAACCCTGCAAAGATAATAGTCAAAGTCGCCGAAGAGATGTCTGCCGACATGATTGTTATGGGGAACCGAGGCTTAAGCGAATTTCAAGGTATCCTGGTTGGGTCGGTATCCCACAAGGTTTCAAACCTGGCGAAGTGCACCTGTGTCACCGTCCGGTGAAATAAGCCGTATAATCTAACCCCGTCTGCGCCGCCGTCGTCCGCCACCTTCACCATCGCCGCCGGTGTTGAAATTCACGTTCGGCAAGGTCACCACGGTTTCCAGTATCGGGAATTTCTCGACACTGTTGGGGATCGCCGAGGCGTTGACGAAGTGTTCTTGAAAGCGCGGCTCGATTGCGGTCTCGATCTTGTAGATTTTGCGCACGGTTTCTTCGATTTCGGCACGGGCTTTGGTGTTCAAAAGTGCGATGCGGGCACCGGTGCCTGCCGCGTTGCCGGCAGAGGTGACTTTATCAAGCGGGCAATCGGGGATCATGCCCAGAACCATGGCGTGTTTCGGGCTGATATGGGCCCCGAACGCCCCTGCAAGCACGATACGGTCAACGCTGTCGACCTCGAACTTGTCCATTAACAGCCGTGCGCCGGAATAAAGGGCGGCTTTTGCCATCTGGATTTCGCGGATGTCGCGGTTGGTGACGGTGATTTTCGGGCCGCCATCGGCGGTGCCGTCGTAAACCATATAGGAATGGGTGCGCCCGTCCAGAAAACAGCGTTTTGTGCCGGTTTGTTCTGGGCTGCCGATCAATCCCGGGCCGTCAACAATGCCCGCGATGCGCATTTCAGCGACCATTTCAATGATACCGGAGCCGCATATGCCGGTGATACCCGAGGACAGGATGCTGTCGGCAAAGCCGTCCTCGTCCGACCATAAATCCGATCCGATAACGCGAAACCGTGGTTCTTTGGTGATAGGGTCGATTTCGACGCGCTCAATGGCCCCGGGGGCGGCGCGTTGGCCTGATGAAATTTGCGCCCCTTCAAAGGCGGGACCGGTGGGCGAGGAACAGGCTAGAACCTTTTCCTTGTTGCCCAGTTGAATTTCGGCATTGGTGCCGACATCGACCAGCAAAACAAGGTCTTCGGATTTTTCCGGGGCCTCCGATAGGGTAACGGCGGCAGCGTCGGCACCGACATGGCCTGCGATGCACGGCAGCAGGTAGATGCGGGCGGCGGGGTGGATGTTGAGGTCGAGGTTTCTAGATCGGGTTGAAACCGCGTCTGCGGTGGCCAGTGCAAAAGGGGCCTGGCCCAGCTCAAACGGATCAATGCCCAGAAACAGGTGGTGCATGACCGGATTGCAGACGAAAACCGCGTCCATAACAAGGTTTAAGTCGATGCCGGATGTGTTTGATATATCTGTGAAAAGATCGTTTATGCCGGTGCGTACCGCTTGGGTCATTTCTGCCGCTCCACCCGGGTTCATCATCGAATATGAAACCCGGCTCATCAGGTCTTCACCAAAGCGGATTTGCGGGTTCATGATGCCGTTGCTTTCCACCACTTCACCCGACTGCAAGTCGCAAAGGTGGGCCGCGATGGTGGTCGAGCCGATATCGACAGCCAGCCCGTAAATCGAGCCCTCATAATAGCCTGACCAGACATTGGTGATGCGCGGCGAAACGGTATCGTCGCCCAGATGCACCGCACAGGTGACTTTCCAGTCGCCTTTGCGCAAGCGCGGTTGCAAGCTTGCCAGCACGGAAAAATCGACCTCCAGCTCCGGTAGTTTCCAGTCGTGGCGAAGGGCCGCCACAAGCCGTTCCAGATCGCCTGAAGGGTCGTGCATATCGGGCTTTTCAACCTCGACATAATACAGTTTTGTCGACGGGTTCAGGGTGATGTCGCGGGCCTCGGCACGTTTGCGCACGACTTGTTTGTGGACCTGGCTTTCGGGGGGCACATCTATCACCACATCGCCCTGAATTTGCGCCTGACAGCCCAAACGGCGGCCATCTATCATACCGCGTTTGGATTTGTAGCGTTCCTCGACCGCGTTCCATTCGGTTAAAGCGCTGTCGGCCACATGAAGCCCGTGTTTCGCAAATTCGCCGTAAGCGGGTTGCACCTGACACTTCGAGCAAATTCCGCGCCCGCCGCAAACGCTATCGAGATCAACACCAAGTTTGCGTGCCGCCGTTAGCACAGGGGTGCCTTTGGCGAAATGGCCGCGCTTGCCCGAAGGGGTGAAAATTACCAGAGGGTCGGTGGAGTTGGTCATGAGATTGGCCTTGTTGGTTGCCGTGTTCTAGGCAGCACTATGGCGCAATGCAACCGATAGAAAAAGCCCGATCTGCGGCTTTTTAGGGTCGGTATTCGTCATATGGGGGGGGGGACGCAGGCACAAGGCCTGCGTCCCTTGGTGATTAGTTACTTGCAGGTTTCGAAAAAGTTGCAACATAAGCAGCCACATCTTTTCGTTTTTGCTCATCTTTCAGTTTGAACATCATTTTCGGTCTTGCTTTTGGATCATCCAGAACCTTTTTCATATAGGCTTTGGGGTCAGCGATATAGTCGGCAATACTGGCTTCGTCCCAAACCAGACCAGCGGCATTGGCGGCCTTCAGGGTTTTGGAGTATTTGTATTTATCGGCAGAGCCTACGACGCGTCCGACGATATCATTCAGGTCCGGGCCAACACCGTTTTTGGCTTTGGGGCCGACTTTATGGCAGGCTTTGCATTTTTTGAATACTTTTTCCCCTGCGGCGGCATCTTGAGCGGATGCCATGTTGCCGGAAAAAAGCATTGTTACGGCCAAGGCAGACATTAAAATCTTCATAGTGTTCTCCAAAACTGATTAGTTGTTTCTGATGCCATTGTCACAAACCTAGAGGCGATTGTCTACAGGGCAGTTAAGGCAAAACACGGAAAATTCATTGAATTTAGCCGCGATTAACTGTCGCGGCTGGCACTTTACGGCGCGGTTTCGGCCAGCAGCTTATCCAGATCAAGCCGTTTGGTGATCATGGTCAACGCCCCGGTGTCATCCGTGGGCCAGTCGGATTTTGGTTTGTCCCAGTACAACTCAACGCCGTTTTCATCGGGGTCGGACAGATAAATTGCCTCGGATACGCCGTGATCGGACGCACCTTCGATGGTGATGCCCGCATCTATCAGGCGGCGCAAGATGGCTGATAAATCTTTGCGCGTGGGATAAAGCAACGCGATGTGAAACAGGCCCGCTGCGTTTTTGGGGGCGGGCGGCATGTCCAGGCTGTGCCATGTGTTCAGGCCGATGTGGTGGTGATAGCCGCCTGCGGAAATGAAGGCCGCTTGGGTGCCGCGGCGCAGCATCACTTCAAAGCCAAGCAGGCCTTGATAAAATGCCAGTGCGCGCTCGATATTGGCGACTTTAAGGTGAACATGGCCGATAGAGGTGCCTGCGGGAACGCTGTAGGGTGATGTCATGGATGTCTCCTGAATGGGTATTCCATATCATGCCTTGAAGGGCGGCAAATTCAAGCGGTAGACACAGAATTCAGTGTTCTACATTTCAAGACATCGCAAAGCGGCTTTAGGGCGTGCGCATAAACGCCATCGGATCAATCCCGAAAACCAGTATGGCAATGGGGACGGGGGCCACGGCGAATATAAGGGTAACGATGATCCAGCCGGTGGAAAACAGGCGCGACAGACCTGCGATAAACAAGATGCCACCGCCGCCACCGATCACGGCATTGCCGGGGATGTTTAACACCACTGCAATCAGGGCGTAGCGGCCATCGACCAGCAGCGGGCGTAATTTGTGGGGAATTTTTTGTTTCAGCAAATTCAGCCGGTCTGTGCGTGACAGCGGTTGTACCTTGTCAAGAAGAGCACAGGCGCGCTTCATGCGCAGGTCACTAAAAACACCGTGCAAATAGCCGTATGATAAATATTGGCCCGCCAGAAACGCCAGAAACAGGCCAATGATCGTTGCCGAATAAATCCACAGAACCACGCTTGATCCGTGCAACACCATCAGCGACATGGCGATTTCGATGCCCGGAACAAACGGGATAGAGATCAGCAGGATATAGGTCAAAAGCACAAGCGCCATCACCCCGATCATCAAAGAGGTGTTTTTCGCCCCGTCGGCCTCGGCCATGATCCACGAGATCAGTTGGTGCACGATATAGACCACCGCCACGAACAGCGCCAATCTTGCGGCGGTGCGCATGATGGCCATAAAATCAATGCGGCTGGTTTTGCTGTTCTTCATGGCCTTTAATGGTCACAGATGAACCCGAATTGAAAGGGCTATCACAAAAGAAATAACACCCGCAAGGTAAGCTATCTGCGACGGCGACCACCTGTGCGGCGCCCGCGTGCGCCGGCTTCAACGCCGTCAATTGATGGCGGTTTGTTGGCTTTGATCCAGGCCGCGCCGTGCGGGTCGTTATTGGTCAGGAAGTTCGCCGCGCGAATCGCGGTCATTTCGGAACCGGAGGTGGCTTTGGTTGATCCCATGCCCATCAGGGTGACGAAAACTTCCGGGTCGATGTCGGCGGGAACGATGATGCCTGCGGCGGCGAGGGCCTCCATTTTTTCCTGAATTTTCTTCGGGCCAATGGGTAGTTGTAGCGGGTTCATAATCGCGGATGTCATACCTGCAGCTATGGCCATTGGTAAAAACGCGTTATTGATGCCGTGCCGGTTTGGCAGGCCAAAAGAAATGTTGGAGGCGCCGCAAGTGGTGTTAACACCCAGCTCCATACGTAATTTGCGAACCAGTTCAAAGACTTGCAAGCCAGCGGTGCGCATTGCCCCGATCGGCATCACCAGCGGGTCAACCACGATGTCATGGGCCGGAATGCCGTAATCGGCGGCACGTTCCACAATGCGTTTGGCGACGGCGAAACGCACTTCAGGGTCTTCGGAAATACCGCTATCGTCGTTCGAGATGGCCACAACCGGGACGTTGTATTTTTTGACCAGCGGAAAAATTGCTTCCATGCGGTCTTCTTCGCCGGTCACAGAGTTCAGCAGCGGGCGGCCTTCACAGGCGGCAAGCCCGGCTTCAAGGGCTTTTGGCACCGAGCTGTCTATGCACAAGGGAATGTCCACAAGCCCCTGCACGATGTTCAGAACCTTGGTCATCAGGGGCGGTTCGGTTTCATTCGGGTTCGGGTTGGAGTTGTAGACCACACCGGCATTGACATCGAGCATGGTTGCCCCCGCCAACACTTGCGCTATAGCATCCGATTCAACGGTGGAAAAATCACCAGCTTCCAACTCGGCAGCCAGTTTTTTGCGTCCGGTGGGATTGATGCGTTCACCGATCACACAAAACGGCTGGTCAAAACCGATAATGGCGGTTTTGGTTTTACTTTCGACGATTGTGCGTGTCATGGATTTATCCTTTAGCTTTGTGAGGCAGGAACGCCGGAGCGTCCGGCGTGTGTCATCGCCCAAGAGGCATTGGTTTTGATGCCACCAAGCGGGAAAAAGTGAACTTTTGCAATGTTAAACTCGGGATGTGCGGCTTTATGGTCTGCCAGTTCGGATAATATTGAATTTGGCTCAAACGGCAAAAGCAGTTTGGTCACGTCTTTGGCGCGCTTTTGTAACACACGCAAAGAGGGGCCAACACCGCAGGCAATGGCAAATTTAATC
Organism: Rhodobacterales bacterium; assembly: GCA_045046705.1. Classification (GTDB taxonomy): domain Bacteria; phylum Pseudomonadota; class Alphaproteobacteria; order Rhodobacterales; family Rhodobacteraceae; genus Amylibacter. Next base: position 1,118 of record JASFZB010000041.1, on the reverse strand, counting down.
ATGGTTTGCAGTTTGGCAGGGCCTGCTATGCCAATATGAACAGGTATATCAATGCCTTGTGCAACCAGGTTGTCCGCCCATTTGATAACTGGACGGCTTTCAAAGCAGAACTGGGTGGTCAGGGCCATATCCGCATCGGTGCGTTTGGAAAATTCCTGTTTCCAAGACAGGGCGGCGTTGACATTGGTGCGGCTGCCGTCGGGGTCGATGTCTTTGTTGACCTCGGGGTGGCCGGCCACATGCAGGTTGGTGAAACCGGCTTTGTCGAACAGGCCGGTATCCAGTAATTGCATGGACGAGTGATAATCTCCATGCGGTTTTTCAACGCCACCTGCAAGCAGCAGGGCCTGTTTGACGTCTGCTTCGCCTTGGTAACGGGCAATCCAGTCGGCCAGCGTGGCTTTGTCCTTGATGATGCGGGCCGGAAAATGCGGCATTACATCATAACCTTCGGCGGCAAGGCGTTTGGCGGTGGCGACCATATCGTCAATCGGCGTGCCTTCGATATGGGCGATGTAAACCCTTGTGCCTTTGGGTAAAAGATCGCGGAAGTCACTGATCTTTTCAGCCGTGCGCGGCATGACCTCGATGGAATAGCCTTGGAGGAAAGCTTCCAGATTGGAACTGTCGGTTACGACATCTTTTTTGCGTACGAAATTAAGCAATGCCATCCGCTTTAACCTTTCATAAAAGGGGAAACCCCTTGTCACTTTTCCCAGCCGTCATTTGCGATAAGCTGTTTGATCTTGTCTTGGGTGTAGTCGGCATCCAGCCTGTCCGCTTCGGCGCGTGCGACCTCATTTTGATCGCCTTCGACCTGATAGGGCTTGGCTTTGCGCCATTCGGCCAGATAGGCATCCGAATCCTTGGCGTCTATTTTCATCGCACAACGGTCTATCGCCTGTTCAAAGCGCTCGGGCAGTTGAACCTTTGCACCGCGACGGCCTTTGCCTGCGATCACTTGGGCGGGGATGTCACGCCAGTATACTATGGTAACGTCAGCCATGTTTATTTCCTTTAGGGCACCTCGATTAATGCCCTCATTTACAAAGAGTAAACCAACTCTGCCCTTAAAGAAAGGGTTTTGCCTTGGTGTCATGATTGTTTTCCGTTTGAGC
>JASFZB010000040.1:0-33160 GCA_045046705.1 Rhodobacterales bacterium | reverse complement strand
CGTCATCATAGCCGCCGCCCAGCTTTATTTCCTACCGTGAATGGCGGGTCATGAAACGCGCCAAAACCCCGGCGGTGATGGCGATCAGGTAAAGCGGCGGGGATATTGCCCTTCCGTGTGAAGGGCAAACCCTATTTCAGCGATGCGCGGTACGCCAGAACCTGATCAGGATCCATTTCACTGTCGCGCAACTTTGCAACCATATCGGCACTAAGCGGCCCAATATCGGGATGCGCCGTTACATCGTTACCAAAATTGCCACGCAGGAAATTCACCAAAGCCGCAATCTCGGCATCTTCCAAATGCCCGAAAGACGGCATTTCGCCCTCGTAATTCTGCCCATTGACGGTGATTGTCCCTGACATACCGTTCAGCAAAACCTTGACAGGAAAATCTTCGGCCAGAAACAAATCCGAATTTCCGGCAAGCGGCGGAAAGGTTCCCTCCAGACCCATTGCATCTTCCTGATGGCAAGAGGTGCAGTTGTCGGCAAATAGCGTTCCGCCCTGTAGTTCCACCACATCGGGGGTGGTCGCAGTTTCGACAGGCGCGGCAGGAGGCGGATTTTTACCCATATATGTGATCAGGTACTGATAGATTTTATCGCGTTCTTCCGAAGTCAGTTCAACACCAAAACCTTCCATATCATCCAACAGCCCGTCCCATGAACCGTCACTCAGCCCTTTGCTTTCCACCACATATTGCAAATCGTGGCAGGTGCGACATTTGGCATAGATCAACCCACGGTTCGGCCCTTTGGGCAAATCGAACTTGGCAGCATTGGCGGCTGGCACATAGGCCATTTGCATGGCTCCGGTGATGAAAACAAAGGCCGCAAGTTTTGCAATTTTTCGCTTTAGGCGACGGGCGGGCCGGCTTTGCATTTCTGCAAAAACCGGAGTGAAACGGAATGTGGGCGTCATGGTCACAAGGCTATCCTCGGGTTAAATCGCACAGTCGGGTCAGGTGTTATACCGACTACCGATGTGGGGGGATTTTTTACTTGATATGCAGGGCGCACAGCCAAACGGTGCGCCCTGCACATTATACAGGCAAGTATGCCTTAGATCACAGTGACTTTCACCAGATCAGCACCATTCCACTCGTAGCCCTTCGGATTCCAGCGTGCAGTGCCGTTCAGCGGCTGAGTGCGGCCAATATTGTCGGTAGCAATGACACGCAATTCGTGATCACCCGCTTCCAGCGAGGTTTTCAGCGACCAGTGATGCCATGACCAAGGACTGTCCGACAGCTTCAGGGTTGCTTTTTTCCAAGTCTTGCCACCGTCTTTCGAGACCTTCACGGATGTGATAGGTGCAGTACCGTCATTCCAGGCAACACCGCGAATTTCGACCGGGCCTGCCTTGACTGTATCTTCGGCCAGTGGTGCAAAGATCACGCTCATGATCTTGAAGCCATAAGTCGGGCGACTGTTGCCCTGATTATAGTCCTTGACCGTGAACTTACCCGGTTCAACCGGCGTATTCGGATAGCGGTAAGCCTTGGATTGGAACGGTGTTGGCGATTGCAGGCTTTCAAAACTCAGATTGTCCAGGAATTTCACATTCATGTTGCCGTAATAGCCGGGAACAATCAACCGTACCGGGCCACCGTGAACAGCCGGAATAGGCTCGCCGTTCATCTTGATTGCCAGAATGGCGTTATCAAGGGCAGCATCTTCCAGATGGTAGCTTTTGATCAGATCGGCACCCTTGGGGGCGGGGGATTCGTCCGCGCCGTTGGCGGTCAGCCAGCGGGCTTCGGATGACGGGCCTACATTGGCTGCGTCCAGCACCGCTTTCAATGGCACACCTTCCCATTCAACATGGGCCAGACCGCCGTGTTTCCACTGGCCACCGGGGGCTTTTTCCTTGGCAGCATAGTAACTGCGGCCATTCCCGGCGCATTGCATGACAGAGGCGCGTTTGACCTGTTCCATTGCTTTGAGGTCTTTCAACGTGATCGTGCGCGGACGCACTGCCAGACCCCCAATGCGAATGTCCCAATTTTCAATCGCAGGGGCTTTTGTCGTGGCCATCCAGGCCTGCTTGCCTTCCGGCGGGAAGTGGTTGCGGATAAACATCAGCTCTTTGGGGGTGATATTATGCTCGCGCAACAGCGCAATCGGGGTTTCCATAACACCCAGTTTTGCGTTGTGGATAATCATGCCAGAATTGACACCGGCAATAATATCAGCCGGATTATCACCTGCGGCCAGTGCCATGCGTGCGGCGGCAGGCGAAACTGCTGCGCCCAGAACGCTCATCCCCGCAAAGCGGTTGAATTGGCGGCGGCTTAGCCCTTTGGTAGGGTTATCGTTTGTCATTGAGATCCTCCCTGATCTATTCAATTTGTGGCAATACATTCCTGTACATTCCGTCCAAAACAGAATGGCCGATATAATATAGACGTTTTCAAAGGGGGATTTATTCCATCCAAATACGAATAAATAACAGCAATAAATTAAGGTGTTGTTATCATGTGTATTTTTTAGAGTTTTTATGCCGATCCAAGACAAGGCTGGCTGTTTTGGCGGTTTAACCGAAGTGCCAACCGGGTTTCCTGACTAAAGGGTTGCATCAGGTTGGTTGCCTGAAACACATCTTCGGCAATCAGGCGCAAGCGGGTTTGATCCATGCCAACCGCCAGCAAAACATAGTCCAACCGGTTTGCCCGCCATGTGAATACCCGGCTGTCACGCACCGTGTTTTCACGCATGGCTTGCGCAGCGGCCTGATCGCTGGGCAGAATGAACAGGCTTAGGTGGCAACTATGCGTGCCGATATAGCCGACATGAACGCCGCCCGTGCCAAACGCGGTCACCTTGGCAACGCGAAGCTTGCTGGCCGCCAGATCGGGAACATATATATTCGGGGCTTGCGTCTGAAACGAGATCAGTGCGGCCCGGCCGTTTTGCGCCGTTTGCACCGGTTGTTGCAGCCATGCCTTGTGCACCTTGATCGCCTGGGCGACAAGGCGGTTTTCTTGGGTGAAACCGGAATAGGAAAACCAGCCGACGGAAAGTGTCAGAACAAGGATCACGGCGACCAGCACAGCACCGGCATAGGCCCATGCCTTTTGCCAGGGTTCAAACCGGGCCAGCCATCGACGGGGCTTTTGGGTTTGTGCCTGCGGCTTGTCATGCTCGGCAAAAATCCGGTCAAGGTCGGGTTCCCGGCACGGCAATTTTTCGCAAGCCTGTTGCACCGAAGCTTTCAGCGCAGTCAGTGCGGCCACCTCGCGCGCCAAAGCCGGATCGCTTGAAAGCGTGCGCAAAAAAGCCGCAGAAGCCGCCCCGCTTAATTCGCCATCAACGAACGCATGTAATTTTTCTATAGGGTATTGCAGGTTGGTCATCGTGCTCTATTCCGTCTCGGCGACATCTGCGCAGTTTCCAGACTGTACAAATTTTCTGTTGATATTTCGTGGCGCAGTCGTTGGCGGGCGCGGGCAAGGCGGCTCATCACTGTGCCCATGGGCACATCCAGCAGCTTTGCCGCCTCGATGTAACTGAAACCACTGACGTCGATCAGGACAAGCAACTCACGATGCTGCCCCGAAAGTCGGTCAAGACCGGCCTGAACCGTCATCCGGTTGATCAGGCTTTCTTCGATATTCTGCCCGGACAAATTTTCAAGGTCGTCCGCATGGGTCAACTGGGCAAATTCATGCAACCGTTTCTTGCTGCGAAGGTGATCCATAAAGACATTGCGCAGAATGGAAAACAGCCACGGGCGATAGGATTCATCGCGCGTCGGCAGATTTTTCGCACTCAGGGCTTTGACAACGCTGTCTTGCACCAGATCGCAGGCCAGATCGGAATCGCGGCACAGGGCATAGCCATATTTAAGCATCGGCCCGATGGCTTTCTCTACTTCCCTGCGGCAGAGTTTCATTGTGGTTTCCCCGTTGTCCCGACTACGGTCTGTCTAAATGCCCAATCTGAAAATAACAAGCCCGCCGAAATATTCGATGATTGTTGCAAAGCCGAAACGCAGCTAGAACTGCACGGATTACAAACGAGATTCGTACACATGACCGAAACCCTGACCATAACCCGCCCCGACGATTGGCATCTGCACCTGCGCGATGACGATATGCTGCAAAGCGTGCTGCCCGAAACCGCGCGCCATTTTGGCCGCGCCATCATCATGCCCAATCTGATCCCGCCCGTGGTGACGGCAACGGATGCCGCAGCTTACCGCACGCGCATCATGGCCGCATTACCGAAGGACAGTGGTTTTCAACCGCTTATGACGCTTTATCTGAATGATGAAACCGATGCGCAGGATGTAGCGGCGGCCCATGCGAACGGCCTGATCACGGCGGTAAAGCTGTATCCCGCCGGGGCCACGACCAATTCTGCGTCAGGCGTAACGGACATCAAAACCGTCATGCCGGTGCTGGAACGCATGGCCGCTATTGGCTGCCCTTTATGTATCCACGGCGAGGTCACGCACAGGGATGTGGATATTTTTGACCGTGAAGCAGTGTTCATCGACACGGTGCTTGACCCTTTGCGCCGCATATTGCCGGAACTGAAGATCATATCGGAACATATCACCACCAAACAGGGGGTCGATTATGTGCAGTCGGCGGCGGTAAATCTGGCCGCGACGATTACCACGCATCATCTGATCATCAACCGCAATCATATTCTGGTCGGCGGGATCAAGCCGCATTACTACTGCCTGCCCGTGGCCAAACGCGAATGTCACCGGCTGGCCCTGCGCCAAGCGGCCATTTCGGGCGATGCGCGGTTTTTTCTGGGCACCGACAGTGCGCCGCACACCGATGCCAACAAAGAAAGTGCCTGTGGCTGTGCCGGGATTTTTTCTGCCACCAACACAATGGCCTGTCTGGCGCATGTGTTTGAACAGGACAATGCCCTTGACCGGCTAGAGGGCTTTACCTCGCTTAACGGCCCGGCCTATTACGGGCTGTCCCCCAACAGCGGCACCATCACATTGGTCAAATCCGCCATTCCGGTCGAATACCCGCCCCATATCAAAACAAAAAACGGCCCCGTAACAGTGTTTGACCCCGGGTATCCACTGCATTGGCGTGTGGTCTGAAAAAAACCCGGCTGTAGAACAACCGGGCAAGTTTCACCTGTAATGCGGGTCTAAACCTTGGAGGGATTTTAAAACCGCGAAGCAGTATTAAGGTCGCGACCCGAAGCATATGTAAAATATGCAAATAAACACACTGTTGACGATATCTTGGGACAGGTATGCCTATTCAAATTTTCGAATCGTTTCTTGTGATGCAATTTTAGCATAAATAGTAGGTGGGGTAAACTTATACACAGGATATTGTGGATAAGTTTATATCTGTGATATTGAAAACGCATATATTTTTAGGCCTGCCGGGGATTACATTCGGGCATATCGGCCCTGATCGGCGAAACAATCTACAGCTTACCCACAGGATTTCCAGATTGCAAACCCGCCCGCATTCGACATATAACAGCCCCCTAGAGGAACAAAACACATGAGCAGCATTACAGCATTTCAAGGCGGCAACGATGGCCCCCCTGAGGGTCGCGAACAGGCCGGGGAAACACAAACTGTCCCCCATAACATCGAGGCCGAACAGGCGCTTTTGGGGGCATTGCTGGTCAATAATGACGTGTACGACCGTGTTGCTGCGATTGTGAAGGACATCCATTTTTATGACCCCCTGCATAGCCGTATTTTTGAAATAGCCGCCCAGCGCATCCAAAAAAACGCACTGGCCTCGCCGGTGACGCTGAAAGCTTTCCTGCAAGACGACGAAGGACTGGCCGAAGTTGGCGGGCCGGCTTATCTTGCGCGCCTGGCGGGGGCCTCCGTGTCGGTGTTTGCGGCCCGCGATTACGCCCAGATGATTTACGATCTGGCAATCCGCCGCGATTTGATGGCCATCGGGGAAGAAATCACCGATAAGGCCCGACATATGGAGGTCAATAACGAGCCTTCGGAACAAATCGTCGAGGCCGAACAACGATTATACTCGCTCTCCGAGCAAGGTCAGGTCGACAGCGGCTTTCAAAGTTTTCTCAAGGCCGTTACAGACGCGGTGAACATGGCAAATGCCGCCTATCAACGCGATGGCGGCATGGCCGGAATTTCGACGGGTCTTGTTGATATGGACAAAAAACTGGGCGGCTTGCACCCGTCCGATTTGCTGATCCTTGCCGGACGCCCTTCGATGGGAAAAACATCGCTGGCCACCAATATCGCCTATAACATTGCCAAGGCCTACAAAAAAGGCACCCTGCCCGACGGCAGTATCGGGGCCGTGCAAGGCGGCGTTGTCGGATTTTACTCGCTTGAAATGTCATCGGAACAGTTGGCGTCGCGGATCCTGTCGGAGGCCGCCGAAATTGAATCGCAACGCATCCGCAGCGGCGACATGCAGGAAGACGAGTTTCGCCGCCTTGTGGAAGCCGCCAAAACCCTTGAAAGCTGCCCGCTTTATATCGACGACACCGCCGCCCTGCCAATCAGCCAGTTGGCGGCACGCGCACGGCGCCTGAAACGCACCCATGGGCTGGATGTGTTGATCATCGACTATCTGCAACTGGTGCGCCCCGCATCCGCCAAGGACAGCCGCGTGAACGAGGTATCGGAGATCACCCAGGGGCTGAAAGCCATCGCCAAAGAATTGAACATTCCGGTGATTGCCCTGTCGCAACTTTCACGACAGGTGGAAAACCGCGAGGACAAACGCCCGCAACTGTCGGACTTGCGCGAATCCGGTTCCATCGAGCAAGACGCCGACATCGTGATGTTCGTCTACCGTGGGGAATATTACAAGGAGCGCGAAAAGCCCGCCGACCACGAAACCGATAAAATGGTGACATGGCAAGCGGAAATGGAAGAGCTATACGGCAAGGCCGAGGTTATCATCGGCAAGCAACGTCACGGGCCGATTGGTTCCATAGATCTGGCTTTCGAGGGGAAATTCACCCGGTTCAGCGATATTGCCCCGTCGCGCTACGGCAACAGCCGCGATCAGGATTTTTAGGATGAAGAGACGTGGCTTTCTGACCGCGATAGCCGGTGCTGCAATGATCGCTAAACCTACTGTTTCCGCAACAAAATTTGGCCTGCCAACTGGCTATATGGTCCCCGCAGAAGGCCAGCCACACCGACGCACATTCATGCAATGGCCCAACAGTGCCACAGTCTACCCTGACACTTATTTTTTGCGTATGACACAAAAAACCATCGCCGAAATTGCCAACACAATCGCACAGTTTGAACCCGTGGTGATACTGGCCGAGGCGGTCGAACATGCGCGCATCCGCAAGCTGATCTCGGGGAATATTGCACTTTGGGACATCCCGACCGAAGACCTGTGGAGCCGCGACACCGGGCCTTTGTTCGCGCGGCATCCGACCCGGGGGCTGGCCATAAGCAACCTGAATTTCAACGGCTGGGGCGACAAGCAGGTGCATCTGCGCGACAACCGGATTGCACCGCGCGTCGCCGAACGGCTGGGTTTGCCAATTTTCGACAGCGGACTACAAGGCGAGCCGGGCGGCGTCGAACAAGACGGGCTCGGCAGCCTGATCGCGCATGAAAGTTCGTGGCTGATCAATAACCGAAACCTCTTGCCCAAACCAGAGTTGGAACAACGGCTTCTGGCGGCTTACGGCGCAAGTAAAATGATCTGGGCCAAAGGCCTGCGCCGGCATGACATCACTGATTACCATATCGACGGGCTGATGCGGTTTATCGGCGATAACCGCGCTTTGATCCAGCTGCCCGAAAAGCCCGATATCGCCGACCCCTGGGCCAGAGCCGCGTTGAAAACTTATGAAAAGCTGAAACAGGCCCGGGATGCAAACGGCAAGCCGTTTGACATAACCGTAATCCCAGCCCCGACAACAACCCGCATCAAATCAGATGATTTCGCGGCCCTGTATGCAAATTTCTACCTGTGCAATGGCGCAGTGATTGCCGCCGAATTCGGCGATAGCAGAACCGATGCAATTGCCAAAGAAACGTTGCAATCGTTTTACCCCGAGCGTGAGGTTATAACGCTTAACGTCGACACTCTGGGCGAATTGGGCGGTGGCATTCATTGCGCCACCCAACAGCAACCTGCCCTATAGGCCCCTTGCGCCGCGACGATAACCGGCCCTAATCCTTGGCGGTAAATTCCAGCAGGTTTGTCAATTTTTCAACCGGCACCCGCAAGTTTCCGCAATCCTTCCGCGCATCCCTTGGCCCCTGCGCACAAAAATCATATGCCCCCATATCCAGGTTCAAGGCCATCTTGGGATGAAGCTGATCCTGAACCGCAAGGGCTGCGGCATAAAGCGTCATGGCATCGGCACTTTGCCAAATGCCGAAACCGCCATTTTCAAACGTCACCAGCATACGGCGGTAGAACTGCGGGGCACCGGTCACGTCGGAGACATCCAGCATACCGTCCGCAATCAGCAGATGTGATTGCAATACAGCGGCGCCCAAATCCTTTGCTTTGGCGATAAAGTCCCGCCGCGAGGTTTTTTGCTTAAGGTTATAGCTTCCCCCCGCCAACCTTACATCGCGGGCATGAAACACCTGCGGCGCGCCCAAGGGATCGACAATCAACACCCCGTCCCAGTTTTTATACCTGCGGCTAACCAGCTTGCCGCCTTGAATGAACAACCCCTCAATCCCGAACCGGTCGCCGCTGGAATATGCCCCCGTCACAGTCAGAACATGTCCCTCCCCCTGACCGGGATTGTCGGGCAAAACGCGCAAGCGCAGGGTAACAGGGGTTTTGCACGAATTCAGCAACAGAGACGGGCTTTCAGGGCAAGACATATTTTCTTGCGCCACCCCAAGATTGGGCAGGGCAAGGCTTAACGCCAGCACAAAAACGTATTTGAAATTCTGCAAAGCCATATGCCCTTTCCTGCAGGTTCCAACTTGCCCTATTTTTCGCCAGATGCCAAATAAAAACCGGCCCCGGGGAATAGGATCGGAAAAATCCTGCCTACGGGTCGCGGTGGCGTCCCGAATAGCCGTTCAACGCAGGTTCCCGCCAGCCGTCCAAAGCCCCCTTGGCGGGGGCGTAAACCTCGACCTTTAACGGATAACAGGGTGCCGTATCACTGGAATGGGTTGCACTGCAATCGCCACCGGGGCAGGTTGACAGGCCCACAAGCAAATCTATTTCGGCGAAAAACTCGATGAAATCACCGGGCCGTACCGGGCTGGCCTTCATGAAATACTGCTTGGTGTCGGGCATAAAGCCGGTACACATGAACACGTTCAACACGTCATGCACCAAGGGTTCCGCTGCGACCACGGACAAACCTTTCGCATCCGCCAAAGCGCGGGTCAGGTTCGAGTGGCAGCAATGGTGGTAATCCACCCCGTTCAGCAGATCATTGGTATAAGGATCGCAGCGCGTCCCGATCACATCATGCACCGAGCCGCCGTACTGATCCCAGCCATACCAATCGAGCGTGTCATACGTCACTGTCGCCATTGGCCGCATCGCGGGGAAACTTGACCACATGCGGTCGCTGGTACTGATATGGGTGCCGTGCAGCGCACGGGTTTTGCCGGAATAGAACTTTTCGGTCAAATCATGTGCGTTCCACAGGTTCAAGTCCCCCACCTGCGGCCCGTCCACACTGACAATGCGAAAGAAATGCCCCTTCGGCACCTTGAAACAACCTGCCTCGCGCGGGGGGACAAGTCCGCTTTCCACAAGCGTCATGTCTTTGCGCGCAGCGGTATAAAGCCCCATATCGGGCTGTGGTAATGTCGCTACCGGATAGCACACGTTGGGGGAAATATCGCGCAAGGCTTGCGCATTTTTCGGGGCGGGGTTTCGGGCTTTGTATTTCATCCGCGTAGCATTGGCACATTCACGATTTCAGTCAAGATATTCCCCGGCGATTGGCCGATTTCATATCCGGTAATCCGCAAGTCACACGCGGCGGGGCAATTTAATTGACCCCGGCGGCCATATTTCGCATTATGCAGCCCTGTATTAAGGGGAATGCAATGTATTTTGACAGCATAGTTCCGATCGTCATTTTAGTTGGTGCCTATGTTCTGATAATGCCGCTTATCGCCTTTATCATCGCCAAAAGTGCCGCCGGCAAAATCAAACGCTTGCAGGCCGAGGTCGAGTTGTTGAAAATCCGCGCCGAAGGGGGAATACCTGTCACTGTGAGCGCCAAACCGGAAGTCGCGGCAAAAACCAAACAGCCCGGCCAAAAAACAAAAGCCACACAATCGCCTGCCGCGGCCCCCAAAACCCCGACTTTCTTTGGCCGTATGGTGGCCAATTTCAAGGCCAACTGGATCATCTGGCTGGCAGGGGCCTCGCTTTCTTTGGGCGGTTTGTTCATCGTGCAATACGGGCTGCAACGGGGGATTTTAGGCCCGACGGCGCGGGTCGTCAGTGCCTTGGGCTTTGGCGGCATCCTGCTGGTCGTGGCAGAGTATCTGCGCCGCGCGTCCACCATCGGCATGCAAGGCTGGTTCAGCCTGCCGGTTACCTTTGCCGCAGGCAGTATTGCAACGCTTTACGGCGCGGTGGTCTCGGCCCATGTGCTTTACAATCTGACCGCCCCCCTGATCGGTTTTGCATCCATGATTGCGGTATCATTTCTGGCCATCGGTGCCGGGCTGATCTATGGGCCGGTGCTGGCGGTTGTCGGCATATTGGGGGCTTATATCTCGCCGATGCTGGTCGCGGGCGGCGAAAGCAGCCCCGTGCTTTACCTTTATTTTCTGGCGGTTCTGACGGCGGCTTTGGCTGTCGAGCGGAGCCAAAAATGGATTTGGCTTTCGGCCCTTGCCGTGGCTTTTAGCCTGTTTTGGGGCTTTGTCCTGAACGACGCGCTGAGTGCGCAACCCTATCTTGCGCTTTACGGCGCGGCGATTATCTGGCTTGCCACCAGCATCCCCGCTTTCGGGCCATGGCCGAAATGGCCCCGCCACGAGATGCTGGACGAAACCACTCTGGGCGACATCGCCACGCATTACCCCACGGTTCTGTCCGTCGTCACAGCGGCGGCGACCACCGCCCTGCTAAGCTATACCGCCGCCGACAGCCTGATCTTGTGGCAAGCGATAGTTCTGGTGTTTCTCGTCCTGATCGCATGGGCGATATTTTATTGCGCTCGCGCCGAAAATCTGGACCAAACTTCGGTAATTTTCGCCGCTGGCCTGCTTTTTGCCGCCACTTACGGCAGCCCTTATTTGAAACCGGGCTATGAATACGGGCATTTCGGTTTTACCGGCATGCTTATAACTGCTGCCGCCTGCCTGTTTCTGATCGCCTTGTATTGGCGCACCGCGCGCTCAAGCCGTCCGCTTTTCTGGGTCACATGCGGGGCGGCGGCCCCTGTCACCGCCTATTTCATCAGCTACGGGGTCTGGCACGATGTTGCCCCGATCAGCGATACCACATGGACATTCCTTGCCGTCCTGCTGGCCGCCATTCTGGCCACAAACGCCCGGGTCATGCTGCGCAGCCAGTTGCCCGAGCGGCTTGCCGCCTCTGATCTTTTGTTTGCGGGCATGTTGATCGCAACCTCGTTCGCCGCCTATATGACCCTGGAAACAGAGTATCTGGCCCATGTCTCGGCGCTGTTGTCACTGGCGGCCCTGGCACTTGTGATCCGCTTCAAATACCGCTGGACAGGCTATCTGATCCTGACCTTTGTCGCAGGGGCCACCGGCCTTGTGGTGTTTGATCTCTTCCCCGACTATTCACTGTCAAAACCGGTGTTTCTTGTCATTGCGGTCTTTGGCGTGGTCGCGGGCCTGTTTGCGGTTGGCTACCGGATGGCACAAGCCGCCAGATTGTTTGCCCGCGTCGTGCTTTATGAAACCGCCGGTTTTTTGACCATTGCCTTGCTGGTTTGCGCCCTGATTGCACGCGCCGCATCTGACGGGCGTTGGGAGTTCGACTATATGGTGCTGGGTCTTTATGCCACCGTCTGGACCCTGATGGCCGGCGTGCAGTTTCGCCGCATGGCCAAAATCCCTGACAGGCTGGTCAAATTACGCCGCTATCTGGGCTATGGTTACGGGGGCATGGGCCTGTTTGCGCTTGCGATCGGCATCCTACGCGCGCCGCTTTTCACCAGCGAAATCACCGGCACCTTCCCGCTTGATAGCGTCATGGCGGCCTATGCTTCACCCGCCATCGCCGCCTATCTGCTTTATCGCTTCAAGCTTTTTCCGGGCTTCATCAGCCGCAAAATTGCCCTATGGTCTGTTGCCATTATCGGCATTTTCATCACCATCCAACAGGTGCGCCGCTTCTGGCACGGGCCTGACATCAAAATCGGGCGCGGTGCGCTGGAAGGCGAACTTTACACCTACACCGTGATCCTGCTCAGCGCGACCGTGTTCTTTGTAGTCATGGCCTTGCGCCGCAAAAACCCGTATTTGCGCAAAATCGGCCTTGCTCTGGCCGCGATTACCGCCGCCAAAGTGTTCTTGTGGGATACATCGGGCATGCAAGGCCTGACCCGCGCCACCATCGTTATCGCTTTGGGGCTGACACTGGCGGGCATTGGATGGCTGTTGCAGGTCTATGCGACACGCGGTGAGGATAGTAAACCGGCCAAGTCCGACACATAACCCGACACAAAAAGGGGCCACGCAGGCCCCTTTTTAATCGGATTGAAATCCTTGCGGACTAAATCGTGCGCTCAACCATGATTTTCTTGATTTCGGCTATTGCCTTGGCCGGGTTCAGCCCTTTGGGGCAGGTTTGTGCGCAGTTCATGATGGTGTGGCAGCGGTAGAGCTTGAACGGGTCTTGCAGCTCGTCCAGACGCTCGCCCGTGGCTTCGTCACGGCTGTCGATGATCCAGCGGTAGGCGTGCAACAAGGCCGCAGGGCCCAGATACCTGTCGCTGTTCCACCAGTAAGACGGGCAGGAGGTGGAACATGATGCGCACATCACACATTCATACAGGCCATCCAACTTTTTGCGGTCTTCTATTGACTGGCGCCACTCTTTTTCGGGGCGGTTGGTTTTGGTTTCCAGCCATGGCATGATGCTGGCATGTTGCGCATAAAAATGCGTCAAATCCGGGATTAGATCCTTGACCACAGACAGATGCGGCAGCGGGTAAATTTTCACGTCGCCCTTGATCTCGTCCAGCCCGTAAATACAGGCCAGCGTATTGATCCCGTCGATGTTCATCGCACAAGAGCCACAAATGCCTTCGCGGCATGACCGGCGAAACGTCAGGGTCGGGTCGATCTCGTTTTTGATCTTGATCAGCCCGTCCAGCACCATCGGCCCGCATGTATCCATATCGACAAAATAGCTGTCCACCCTGGGGTTTTCACCGGTGTCGGGGTTGTAGCGGTAAATCTTGAACTTGCGCAGATTGGTGGCACCCTCGGGCTTGGGCCAGGTTTTCCCCACGGTCATACGCGAGTTTTTCGGAAGGGTAAATTCTACCATTTTCTTTGTCCTTTGCCTTGTGCCGTCACAATTTCAACGGCTGGGTCGGTTTAACGCCTGATTTGGCGACAACACAGTCTTCATAAACTTTATAGGGGTCACTGCCGCGCAGGTAATCCCCCGACACGGCAATACCGATGCCGCCCGTCACACGGGTGCCATAACCGCCGGTGCCGACGCCGAGGCCAACCGATACATCCGGCTTTACCGCCGAGTGCGCCCGCAAGGTGCATTCCGCCATGGCGCGATCAACAGTCATCGGTGCAGGCTTGCTACAAGCCGCCAATCCCGTTGCCGTCGCCAAAGCAAGGTATGCCCCATGCGCTAGCTGCATCAGTAGACCCGTACTTTCGGGACGATTTTCTTCAAACTGATGCCACCCTCGGCTTCCGTTGTCAGCGGTTCTTTATGCACATGGCGGTAGCTCAGCTTGACCTTGCCTTTGGGGTTAACCGTTGCCAGCGTGTGTTTGCGCCAATTCTTGTCGTCGCGGTCGGGGAAATCCTCATGCGCGTGCGCACCACGGCTTTCCTTACGGGCTTCGGCGCCGAAAATGATCGTCGAGGCATTGGCCATCAGGTTTTCCAGTTCCAGCGTTTCCATCAGATCTGAATTCCAGATCAGCGATTTATCCGTCACTTTCAGATCACGCATATCGCCCCAAACCGCAGTGATTTCCTTGCAGCCCTGCGTCAGGGTTTCACTGGTACGGAACACGGCCGCGTTATCCTGCATCGCGTGTTGCATTTTCAGGCGCACCTCTGCGGTCGGGCTGCTGCCGTTGGCGTTGCGTACAGCATCGAAACGGGCCATGATTTTATCAACCTGTTTGGCGGACGCTTTCGGGGTGGCACTATCCGTATCCAGCACCTTGCCTGCGCGGATCGAGGTCGCACGGCCAAGCACCAGCAAATCCAGTAACGAGTTGGTGCCCAAACGGTTGGCCCCGTGCAAAGATGCAGACGCCGCTTCACCGCAAGCCATGAGGCCGGGGACAACAGCATCGTCGTCATCCTTGGTCGGGTTCAGAACCTCGCCCCAAAGATTGGTCGGGATACCGCCCATATTATAGTGGCAGGTCGGCAGAACCGGGATCGGTTCCTTAGTCACATCGACACCGCAGAAAATCCGCACACTTTCCGAAATACCCGGCAGCCGTTCATGCAGGGTTTCTGCCGGCAGGTGGCTAAGGTTCAAATTGATGTGATCCTTGCGCGGCCCGACGCCGCGTCCTTCACGGATTTCCATTGTCATGCAGCGGCTGACCACATCGCGCGACGCCAGATCCTTATAGGTTGGTGCATAGCGCTCCATGAAACGCTCGCCCTCGGAATTGGTCAGATAACCGCCTTCGCCGCGGGCCCCTTCGGTGATCAGCGGCCCGACACCGTAAATGCCGGTGGGGTGGAATTGCACGAACTCCATATCCTGCATCGGAAGCCCTGCACGGGTCACAAGACCGGCACCGTCGCCGGTGCATGTGTGCGCCGAGGTGGCCGAGAAATAGGCACGCCCCGCCCCGCCGGTGGCCAGAACGACCATTTTGGCGTTGAACACATGCATGGTGCCATCGTCCAGTTTCCAGGCCACAACACCCTGACAGGCGCCATCGTCGGACATGATCAGATCCAGCGCGAAATATTCGATATAGAACTCTGCATTGTTCTTCAGGGATTGGCCATAAAGCGTGTGCAACATGGCATGACCGGTGCGGTCAGCGGCGGCACAAGCGCGCGATGTGGGTGGGCCTTCGCCGAATTCGGTGGTGTGACCGCCAAAGGGGCGTTGATAAATCTTGCCGTCCTCGGTGCGGCTGAACGGCATGCCGTAATGCTCCAGCTCGTAAACCGCACGCGGGGCTTCACGGGTGACATATTCAATCGTGTCATTGTCGCCCAGCCAGTCAGACCCCTTAATGGTGTCGTACATATGCCATTGCCAGTTGTCCGGCCCCATATTGGCAAGCGATGCAGCCACGCCGCCTTGGGCCGCAACCGTGTGCGAGCGGGTCGGGAAAACCTTGGTCACACAGGCGGTTTTCAACCCCTGTTCGGCCATGCCCAATGTGGCACGCAAACCGGCCCCACCGGCCCCCACAACCACAACATCATAATCGTGTTCAATATATTCGTAAGCAGTCATTTCAGTCTCCGATCAGGCCCCAAAGGCGATTTTGGCAACCGCAAATGCGCCCGCAAACCCCAGCCCCAAGCATATAAGTCTTGTTGAAACCAGCAAAACCACCAAACAGGCCTTGCCGTGTACATAATCCACAATCACCTCTTGCAGGCCACTGGCCAGATGCACAAAGGCGATCAGGATGAAAAGTATTGTCGCAATCGCGGCGAACGGCGATTGAAATGCTGCCAGCACATCCGCACGCGGGCCGCCGATCAGAGGCGTCACGATCCACAAAAAGATCAGGGCCAGCGGCACAAGTGCCACCGCTGTCAGCCGATGCGCCCACCATTCGCGGGTGCCATCCTTGGCCGAGCCCAAGCCCAGAACCCGGTTCATATCGGTTTTATAGTCCATCAGATCGCCCCCTTAAAATACAGCAAGGCAAATGATGCTTGCCGCCGTTAATACCAAACTGAGAGCCACAATCGCCCAGCCCCAGAAATCCACCGATTTCAGCTCGTACCCGACGCCGAAATCCATAATCAGGTGGCGAAGCCCGCCAAGCAGGTGGAACCACAAGGCCCAGAGTGAGCCAAACAGCACCAAAAGGCCGATCCACGAGGTCAATATTCCGTTCACGAAATCATAGTAAGATGCCGAAGTCGCCGCCGCCAACAACCACCAAACCACCAAAACCGCCGCCAGCGCCATTGCGACGCCGGTGATGCGGTTCACGATGGATGTGACCATGTTGATTTGCGGGCGATAAACACTTAAATGGGGTGATAGCGGGCGCTTGCCCCGGGTAACATCAGCCATTGGTATCCCTCTCATTAATATTCAAACCTGAACTTTTGTTATACCCAAAGTTCGGGAAGCGACAGGGGTTTGCAAAAGAAATTCGGTGTTTTTGACCTATAAAATGCCGCAGTTGGGTATTATTTTGCGTTTGTGATCACAATTTTCCCAAAACCACATCCCGCGCATACGCCCCGTCCGCCTCTTTCACCACCGCTTGCGCACAGCGCATTTTGCCCGCGCCCGCATCATAGGCGTAAGCCGGGCTACCGTGCAAATCCCAGCCTTTGGACAGAGCCTCGGTTACACGGTGGCAAAACTCGGACGAGTCCTCTTCGGTGATCAACCGGTAAGCCTTCATGCCATCGCCCCGGTAAACGGATTATAGCCCATCCAGATATGAATAGCGGCAATCACCGCAAACAGCACCGCCGCAATAACCAGCAACCGTATGTCGCCGGAAACCGGTCCCGCTTCGGGACGGTTCCAGACCCCTTCATTGCGGTTGATCAGAATTCTGCTGACAAAGGCCCAAATGCCCAGACCACCAAACAGAACAATCGAGGCCAAATCCCCGTTCACCAACAAATGCGCCACCGCCCAAACGGTTACGCCGGTCAGCATCGGATGGCGGAACCATGTGCGCATGCGCCCCTTTGACTTGCCCATGCCCAGTAAGATCACCGCAAACAGCATCAACAGGTTATTCAGATGCCGCGCGCCATTAAAGGGCGTGTAAACTTCCACCCAAGGGGCACCGCTATACCCCTTCACCATCATCACAATCGCCAGAACCATCAGGCCCGCGATCACACCGCGTGCCGCCGCTTTGCCCAATCGTGCGTCCATTCCGCTACGCAGCTCGGGCAACAACCGCTTGATCCAGTGGGCCCCTGCCCACAAAAATATTCCTGAAACCAAAATAACCATATACATCTATATATTCCCTTTCATAATGACATCCGCCATTTGCAACACTTTGCGCGCCGTATCCACATGTAACGCTTCTACAAGTTCCCCGTCCACACTCGCAACCCCCTTGCCCTGCGCATCGGCGACTTCGAACGCCTGAATTTGCCGCTTTGCCAGATCAATAGCCGCCTGACTTGGGCCATATGCGGCGTTGGCAGGGGCGATTTGTGACGGATGGATCAGGGATTTCCCGTCAAACCCCATAACCCGCCCTTGCGTACAGTTGCGTTCAAAACCGGGCGCATCGGTGAACTGTTTGTAAACCCCGTCAATGCAGATCAACCCATAGGCCCGCGCCGCAACCAGACACAGGCCGTAGCTTGTCATAACTGCTTCCTGCCCCGCCGTTTCAATCGCGTGCAAATCTTTCACCAGATCGTTCGGCCCCAGAATAAGGCCTTTCAGCCGCTTTGAAGCAGTGCAAATTTCACGCAAATTCATCACCCCCAGCGCGGTTTCGATCATGATCCATATTTGCGTATCACGCGCGGCGGGTTCCGCGTCCAAAATCTTTTGTGCCGCCAGGACATCCTTTGCCGACTGCACTTTCGGCAACAATACCGCTTGCGGCCCGACTTCGGCCAAGGTTTTGATGTCGCTTGAAAAATATTCTGTATCTACGGCGTTCACACGCACCAGAATCAATCCCGCCCGAAAATCGGGGATGCGCAATGCGTCCACCGCCGCTGCGCGGGCCTCGGCCTTGCGCGCAGGTAAAACCGAGTCTTCCAAGTCCACGATCACCCCGTCGCAGGGCAAGGTTCCGGCTTTGCTCATAGCCCGCGCGTTCAGGGCAGGAACAAACAATAAAGACCGGCAAAGTAGCATCATGAAACCCCTGTCAATTTCCAGCCACAACATCAAATTTACCGCGCCATTGCAACCGCCAAATTGCGCCCGCGCACCCTGGGTTAACCAAATATTACCCACGGCGCATAAGCCTGACAACATCAGCAACGGCCAAATTGATCTGCCAGAAAGGTACTTATGACCCCCATGGACACACACAAAATGCTGCTCGCTTTGGCCATCGCCATCACCGGAACACTGCTTGCCCTGCCCCCGGCACATGCCGCCGCGGCGCAATGCGCAAGTCGCGCAAAAATGGTGCAACAGTTAAATGACCGCTACGGCGAAAGTTCGCAAAGCATCGGCTTGACACCTTCGGGGGAGACCCTTGAGCTGTTCGCCCATCCCGAAACCGGCACATGGACAATCCTGTTAAGCTTTCCCAATGGCACCAGCTGCATGATGGCCGCAGGCACCGATTACCAATACCTGCATTCCCCCGCAGGCAGTAAAGTTTAACGCAAAAGGTCGCGCATTTAACGAAATCAGACAATGTGACTTGCCCTTGCCGCCCATAAACGCTACGCCGTCCCCGACATAAACTCATAGGAGAGACGGACATGGCACGAGCCAAAATCGCACTGATCGGTTCAGGAATGATTGGCGGAACGCTGGCGCATCTGGCAGCTTTGAAAGAGCTGGGCGACATTGTTCTATTTGATATTGCAGACGGTATCCCGCAAGGCAAAGCACTGGATATTTCCGAGGCGTCCCCTGTCGACAAATACGATGCCGCCATTTCGGGCACCACGGATTTCGCAGGTATTGCCGGTGCTGACGTTTGTATCGTCACCGCAGGGGTTGCCCGCAAACCGGGGATGAGCCGTGATGATTTGCTCGGCATCAACCTCAAAGTGATGAAATCCGTCGGCGAAGGCATTGCCAAACACGCGCCGAACGCTTTTGTGATCTGCATCACCAACCCGCTGGACGCAATGGTCTGGGCCTTGCAACAATTCTCGGGCCTGCCGACAAACATGGTTTGCGGCATGGCCGGTATTCTGGACAGTGCGCGGTTCCGCCATTTTCTGGCCGAAGAATTCAACGTCTCGATTAAAGACGTCACCGCTTTCGTCCTTGGCGGCCACGGCGACACCATGGTGCCGCTGCCGCGCTATTCCACCGTTGCAGGCATTCCTTTGCCCGACCTGATTGAAATGGGTTGGACGACACAGGAAAAACTGGACACCATCATTCAGCGCACCCGTGACGGGGGGGCTGAAATCGTTGGCTTGTTGAAAACCGGCTCGGCCTATTACGCCCCCGCAGGTTCTGCCATCGAAATGGCCGAGGCCTATCTCGGCGATCAAAAACGCCTGCTGCCTTGTGCCGCGCATATCGAAGACGCTTACGGCGTCAAAGATCTTTATGTCGGCGTGCCCACGGTCATCGGTGCCGGTGGCATCGAAAAAGTCGTGGAGATCAAACTGAACAAAGCAGAACAGGCCATGTTCGACAACTCGGTCGAGGCCGTAAACGGCTTGGTCGCCGCCTGCAAAGCCATCGATGGCTCGCTGGGTTAAACCAATAGCGACTCATACAAAAAGGCAGCTTTCATTGATTTGAAGGCTGCTTTTTTCTTTTTGTGATCACATAAAATAAACGTGTGATCACAAATTCCCAGTATATTCACAAAAACGCGTTATTTTACATTTTATCCTATCCTTCCCGCGATAGCTCTGTAACAGTCCAGTAATACAGACGTTAAAGACAGCAAAAGGGACACACCCATGAACATTCATGAATATCAGGCCAAGGGACTACTGCGCCAATTCGGCGCCCCGGTCTCGGATGGCCGCATCGTAATGAACGCGGCTGAAGCCAAGGCCAAAGCCAGCGAAATGGGTGGGCCGCTCTGGGTGGTCAAGGCACAAATCCACGCAGGCGGGCGCGGCAAAGGCCACTTCAAAGAGACCGAAGCAGGCGAAGCGGGCGGTGTACGCCTGACCCACTCGGTCGAAGAAGCCGCCACCGAAGCGGCAAAAATGCTGGGCCGCACCTTGGTCACACACCAAACCGGCCCCGCAGGTAAACAGGTCAACCGCGTCTATCTTGAAGATGGCTCGGACATCGAAAAAGAATTTTACCTTGCGGTACTTTTAGACCGCGCATCATCACGGGTCTCGTTCGTGGCCTCCACCGAAGGCGGCATGAACATCGAAGAGGTCGCCGCCGAAACCCCTGAAAAAATCGTCAGCTTCACCGTAGACCCCGCCACCGGCTTTTCCGGCTTTCATGGCCGCCGCGTCGCCTTCGCCCTTGGGCTTGAAGGCAAACAGGTCAAACAATGCGTCGCCCTTGTCGCCACGCTTTACAAAATGTTCATCGAAAAAGACATGGACATGCTGGAAATAAACCCGCTGATCATCACCAAAGCGGGCGATTTGAAATGTCTCGACGCCAAAATGGGCTTTGACGACAACGCCCTATACCGCCACCCCGACATCACCGAGCTGCGCGACGAAACCGAAGAGGATCCCAAAGAACTGGAAGCCTCGAAATTCGACCTGAACTATATCGCCCTTGACGGCGAAATCGGTTGCATGGTCAACGGCGCAGGCCTTGCCATGGCCACCATGGACATCATCAAGCTATACGGTGCGGAACCGGCCAACTTTCTGGATGTGGGCGGCGGTGCGACTAAAGAAAAAGTCACCGAAGCTTTCAAAATCATCACCTCCGACCCGCAGGTCAAAGGCATCCTTGTCAACATCTTCGGCGGCATCATGCGCTGCGATGTGATCGCCGAAGGCGTGGTGGCTGCGGTCAAAGAAATCGGCCTGAAAGTGCCCTTGGTGGTACGCTTGGAAGGCACCAAAGTCGCCGAAGGCAAAAAGATTCTGAATGACAGCGGCCTCGACGTCATCGCCGCCGACGATCTGGGCGACGCCGCCGCTAAAATTGTTAAAGCCGTGAAAGGTTAACCCCCATGTCCATACTCGTAAACAAACAAACACGCGTCATCTGTCAGGGCATCACCGGCTCGCAAGGCACGTTTCATTCGGAACAAGCCATCGAATACGGCACCAAAATGGTCGGTGGCGTCACCCCCGGCAAGGGTGGCATGACCCACCTCGGCTTGCCCGTCTTCAACTCGGTGCACGAAGCCCGCCATGTGACGCAGGCCAACGCCACTGTAATCTACGTACCACCGCCCTTTGCAGCGGACAGCATCCTTGAAGCTATCGACGCCGAAATGGAACTAATCATCGCCATCACCGAAGGCATCCCCGTCTTGGACATGATGAAAGTCAAACGCGCATTGGACGGTTCCAAATCCCGCCTGATCGGCCCGAACTGCCCGGGCATCATCACACCGGGTGAATGCAAAATCGGCATCATGCCGGGCCATATCCACATGGCAGGTAGCTGCGGCGTGATTTCACGCTCGGGCACATTAACCTATGAGGCGGTGAAACAAACCACCGATCTCGGGCTTGGCCAGTCCACCGCCATCGGCATCGGCGGCGACCCGATCAAGGGCACCGAACATATCGACGCGTTAGAGATGTTCATGGCCGACCCCGACACCCATTCGATCATCATAATTGGCGAAATCGGCGGAAGCGCCGAAGAAGACGCCGCACAGTTCATCATAGATGAGGCCAAAGCCGGCCGCAAAAAACCCATCGCGGGCTTTATCGCCGGTGTTACCGCCCCTCCGGGCCGTCGCATGGGCCACGCAGGGGCTATCGTGGCAGGCGGCAAAGGTGATGCTGCCAGCAAAATCGAAGCGATGAAAGCCGCTGGTATCGTGGTGGCTGACAGCCCCGCAACACTGGGCGAAGCCGTTATGAAAGCCATCGGCTAAGATACAATCAATCACCCCGCGCAACCTTGCGCGGGGTTTCCACGCTATACCCGCGACTTTATCGGGGCTGCAATTTGGGACCAAAACATGACCGACCAATCTTTGAATGACCAACTCCGCGCCTCAAGCTTCCTGCAAGGCCAAAATGCGGAATATATCGAACAGCTTCACGCCAATTATGTAAAAGACCCTGCCTCGGTCGATGCAAGCTGGGTCGCGTTTTTCAATGATCTTGGCGACGATAATGATACCGTCACCAAAGAGGCCGCAGGCGCATCCTGGTCGCGCGACGACTGGCCCCCCGTTCCCAACGACGAATTAACCGCCGCTTTGGACGGGCAATGGGCCGCAGATCCCGAAAAAGCCATCAAGGCCAAAGCCACGACCGTTGGCGTCAGCCTGAGCGATGATCAAATCCAACGCGCTGTGCTGGACAGTATCCGCGCCCTGATGATCATCCGCGCCTACCGCATTCGCGGCCACCTTGCCGCCAATCTTGACCCGCTGGGATTGAAAAAAGAACAAACACCTCCCGAACTTGATCCCGCATTCTACGGCTTTAACGAGATCGACATGGATCGGCCTATATTTCTGGACAACGTGCTGGGCATGCAAACCGCGCCGATGCGCACCATTATCGCCAAGCTGCGCAAAACCTATTGCGGTACATTTGCGCTGCAATACATGCACATCTCCGACCCCATACAAGCCGCATGGCTGAAAGAGCGGATCGAGGATTACGACAAGGAACATTTCTTCACCAAAATGGGCCGTAAAGCCATTCTGGTAAAAATGGTCGAGGCCGAGGGCTTTGAAAAATTCTGCCATGTCAAATATTCCGGCACCAAGCGTTTCGGGCTGGATGGCGGCGAAGCCCTGATTCCGGCGATGGAACAAATCATCAAACGCGGCGGGGCTTTCGGCGTCAAAGACATCATTATCGGCATGCCGCATCGGGGCCGTTTAAGCGTTTTGTCAAACGTGATGGGAAAACCCTATCGCGCCATCTTTAATGAATTTTTCGGCGGCAGCTACAAACCGGATGACGTCGAAGGTTCCGGCGATGTGAAATACCATCTCGGGGCCTCGTCCGACCGCGAATTCGATGGCAACTCTGTGCATTTGTCACTGACCGCCAACCCGTCGCATCTGGAAGCGGTCAACCCCGTGGTGCTGGGCAAAGCCCGCGCCAAGGGCGACCAGATGGGCCGCAACCGCAGTGCCGTTCTGCCGGTTTTACTACACGGTGATGCGGCTTTTGCAGGGCAAGGTATCATTTCCGAATGTTTCGGTCTGTCCGGTCTCAGGGGCCATATCACCGGTGGCACCATCCATATCGTTGTGAACAACCAGATCGGGTTTACCACAGCCCCCCACGACAGCCGCTCGTCGCCTTATCCCACCGATATTGCGATGATGGTGGAAGCCCCGATCTTCCACGTCAACGGCGATGATCCCGAAGCCGTGGTACATGCGGCCAAAATAGCCACCGAATTTCGCCAGCAATTCCACAAGGATGTTGTGCTGGACATTTTCTGTTACCGCCGCTTTGGTCATAACGAGGGTGATGAACCGATGTTCACCCAACCCCTGATGTACGCCAAAATCAAGAAACAGAAAACCTCGCTGGCACTTTATACCGAACGCCTGATCAAGGATGGATTGATCCCAGAGGGCGAAATAGAAGACATGAAAACCGCGTTTCAGGCCCATCTTAACGAAGAGTTTGAAGCCGGCAAAAGCTACAAGCCCAACAAGGCCGACTGGCTGGATGGCAAGTGGAAACATCTGGAAAGCAAAGACCCCGAATACCAACGGGGCCAAACCCATATCACCGAAGGACGCTTCAAAGAAGTCGGGGCCGCCCTGACCAAACTGCCCGCCAACTGGAAGCCCCATAAAACCATCCAGCGTATTCTGGATGCCAAGGCCGAGATGATCCAAACCGGCAAAGGCATCGACTGGGCCACCGCCGAGGCCCTTGCCTTTGGCTCGTTGCAGGTAGAGGGTTTTCCGGTGCGCCTGTCCGGTCAGGATTGCGAACGCGGCACCTTCAGCCACCGCCACTCCGCCATTCTGGACCAGACCACAGCGGAAAAATATTACCCGCTGAACAATATCCGCCCCGAACAGGCCACTTACGAGGTCATCAACAGCATGCTTTCGGAATATGCGGTGCTGGGTTACGAATACGGCTATTCGCTGGCCGAACCCAATGCCCTGACGCTTTGGGAAGCCCAGTTCGGTGACTTTTCCAACGGCGCCCAGATTATGATCGACCAGTTCATATCCTCGGGCGAAAGCAAATGGCTGCGGATGTCGGGTCTGGTGCTGCTACTGCCCCACGGCATGGAAGGCCAGGGGCCGG
Source organism: Rhodobacterales bacterium (assembly GCA_045046705.1). Classification (GTDB taxonomy): domain Bacteria; phylum Pseudomonadota; class Alphaproteobacteria; order Rhodobacterales; family Rhodobacteraceae; genus Amylibacter. Next base: position 8,807 of record JASFZB010000040.1, on the reverse strand, counting down.
AACACTCGTCCGCCCGCCCCGAACGCTTCTTGCAAATGTGCGCCGAAGAAAACTGGGTGATCGCCAATGTCACCACACCGGCCAACTACTTTCACATCCTGCGCCGCCAATTGCACCGGCGGTTCCGCAAACCGCTGGTTATTATGGCCCCGAAATCCCTGCTGCGCCATAAAATGGCAGTCAGCAAAATGGATGAATTTATCGGCGACACCAGCTTTCACCGCATTCTTTGGGATGACGCACAAGTGGGCAATTCCGACACCAAACTTGTGCCCGACAGCGAAATCAAACGCGTCGTGATGTGCTCGGGCAAAGTCTACTATGATCTGCTGGCGGAACGCGATGCCCGCGGTATCACCGACATATACCTGATGCGTTTCGAGCAGCTTTACCCCCATTCCGAAGGGGCCTTGTCCGACGAACTGAAACGCTTCAAAAATGCCGATTTTATCTGGTGTCAGGAAGAGCCTAAAAATCAGGGTGCATGGACATTCATCAACCCGCATATCGAACACATCCTGACCGATGCCGGTTTTAAAAACACCCGCCCCGCCTATGTCGGACGCAAAGCAGCCGCAGCCCCCGCAACCGGCTTGGCAAGCAATCACAAATTACAACAAGATGCGCTGGTAAATGACGCGCTGACCCTTGGAGGAAACTAAAATGACCGAAGTACGCGTACCCACCTTGGGCGAAAGTGTAACCGAAGCCACGATTGCAACCTGGTTCAAAAAAGTCGGCGATAGTGTGGCCGCTGACGAAATGATCTGCGAACTGGAAACCGACAAAGTCACCGTCGAAGTCCCCTCGCCACTGGCCGGCACCCTTACCGAAATAGTCGCCCCCGAAGGCTCTACCGTCGGCGTGAATGCCCTGCTGGCAAATATCTCGGAAGGCACGGCGGCCCCGGCCCCGAAGCCCGCGCCGGAAGCGCCCCCAAGCGAAGAGGCAAAAACCATTGACATCATGGTGCCCACCTTGGGCGAAAGCGTCACCGAAGCCACCGTCGGCACATGGGCCAAGAAGGTCGGCGACAGCGTGGTCGCCGACGAATTGCTGGTCGAACTGGAAACTGACAAAGTCAGCGTCGAGGTTCCCTCGCCGGCCTCGGGCATAATCACCGAAATTCTGGCCACCGATGGCAGCACAGTCGCTGCGGGCGGCAAACTTGCGGTCATATCCGGCACAGCCTCGTCTGCGGCAATGGCACCAACAGCCGCCCCCGCTGCAGCCGCCCCTGACAATGCTCCGCAAATGGCACCGGCCGCGGAAAAACTGATGGCGGAAAACAATTTAACCGCCACTCAGGTGACCGGCACCGGCAAGGATGGCCGCATCATGAAAGAAGACGTGATGGCAGCATTAGCCCCCCCTGCCGCAGCATCTGCCCCTGTTGCACCTGTGGCCACCCCTGCCGCCCCCGCAGCGGTCGCCCCGCGCGCCCCCGTTGCCGCCGAACAGGCCGCCCGCGAAGAGCGGGTGAAAATGACCCGCCTGCGCCAAACCATCGCGCGCCGCTTGAAAGAAAGCCAGAACACCGCCGCCATGCTGACCACCTATAACGAGGTCGACATGTCCGCCATCATGGCCCTGCGCAACCAGTACAAAGACCAATTCCAGAAAAAACACGGCGTCAAACTGGGCTTTATGTCGTTCTTCACCAAAGCCTGCTGTCACGCATTGAACGAAGTGCCCGAAGTCAACGCCGAAATAGACGGCACCGATGTGGTCTATAAACACTACGTCAATATGGGGATAGCTGCAGGCACGCCCACAGGCCTTGTGGTGCCGGTGATCCGCGACGCCGATCAAATGTCGTTCTCTACAATCGAAAAAACCATCGCCGAAAAAGGCGCCCGTGCCCGTGACGGCAAGCTGAGCATGGAAGAAATGCAGGGCGGCACCTTCACCATCTCGAACGGCGGCGTTTACGGCAGCCTGATGTCCTCCCCAATCCTGAACCCGCCGCAATCGGGCATCCTGGGCATGCACACCATCCAGAAACGCGCCGTGGTGGTCAACGACGAGATCGTGATCCGCCCAATGATGTATCTGGCCCTTTCCTACGACCACCGCATCGTCGACGGCAAAGGGGCGGTGACCTTCCTTGTGCGTGTCAAAGAAGCACTGGAAGATCCGCGTCGGTTGTTGATGGATTTGTGAGCCTAAAATGGATCTGAAAGAATGGCGGGCCGTACATCCGAAACGCAAGTTTTATTCAGAGCTGATCATGTGGCTCATCGTTGTCGCGGTTTTGATCTATGATTTCTACATAAACCCGCTTGTGGGGCGGCAACGTTTTGGGTTGATGCTGATTGCCGGTCTTGGCTGGCTGCTGCCGGCTTATCGCTACTGGAAATGGCGTCAATATGACAGAGAGCAGAAATGACACAGGCCCGATGATCACCTTCGATCATATCGCCATCGCCGCGCCCTCGCTTGCTGCGGGCGCGGACTATATGCGCAACCTCACGGGCCTGACCTTCCCCAAAGGCGGCGCACATCCCGATATGGCCACCCATAACCTTGTCACCGCCCTTGGCCCCGATAGTTTCGCCGAGGTAATAGCCATCAACCCCGACGCCACGCCGCCCAACCGCCCGCGCTGGTTCGGCCTTGATGATCCTGCCGAGCATGCCAAATTCCCCCGCCTGCAAGCGTGGCTGTTACGCACCGATGATATCGACGGTTGCATCACCCGCGCCGCCAAACTCGGCATCGACCTCGGAACCGCCACCCCGTTCAGGCGCGACGCCCTGCGCTGGCGTTTTGCTGTCACCGACGACGGTAAAATCCCGCTAGACGGGGCTGCCCCGCTGTTGCTGCAATGGGATACCGCAGCCCCGCATCCCGCCGCAAACATGGCCGACCTTGGCCTGCGCATGGATGCGCTCAGCATCGAAACACCACAGGCCGACCGCCTAAACGATTTGCTAAACGCCCTTGGCCTGCAAACCCGCCCCGACATAATTCAAGCGGCGGGCACAAAACTGACAGCACAGCTTTCCACCCCGAACGGAAAGGCCACGCTATGACAACCGAAATTACAATCCTCACCTATGCCGCCCTGCTACAGGTCGGGCAATTCGTGATATACTCTATTATCACCCGAAGACAGGTGCCGCTTGAAATCGCCTTTGGCCCGCGCGACACACCCTATGAAGTGACCGGCGTTGCCGGACGCCTGAAACGCGCCTTGACCAACCACTATGAGGCCCTAATCCTGTTTACCATCGCGGTCGTCGTCATCACGCTCGCCGATCAATCGACCCCGACCACCCGCACCTGCGCCTGGGTCTACCTGATTGCCCGCGTGGCCTATGTTCCCGCCTATGCTTTCGGGCTTATTCCATGGCGCAGCCTTATCTGGTTTATCGGGCTGATCGCTACTATAACCATGTTATTGGCGGCCCTCCTATGAGCTTTCCAAATGGTCAAAATATCCTCGCCGAAGGCATAAAGGTTAATATATACTCCCCCTATGTTTTCACGACGCAATACCGACGCAATACCGACGTCGCATTTTCAGCTTAGAACAGAAAGGTTAACAACCCATGTCAGACTATGATGTTATCGTAATAGGCGGCGGCCCCGGCGGCTATGTCTGCGCCATCCGCTGCGCCCAATTGGGCCTGAAAACCGCCTGCGTCGAAGGCCGTGAAAGCCTTGGCGGCACCTGTCTGAATGTCGGCTGTATCCCGTCAAAAGCCCTGCTGCACGCCAGCCATATGTACCACGAGGCCACGCATAATTTCACCAAAATGGGCTTGATGGGCAAGTCCCCGTCGGTGGATTTTGGCAAGATGCAGGAATACAAGGACAGCGTCATTGAGCAAAACACCAAAGGCATAGAGTTTCTGTTTAAAAAGAACAAGGTAGACTGGCTGAAAGGCTGGGGTGTGATCTCTGGCGCGGGGCAGGTCACGGTCGCGGACGCGGTTCATAATACCAAGAATATCGTCATCGCCTCGGGTTCAGTGCCATCATCCCTGAAAGGTGTCGAGGTCGATGAAAAAATCGTTGTCACCTCTACCGGCGCATTAGCCCTGCCCAAGATCCCAAACAGCATGGTGGTGATCGGTGCAGGCGTGATCGGTCTGGAAATGGGCAGCGTTTACGCGCGCCTTGGCACCGAGGTAACAGTGGTGGAATTTCTCGATCACATCACCCCCGGCATGGACAGCGACCTTGCCAAAACCTTGCAACGAACCCTTAAAAAACAAGGTCTTAAGTTCGTTATGGGGGCCGCCGTTCAATCTACCACGATCAAAAACAACAAGGCTACCGTCAGCTATAAATTGCGCAAAAACGACAAAGAGGCCAGCCTTGAAGCCGACATTGTTTTGCTTGCCACGGGCCGAAAACCCTATATGGACGGGCTTGGATTTGAAGCAATGGGCGGCAAAATATCGCCCCGTGGCCAGATCGAAACCGATGACCAATGGCACACCAATATTGCCGGTATTTACGCCATTGGCGACGTCATAGACGGCCCGATGCTGGCCCACAAAGCCGAAGACGAAGGCATGGCCGTCGCCGACGTCATTGCAGGTCATCACGGCCATGTAAACTACGGCGTTATCCCCGGCGTGATCTACACCACCCCCGAAGTAGCCAGCGTCGGGAAAACCGAAGAACAGCTCAAAGAAGCAGGCATTGATTACAAGGTCGGCAAATTCAGTTTCATGGGCAATGGCCGCGCCAAAGCGGTGTTTCAGGGCGAAGGTTTCGTGAAGATTTTAGCCGACGCCAAAACTGACAAAATCCTGGGCTGCCACCTGATCGGCCCCTCTGCCGGTGAGCTAATCCACGAAATCTGTGTCGCAATGGAATTCGGCGCCTCCGCCGAAGACATCGCCCTGACCTGCCATGCGCACCCGACATTTTCCGAAGCCGTGCGCGAAGCAGCCCTGGCCTGCGGTGATGGGGCAATACACGCATAAGATTGATATAAAACAAGAAAAACCTCTGTCAGGACGCTCACTTCCTGTCAGAGGTTTTCCACAAGAGGTCTCGGAAAAGGGGACAATGAGACCAAAGCCGACAGGGGATGCCGACCTTTCAAGATCAGTATACACGGCTTTTGCCGGTTTTGATCTCAACTTGCTTTCACACCTGCGTGAGGGTGATTTATGACCGAACAGACCAATTCTGGAAAAGCCCCCTCGGCAAAAAGCGGCCCCCTGACAGGCTGCTCATGTCCTGCCAGAGGGCTTACTTACTGGCCTCTGATGAGGGAGAGAGAGGCCTTGAACCGGTAGGGAATACCGGCTTTGTATACCTATAACGTAGGCCACGCAGGTTTCCGTCGCAAGGGGGTGTCACTCGGATGTGAGCATCCGTAAGCCTTGCGTGACATCCGCGCGAATAGCCAGACGCAAACCCGCTTCATCGCCTTCTTTCAGCGCCATAATAACCAAACGATGGGTGTCCGATGCTTCACGGCGTTTTCTTTTTTCATATAAAACCGCCATCGTCGGGCCCAATTGCAACCAGACGGTTTCCACCAACCCCAGCATCGCGGGGGCTTGTGCGCGAAGGTATAAACTGCGGTGGAATTCCAGGTTCGAGCGAATAAATGTTACCGGATCGTTTTTAACAATAGCCTGCAAAATCACAGTGTTAATCACATAAAGCCGCTCAATCAGGGCCATATGCGCCCGGGGCAAAGCCCGGCTTGCCAGCTCGGGTTCCAACAACGCCCGAATTGCCGCCAGTTCTTCAATACGGTCGGTGGTCAGTGCGGGGGCGGTGACGCGACCGGTCAAAGAAATCGACAACGCCCCTTCCGCCGACAGCCGCCGCACCGCTTCACGCGCAGGCGTCATGCTGGCACCGTATTTTTGAGCAATGCCGCGCAATGTCAGGGGCGTGCCTGCCCTGATCTGCCCGTGCATCAGCTCGCTGCGCAAGGTGCGGTAGACCCGTTCATGGCGCGGCACTGTTCTCTCTTGATTTCGGGGCATATTCGGCATGGCGCGATTGTGATCACAACCCCCCGCAACGTCAAGGTTTTAGAACCGGTAGCGGTGCAAAATAGCCCCGTTTTTCTTTAACCAGTTGCGCTGTGTTTTGTAATCGGGGAAAATACCCGCTACCAGTTTCCAATAGGCGTTGGAGTGGTTCATTTCCACCAAATGGCAGACCTCATGCGCTGCCACATAAGCCTGCACCGAACGCGGTGCCATGATTAACCGCCAAGAGTACATCAGATTGCCCTGCGAGGTACACGACCCCCAGCGCGACCGCGTATCGCGCATGGTAATACGACCAATAGGCCTGCCCAACAGACCGGCATAATGCACCGATGCGGCCACCATCCTGTCGCGGGCCATGGTTTTGAAATAGGCCCGCAGCTTTGCCGGCAGTTTATCAGCCGCCCCCGGCACATAAAGCACCCCGTCGTAAAACTGCACCGCCCTGCCCCGCCCCGGATCAATCCGCCGGTATTCGCCGTCAAACAGGGCAGTCCCGCCAAAGTCCAACGAAAGCGGTTTCAACTGCTTGGCCAGATGTTTACGCATCCAGCCTTCCTGTTCGCGGGCAAAGGTTGCAGCCTGAGACAAAGAAGCCCCTTTCGGCAAGGTCAGGCAAATCGCGCCGTCGGTATTGGAAACCCGCAACGAATAACGCCGCGCCCGCATGGAGCGTTTGACCTTTACATGGATTATCGGGTCGCCAATTTTTATATGCTCTGCCATAAGCCCAGTTTAAGCCCAAATCACCCAAGTACAATCCGCGTTTCATACCCTTATGGCAAGTTTATGCATTCACCCTTTGACAAGCATCATAGGTTATGGCAGTTGGCAGCACAGATTCCAAAAAATGACCTGTAAAGAGGATTTAAAATGGCTGAAGAAGCTTGGGGTGTAAAACGTGTCTGTCCCGAAACCGGCAAACGTTTTTACGATTTGAACAAAGACCCGATTGTCAGTCCCTATACTGGCGTAGAATATGAGCTGTCATTTTTTACCAATGACAAATCGAAAACATCTATGACAGACAAGGCCGACAAAGCCAATGTTGCAGAAGCAACCGAAGATGATCTGACAGGTGAAGTCGATGTTCTGGATGATAACGACACAGATGTGGATGTTGACCTGGGCGATGACGTTCTGGACGACGACGACGATGACACCGTCCCGCTGGAAGAAATCGCAGATGTTGCCGCGCCTAGCGACGACAGCTAAAACCGGCACATTGTGAGTTCAATTCTGAAGTAATTTGGGGCAACACCATGTTGCCCTTTTTGCTTTTTTCCGCGCGAATTCCATCCAGCGTTATTTTATGGTATAGTGTCCCCGACTCTGTTGGATATTGAGGGATAACCATGTTTTTTCGCGCATTTTCCGCATTCTTTACGGCACTGCTTCTATCATTCCCACTCGCCACGATGGCCACAGCGCAGGCGCGTGAAAATGTTATGGTGGTATTTGACGGCTCGGGCAGCATGTGGGGCCAAATCGACGGCAAGGCGAAAATTGCAATTGCCCGCGATGCGATCAAGGAAATGGTCAATTCATGGAACAAGGACACCAATATAGGGCTGATTGCCTACGGACACCGTACCAAGGGTGATTGCTCGGATATTGAAATCCTGCTGCCGGTTGGCGCACTTGATAAATCGGCCTTTATTGCCGCAGTGAACGCGATTCAACCCAAGGGCAAAACCCCGATCAGCGCGGCGGTTCGCATGGCGGCGGAAGAGCTGAAATATACCGAAAACAAAGCCACCGTTATCCTGATCAGCGACGGCTTGGAAACCTGCAATGCCAACCCTTGTGCCTTGGCATCCGAGTTGGAAGCCAAGGGGGTGGATTTCACCACCAATGTCATCGGCTTTGACATCAACAAAGCGGACAGTGCCAAACTATCCTGTCTGGCCACCAACACCGGCGGACAGTTTTTATCCGCCAGCAATGCCGCCGAGTTGAACAAAGCGATCAGCAAGACCGTGAAAACCGTTCAGGCCAAGGTTGTTAAGGCAAAACCGAAACCGAAACCCGTAGCCAAAGGCCCACAAGGGATCAAGGCAATTCCAGTTGCTTGTGAAACCTGCACAGAACCGCTGGACGCGGGTGTTTACTGGGTGCTTTATGACGCAAAACAGGACATGGACGGCAATCGCAAAGAGGTTGCCCGCAATGGCTCGGCCACAGCATTGTTTAAAATGGCAGAGGGCAAATATTATCTCTACGGCACCTACGGATCAGCCGCATCCGGGCAAGAAGTTGTGGTCAAGCCCGGGCAACTGACTACAGTCAAAGCCAATTTCAACGTGGGCAATCTACGGGTCAGCGCAGCGGCAACCGCCGGGGCCGCCCCCCTTGATAACAATATGTTCTACTGGGTTTACGCGTACAAAAAGGATATGGATGGCAACCGCAAGGAAATCGCCCGTTCGGGGGCGCCAAAACAATTGTTCAAACTGCCCGCAGGCAAATATTTTATCGTGGCCCAGCATGGCAGTGCCTATGCCAATACCGAACTGACGGTAAAAGCAAACGAGCTGAGCGAATATGTTTTCGACATGAATGTCGGCTATCTAAGGGTCAACGCCATTCCCACGACCGATGCGACTGTCTTGGCAGACAACATGTTCTATTGGGTTTACGCGGATAAAAAGGATCTGGAAGGCAACCGCAAGGAAATTGCCCGTTCAGGGGCTGCTAGCCAGTTGTTCCGTCTGCCTGCAGGTAAATATTTTAGGGGCTGTCCTAGATAACTAGTTCAGATGATCTCTAACCCATTGTCTTAACTGCAATAACTGTTCCGACGGGTCACTGTTGTTAAATCTCCACTCACAT
>JASFZB010000039.1:0-11108 GCA_045046705.1 Rhodobacterales bacterium | reverse complement strand
ATCAGCCTGCTATGATCTTGTTCAGGTTTTCACGTTCTTCACGCAGTTCTTTTTGCCGCCGCGCGGTGGTTTTTGGGTTTTTCAGATCTAGCGCAATTTCCTCTTTGCGCGCGTTGGCATCATTCACGGTGATCACGGCATTGTTGTTACCGGCGGGAATGATGATACTGTCTTCACCTTGCATTTGCGACAATCCATGGAAGAATTTCAGCAATGTGGCATCCCCCATCATATCGTTCATTTTGCCCGCCAGCAAACCCTGATCCTTGGCGTCCAACCCGACCGATGCAGACAGGGCCTGAAACGTGTTGGCGGCCAGTTGCTGGTTGGCTTCCCAATTTGTACCCCATGTTTTTTGCAGGTCTGCATTCAGTTCTGCATCCTGCACGGTTGTATTAGCCACCATACCACCCACCATGTCAGACATGGCCTTGGCGTGCATATCCAGCCCAAGTTGCACCAGATGAGGCGGCGCACCTTTTTCGTGCATTTGAGCTTTGAACGTGTCTAGCAGGGTATCGTCAATTTCCATGCCGTTCGACATTTCAGGCATGGTCAGATCGTAATCCTCGGCCTTTTCAGGGATACCCAAAGCGACACTGTTGGTTTTCAGCCACGCGGCAATATCACCGTCCTTTTCAGGCGCATCCATCAACGCATCGGCGTTTTTACCCAACTTCACGGTCAAGGCGGCCTCATGGCGCATAGAACGCTCCAAAGCCTCTTCAGTGGTGCCTTTGTGATAACCGGCTTTGACAAGAGCTTCTTTTAGCGCAGGGTCTTTCCACTCCATTTTATCGTACCAGGGGGCTTTATCCTGATCGTCGTCACCACCCTTATTTTGATCATCACCACCTTTGTTCTGATTGTCGTCACCGCCCTTATTTTGATCATCACCACCTTTGTTCTGATCGTCGCCGCCCTTGTTCTGATCGTCATCACCGCCCTTGTTTTGATCATCGCCACCACCGCCACCAATATCATCAGCCGGTGCCCAAACAGGCACGGGCAGGAAAGTCCAAAAATTATTCAGTTTCATTGTATAAATCCTCATTTCTTAATTGTGCCAGGTCATCCTGGCTTACCTCTGCCCGCGCCAACAGTTGCAACGCGAACGCTTTCCTTGCCGCACGCACAACCAATTCGTCATGCGGCAAAACCTTGCCGGTTTCTTCATCGAAATCCGGCTCGTATAGATGGCCCAGAACCGCCAAGTCCTGGATCATCGCTTTGTTTTTACCCACAGCGGTTTTCCAGCCGTCGGAAATCGCCTCGGTTTTGGATAGGCCGTAGGTTATTGCCATGCCGTTCAGAACCGCTTCATGGTAGCCTTTCATCATTGTTGATCAGCCCCCAGTGCCTGCGCTTGTGCCAAATCCTTACCGGCACCGGCCGCCGCTTTCGCCGCTTCCAATGCTTGGGCGGCCTGCGCTTGTTCGGCACGGGCTTCGCGTGTGGCTGCCACCTGTTCTTTGGGCCGGATAGCACCAATTGGAACACCACCGGTTTCCTGCAAAACACGCGACAGATAATCGCCATCCGCATTATCAACGGCTTCAGGAGCGATCTGGACTAATGCCGTCATATCTTGAATGAAACGCCGCGTGGCCACACCTTCACCGGCACGTTGGGCCAGTTGCGCCACGGATGTGAAGTGCATTTCCAATGGTTGACCAGCCAGTTCGGGCGGTGGTGCTGGGATCTGGCCCGCCCGCCAAAGCATATTGAACCGGCGTTCCAGTTTAGTGGCAATCCCGTAGCTTTGAATATTGCCCAAATAGGGCGACAACAGGCGCAAACGTTGTTCCTGGTGTTCCAGCACTTCCAGCGTGTTCAATCCGGTGCGCCCCACCAGGCTTAAGATTGCCGCAAGCCAACCTTGCTGGATTTCTTCGATCTTTTGCTTTTTCATTTCCAGTGAGATCGGCACCCCTTGGTGGGTGAACAGGGGTCGCATCAGTTGGGCACCGCTGGCAGGGGACAGCGCACCGTGCAACATTTTACCCGGTGCAATCTGCACCCCCCTGCGCAACTGGCGTGTGCCGGCGGTCATAATCGGCGGACGCCCCGCCAAGGCACCCGCATTGGCATTGTCGCGTTCCATTTGCTGCAATGTGGCCGCAGACGGCGAATTCAGATAACCAAGGCCGCGCGCCCAGGTTTCACCACTGTCGTAATCCCAAGGGGCGATTGACACTTTCATATCGTAAAAACCGCCTTGTTTTAGAACGGTGGCAGCTTCTTCAGATACATGGGTGGACAGGTATGGTTTGCCGGAATTGCCCAGATGCCCCTCCACATACCGGTCATTGGGCTGGATCGCCTGAATGAAGACGGTTTTGCCCGAATGATCGCCCTTGACCGCCAGTTCCTGCAATTTCTTCGGCAAGGCTTCATGGCCGTATTTGCGGGCGGCTTGCACGGGTGTTAATCGCCATTCAAGGATAACCTCATTGGGTTGCCCGCCCGCATCAACCGCCAGATACACATCGCCGGGTGACATTGTGATGTCATTGATCCGTTTGGTTTTCATATCCAACTCTTCGGTGCTGATACCGGTGCCCAGAATTACACTGTCAGCCAGCCAGGGCACGGATGCACCATAGAAATTCGACATTGCGGGGGCAAGGCTTGCGTGCATTCGCCGCCCCACCAACTCGCGCCATTCCTTGACCGTGCGAAATTCGTTCAGATCAGGGTCAGCCGTGCGCGGGAAAAACCACTGGTTTGCAGGGTTCATCAGGGTTGACCACAGTGTTGCCGTGGCATTTGTGGCCGTGGTTAGCGTGGTTGAATTGTAAAGATGGTGCAAATTATAGCCATCACGATTACTGCCACTGTGAAACCCCTGCCTTTGCGGCCGAAACAGCTTTGCAATGAAATCCCATTCTTGGTGGAACGGGCTGCGCAGGGCGCGCAACTCATCACGCCGCGCAAGGGTTGCCTTGGCAAGCCCGCTGTTTTCAACACCGATCATACCACACCCCCATTCGGCAACCCAAGTGATGAGGTCAGAATATCAGCCGCCGCCCCGTTCTTGCTGCGCCGCAAGATGCGTTCCAATTCGCCCTGTTGTTGGGCTTCTTGCGCCAGTGGTGCCGCGATCCGTGTCGCACCGGTTGGTTTTGGTGTTGATCCACACATGTTATTCTCCTTATTTGTACCAGCTATCGAGCCAGATAAAGTTTTGAAAATCCTGCCTGTCTTTGCCCACTGCCAGACGAGGCGGGCCTTCAGGGCGGGCACCGGCGGATTTCAAAAACCGGTGCGCCCATTTGTAATTGTTCAATGAAAGGGCTTCGACGCGGTGCAAGCCCATTTGCAGCATTTCAGGAATAACGATTTCGCGGATCCGCGTAGCAATCGCCCGCGTTTGCGCCAGTGTCAGCCGGTCAGTGCCGAACATATGGGCCATACCCACACCGGGCGACATCAAAGTGATACCGAAAATGGCAACGGGTTGGATTGCCGTTGCGGGATAAACCAGATCGCACCACACAGATGCCGGCCGCAACATCCGCATATCGCAAAACAATCCATAAGGATCTACACGGTCGCGCTGCGCGAAGATTTCTTCAGCATCCGATGCCCGCATGTTCTGGCACAGATAAAGAGCCATCGGATCCGTCCAGCCTTGGTATCGCAGGGTGTCAGTCATCATCTTTTTCAACCTTTTTTCTGTAGGCAACGTATATTTCCCCAAGCCACGACCCAAAGCTTTTTGGACAGAAACACGCGCCCAGAAAAAAACTTCCAAGAATAACCCCTAAAAAGTTCATGGTCACATCCCCCTCGGATCAAAATCGTAACTTTCGATGTCTTTGCCACGATCATTCCAATCGCTATCATCAAATTCAGGGCCGCCATTGTCGCCCATCAGCAATGACGTGCCCGGCGTGCCATCCATATCGCTTTCGGTAAGCATCATATAACCACCAGCATCGATCACATCGGCGGCGCGCACACCGCGTTTTTTGGGCACACGTTTCTTATTTTCAGCCTTGTCGACCTCTTGGGCCCAGACGTAATCGTTTTCCAAACCGCGCAATAACATTTTGCAGCTGGGATCAATCACCAGCCCCTGTTTGCCGAAATATTCAAAGTCCATAGCCGCACGCCACACCGCCAGACGCGGGGCAATGCGGTTGCCACCCAGCATTTGCGGTTCAATCTCGATCTTGGTGGCCTTGCTGACCTCACTGATCCACGTTTGATCTTCAACACTTTCATTGGCATTGCCCGCCATATCGCACCAGGCACCTTCAATGCGGTGACCAGGCCAGCGTTCTTTCAGCAGGTCACGCAATGCAGCCCCGAATTTTGGCGCAAACACGCTTTCCTTGAACCACAACTCACCCAAGATACGCCATTGGAAGGGGGCAATGAACTGGCCTATGACCGCCGCACCGAACTGGCCCTGATCCAGACCGATGCGCAACGGCACACCGGGGATCGCCCGCAACGGCACCGCACTGCGATGCACATTGCGCTTGTATTCACTTTTGAACACGGGATCACCAACGCGCACATAGCCAATGCGGTTGTAAACCAACCGTTCAACCTCGTTACCACGACCCTCGGCCTTCATCGACGCGATCTGGCGTGGGTAATATTTGGCACTCAGGTTTTGCAGGTTCTCGCAATTCGGCTCGTCAAAGCCCGGCTGGCGGTAAAACTTGATATGGATGCCCTGATCTTCAAATTCTTTGCGGACGGTTGCCGCGTGCGGATCTTCATCGATATTGGCACCCTCGATCACCCGCACCGTCCAGTTATCTTCATCAGGTGAGTTGTAACTACTGCTGATCTGCCCGAAGCTGGTTTCTTCATCTGTATAAGCTTCATTCTCGCCATGCGCCTTAAAATGAATGGGCTGTGGGTAACGGTCGATCCGGCCTACGCCCTTGGTTACAACTCCGACAGGCACCGTATCCGCCTCTTCCAAAGCCAGATCGGTGGTTTGTACACCGCGAATATTAGCCTCGATCTCGGTTGGACTGGTACCAAAGGCCATGAATTCCGCCACAAACTCGATAGGGCCGAATTCATCTTCATAGTGGATCAGATGGGTCACAGGATCGCCGCGCCCGCCAGACCATTTGCCGGCCGCCTTTGGCATCACTTCCCACCAGCTGGGGATTGTGGTGGCCCAAAGCTGACGATAGGTTTCGCGCGCGATCACCACCTTGTAGCGGCGGATGCCATCGATGTTGGATATGGGCATCATGCGCGCACGGCGAAATCGTGACCGCAGATGCGTTGTGGTCTTGCCAGACCCCACAGGGCCGCGTATACCGATTATATCGCTGTCATCCCAATAGAAGGCATCAGCGATCGGGCCTGGCGGTTCCCATCTTGAAGTCCAAGGCACTTCGGTAGCTTCCGCCAATCCGGCCCGCGCGACCATATCGGCCACGGTGCGACCATCAAGGGAAGCCCACTCCAAATCATCCTTTGGATCGATAAGGGTCATCCCACACCCCCGACCCGCAAGGGCATTTTTGAAAAAATTCCGGTCAGAATTGATAAAACAGCATCACCAAAAAGGCTGTATGGGGTCGCAAAGGTGGCCCACCGGTCTATTAGTGGGTGGTGCCCCCCCCCAGTTTGTGCGGGCCGCAGTGCGCTGGCAAGAGGGGTGGGGGGGTCATATTGCACGGTGCGGGCAGGCTTGGACAACTGATTTTCAATCAGTAGGCGCATCGGTTTTTTATCCTGTGTTTTCAATGGCATAACTATTCTGTCCGATCTTCTGCGTCCGAATGGATTACATCCGCGTCGATAACATCTTGATTTTGTTCGGTTTTCTTTTTGCGTTGAGGCGGCGGCCCAGACTTGCGATCTTGACCCGTTGCACCGGGTGCAGGCGGGTGCGACATGCCGATGATGATCTGGTTTGTGTTGTTGTTGACCACATCAGGCGTGACCTTGGCCCCGATGTAGGGCAGCAACGCATCCAGGGCGCGCAGCTGGATGGTGTAAATCTGCATGAATACCGCCAGCATCTTGTCAGGCGATGCAGACCAGGGCTGCTTTGTGCGCACAGATTTGCCCTCTTTCATGATTGTTTGGTACTTCCCGTCACCTGCCCACGCCAGCAACCGTTCGGTTGCCTGCATTGCAGTTAGAATGGCATCGTCGCGGCTGGCCAGCCCTGCCATCTGTGCCAGCGCATGTTCCGGCGCATCGTACCCCTTGGAGATCAGGAAATCCCGCATCTGGCTGGAAACCTTGTTTCTGGCACCCGGCGGCCGCCCGACAGCACCCGTTTTGGCCGCCACATCATCAGGCACCACCTCGTCAGGCAAGAATGACAACTGATCGCCCGAAGCACGCGCCCGATCCAACCGTTTTGCCGCTTCACGCGCTTTCTTTTCGTACTGGTTTTTTACCTTGACCATTAAAAACCCCCTTTTATATTGTTTTTCAAAGGGTTAGGCAAAAGGCAGGTGAATAGGCTTAGGCAATTCCCATACATCCATACATTTGGTTTTGGCCTTGTATGGGTAAATGTATGAATTAAACCTTTGAAATCATTGAAAGAATAGTAAGTCCATACATCCATACAATAATATAGGTGTTTTTGTTCACGCGCGTGCATCCGTGCGCCTGCGCATAGCGCGTAATCACACGCGCGCGAGGCAGATTTTTGTATGGATGTATGGAACCTAGATTTTGTGAATGATTTGAGCAACTTAGCCCATACATTTCCCCATACATTCGATTTTCGATTTGTATGGATGTATGGGAATTTCTCCCCATCCCCCATGTCGAAAAAGAACAACCCTAGCGTGAATGCGGCCGGCAACAAATTCTGTTTTCGGGCACCGCCGATGGGTCGGGGTGTGGGTAGCATTGCGCGGATGGGGTTCGGGGTCAAGGGACTATCTTTCGTTAGATAAAATCGGAGGGGTCAGGGGTATAAGGTGACTGCGGCGGCTTTGCCGCCTTCGTCGTTGGTTTGTCGCCAAAAAAGTAGGGGATTGCACTCAATGGAAACTTGCGCGTTCTAATGGATAGGCCCACGCCGAATGACAGCGGATTGGTGCGCTTACAGCCCGGTATACGGTCACAATCCTGCTTCCAAACACCATCTTTCCAGCGTGTGGCCTCAAAATAGGTGGCTAAATTCGTATGACTGTTTGCAACCGCCAGTTGCGCACCATCACCCGTTCCGAAGGTCAAAAGCCCCAATTTTTGCAAATGCCGGCGGGCTTTTTTAGGCTCCATCAAATTATCATCTTCATTGTAATCTTTGGCGATTGCGGCCTCGATCAGCTCGCCCACCATCACCTGCGTACCGGATTTAATCGTGTTGACGGGTTGCTGCATCAGGTAAGCCAGCATTTTTTCAAAGCCGAAAGTTTGTTCTTTTTGTTCGGCCAGAACCGCAATTTCCAACTTTTTGACCCATTTTTTGCACTGCTCGGCCGTGGGGGTCTGGGGATACATCACCAGATCAAACATGGCCAGAATTGTGCCGTATTGGTCGGCCCCGCGCGCGCTGTAACCCTCGCGGATCAGGGCTGACTGGTACAGGGACAGGGTGTCGGCCATACGCGGCCAGGCGTGCAATATCTGCGCCTTGATCCGTGCGCCCAGGGCAACCATTTTCTTGGGCTCCACATTCGGCGGTGTTGCACCGGTTTTCAGCCGCAACAGGTTCAAAACCGCGATCCGGCTTAGATCCTGGTCTTTCAGGGGTGGCACAAGAATAGAACTGAATAAAAAACAGTTTCGGGCCATAAAACTCTGGCCTTTGTGATCAGCACCACCGCGCAAGATCAACCCACCCGATGAGGCTTGGCGGGCCAGTTTGATGATACTATCAACCTTCGTATTGTTGGCGGCCGCTTCTTGTTCATCCAACAGGATCGGCATTGAACTTTGGCCGATCAGCTGGCGCAAAGCCGCTTCGGTGGCATCTGTGGCGGCCAGGCTGGCCCCATCACCGCCTAGAATGTCATGGATCATATCTTGTAAGGTGGATTTGCCCATGCCGGCATCCCCTGAAATCCATGCCATCGGCCGCCATTTCAGGGCACCGCCCACCATAGCCGCACAGACCCAGCCCAAAACCAGCACCGGATCAATATCATTGTGTTGCCAATTCCAAGTTTGCACCAATTCCAGCAATTCGCTTGCCGCATCTTGGCAATCATCATCATGGTCACAGGGCCGGGCTATTTTAGGTGATGACGGGTAAACAAAACCTTCCAATTCGCCGGTTATTTTCCATGTGCCGGCACGGTAGACACCATCGCCACAATGCAAAATAATCGATCCGTCATCATCACGCCAGGCACCGGGGCCGCGCACCCGCTCAAAAGCATTCCAAGGCCCCTTTTCTGCACAGGCTTGCATCATCGCCTCGCGGGCCAACGCTTGGTTCCAGCCGCTTAAGTCGCCATCTTTGTTAAAACGTGGGAATTCCACATATAAGCACTGTGGGTTTTTTGCAAATAAGGCATTGATTGTTTCGGCGTCGTGGCGTGAAATCTCGCGCAGCTGGCCCAAAACATCCAAATAGTAAAACTTCCCGTTATTGACCCCCAAGGCTTGAACCATACAGCCGATGAAAATTTCACCGCGCATCCGTTCGCGCTTGTCGTTGTTATCAAGGAATTGATTTACATCCATTTTCTTAGATGCATCGTTGCCTTGATCATCCCCGCTACCGGCGGCCGCTTCCAGATTGGCATTCAGATCGACAAGCTTGGGTTTTGGGTGGTTGGTTTTTTCAGATGTCATTGAATTGCCTCATATTGAGTTATTTTAGTGCTTGACATTAGCGCCATTGGCGCTATTATAGAACTTGTCAACTGGGCAATGAAGCCCGCCAAATAGGAGAATTTGACATGAAAATTAAACGCGATATTCATCAGGAAGTTACCGACAAAATCATTACTGCCATCGAGGCCGGCACCGCGCCCTGGATGAAACCCTGGGCAGGTGCCTGTGGCTTTGAAGCCCCGCGCCGGCAAACCGGCGAATATTACCAGGGCGTCAATGTTTTGCTGCTTTGGATGGCCGCCGATGAAAACGGTTATTTTGCTGATCAGTGGATGACATTTAAACAGGCTAAAAACCTTGGCGCGAACGTTCGCAAAGGCGAAAAGGGCACGCAAGTCGTTTATTATTCGACCTTTGAACGTGATAGCAAAATGATCGATGCCAAGGGCAGCGCAATCAAGGAAAGCATCCCGTTTTTGAAATCCTACACGGTTTTTAATGTGCAACAGATTGAAAACTTGCCGGAAAAATATGCGGCTGTTTTGCCGGAAAATATTGACACTGGCACACGGTCTATTGATGAACTGGAAAGCTTTTTTAATTCTGTTGGCGTTAGGGTTTGCATCGATGGGCAATCGCCTAAGTATAGGCCCCTGACTGATACTGTTTACATGCCATTTATAAACCAATTCAAAGACGCCGCGTCTTACTATGCCATTTTGGCCCATGAGACAATTCACTGGACGGGCCACACATCGCGCCTTGATCGCTTGAAAAAATACGGCAACAAAGAGGGCCGCGCATTTGAGGAATTGATTGCGGAATTGGGTGCTTGCTTTTTGAGCGCGCGGATCGGCAACCAATACGACAACAACCGGTCTGCCAATTACATTGAAGGCTGGCTGACTGCCCTGCGCAGTGATAAAAAATACATCTTTCAGGCGGCTAGTAAGGCGTCCAAAGGTGTCGCGTATATCATCGATGCCGCCGATCAAGACAGCACCCAAGCAATCGCCGCTTGATGTATCGGTGTCGGGCTGCTTTAGTGGCCCGCATCCCATGCACCAAAGCATGACACCAGGGCAATGAAGCCCGCCAGATAAGGAAACGGACAGATGACCAGTGCCGAATTTAAAGCCGGCCGCAATCAACTGGGGCTTACACAGTCCCAGCTTGGCCACATCCTGGACACGGCCCCGCAGACCATTCGCAAATGGGAAATGCCGGCGGATCGTAGCACGGCGCGGCAAGTCAACCCAATTGCCGCCCGCGTCATGCACTGGATGCTGGATGGCTATAGGCCGGCTGAATTTCCCAAGGGCTGACATCAGAACAACCTCCACAACCAAACGCTGGACGGCTCACCAAGATGGGACAGCCCATAGCTGAAACCAATGGCGGCGGCTAGGATCGCACATGCGGCAATGAATTCGAGCAGGCTCATTTTTGTGCGCACCCGACTTCAAGGCAAAGCCCCATAATGCGAAACGAGCCTGCATCATCGCGACCTATATGAAAGCGAAAGAAATAAACCGGGGATCTCATAGCCAAATACAGACGTTTAGTGAGCATTATGCAGCGCACTTTGTCGCGGTCTTTGGCCGTGCAATCGAATAAAAACAGGTTGAAAAAATTCAACCCAAAGACGGTAAATCTGCCAGCATGTGTGTTAGCGGCCATGAATTCGACTGTAACGTATTTTTGCCACCAAGACCTTGCATTGAAAATCTTGCTTCTGTTGTCGCGTTGTCTCTTGCGAATATAGCCAAATACATATTCACCAACGTGAAAAGCGATGCCGCCATCAGCTATTCCAGTTGGAATACTTGCGCTTCCTGCATATGCAAAAAATCCCATTTCTTATACCTCCTCTATTGAATATTTCACCAAAGCATCATTCAGATCCTTGCCGCCCCACGGGTTGCGCCAGATGATGCAAACTCCGTGTTTTTCTGCGAACCGCGCACGCGCCGTTTCCAGTTCCGCCAGCAAATCCGGGCTTTCGTCATTGTCGCCGATCAGGATCACGCGCTCGATGGCCGCCGGCAGCACCATTTCGCGCAGGTTGCCCAGATTGATACCCGCCAACACACGGCGTGTTGGATCAAGCACAACGGCTGACAGGGCGTCTTCTATGCCTTCAGCGATCCAAACATGACCCTTGCCTTGTGAAAGCGGGGCCGCCTTGCCGCCGCGCGGCCCTATGCCCGTCCACAGACGGATAAACCCGCCTTTCTGTGTGCCACTGACAATCTTTGCCAAGCCTTTGGGCACCCGGATTTCATCAGGCAGGTCAGGATGATCACGCTTGACCCAGCGACCATCGGCCAACTGGCCTAAAAAGGTTTGGTGAATGCCGTAGAATTCGGGCTTTT
>JASFZB010000038.1:0-10692 GCA_045046705.1 Rhodobacterales bacterium | reverse complement strand
CATATTGGCCTCGTGAGCTGGTTTTTTCAATTCTCAGTCTCCGAGGTCGCATAAATCTTGGCAACAAAATTCTGTCTCACATCTACCTGAACTTATTCAAAGCGATACGTTAACAGTTGTTGTTTTTGCGGCAAATGCCGGCGTCATCGCCATGGTTGCCAATGAGCCCGCAATCAACCCCAAAGTCGTGCGTCGAGAAATCGTCATCTTTATAGTATCCTTTTTCTGTGAGTCGCATATCTTACGCCGTAAGATGATGCCGCAATAGCGGTGCTTTCTTGCGGAAACCTGAAGATGGCTTTTGGTTTTAAAAGGTTTTTTACGAAAATTTAATTTTGCCCCTTTGGCCACAACTCAAGGCTTCGGCCAAAGGAGGGGACGCGATGTTATTCTGTCACAGTTATCAAAGTCCACATGCCCAAAGCGTAGTGGCCAGCAATATTGCAATACAGGATATAAGTTCCGGGTTTCAGTGTAAGTGTTAAGGCACCACTTTGACCCGGATCCAGTTCCGAGACCTCACCAAGGCTACCTGCCGCTTCCTCGTCCACGCGCTCACTATCCGCATCATATGGCAGTGGTGTGTGTGGATCGGTTATTGGTGCAATAATCATTTCATGGATATCGGCTAGCGAAGCGTTCGTGGCCTTAAATGTCACCTCACCTGCAGGAACCGCAGCCAAATCCACCGTGATTCCCATCATTCTCATAGGCATATCTACCGCTTTCATATCCCCCATCATGGCCATGCCCAAGGGTTTACCCTGGCCCAGCATATCCATCGAGGTGCTGCCGCGATCCCAAAGCGATACGTTAACCGTCGTTGTTGCTGCAAATGCAGGTGTCATCGCCATGGTTGCCAATGAGCCCGCTATCAACCCTAAAGTCGTGCGTCGAGAAATAGTCATCATAGTGTCCTTTCCAGTGAATTAGAATCTTATGATGCGTGTGTACCCTAGGGGTGCATTGGCGTCTTTGATTTGCATCAACCTAAAGGAAAATTAGTCTTAAGCCTCGACCACCATTTTTTCGGCCTCAACCAGATCAACAGAAACCAATTGGCTGACACCCTGTTCCGCCATAGTCACGCCAAACAGGCGTTCCATCCGCGCCATGGTGATGGCGTGGTGGGTGATGACCAGAAAGCGGGTGTTGGTGCGTTCGGTCATTTCATCCAGAAGATCACAAAAACGGGTGACGTTTGCATCATCCAAGGGCGCGTCGACCTCGTCGAGCACGCAAATCGGCGACGGGTTGGCCAAAAATACCGCAAAGATCAGCGACATCGCGGTCAAGGTTTGTTCGCCGCCCGACAGCAGGGACAGCGTTGACAGTTTTTTGCCGGGCGGTTGGCACATGATCTCTAGCCCCGCTTCCAACGGATCATCGCTTTCAACCAGAACCAGATTGGCTTCACCGCCGCCAAACAGATGGGTAAACAGAACCGAGAAATTCTTGTTCACTTCGTCAAAGGCCGTCAGAAGCCGTTCGCGGCCCTCTTTGTTCAGGCTGGCAATACCGGTGCGCAGCTTTCGAATAGCCGCTTCCAGATCATCCTTTTCACGCGCCAGCGTGTCGCGTTCTTCCGCCACTTCTTTCGCATCTTCTTCAGCCCGCAGGTTCACCGCACCCAGCGCATCACGTTGGCGGCGCAAGCGCATCACATCAGTTTCCACAGCTTGTGCATCAGGCATTTTTTCAGGGTTGAAATCCAACTGGGCCAACAACCCGGCAGGGTCGGTTTCCAGTTCTTCGTGGATACGGTCAGCCGCGGTTGACACCTGAACCCGCGCGGCATCCGAGACCGCATCCGCGCGTCCGCGCGCTTCACGCGCATTTGATGCCGCCCGCTCGGCTTCACGTTCAGCGTTTTCAGCGGCCCGCAAAGCAGTATCTGCAACGGTCAAAGCATCGGACGCCGCTTTCAGGCGATCTTCTGCCACAAAGATGGATTTGGATAGCTCTTCGCGCTTGGCGGCAATTTCCGCCGGGGCGGCAGAGGCTTGTTTCAACTCCGTTTCCGAAGTGGTTTTTCGGTCTTCCAGTTCCGAGATGCGCTTGCCTGCGGTTTCCAGGCGGTAGCGCCAGCCGCTAGCTTCCTTGGTAATCTCCTGCTGGCGTTTAAGACGTGCTTCGCCTTCGCGGCGCACCTCGTCATACATCGCGCGTTTGCTAAGCATGGCCATCCGCGCTGCTTCCACCGCCACTTTCAGGCGTTCGATGTCAGTGCGTGCGGCATCCAGATCCCCTAAACCGCGAATGCCCAGCCCGGCCTCTTTTAATGCCGCGCGCGCCGCCACAGTTTCCTCTTCCAGACGCGCCTTGGCCAGTTGCAGGGTTTCCAGCTTGCCAGACAACATAGCGCGATCGGCCTCGGCCCGGGACATTTGCCGTGTGGCATTTGTGGCGGCATCATCGGCTATTTTTCGGCTGCGGCGGGCTTCCTCATCGGCTTGGGTTGCGGCCTCTAATGCGCTATGCGCCAAATCAAACGCCTGCCTTGCGTGCAGCGCTTTTTCCACAGCTACCGCATGGCTTTCTTTCAAGGCCAGCAAACGGTTTTCCTGTTGCAAGCGCAGGGCCGCTTCGGTCGGCGTATCGTCGGCACCGGCGCGGTAGCCGTCCCAACGCCATAGATCACCTTCGATGCTGACCAGCCGTTGCCCCGGCTGCAAAGCCGCTTGCAAACCTGCGCCGTCACTGCGCCTGACAAGGCCGATTTGCCCCAAGCGGCGCATCAAAACATCTGGCGCTGTTACATAATTGGCAAGTTTTTCAACACCGTTCGGCAAGGCTGCCTGTGCAGAATATTCCGCCAGTTGCGCCCAACCGGACACCCCGTCAGGCCCGACAATCGGGGCTTTCAGGTCATCAGCCAAAGCCGCTCCAAGAGCGGCTTCATATCCCGCTTTTGCCCGCACATTATCAATCAGTTGCGCACCTGTATCGCGGTCGCGTGCAATCACCCGCTGCAGGGCTGCCACTTCAGCCCCCAACGCATTTTTTTCGCCATCTGCCCCCGACAAAACACCGCGCGCATCGCTTTCGGCGGCTTGCGCATCTACCCGTTTGCGGTCCATTTCCTCTAGCAATTGTTCGGCGCATAAAGCCGTTTTTTGCGATAGCGCATAAGTCTCCTGTGCTTTTTGCAAGCGCGCTTCAGCGTCTTTCACTCCGGACTCGGCCGCTTCAACAGACTGGCCGGCCGCATCGTTCTGGCCTGCGCGTTTGGCCAAATTGGCTTCTGCCTCTTCCAGCTTTCTATGAGCCGACTGATGCTTGGCCGCCAAACGCGCCACATCTTCGGATTGTTTGTCTAAATCGGCTTCTTTTTCCTGCATGATCAGGGCGGCATTACGGGCGTCTTTATTCGCCGTTTCGACCTTTTCCTCATGCCCCAGCGAGGCTTTTTCCAAAGCCTGTTTTTCCCAATCCAGTCGCGCGATGGTTTCGGTGGCGTCCCGGTTCAATTCGCGTTCGCGTTCAATATCTCGGCCAAGCTGTGTAATGCGCGCGTTAAGTGTCTCGATGATTTGGCGGGCGCGGGTTTCCTGATCGTTCAGCGTATCGCGTTCGACTTTCAACCTTTGCGCAACCGCCGCCGCAATGGTCTCTTCTTCGCGCAGGGGCGGCACTTTATCTTCCAGCAAAGCGCGATGCTTTGCCGACTGTGCCGCATTGCCTTGGGCCGAAGCGGCAATTTTCGTGGCTTCCATCAAGGCCTGGTCGGCTGCCACCCGTGCGGTTTCCGCCTCTTTCCATCGGCCATATAGCAACAGCCCTTCGGCTTGGCGTAACCGTTCGCCGATCTCGCGGTAGCGCGCAGCTTGGCGAGCTTGGCGGGCCAATGTGCTTAACTGACTGTCCAATTGCTCTACCACATCGTCAACCCGTGACAGATTGGTTTCGGCACCGTTCAGTTTCAGCTCGGCTTCATGTCGACGTTGGTAAAGGCCGGAAATACCGGCGGCCTCTTCCAAAATACGCCGCCGCGCTTTCGGCTTGGCGTTGATCAGTTCCGAGATTTGTCCCTGACGCACCAAAGCGGGCGAATGTGCGCCCGTGGACGCATCCGCAAACAACATTTGCACATCCCGCGCCCGGGTTTCCTTGCCGTTGGCTTTGTAGGCAGATCCAACATCGCGGGTGATGCGGCGCACCACTTCCAAGGCGTCCGCATCGTTAAAGGCCGGCGGCGCGGTGCGTTCGGAATTATCCATCAGCAGGGCCACTTCAGCATAATTGCGTGCAGGCCGCGAAGAGGCCCCTGCGAAAATCACGTCTTCCATACCGCCACCGCGCATTGCTGTGGGGCGATTTTCGCCCATCACCCAGCGCAGGGCTTCCAATAGATTAGACTTGCCGCAACCATTCGGCCCGACAACACCTGTTAGCCCTTCGGAAATCACCAGTTCCGTCGGGTCTACGAAGCTTTTGAAGCCTGTCAGTCTAAGCTTGTTGAAATGCACGGCAACTATTGATCCTCTGATTCCACATTAGGGTCAAAATGTCGGGTTTGCCCCTACTGAGTCAACCCCATTGCCCTGTATGTTGCGTATTTATGGTAGTTATCCACAATATATTGTTTTATTGTGGCGAATTTGAGGTAAAGTACAATGCCGCTAAATCACCTAACCCCGTCGTAAAATGTCTTGACCCGTCACCTTGTGACCGTCATTAAGGACAGGCACGGTTCCCCAAATGGGCGCAAAGCGCTCGGGGATCAAATGGGAATGTGGACAGGGACGACCCAAAAGGGGCCCGAAACCACAACCGCCCCCGCGACTGTATGTGGAGAGCACGCGTCGATAACGCCACTGGTGGCAACACCGGGAAGGCCGACGCAGCGCACTGACCCACAAGTCAGGAAACCAGCCTTGCCTGAAACTTAATCAAACCGTCGGGGATGACGGTAAAGGAGATGAAAATGACTGCAATTACACAGACCGCGGCACGCGCAGGCACAAACACACAAGGCATCGTGTTTGCTTTTCTGCTGGGCTTAAGTGTTATTTCGCTGGTTGGCGTAGCACACTCGGCAACAATTCACGATGCGGCACATGATTTGCGCCACGCATCCGGCTTTCCCTGCCACTAACACATGTTCAAACGCATATTCACCGGTGCATTGTTCGCCGGTATTGCAACAGGGTTGATTGCCGCCCTGTTGCATGTGATTTTTGTCGAGCACATTCTGCTGCACGCAGAGCTGTTTGAAAGTGGTGTGTTAAAACATGTCGCAGAGATAGGTAGCGCGTCCGAAGTCGACGTGGAAACCGATGTGATGCGAAATGCCCTGACGGTGCTGTTTTCAACCCTGCTTTACTCCGGTTACGGTCTGCTTCTGGTGGCTTTGATGGCTCTGGCCAGTGAACGCGGGGTTACAATTACTGCGCGAACGGGAATCATCTGGGGGATAGCGGGCTTTATCACGGTGCAATTTGCACCTGCCTTCAGCCTGCCACCCGAATTGCCGGGTATGTCGGCGGCTGATCTGACCATGCGCCAAATCTGGTGGTACGGAACACTAGGCGCAACGGGTGTGTCGATCTGGCTGATCGCCTTTGGTCGCAACTGGGCCGCATGGGGAACGGCGGTGGTACTTGCCGCATTGCCCCATATCATCGGTGCCCCGCATCCCGAACTGTTCCATGGAACAGTCCCGCCGGAGTTGGCCACATTATTTGCCGGTCGCACATTGGGTGTCGGGCTGGTAGCGTGGATCATTTTGGGACTGCTGAGCGGATATTTCTGGCAACGCGGTGCCACATCTGCAAGCGCCTGAACCTTGCACAAACAGCAAGATCGCCTGTGATGGGCGGTCTTGATATTTTCCGGCACTTGAAGAGCGCGATGCGAATGCCTTATACATCTTCCGGCGGAATGCGCCCCAACAAGCAAAACCGCAACCGCCCACAAGGACGCGCATCTGCGATCCATCCATCATCCGCCGCTGCATATAACCGCGCAAAGGCTAGAATATCCTGTTGGTCTTTGGCTGGATCAATGCCTGCAAACATATATGCCGCTTTGCCTTTGGCCCGAAATGATACGGCTAAGGGATTGGCGCAGGCCGACATGCATTCAAAGGTTTTAATGTTGAAATCACGGATTGCGGCATCATCCGCGTTGGCAAAAATGGTCTTCAACGCTTTCGCCAATGCCTCTCCTTTCGGGGGGGACGCCTCTTCTTTGCGGCAGGTCGAGCAAATAAAAACGGTATGGCGCAACGGGGGTTCTTTCGCAGTAACGTGACAGACTATATCCCCCTATCTTACCCGATAAGATCAGACAAGACAGCATGCACACCATTGACTATAACCTATCAAAACATACGGAATCGGAGCTGAACATGGCCCAAAAAATACCCGCAACTGTTGTCACCGGATTTTTAGGTGCTGGCAAAACCACATTGATCCGCCATATGCTGCAAAATGCACAGGGCAAACGCATTGCCCTGATCATTAACGAGTTTGGCGATCTGGGCGTGGACGGCGATATTCTAACAGGGTGCGGTGATGAAACCTGCACCAAAGACGATATTGTAGAACTGTCAAACGGTTGTATTTGCTGCACCGTGGCGGATGAGTTTATCCCGACCATCGAACAAATTCTGGCGCGCGACCCAAAACCCGATCACATTGTCATTGAAACCTCAGGGCTGGCCCTGCCGCAACCGCTGGTGCAGGCATTCAACTGGCCTGACATCAAAACCAAAGTGACTGTGGACGGGGTGATCACTGTGGTTGATGGCAAAGCCGTGTCCGAAGGCCGTTTTGCCCATTCGGTGGAAGCGGTGGATGCACAGCGGGCGCAAGATGGGAACTTGTATCACGAAACACCGCTGTCAGAATTGTTCGAGGATCAGGTAGCATGTGCCGATATGATCGTTGTCAACAAATCCGACCTGCTGGATGATGCGGAAGCCTCCGCACTGGTTGCAAAACTGAAAGATCATAGCCGCTCAGGCGTGCAGGTGATCAAGGCGACAATGGGTGCGCTGCCTGTCGATGTGCTGCTGGGACAAGGTATCGGGGCCGAGGATGATCTGGATGTGCGGGACGCCCATCACCATCATCACGACGATGACCACGATGACGATCATCACCATAGCCACGACCACGATGCCTTTGAAAGCTTCGTTGTAGAGCGTAGTGAGATCGCGGATGTGACAGCGTTTGCTGCACAGGTTGTAGACATCATCCGCACCCATGACATCATGCGCCTGAAAGGTTTTGCCGCCGTCGCAGGCAAGCCCATGCGCTTGACAGTGCAAGCGGTTGGGCCACGCATTGACAGCTATTTCGACAAACCATTCGGGGCCGACCCACGCCAAACACGGCTGGTTGTGATCGGCCAGGCAGGGTTGGATCAGGCGGCAATCACCAAAGCCTTGCAAGCATGACGCAAATACGCGTTACCGAAGAAAGCCCTGTCACCTCTGACGGGCATGACCTGATTAACGGCAGTGAAGCGGCTTTGCGTGAAGTTTATACCGCCGACGAATGTTTCACTTTTACCGCCGACGAATTGGTAAATGACAAAGTCTCGTTTTTTGTCGCCCGCCAAGGCGGGCAAGCCGTGGGCTGCGTCGCTTTGGTGAATGAGGGTGCTTATGGCGAAGTCAAACGGCTTTATGTCCCGCAAGCCGCCCGTGGATTGGGCGTTGCCAAAATCCTGATGACACATCTTGAAGCACAGGCACGCGCGCAAGATTTATTTAACGTAAAACTGGAAACCGGCAGCAAACTGGCCGCCGCTGTGGCGCTTTATAAAACTTTAGGCTACAGAGTTTGTGCAAAATTCGGGCCCTATAAGGATCATCCTGCAAGCCTGTTCATGGAAAAGGCCCTTTAGATGCACCTTCTTGCGGCAACACCCGGTAGCATAGACGACGGATCAGAACCCTTCGATCTGGGTCAAACCCCTGCCGACATCGTGTTTATCTCGGCGGCGGATACCGAACTTGCGGGCCTGTCGGAAGCGCATTCTACGTTGGACAATACCGGCAGCTTGCGTTTGGCCAGCATGATGCACCTGCAACACCCGATGTCGGTTGACCTGCATATTGAAAACTGTGCAGCAAAATCCAAACTGGTGATCGCCCGTGTGTTGGGCGGCACAGGATACTGGAAATACGGGCTGGAACAGTATGCCGCCCGTCTTGGCGTGGCAGGCATCCCGTTCGTAGCTTTACCGGGTGACGACAAACCCGATCAAGAGCTGTGGGATCTATCGACTGTCACCCGCAAAAACTGGGAAACCCTCTGGGCCTATATGGTTGAAGGCGGGCCGCAAAATGCCGAAAACTTCCTGCGCTTTGCCCAAGCGATGTTGGATGGGTCGGACAAACCCGAGGCCGCCAAACCGCTTTTGCGTGCGGGCGTCTATTGGCCGGGTGCGGGCATTGCGGACTTAACGGCTGCGGCAGCAAACTGGACGGATAACGCACCCGTTGTACCGATCATTTTCTACCGCGCACTTGTGCAGGGTGCGGGCCTTAACCCGATCAACCGGCTGGTCAAAAGCCTGCTGAAACGCGGGCTGAACCCGTTACCGGTTTTTGTGGCTTCGCTGAAAGACGAAGTGTCAGTCGCCACCTTGCAAAGCCTGTTTGAAGCCACACCCCCTTCGGTGATTTTGAACTGCACCAGCTTCGCAGTCGGCTCACCGCATCAAGGCGATCAAAGTGCTTCAAACCCATTAACCATGGCGGCTGCCAACGCTTCACCAGTGTTTCAAGTTGTGCTTTCGGCAGCATCCGAACAGGGCTGGGAAGAAGGTCTAAACGGCCTGTCCGCCCGCGACATTGCGATGAATGTGGCTTTGCCGGAAGTTGACGGGCGTATCCTGTCGCGTGCGGTTTCTTTCAAGGGCGAGGCCTATTTTGACACGGCAACAGAGTGCCCCATCGCCACCTACCGCGCCCGCGGCGACCGTATTGAATTCGTCGCAGAGCTTACAAAAAACTGGGCCAAACTGCGCCATACCCCCACCGCTGAACGCATGGTCGGGATTATTCTGGCAAATTACCCGAATAAAGACGGGCGGCTGGCAAACGGGGTTGGGCTGGACACGCCTGCGGGCACGGTTCATGTGCTAAACGCGCTTAAAGACCAAGGCTATTCCTTGCGTAACATTCCCGAAAATAGCCAAGCCCTGATGGATCAGATCATGACTGGCCCGACCAACTGGCTGACCGACCGCGCCAAGCGCACCGGCGGTGTGGACATGTCGATGGCGGATTACCAGATTGCCTACGGGCAACTGCCGTGGGAGGTGCGCGAAAAAATTGAAGCGCGCTGGGGCAAACCCGAAGAAGATCCATTTTATACCCGTGGCGAAGTCGACTGTGGCCGCTTTTCGCTGTCGATTTTCAGTTTCGGCAATGTGATTGTCGGCGTGCAGCCCGCGCGTGGCTATAACATCGACCCCAAAGACACTTACCATTCCCCCGATCTCGTACCACCACACAACTACCTTGCGTTTTATTTCTGGCTGCGCAATCAGTTTGGCGCACATGCCTTGATCCACATGGGCAAACACGGCAATCTGGAGTGGCTGCCGGGCAAAGCACTGGCCCTGTCGGACACCTGCATGCCCGAGGTCATCCTTGGGCCAACCCCGCATATCTATCCGTTTATTGTCAATGATCCGGGCGAAGGGACGCAAGCAAAACGGCGCACTTCAGCGGTCATTATCGACCATCTTACACCGCCGATGACACGCGCGGAAACTTACGGGCCCTTGCGTGATCTGGAAGCTTTGGTAGATGAGTATTATGAAGCGGCGGGGGTTGATCCGCGCCGTATTAAGCACATCAGACGCGAAATTTTAGCCCTGACTTCAGTCACAGGGCTTGATGAAGATGCAGGGCTAACAGGGGATGATGAAGACCGCGATTTAGCCAAGCTTGATGAATATTTATGCGAGCTAAAAGAAGCGCAAATCCGTGATGGGTTGCACATCTTCGGGCAATCCCCGGAAAGCGGCTTAGAGGCTGATCTTATTCAGGCATTGGTGCGCGTGCCGCGTAACGCGGGCAAGGGGGCGGATGCATCACTGCAACGCGCAATTGCCAAGGATCTTGGCCTTGCTTTCGATCCGCTGGATTGTGATATGTCCGCGAAATGGACGCGGGGTAAGCCGCAAGAATTGCAAGCTGTTTCAACCGACACATGGCGCAGTGCGGGCGACACTGTTGAACGGATTGAGCTACTGGCAGGCTTGATGATTGCAGGGCAAGCGGCGGTTGGTGCGGGAAGTCAGACGGTTCTGGACGGGATCAATGCGCATGTCAGACCAACAGTGCAAGCTTGCGGGCCATCAGAAATAAAGGGACTTCTCACCGCCCTTGAAGGGCAGTTCGTCGCCCCTGCACCATCAGGTGCCCCGACACGCGGGCGTTTGGATGTATTGCCTACAGGGCGCAATTTCTTCTCGGTCGACAGCCGTGCCGTTCCCACCCCCACCGCTTGGGCTTTGGGCTGGAAATCCGCCAACATGCTGATTGAGCGCCACTTGCAAGACCACGGCGACTGGCCCCGTGCCATGCTGCTGACCGCATGGGGTACCGCCAACATGCGCACGGGTGGTGATGACATCGCGCAGGCCCTTGCCCTGATGGGGGTGAAACCGAAATGGGACGCAGCCAACCGCCGTGTGACAGGCTTTGAAATCCTGCCGCTCTCG
>JASFZB010000037.1:0-28285 GCA_045046705.1 Rhodobacterales bacterium | reverse complement strand
CCACCTAAAGACTACATATCTTATCCGGGTGCTGTATTTATGTCTCGAGCAGTATGAGACCCTGAAACGTTGATCTACTTCCTCTCCTAAATATTTTAGTTAAAGTCGGCTTTGTCCGCAAAGCAGTCATTTAACTCAACACTACCCTATTCCCCCAAACCCAAAAACCATCTAGCCTTTTCCCCGAACAGCCTATATCGCATACCCCCATGAGACTCTTATTTTTAGGTGACGTCGTGGGCCGCGCGGGCCGCAGTGCGATTGCAGAGCGTTTGCCTGCATTGCGCAAAGATTGGCGGTTGGATTTTATCGTGGTGAACGGTGAAAATGCCACCGGTGGCATGGGGTTGTCTGGTGCGCATGCCAAGGGTATTCTGGACGCAGGGGCTGATTGCGTGACGTTGGGCGATCATGCCTTTGATCAGCGCGATATGAAGGTGGCGATTGAACAAGACCCGCGTATCTTACGCCCGCTGAATTTCGCGGCAACGGCGCCGGGCAAGGGGGCGCGGCTTTATACAGCAATTAACGGTAAAAAAGTTTTTGTGGCGCAGGCTTTGGGGCAGGTGTTCATGAAACGCCCCTTCGCCGACCCGTTTTCGCATCTGGATCAGGTGCTGAAAACCGCCCCTATGGGGGGGGTGGCCAACGCGGTGATCGTTGATTTTCACGCCGAGGTCACATCCGAGAAAATGGGCATGGGCCACTGGCTGGACGGGCGCGCATCTTTGGTGGTCGGCACCCACACCCATGTGCCCACATCAGACACCCAAATCCTGCCCAAAGGTACTGCCTTGCAATCAGACGCGGGCATGTGCGGCGATTATAACAGCGTGATCGGGATGGATAAGGCCGAACCCCTGCGCCGCTTCGTGACAGGCATGGGCAAAGAACGTTTCACGCCGGCCTCGGGTGAGGCCACGTTATCGGGCGTTTATGTGGAAACCGATGATAAAACAGGGCTTGCAACCCGCGTGGTGCAAGTGCGCCAAGGTGGGCGTTTGCAGCAATCGGGCCCTTAAGTGAACGGTTTCCTGAAAACACATAGAGGGCTTGTCGCAGCCTTGATTGTGATTGGTGCCGCTTGGGGGCTGACAATTCCGTTGATGAAGGTTGCGGTCTCGACCGGGTATCGGCAATTCGGGCTGATTTTCTGGGAACTGGTTATCATTATATCTTGCGCCGGCCTTATTTCGCGGTTTCAGGGGCGGTTTCCGAAACTGACCCGCGATCATTTGATCATCTTCGTTGCGATTGCCCTTTTGGGCACGGTAATTGCCTCGACCACCGGTTTTATTGCAATCAGGCATATTCCTGCGGGGATATATGCGCTGGTTGTATCACTGGTGCCGATGTTTGCGCTACCGATCGCGATCGGGGTTAAGCTGGAGCGGTTTGAATGGGGCCGCGCGGTCGGGCTTATTCTGGGGCTTTGCGCTATTTTGGTGCTGATCGCCCCGCGCACCAGCCTGGTAGACCCGTCCAAGGCCGCATATGTCCTGCTCGCCTGTGTGGCACCCTTATGCTACGGTCTGGAAGATAACTTTATCGGCAAGTTCACCTTGCGCGGGCTGAATGCGGTGCAGGCCCTGCTGGGGGCGTCCCTTGTCGGTTTGGTGTTCATCACCCCCGTTGCCATTGGCACCGGCCAATGGATATCATTGATAAAACCGTGGGGGGCCGCCGAATGGGCCATATTGGTCATGGGGCTGCTGCACAGTCTTGCCTATACCGGCTATGTCTGGTTGATTGGCCGTGCCGGGCCGGTGTTTTCGGCGCAAGTGGCCTATCTGGTGACGGGGTTTGGCGTGATGTGGTCAATGCTGATATTGGGCGAAACCTATTCCCTATGGGTCTGGCTGGCGTTCGGCTTGATGATGTCGGGGTTATTTTTGGTGCAGCCAAAAGGCGTGGACCAGACCTAACCGCTTGAACTGCCCTCTCAGTTGCGCCACCATAGCATGAAACCGAAGGAGTAAGGCTTTGCTGACAAGCATCATACCCGAAACATGGCACGCAGGCATTGCTATATTTGTGGTTGCTGCCATGTTCATCTTGTTCGTGCGTGAAACCTACCCCACTGAAGTTGTTGCTTTGTCGGGGGTGGCGACGCTGATCTTTACCGGAATTCTGCCGTACGCGGATGCGTTGCAAGTCCTGTCCAACCCCGCACCATGGACAATTGCCGCGATGTTCATTCTGTCGGGGGCGTTGCTGCGCACCGGGGTTTTATCGCATGTCACGGCATGGGTCGCGGCCCAAGGCAAAGAGCGGCCCCAATTCGTGCTGGGGATGCTGGCAGTGCTGATTGTGGTAGCATCGGCATTTATGAACAACACACCGGTTGTGGTGATTTTGATCCCCGTGGCGGTGAAGATGGCCAAAACCATGGGGACATCTGCCTCTAAACTGTTGATCCCGTTATCTTATGTGGCGATTTTGGGCGGCATGTGCACCCTGATCGGCACTTCAACAAACCTGCTGGTGGACGGGGTGGCGCGCGCCGAGGGGTTAAAACCGTTTACCATGTTTGAAGTGACGCCTCTTGCAATCGTTCTGGTGCTGTTCGGGATCACATATTTGCGCATATTCGCCCCGCGCCTGTTGCCAGACCGGACTTCCATGGCTGATATGCTGGGTAAATCCAAGGCTAAACGGTTCATGACCGAGGTGGTGATTGCCGAAGGCTCTGCCTTGATCGGTCAAAGCCCGCTGGAAATTGATGTGTTCAAGCGCGATGGTGGCCGTGTGGTGGATTTACTGCGCAAGGACGAGTCGTTGCGCAGGTCTTTTCCTGATGTGCGCATGCAGGCCGGCGACCGCGTGGTGATGCGCAAATCCGTGGCCGAGGTTTTAAGCCTGAAAGACAGTAAGGATGTGCTGCTGGCCGATATGGTGTCGACCAAGGAAAGCACCACGGTCGAGGTGCTGATCACGCCGGGGTGCAATATGGTTGGCCGCACTTTGGGGGGATTACGGTTGCGCCGCCGTTACGGGGTTTACCCACTGGCGGTACATAGGCGCAACCAGAACATCGGGCCGCAACTGGATGCAGTTACGGTCAGGGTTGGCGATACGCTATTGCTGGAGGGCCAACCGCAGGATATTGCACGTTTGGCATCGGATATGAACCTGGTGGATTTGACCCAACCAAGCGAACAGCCCTACCGCCGCCGTCACGCGCCGCTGGTGATTATGGTGCTAGGGTCGGTGGTTGTCTTGTCGGCGCTGGGCTTGACCCCGATTTTTGCCATTGCGCTGGTGGCCGTTGTTGCCGTGCTGCTTTCGCGCTGTATTGACGCGGAAGAGGCCTTTGCCGCTGTTGACGGGCGTTTGCTGGTGTTGATCCTGTCGATGCTGGGTGTCGGGGCGGGGCTGCAGGCCTCGGGTGCGGTGGCCCTGATTGCCAATGGGGTCGCCCCTTATCTGCAGGGTTTGTCGCCGTTTTTTATGATCTGGACGGTGTTTTTGCTGACATCCGTGCTAACCGAGCTTGTATCGAACAATGCGGTCGCCGTGGTTGTGACCCCCATAGCCATTGCGCTGGGGGGGCAGCTTGGGGTTGATCCGCGCCCCTTGGTGGTGGCGGTGATGGTCGCGGCTTCGGCCAGTTTTGCCACGCCCATCGGCTATCAGACCAACACGCTTGTATATGGCCCGGGCGGTTATGCGTTCACTGACTTCCTGAAAATAGGCCTGCCGTTGAATATCGGCATCGGAATTATTTCCAGCCTGATCATTCCGTATCTGTGGCCTTTGTAACTTGCCCTTGAAAACCCCCCGTAGCCCCGCTTATAAAGCGCGAAGATAATTCAACTAAGAGGTTCGCGCCATGGCAGGCCATTCGAAATGGGCAAATATTCAACACCGCAAGGGGCGTCAGGACAAGCTGCGCTCTAAATTGTTTTCCAAACTGGCAAAAGAGATCACTGTGGCGGCTAAAATGGGGGAACCCGATGTGGATAAAAATCCACGTTTGCGCCTTGCGGTGAAAGAGGCCAAATCCAGCTCGGTGCCCAAGGACGTGATTGACCGCGCGATCAACAAGGCGGTTGGCGGGGACGCTGAAAACTACGATGAAATCCGTTATGAGGGTTACGGCCCTGCCGGGGTTGCGGTGATCGTCGAGGCGATGACTGACAACCGCAACCGCACCGCATCCAGTGTGCGTTCCATCTTTACCAAATCGGGTGGTAATCTGGCGGAAACCGGGGCTGTGTCATTTATGTTCGAACGCAAGGGATTGGTGGTTTACCCCGCCGACGCCGCCGATGCGGACACCATGTTTGAACACGCCATTGAAGCGGGTGCCGAGGATGTGGAAAGTTCCGAAGACGGTCACGATATTTACTGCGAATCCACTGATCTGAACGAGGTTTCCACCGCGTTGGAAGCCGCTTTGGGCGAAAGCGACAGTACCAAACTGATCTGGAAAGCCACCACCACGACCGATCTTGATCTGGAAGGGGCGGAAAAGATGATGAAACTGATCGAAGCCCTGGAAGATGATGATGACGTGCAAACCGTCACCACAAATATGGATGTCTCGGACGCCGTTATGGCGCAGCTTTAACCACACGAATAATCGGCGGTGCAAGGACCATACCTGCCAGCATCGAGGCCAGAAATGTCAGCCCGCCGATACCGCCGAAACTGACCGATGCCAAGGCCGGGCCGGGGCAAAAGCCCGACAGACCCCAGCCTGCACCAAACAAAATGCCGCCAAGTATCAACGCGCGGTCTATTTCGGTTCTGGGGGCGAGCGGGATCACTCCGCCGAGTACGGATTTTTCACGAATGGCGGCAATGCGCCAAGCGATGAACATCGGAATAATAGCGCCGCCCATGACAAACACCAGCGGTGCATCCCATGCGCCGAAGAAATCCAGAAAACCCTGAACCTTTGTGGTGTCGGTCATGCCTGATACCACAAGCCCCAAACCCCAAACCGAATAATGCGCCGCAAAAAAGAGTCACAAGGGTTTTCACGACAACACTCCCAGGCTGCGTGCAATAACGATGATTGCGGCACCAGCGCCAATATATATCAGGGTGGCGATGATCGAGCGGATCGACAGGCGCGAGATACCGCAAACCCCGTGACCGCTGGTGCAGCCCGATCCCAACCGGGTGCCGATACCCACCAACAGCCCCGCCGCGATCAGCAATCCGATGTTGCCCGTCACGTTTGTGGCGGGAAGTTTATGGAACAGCCCCAACAGGGCCGGCGCCCCGATCAGGCCTGCAACAAAGAAGGTGCGCTCAAACCAGGTGCTGCGTCCTGATCCGTCGATCAGCCCGCCGAGAATGCTGCTGGCCCCCATGATGCGCCCGTTAACAAGTAAATAAACCGCCGCTGCTGAGCCGATCATCAAACCTCCCAGCAGGCCGTATCCCCAAGATGTGTAGTCCATTTTAATTCCTGTCTGCCAATTCTATTGGTAAGATTGGAATATATAATACATAACGCCCGCTTGAAAGGGCCGTATATATACTTACTATGGGATTTTATTGCTTATGGTCGGAATGTCGCATGAAAATATGTTGTCATAACGGCTATGAACAGGGACTGTGTATAAATCCGCCGAATCTTTTGAACGGCGACGCTTGAACAAGGGAGATTGTCATGCGCATTGGTACTCCGAAGGAGATTACCCACAACGACACGCGGGTGGCGATGACGCCTGCGTCCGCCAAAGAGCTGCAAAAACTGGGCTACGAATGCCTGATTGAAAAAGGCGCAGGCATTGCTGCGGGGTTTTCGGACAAGGCTTATAAGGATGCGGGCGTTAAAATTGCCGCCACCGCAGCAGCCTTGTACAAGGGGGCGGATATTGTCGCCAAGGTGCGCCCGCCCGAAGACGTTGAAATAAAACGTCTGCGCAAGGGCCAGACCCTGATCTCGTTCTTTTATCCGGCACAAAATGAGGCCTTGATGGAAGCGGCCAATAAAAAAGGTGCCAATGTGATTGCCATGGACATGGTGCCGCGCATCAGTCGGGCCCAGAAAATGGACGCGCTTTCATCAATGGCCAATATCGCGGGCTACCGCGCGGTGATGGAAGCGGGCAACAGTTTCGGGCGGTTTTTTACCGGCCAGATCACGGCGGCAGGTAAAGTGCCGCCCGCCAAGGTTTTGATTGTGGGGGCAGGCGTGGCCGGCCTTGCCGCTATTGGCACCGCGACCTCTTTGGGGGCGATGGTTTACGCCTTTGATGTGCGCCCAGAAGTGGCCGAACAAATCGAAAGCATGGGCGCGGAATTTGTCTATCTTGACTTTAAAGACAGTGTTCAGGACGGGGCTGCCACGGGGGGCTATGCCGCGCCCTCAAGCCCTGAATTTCGTGAAAAGCAGTTGCAAAAATTCCGCGAGCTTGCCCCTGAAATGGATATTGTTATCACCACGGCCCTGATCCCGGGGCGTGATGCGCCGAAACTGTGGCTGAAGGATATGGTACAGGCGATGAAGCCCGGCTCGGTGATCGTCGATCTGGCCGCGGAACGCGGCGGTAACTGCGATTTGACCGTCATGGACGAAAAAATCACCACAGACAACGGTGTCACGATTATCGGTTACACGGATCTGCCTGCCCGTATGGCGGCGCAGTCCTCTACGCTTTATGCCAATAATATCCGTCATATGATGGCGGATTTGACACCCGATAAGGACGGCAAACTGAAGCATGACATGACCGATGATGTCATTCGCGGGGCCACCGCCACCTATAAAGGCAAGATCACTTTTCCGCCGCCGCCGCCGAAAATTCAGGCCATAGCAGCGCAAAAACCGAAAGCCCCTGAAAAAACGGCAGACGAGATAAAAGCCGAAGAAGCCGCAGCGACCTTGAAGGCAGGCAAACAGCAAACCGGCCTGTTGATCGTCGGCGGAGTGCTGATGCTTTTGATCGGGGCCTATGCGCCGAGCAGCTTCATGCAGCATTTTATCGTTTTTGTGCTGTCTTGCTTTATCGGTTTCCAAGTGATCTGGAACGTCAGCCACGCGTTGCACACACCGCTTATGGCGATCACAAACGCAATTTCGGGCATAATCATTCTGGGTGCTTTACTGCAAATCGGTGGCAACGGCTTTATCGTCACCGTTCTGGCGGGGGCCAGTATCTTGATTGCAACCATCAACATCGTCGGCGGCTTTATGGTCACACGGCGCATGTTGCAAATGTTCCAAAAGTCTTGAGGGGATTGATATGAGCGCAGGAATTGTCACCGCAGCCTATATCGCTGCATCGGTTTTGTTCATCCTTGCCCTGGGCGGATTAAGCAATCAGGAAAAGGCCAAACGCGCGGTCTGGTTCGGCATCGTCGGCATGGCCATCGCGGTTTTTGCCACCATATTCGGGCCTCAATTGGGTGGCTGGTCATATATGATACTGATCCCTTTGATGGGGGTGGGCGCGTTCTTGGGCGCGGTTGTTGCCAAACGGGTGGAAATGACCGAGATGCCACAACTTGTGGCCGCCTTGCACAGCTTTGTCGGCTTGGCCGCGGTTCTGATCGGGTTGAATTCCAATATTATCGGCACCCACGGGCTAACAGGGGCCGAGGTTTCTATCCATCAGGTCGAGATTTTTCTTGGCGTCTTTATCGGGGCGATTACCTTTACCGGTTCGATCATCGCTTTTGGAAAACTGGCGGGTAAACTGGACGGCAAGGCCCTGATTTTACCGATGCGTCACGCGCTAAATCTGGCTGGTGTGGTAATCAGCTTTATCCTGCTCACCCTCTATATGGGCGGGTCCGGCAGTTGGACGCTTTACCTGATGCTGATCATCGCTTTTGCCATTGGGGCACATCTGGTGGCTGCCATTGGCGGGGCCGATATGCCGGTGGTTGTCTCGATGCTGAACAGCTATTCGGGCTGGGCGGCAGCAGCAACGGGGTTCCTGCTGGGCAATGACTTGCTGATCGTGACAGGGGCTTTGGTCGGCTCGTCAGGTGCAATCCTGTCCTACATCATGTGCAAAGCGATGAACCGCAGCTTTATCTCGGTCATTTTAGGCGGCTTTGGCGGCGCAAAAGGCCCCGCGATGGAAATCGAAGGCGAGATGGTCGCAACCGACACCGCCACCGTGGCGGCACAGTTGGAAGATGCCGCATCTGTGGTCATCGTGCCGGGTTACGGCATGGCGGTGGCACAAGCGCAACAATCGGTGGCAGAACTGACTCGGCGTTTGCGGGCCAAGGGCAAGACCGTGCGCTTTGGTATCCACCCGGTTGCGGGCCGCTTGCCGGGCCACATGAACGTGCTGCTGGCCGAGGCTAAAGTGCCTTACGACATCGTGCTGGAAATGGACGAGATCAACGACGATTTCCCTGATACGGATGTGGTCATGGTGATCGGCTCAAACGACATCGTGAACCCCGCCGCCAAGGAAGACCCCAATAGCCCCATCGCGGGCATGCCGGTTCTGGAAGTGTGGAATGCCAAGTCTGTGATTGTGCTTAAGCGCGGTCAGGGGACAGGTTATTCCGGGATTGAGAATCCGCTGTTCTTTAAGGAAAATACGCGGATGTTGTATGGTGATGCGAAAGCGTCGCTGGATCAGTTGTTGGGGTTGATCAGCTAGGGTCTGGACGCGCCGCGCCCACCACCCTATAAGGCGCCCATGGCATGTGTATTGGACATTATAATACGAATTACTGGCCCGGCACTTTAAGCGTTAAGTGACCGGGGAAAAGCGTATGGAACAACCGCGCTGACCAAGAATGCCAATGAAATTCAATGATACTGGAACAAACATATGTGCGCCGAGACGCCTGACTACAAAGAAACTTTAAACCTGCCGAAAACCGATTTTCCCATGCGTGCAGGCCTGCCGAAACGTGAACCCGAGTGGCTGAAACGCTGGGAACGCATCGGTATTTATGACCGCTTGCGTGAAAAACA
Source organism: Rhodobacterales bacterium (assembly GCA_045046705.1). Lineage (GTDB taxonomy): Bacteria > Pseudomonadota > Alphaproteobacteria > Rhodobacterales > Rhodobacteraceae > Amylibacter. Next base: position 19,380 of record JASFZB010000037.1, on the reverse strand, counting down.
GGGGCGCGAGGATTTTGTGCTGCACGACGGGCCTCCCTATGCCAACGGGCATTTGCACATTGGTCACGCGCTGAACAAAATCCTCAAGGACATGGTGGTGCGCTCGCAGCAAATGATGGGCAAAGACAGCCGCTATGTGCCGGGCTGGGATTGTCACGGGCTGCCGATTGAATGGAAGATCGAAGAGCAATACCGCGCCAAGGGCAAAAACAAAGACGATGTGCCTGTGATTGAGTTGCGTCAGGAATGCCGCAAATTCGCCGAGGGCTGGATTGATATTCAGCGCGACGAGTTCAAGCGTCTGGGCATCACCGGCAAGTGGGACGACCCGTATCTAACAATGAATTATCACGCCGAAGCAGTGATTGCGGGCGAGTTTATGAAATTCGTGATGAACGGTTCATTATATCAAGGCTCGAAACCTGTGATGTGGTCTCCGGTTGAAAAAACCGCACTGGCCGAGGCGGAAATCGAGTATCACGACCATAAATCGCACACTATCTGGGTGCCGTTTCAGGTTGAAAGCGTCGAGGCGGATGGTGATCGTGCCAAGCAGTTACAACAGGCGCGTGTGGTGATCTGGACAACAACGCCTTGGACAATCCCGCAAAACAAAGCGGTCTGTTACAACCCGACGCTGAAATATGCTTTGTATAAAGTAACAAAAGCGCATGAGGGTAATTGGGCCAAAGAAGGCGACTTTTATATCATGGAACACACCTTGGCATTGGCCGCTTTTGCTGCTGCCAATGTGGATGAGGACGGATTTGAATACCTTGGCGATGTCAGCAATGACGAGCTGGCCAGCATGGTATTATCGCACCCGTTCAAAGGTATCGACGGCGCAGACGGGTATTGGGACTACGATGTGCCGATGCTGGACGGTGATCATGTGACCAGCGAGGCGGGGACGGGCTTTGTCCATACCGCGCCAAGCCACGGTGCGGATGACTACGAAGTCTTTATGAAACGCAACTGGCTGGATCGGTTGACCCACCATGTGGGTGAGGAAAGCGAATTTCTACCGCATGTGCCGCTGTTTGCAGGGTTGCAGGTATTTGACCGCAAGGGCAAAGAGGGCAAGGCCAATGCGGCTGTGATTGCCAAGCTTGTGGAAGTGGGCGGGTTGATTGCGCGCGGCCATGTGAAGCACAGCTATCCGCATTCATGGCGTTCCAAAGCCCCGGTTATTTTTCGTAATACGCCGCAATGGTTTGTGTCGATTGATCGTGAATTGAACGACGGCATGGATCAGCACGGCAAAACCATCCGTAGCCGTGCGCTGACCGAGATCGACCATGTCAACTGGACGCCGAAATCAGGGCGTAACCGGCTGTATTCAATGATCGAGGCGCGGCCTGATTGGGTGATGTCGCGGCAACGCGCTTGGGGCGTGCCGCTGACATGTTTTGTGCGTAAAGACGCGCTGCCGACGGATGAGAATTTTATTCTGCGCGATCCGGCGGTAAATGCGCGGATTGTTGAAGCGTTTGAAGCCGAAAGTGCCGATTGCTGGTTTGAAGACGGGGCCAAGCAACGCTTCCTTGGCGACGACTACAATGCGGATGACTGGGTGCAGGTGCAAGACGTTCTGGATGTCTGGTTCGACAGCGGCTCGACCCATGCGTTTGTGATGCGCGACCGTGCCGATGGGCCGAAAGACGGCATTGCGGATCTGTATCTGGAAGGCACCGACCAACACCGTGGCTGGTTCCATTCCTCGATGCTGCAATCTTGCGGCACCAATGGGCGCGCACCCTATAAGGGGGTTCTGACCCACGGGTTTACGCTGGACGCCAAGGGCATGAAAATGTCGAAATCCGTCGGCAACACTATTGCGCCCGAAAAGGTGATCAAGCAATACGGTGCCGATATTTTGCGGCTTTGGGTGGCGCAGGCGGATTATACCTCTGATCTGCGTATCGGTGACGAAATCCTGAAAAATGTCGCCGACAGCTACCGCCGCTTGCGCAATACCATGCGGTTTTTGCTGGGCAACCTGAACGGGTTTAGTGACGCGGAAAAAGTCGATGTAGCTGACATGCCGGAGCTGGAACAATGGGTTTTGCACCGTTTGGCTGAACTGGATATTGCGGTGCGCGATGGCTATGCCGCATATGATTTCCAAAGCGTTTTCCAACAGTTATTCCAGTTTTGCACAATTGACCTGTCATCGGTGTATTTCGATATTCGCAAAGACGTGCTGTATTGTGATGCGGACGATAGCCTGACACGCCGCGCCGCGCGTACTGTGCTGGATATGTTGTTTGCACGGCTCACCACATGGCTGGCCCCGATGTTGGCTTTCACCATGGAAGACGTCTGGCTGGAACGCCATGCGGGCGATGAGGCCTCCGTGCACCTAGAGGATTTCTCTGAAACGCCAACCGCTTGGCTGAATGCGGAACTGGCGGCGAAATGGGGTAAAATCCGTGATGTCCGCCGCGTGGTAACCGGCGCGATCGAGATCGAGCGGCGGGAGAAAAACATTGGCGCATCTTTAGAAGCGGCCCCTGTGGTTTATGTGGCGGATGCGGACATGCGCGATCTGCTGGCGTCCGTTGATTTTGCAGATGTTTGCATCACCTCGACCATTAAGGTCTCGGGAGATGCGGCCCCTGAAGCTGCCTTCACGCTTGAAGATGTGTCAGGCGTTGCCGTTGTCTTTGCCAAAGCGGAAGGCGAAAAATGTGCCCGCTGCTGGAAAATCCTACCCGATGTTGGCAGCCACAAACATGCGCAAACCTGTAAACGCTGTTCCGATGCGCTGGGGTGATTCTAGGTATTTTAACAAAGTGTAAACCATGTTTGTGTAATCAAAGACCACGGTACAGGCTGAGGAGCCGATGACCGTCAAAGTGTAAGCCGCCCCTTTCGCGTTCAGTCTCGAAGGGGCGCATTTGGTTTGCGCTTGTCAAAGTGGGGATATTGCATAAGGCTGCATTTATCACAGGCCCTTATCTGGGGAATTTGCAGACAATGAGTTTCGGGATTTTTCTGGCGGTTTTGTTTGCCGCATTGCTGCACGCCACATGGAATGCGCATGTAAAGTTCGGCGCCGATAAGCTGCAAGGCATGGTTTTATTGTCGATTGCCCATGCCGGTATCGGCCTGATGATGGTGCTTGCGTTTCCTGCACCTGATGCGGCCTCTTTTGGCTGGTTGGCCCTGTCGGTGGGGTTTCACCTGTTTTATAAAAGCTTTCTGACTTTGGCCTATCAAAAGGGTGATTTAAGTCGGGTTTATCCGGTTTCGCGCGGCACCGCCCCGGTTATTGTGCTGATTATCAGCCTGATTTTCCTCAGGGATTCTCTTACAACACATCAAATTACCGGCGTGTTTATTGTCGCGTGCGGTATTTTGTTGATGGCGCGCGGTGTTTTTGTTCACGGCGAGCATCGGCATTTGTTGCCGCTTGCGCTTATGGCTGCGATGGGAACGGCGGGATATACCTTGGCGGACGGTATTGGCGCACGCCTGTCACTGCATCCATCGGCCTTTATTGGCTGGGCCTTTTTGCTAGACTCAACCTTATTCACCACAGGGGCCCTAATATTCAAAGGTTCGCAAGTGCTGCCAAAACGCCCCCGCATCTGGGCTTTGGGCCTGATGGCGGGGGCGGCTTCGGTCGGGGCATATTGGATCGCGGTTTGGGCGATGACCTTGGCCCCGATTGCGCTGATCGCGACTTTGCGTGAAACATCCGTGTTGTTTGCGGTGCTGATCGGTGTGGTTTTTCTGAAAGAACCCGCCGACAAAGGCAAGCTTGTGGCCGCGTTGGTGATTGTGACTGGTGTTATACTGATGCGCGTTTAGGCTTTTTGCGGTATGATCTGCTGCAACATTCCCGCCAACATCAGATATAGGCTGGTGGCACTCAGGGTCAGAACAGTTCCGTGCCCGATGTCGAAATTCTGCCAAGCGGCATAGCCGCCAAGAATTGTCCAAAGGGCGGTTACCGGCAGGCTGACCATACGCCAGCGCACCGTGCGCACGGGGTGGATGAATTTCAGGTTGGTGAACATGGAACCGGCAATGATTACGGTGAAAACAAGAATGGTTTCCCAGTTCGGTGTGGTGGCAAACATGACCAAAACAAACATGTTCCAGCAGCCGGGAAAACCCGCAAAACTGTTGTCCTTTGTTTTCATCCGTGTGTCGGCGAAATAAATCACCGAGGTGAATGTGATGACGATCAGACAAACCCATCCCGTCCAGCCGTTCAGCAGGCCGCTTTTGAACAGGGCAAAGGCCGGAATGAATACATATGTCAGGTAATCAATGATCAAATCCAGCAGCACGCCGTCATATTCGGGAGCGTTTTTCTTGACTTGGTAGTGGCGCGCCAGCGGGCCGTCGATACCGTCAACGATAAAGGCCACCACCAGCCACAGGAACATCAAGCTCCATTTTTCATCGACGGCTGCCAGCATTGCCAGCATGGCAAAAACCGCGCCGGTGGCGGTAAAGAAATGGACGGATAAAGCTTTGATGCGATTTGTCATGGGGTCTCTTTTACAGGAAAGCCGGGGTGAAAAACAAGTTGTATAAGTTCAGGGTTTTGCGATAATTCAATTGCGCACGACCAGTGCAACCCCCAAGACCACAACAGCGCATCCGATCAGCGATGTTAAACTTAAGGTCTCGCCAAACAGCCACCATGTCTGGATCACGGCCACGGGGGGCACCAGATAGAAGTAGCTTGTTACTTTGGCAATCTCGCCCATGCGTATCATATACATCAGCAGTAAAATCGCGCCGATTGATAACGCGAGCACCAGCCAGCCGATGGCGGCGAAGAGTTGCCATGCAGGTGTATAAACGTGGGTTTCGGTGAAATAGGATGCCGTACCTATGAGCATGATCGCGCCAATATATTGCCATAAAACCCCTGAAAGCAGCGGGGTTTCACCGGCAAAGCGTTTTTGGATGATGGTGCTGATCGAAATGCCGAAAAGGGATATAAGGCAGGTGATCAGCCCTTGCATGCCCAGATCCGAGCCGCTGATCTCGGCACTGCCGGCAATTACCGCGATAAGACCGGCAAAGCCCAAAACCAGCCCGATGGTTTGGCGCAGGGTCACCGACTGGGCAAACAATACCCGATTGATCAGTGCGGTCAGGATAGGCTGGATGCCAACAATTATCGCGGCAATACCCGCAGGTGTGCCAAGGCGCACCGCGTAAAACACGCCCCCCAGATAAAGCCCGTGCAGCAGCGCACCGACCACAAGCTGAACTTTAATCTGATCCAGTCGCAACCAGCGGCGGCGCAAGATCACAATCAGCACGATGAAGCAGGGGATGGTGATGGCAAAGCGCAGGCCAAGCATAAAGAACGGCTCGATATAGGGCAGGCCGAAGCGGGCGCCGACAAAGCCTGTGGACCACAGCCAGACGAATAGAAACGGCATCAGGCTGGTAATGGTTTTGGACTTCATGAAGCTACCTTGATGATTAACGCGCCGGGTTTTGCAAACTGTGATGTTGCAATCCATACATGGTTATTTGCGGCTGTCACCAAAGATCAACGCCCCCCTTGGCGTTTATGCAACAGCACGTTATATCAGCCTGAATTCAAATGGAATCCTCTCTTATGACAACCACCCGTTTTGCCCCCAGCCCCACCGGTTACATCCATGTCGGCAACCTGCGTACCGCGCTTTTCAACTACATGATCGCGCGTAAGGCAGGTGGCACGTTTATCCTGCGCATCGACGATACCGATCCGGTGCGTTCCAAACAGGAATATATCGACGGGATCATGGAGGATCTGACATGGCTGGGCCTGACGTGGGACAGGGTTGAAAAACAATCCGACCGGTTGGCACGGTATGAACAGGCGGCGCAGCAATTGCGCGATATGGGGCGTTTGTACGAATGTTTCGAAACCCCCGTCGAGCTGGATTTGAAACGCAAGAAACAGCTTAATATGGGCAATCCGCCGGTTTATGACCGCTCTGCCCTGAACCTAAGCGAAGATGAAAAAACCGAGCTGCGTAAAACCCATGAAAGCCACTGGCGTTTCAAACTGGACTGGAAACCGATTGAGTGGACAGACGGTATTTTAGGGCGCCGTTCCATTGAGGGTTCAACCGTGTCTGATCCGGTTCTGATCAAGGGCGACGGCCAGTTTTTGTACACCATGGCCAGTATTTGCGACGACATAGATTACGGCATCACCAACGTGGTGCGCGGGGCCGATCACGTTACCAATACCGCGACGCAAATCCAGATCATCCAGACTTTGGGCGGCACGGTTCCCGCCTTTGCCCATCACTCGCTTTTGACCGGACCACAAGGTGAGGCCCTGTCGAAACGGTTGGGGGTTTTGGCCCTGCGCGATTTACGCGCCCAAGGCATTGAGCCAATGGCGGTTCTATCCCATATGGCGCGGCTTGGATCGACCGGCCCGATTGAGCTGTGCAGCAATATGGAGCAGCTGATCGCAGGCTTCGATATATCCACATTCGGGGCGGCGCCGACCAAATTCGATGTTGCTGATCTGGGGCCGCTGACCGCCAAATATATCGCAAGCCTGCCGGTTGCCGATATGGCAGATCAGTTGACGGATATGGGCGTGCCCGCCGATCTGCAGTCCGATTTCTGGACGGCGATCCGCGAAAATATCGCCACCCGTGACGAGGCCGCAAAATGGTGGGATTTATGCGTCAATGGCACGACGCCCGAGATTGCCGAGGAAGATAAGGACTTTGTTGAAACCGCGCTGGCGATGTTGCCTGAACGACCCTGGACAAGCGAGACATGGAAGGCCTGGACGGGGGCTGTGAAAGACGCCACGGGCCGCAAGGGGCGGGGGCTGTTCATGCCGCTACGCAAAGCCCTGACCGGCATGGGTCACGGCCCCGACATGTCCAAACTGATGCCGCTTTTGCAGAAAAGCTAGGGGCGAGACGGCTTGTTAACCCGCTTCTTCAATGCCGCCTCTCGCTGGGCGATATAAAGGGAGGATCCGATGATAATCAGCGCCCCCAGCAGGGTTTGCCAATCGGGTTTTTCGCCGAACATGAAATAGGCCCCGACGCCAATAAAAACCAGCCGCAGATAAGCAACGGGGGCAAGGATTCCGGCCTCTGCGTGGCGATACGCCTCGATGTCTGCAATGCCGCGCACCATGCTGGTCAGGCCGACCAGAATAAGTGCAATCCAGGAAACAGTCATTTGTGGCAGGCTCAGGTCTGTGCCCACAATCGGGATTGTTATCAGGGCCGTGATCGCGATGGACGAAAAGTAGGTGCTCAGCGGCCCGTCCGCCTGCGCCAGATTGCGCGACATGGTTAATGCGCTTGCAAAACAGATGGAACTGCCCATCGCCGTCAGCATGCCCAGGTTCAGCGCACCGAAGCCTGGACGCAAAACCACCAAAGCACCGACAAAACCGGCAAAAATCGCCAATATGCGGCGTGGCCCGATCGTCTCCCCGTGAATAAGAACCGCCAGAAGCGTGGCAAAAATCGGTGCGGTAAAAAACAGAACCGTCGCCGTTGCCAGCGGAATGGTGGCAATGGTGTAAAACCCGAAATGGGTGGCAATGGCGACCAGTGTGCCCCGAATAAGGTGCTGCACGGGCTTGCTGAAGGACAGTTTTCGACGCAAAGGCGTCACAAGGATAAAGCCGGCCCCGACCAGCACAATCGCAATAGCCGACCGGTAAAGCACCACTTGCACGCTGCTGAGTTCCAGTGAAACCACGCGCACTGCCAAAGTCATGATGCTGGCGACAAGAACCGAAACCAGCATCCATAAAATACCGCGCAGGTTATCACGCACCTCGACCGGATGAAGGGTGTCTTTCACACTGTCTAACGGGGTGTCATAAGGGGTGGGCATGAAATATCTCGGTTATATGGAAGTGGTAGACAGAGGCTTTGGGAATGGCAACGGGAAAGCTGAATACAGGGGAATAAAAATTTTCGACTTTCGGCATTTGCTTTGTTTACAATCGAGCGCGAAAAAGCGAATGTGCGCCCGAAGTCAGGCATGCCCGCGTGATGGAATGGTAGACATAAGAGACTTAAAATCTCTGGGCCTTAGGCCGTGCCGGTTCGAGTCCGGCCGCGGGTACCACTTTTTTATGTTACACTCTGATTTATCCGACCCCACAGGTCATACTCACTTGCCTCATCGACTTCGACATTGACAATATCGCCAACTTTCAACGCCTCGAAGCCTTGGTCGATAAACAGGTTCCCGTCAATCTCGGGCGCATCCGCCTGTGTCCTGCAAGTGGCCCCGTCGGCGTCGATCTCGTCGACGATAACCTCCAGCCGCTGCCCTAGTTTCGCCGCCAGCTTCGCTGCCGAAATTGCTTGCGCTTTTTCCATGAAACGGTTCCAGCGGTCTTGTTTGACCTCTGCCGCCAGATGATCCGGCAGCGCATTCGAACGCGCCCCCGCGACGTTCTCATACTGGAAACATCCGACCCGGTCCAACTGCGCTTCGTCCATCCAGTCCAACAGATGTTGGAACTCGGCCTCGCTTTCGCCGGGGTAGCCGACGATGAAGGTGGATCGCAGGGTAATGTCGGGGCAGGCACTGCGCCATGCGGCAATTTCCGCCAAAGTATTCGCGGATTTTGCAGGCCGCGCCATACGTTTCAGAACGTCAGGATGCGAATGCTGAAACGGAATATCCAGATAGGGCAACACGCCACTTGCGGGATTCGCCATCAAAGGGATCAGATCGCGCACGAACGGGTAGGGGTAGACATAGTGCAACCGCACCCACGCGCCCAATGTGCCCAGATCGCGGGCCAGATCAACGATATGGGCGCGGTGGTTGCGGTCAAGCTTGTGCTTGATGTCCAGCCCGTAGGCAGAGGTATCTTGTGAGATCACCAACAGCTCCTTGACGCCTGCATCGACCAGCTTTTCAGCCTCGCGCATTACCGCATGGGCAGGACGCGATTGCAGACGGCCACGCATATCGGGGATGATGCAGAACTTGCATTTATGATTGCAGCCTTCCGAGATTTTCAGATAGCTGAAATGGCGCGGCGTCAGGCTGACACCCGTGGCGGGCAAAAGATCTATGAACGGATCGGGCGAGGGCGGTGTGCAAGCGTGTACCGCGTCCAGCACCTGCTCATATTGCTGCGGGCCTGTGACGGCCAGAATTTGCGGGTGATGCTCGCGGATATAATCAGGCTCGGCCCCCAGACAACCGGTGACGATAACCTTGCCGTTTTCGCGCAAAGCCTCGCCAATGGCATCCAGACTTTCGGCCTTGGCACTGTCAAGAAACCCGCAAGTGTTCACAATCACCGCATCCGCACCAGCATAGTCGGGGCTGATCGCATAGCCTTCGGCCCGCAGGCGGGTCAGGATACGTTCGCTGTCGACCAGCGCTTTGGGACAACCGAGGCTAACCATACCAATCTGCGGCTGGCCTTCGCGTTTAGGTTCAGTAATGCGGGCGCGGGGCGCAAGATCGGGGCGCAGGTTTGGCGGGTTCTGGGTCATGGCCGTGCCATATCGCGTAAAGGTGCAAAAAGCTATAAGGATTTGTTGATTGGTGAGGGGTGATCTAAGGACGGATAACGTGTCATTTTGTTACTTGCCCGCGAGCCACGATCTATCTGGGGGTATTGTGTCAAAAACTTGGGTATCATTTGGAAAGATAAACCATGGCTGCGCACTTCGGGCAAAGACGTGATACGTCGGTTTCAACCAACTGGCATCGTCCAGGGTTCCTGGTTTGAGGCTAAGGTGGCCTGCTGCCTTGCTGGCTTGGTGATGAATTCTTGTGCCGCAGTTTGGGCAAAATGAATTTGTGAAAACCTGCCCGCTATCGGCTTGTCTGGTAAAGCTTTTCAATTTGCCGGAGGTAATTTGGAAGTCTTTGGCATGGATGCGCATTGCCAACCCGAATGCACTGCCCGACTGTGTCTGACAGATGGTGCAATGGCATGCATATGTAACAATCGGCTCACCCGTTATGACATAACGAACTGAGCCGCATTCGCAGCCACCATGATAAGGTTGAGGCATGTTAACTCACTTGCAATTTGTAGCTTACATTATACGAAATTCAAGATCATGGTAAAGTGCCGAAACCACTCGTTAGCCCAACACCCCTCACTTAAACCTCGCTTCCCGCTTGCCCATCACCGCCATAACCATTTCCATCTGGTTAGGTCCACCGATGATGGCGGCTTGCAGTTCGGCTTCCAATCGCAGCCCCGCTTTGCCACACCCCCATGTGCCGTTTACCAGTTTCTTGGCCGCGGCAAGCGCGTCGGGGGATTTGGTGCATAGGGTTCGGGCCAGGGACATCGCTTCGGCCAGCGGGTCGTCCGACAGCTTGGTGATCAGGCCGATGTTTTGGGCCTCGGCTGCACCTAGCACGCGGCCTGTCATGATCAGCTCCATGGCGATGTCGGCCCGCATCAATTTGGGCAGGCTCTGGCTTATCCCCATATCGGGGATCAGGCCCCATTTGGCTTCCATGATTGAAAACCTTGTATCGGGTGCGGCAATGCGGAAATCCGCGCCAAGGGCAAGCTGCGCCCCTGCCCCATATGCCACGCCTTCAAGGGCGGCAATGACGGGGACGGGCAAAGTTGACCACAGCGTGACGGGGGCCTGAAATTCATTGGCTACCTCGGCCTCTGGCGGGTTAAGGATTTTATCGCGTATTTCATCCATGCGGGGCGCCATGCTCATCAGGCTTTGCAGATCAATACCGGCGCAAAAACAATGATCCGCCCCTGTTAGAATGACAGCCCGCAAACCTTGCGTTGCGGCCAACGATTTGCCGGTTTCAACCAGATCGCGCATCATATCGAACGACATGGCGTTTTTCTTTGCCGGGCGGTTCAGGGTGACGGTGGCGATACCGTTTTCGACTTGGCTTAGGACTGTTTGGGTCATGGGATACCTGAATGAGTGTTAAACCACGATATTATGCCTTGTCCTATTTGTGAATAGGCATGCGTGTGCCTACATGGTAACATAACGCAAAAGAAGTGGAGGCAGGCCATGCGCTGGATTGTGCGGATTATAACGGTTTTGGTGGTTTTAGGGGTTTTGGCAATCGGGCTGGTGTTTATGCTGCCTGCGGATAAAATTGGTGATCTGGCCTCGGCACAACTGCAAAAGGCCACCGGGCGGACGTTGACGCTGTCGGGCACGTTCAAGCCAACGATATACCCTGTGTTAGGCGTCAAAACCGGGCCGCTGACAATTTCCAACGCAAGCTGGGCGTCCGAACCGAATATGATCACGGCCTCCGGCGCCTCGGTGGGTGTGGGCTTGGCGGCGTTGATCGGTGGCAATCTAGAGATCAAGCGGCTGGTGCTGGATGATCCGGTGATCCATCTGGAACGGCGCAAGGACGGTGTGGCAAACTGGGAACTGGCTGGCGCCACGGATGCGGCAGGGCAAGATAGCGGTACGTCAATAGGCGCTAGCGGTACGTCAGGGTTTACTTTGGCCAAGGGAACCGTCCGAAACGGCTTAGTCACTTACCGGGATGCAACTTCGGGGAAAAATATCACCCTTAAAGAGATCAATGCGACAATAGCACTGCCTAAATCGGCCGCAGCGGTGGTTAACGGCTCGGCGGTGTGGAATGGGCGCAAAGCCAAGGTCGATCTGTCGGTTGCCGACTTGACAAAATTCATGGCGGGTCAGGTGTCCAATCTGGCGGGGTCGGTTTATGTCGGCAAAATGCGCGCATCCATTAACGGGCAGGCGATGATGGCACCTGATGCGGCACCGCTTTTGAACGGGCAGTATGATTTCGAGCTGCCCGATATGGCGGCTTTGACCAAACTAACCGGCACCGCTTTGCCGGACGCCTTGAAGGGGGCGTCGAATTTGTCCTCAAAGGGTACGATCATGATGTCCTCGGCGGGACTTAATCTGGCAGGGGATGCAGCGGTGACGATGAATGGATTGCCGATCACAGCAGGGTTCGAGTTAACGGGGCCGGAAAACTGGGCCGACACATTGCGGGTGAATGCAACGCTGACCCTGACCGGGCAGAATGCTTTCACGTTTTCATGGGCCGGTTTGGTGAATGGTCGCACCGGCAATGCGGACGGCTCGATTGATTTCAAGGCCAGCAATTTGCCCGCGACGCTAAAAGCGGCGGGACAAGAGATCGGCTTTCCCAAAGGCACAGGGAAAACCGCAAGGGTCAAAGGGGTGGTTAAGGTGCGAAATGGCAAAAACACTTTGACAAAAGCCCTGTTCGCGCTGGACCAAAATACCTTTCAGGGCAATGCCGGGCTGGCATTCAAAAAACTGCCCTATATCACGGCAAACCTAAGCGCAGGGGCCCTGGATTTTTCGGCCTATGCTTCGGGTGACAGTGGCGGGGCTGGTGCCAGTGGGGCGGGTGCGTCCAATAGTTCCGGTGCGTGGAGCAAAGATCCGATCCGTATCAGTGGCTTGGATGCAATTGATGCGGATGTTGCGTTGAAAGCCAAGTCGATTGACCTGGGGGTCAGCCAATTGGGCCGCACGGATATTAAGGCGCGTCTGCGCAGCGGGGCTTTGCGCCTGACATTGAACGAGGTGCGCGCCTATCAAGGCGTGATCACTGGCGTCGTCGGGTTCAGTGGTGGCAAAGCGGTTACGTTCAGTTCCGACATTACCGCCAAGGGGGTGCAGTTGGAACCGCTTTTGGGCCGGCTTCTGGATTTGCGCCGCTTGACGGGGTCGGGCAATACCACGTTGAAGCTGTCCGGCACCGGCAGCAGCCTGTATCAGATCATGCACAGCCTGACGGGGGATGGGACATTGCGCATTGATAAGGGCAGTTTCAAAGGCATTGATCTGGCCGCGATGATGCGCAACCTTAAACAGGCCTTTGGCGGCTTTAAGGGGGCGACCGAGTTCACCAGCCTGACCGGGACGTTTCAGATGGAAAAAGGCGTTTTACAAAATGTGGATATGCTGATGGTCAGCCCGCTCTTTAAGGCCGAAGGCAAAGGGCAGATCAATGTGGGCGAGCAAAATATGCGCTATACGGTGACGCCCTCTTCGTTATCCAAGGACGCGAAATTCTCGGTTCCGGTCAATATATCCGGCCCGTGGAGCAACCTGAGCTTCCGCCCCGATATGGGCGGGCTGATCAATTTGCTGTCAAAAGGCAGGCTCGGGGCCGAAAAGGCGGCATTGAAAGTGAAGCAGGATGCGTTGAAAAGCAAAATCGAAAAGCAAGCGAAAGACAAGCTTGGGGGGCTTTTGAAAGGCTTGCTCAAATAGGCATCCAGGATTTGGTATTCACGACTTTTTCGGTCGTTTTCAGCCGTGACAATTTATGTCTGCGTTGCTAGGGCGGTGCCTGAATAGTTATGAGGTAAGACATGGCCCTGATGCTTGGGATCGACACTGGAGGCACCTATACGGATGCGGTTCTGATTGAAGATGAGGCACGTGTGGTTGCGTCTGCCAAGGCCCTGACAACGCGCCATGATCTGGCGATCGGTGTGGGCAGGGCGATTGATGCGGTGATGACCGAAATTGGTGCCCATGCCGGTGATATTGCCATGGTCTCGCTATCCACGACACTTGCCACGAATGCGCTGGTGGAGGGCCAGGGTGGCCGCGTCTGTCTGGTTTTTATCGGATTTTCCGAGCGCGATTTGATGCGGCAGGGTTTGCAGGATGCGCTAAAGGGTGATCCTGTTATTTTCCTGAATGGCGGTCACAGCCATGCAGGAAACGAAACGGCTGCATTGGATGAAACCGAATTGCGGATCGGTCTGTCTGAATACGGCGATCATGTTTCGGGATTTGCCGTGGCCAGCCAATTTGCCACCCGCAACCCTGCCCATGAAATTCGCGCCCGCGATATTATCCGCGAGTTAACCGGCAAACCGGTGTCCTGTTCGCATGATCTAAGTGCCAAACTGAACGGCCCTAAACGGGCTATGACCGCTTTGCTGAACGCACGACTGATCGGGATGATCGCCCATCTGATTTCGGCGGTCGAGGGGCTTTTGTCCGCCAAATCCATTGAAGCCCCTTTCATGGTTGTGCGCGGTGACGGGGCGCTGATTTCGGCAGATCAGGCGCGGATTTCGCCGATTGAAACCATCCTGTCGGGGCCTGCTGCCTCGATTGTCGGGGCCAACTGGCTGACCGATGAGAAAAACGCGATTGTGTCCGATATTGGCGGCACCACCACGGATGTGGCCGTGCTGCGCGACGGGCGACCGATCATCGACCCCCAAGGCGCACGGGTCGGGGCGTTTCGCACCATGGTCGAAGCGGTGGCGATGCGCACAACCGGTTTGGGTGGCGACAGTCAGGTGCATATGGTGACAGGCGGTCTTGCATCGGCGATCACATTGGGGCCGCGCCGGGTGATGCCGGTATCCTTGCTGGCGGTGGACTGGGCCGACATGGTTCACGCAGCCCTTGATGCGCAAATCGGGGCGGATGTAATCGGTGAATATGATGCGCGGTTTGTGCTGGCAACAGGTGTTGTGCCGGATCGTCTAACAGAGCGCGAGGCCGTCGTTATGGCGCGGCTCGCCGATCAGGCCCGATCCATGGTCGATGTGGTGCATAACCGCATGGAACAAGGCGCGTTGCAGGGGCTGGTGACGCGCGGAGTGGTGATGATGGCGGGGATAACCCCATCAGACGCGGCGCATGTTTCGGGGCGGCTGGATGCGTGGGACGCTTTGGCGGCGGATAAAGCCCTGCAATTATTTGCGCGCCAACGTACGGGCAGTGGCAACAGGTTGGCGACGGGGGCGGAAGCTTTGGCGCAGATGATTATTGACCAGTTGACCGGGCAATCGGCGGAAGCTTTGCTGGAAACCGCTTTTTCCGAAGACGGGTTTGATTTTGGCCTGCCCGCGACGGAATTGGCACGCCACGTTTTGACCCGTCAGGGCATGGTGCACCACCGCGGCCTGCTGGCGATGGATGTCGGGCTGAACCTGCCGATTATCGGGCTTGGGGCCTCGGCGAACAGCTATTACGGGGCGGTTGGCAAGCGGCTTTCGGCAAAGGTTGTGGTGCCCGAATATGCCGGTGTTGCCAATGCCATTGGTGCGGTGGTCGGGCAAATCTCGATGCGGGTAGCAGGGCACATTACGGCACAGGGCGAAGGCCGGTTTCGGGTGCATTTTGAAAGCGGGCCGCAGGATTTCACCACCCAGTCGGCGGCCCTTGATGCGCTGGAAACGCATCTTCGCGAGCAGGCAATCGCCGGCGCACGCAAAGCCGGTGCCGAAGGTGTTCAGGTGCGCATGAAGCGCGATATACGCACCGCTTCGGTCGAGGCGCGTGATGTTTTTGTGGAAGCGGAACTGACGGCAATAGCTTCGGGACGGCCAAGGATTACGCTGGGATAAGGCGGCTTTATTTTTGCCTTGTACCTGCGCGACAGGGCTGCTTATCTAACGCCAAATAGAGCTTCAGGAGTCCTCTGCCATGCCACATCTTTTCACCCCATTAACCATAAAAGACGTTACTTTTCGCAATCGCATCGGAGTGTCGCCGATGTGCCAGTATTCAGCCCTAGACGGGGTGATGAATGACTGGCACCGGGTGCATCTGGGGGCGCGTGCCGCAGGCGGGGCGGGCTTGGTCATGGCCGAGGCCACAGCGGTGCGGGCCGATGGACGGATCACGCCCGGTTGTACCGGATTGTGGAACGATGCCCAGATTGAAGCGGCGGCACCGGTCAACCGCTTTATCACTGAAATGGGGGCGGTTCCCGGCGTTCAGATCGGGCACGCGGGGCGCAAAGGCTCGGCTGCAAAGCCTTGGGATGGTGGGGCGCATTTGAAGGATGATGCGGGCGGCTGGCCCATTGTCGGGCCGTCGGATGCGCCGTTTGATCCTGATGGCACACGGCTGTGGAAAACGCCTCAGCAGATGAGTGTGACGGAAATTGCCGACATGCAAGGGATGTTTGTGGCCGCCGCCGAACGGGCCTTGGCGGCTGGCTATAAGCTGTTGGAAATCCACGGCGCACATGGCTATTTACTGCACAGTTTTTTCACGCCTTTGGTAAACACGCGCACCGATCAATATGGCGGAGATTTACGAAACCGCGCCCGCATGATGCTGGAAACCGTGGAAGCGGTTCGCGCCGTCTGGCCTGAAAATTTGCCCCTGTCAGTGCGTCTGTCGGTGGCTGACTGGATCGAGGGCGGTTTGACCATCGAGGACAATATCGAGATGGCGAAATGGTTGAAAGAACGCGGTGTGGATTGTGTCGATTGTTCCGGCGGCGGGGCGACACCTGCGGCACGGGCCTCAATCGGGTCGCGCACGGCGGATCAGGTGGGGCTGGCGGCAAAATTGCGCACTGAAGCCGGGATTGCAACGCTGGCCGTAGGCGCGATTACGCAGGCAAAACAGGCGGAAGACATTATTGCAAGCGGTCAGGCGGATATGGTTCTTTTGGCCCGTGCCATGATGCGTGACCCCTATTGGGCGATGCATGCGGCGCAAGAATTGGGCGTGGATGTAAAAGCGCAAATTCCAGTGCAATACGGGTTTTATATGGGCTGAAGTTCACGTTGCCACAGGTTTTGTCTTGTTGCCGGTCAGATCTCTGTAGAGGGTTTCGAGATTATCTTTAAAACCTGGGGCGACACAAAAACTGCAGGCGCCAGCATTAACTGGTCCGCGAGTGGCCAAGCTGTTCCAAGCGCGGCCGCTCGCAGGTAGTTTATAATAATCTTAAGCGGCTTCTTTAACATCCTCCAGGGCTTTGGCGGCCGGCATCATCAGAACCGCATATTTCCTGCCGTCTTCCGGGCAAACATAGGGGTCGCTGATTTGTTTGCAGTCATAGCCGAATGACCGGAACATGCGCGGCAATGTGGGGGGGATAGACAAATCAGGTCTTGCGCCCCAAAGGCGGCGGTTTCGGCAACCACGCCGTCTACGATCTGGTTCAGACAGCTCACTTTATCACGCATCCCCTTCAGCTTGCTTGAAACCACAAGACGGGTGCATTCCCAAACCAGATTGGTATTGAAGTTCTGCTTATAAATCCGATCCGGGATATTCGGGATCATGCCGCGGGCCACATCTTTCAGCATATAGGTGCAATCCCCCCATTTTGCCGAGGTTGGTGCCATGCGGGCACCGCCCACAACCTGCCCGTCTTTGATGACAACGGAATAATGCGCCAAGGGGTTGTCGTACTGATCCATTTCCACATGATCGTCGTAGAAAATATCCCAATTCAATTCATCCACAAAGTATTTTTTACGCAAGCTCAGGTAATCATAGAAAGTTGAGCCAAATTTATGGAAGTTGGTGAAGTCAAAAGTAACAAAATGCATCGTTCATCTCCTTGTTTTGGAGAGTCAATGAAACTTTAAAATTGTACTTTTCGGTATATACTAAAGTATAGGTTGTGTTGTAATTACCCCTAAAACTTGCACTTTTTGATTAAATTAGTCCATATTGTTGTGCTAGGGATGCCGCATGGACGGTGGTTTTCGCGCCCAATTTGCGTCTGGCATTGCTCATACGTTGTTTGACCGCATTGTCGCTGATGTTCAGCTTTGCGGCGACCTCTTTGATGATAAGCCCGCGTTTGAGCAATAGTAAAACTTCTATTTCAGCATCCGTTATGTTTGCAGGCGGTGTCGCTTCGTCATGGATATTTTGGACAAATGTACGTAAATGCGCCAGCTCGTCCTCTTCATATTCGCGGTCTGCGCGGCCAAATGTGGCGATGCTGCGATTGCCGGCCTGATTTGCCGCACAGCACGAAACCACGGCACCATATTTTATGCCATAGCTTGCAGCCATTTTCAAAACACTGTGGGTATCCTCAAAGGACAATGCGCTCCAGCGGCAGGCGCCGATTGTTTTATAGGCCCATTTCATTGCCGGGTCGTGCATCAGCAAGCCAAGTTCAGTGTACCTAAGGATCCATTTGGCGGGGTATGTATTGATCGAACGTAAGGGCGAGCCAAATCGGATACGCAGGGATATTTGCAACCCAACCGGCGCAAGCCATTCAATCGTGTTTATTTTCAACTCTAAGGGCATATTACCACTTGCTACATTCATCTTAATATAGTGATTATAATGCATAAATATATAATAATCTTGCAAACGCACATAAATGTTAGGGAAAATTCAAGACATGCAAAAAATGGAAGGCATAAACCATTGGCTGGATGTGCTGAAAGATTTAGCACCCACCGGCTATGCGATTGCGCTTCACATTGAATTCAATGCACCGAAACTGATGTTTCAAACCTACCCCGTTGCCTGGATAAACTATTACGAAGAAAACGGCTTTTTCCTAAGCGACCCGGTTGTCATGTGGGGAATGCAAAATCAGGGAATATGCCGCTGGCGGGACTTGGTGGCAATTGATAGCCGGGGCGTGTTAAAAGAGGCACAGGCTTATGGCATGAACTACGGGTTTGTGCTGTCCATTGACGGCAATGATGAACATTCAATCGCTGGATTCTCACGCCCGGATCGTGAGTTTAACGATGCGGAAATAACCGAAATAACCGAAATACTGCGGCTGATTCACAATGAAAAATTATCCGCGATCAAGATCAATGAAAAACAGAAAACCCTTTTGAACGCGCTTGCCCGCGGCGTGCATATCGAAGATACCGCAGCCAATTTGGGCATGCCGGTTATCACTGTGAAATCGCAACTGGCCAGAGTGCGCGCAATACTTGGAACCCGCACCAGTGCCGAGGCCGTGCAACGCGCGGCGGATTTGGGGTTGCTGAAATGAACTGGAACCATTCACAATGATAAAATACCTGTTTTGCATCGGCTGTATTCTGTTCGCACCGGTTATGGGAAAAGCGGCTGTGGGTTGTGATGAACCCGAAACCCAGACGGAAATCAGCATTTGCGCATATCAATCCTATAAGGCTGCAGACAGTGATCTGAATGCAGATTACAAGCGGGCGATGGCCTATCTGAAGCAGGCGGATCTGGATTACCTGCCCGAAGGTGCCGTGCCGGGCGTGATTGTATTACGCGATGCCCAGAGGGCCTGGATTACATATCGGGATAAAAACTGCGCAGTTAAAATACTGGCCTATCGCGGCGGCAGCATTGTGCCGTTGGTCTGGGCAAATTGTCTTGAGGAGATGACCCGCGCACGCAGTGAAGAGTTGCGCCGGATATTGGAAGGAAACTGATCGGGGGGATTTTACAGTGGTAGTCCCTGCAACTATTTCTCGTTTCAGAATGGTAGGGGTGGTCTGCAAATGACCAGCCTTGAGAAAATTCAAACAACTTTGGCGTAACGCGGCGTTACATTTTAGATGGCTGGGCCAGTGCAGGGCTTACCCAAGCGCAAGTTGCCGAACGCATGGGAACAAAGCAAAGCGCGGTTTCCCAAATTGAAGCGGGGCGCAATATCAGCATGAGCCGCTTACGCGCA
>JASFZB010000036.1:0-16476 GCA_045046705.1 Rhodobacterales bacterium | reverse complement strand
CTTGCGGCCCAAAATGCCATGAACGGTGATAGTCTAAGCTATGATAACTCAGCCATGCCTGCGGTGGTTTTCTCTGATCCGCAAGTTGCAAGCGTTGGCCTGACCGAAGCGGCGGCAAAGGCCCAAGGCATCGACACTGTGACATCGGTTTTGCCTCTGGAACATGTGCCACGCGCATTGGCGGCGCGCGATACGCGCGGGCTGATCAAACTGGTTGCGGATAAAACCACAAAGAAATTGCTCGGGGCGCATATCATTGCACCAGAAGGTGCCGACAGCATACAAACCGCCGTGATGGCGATCAAGGCAGGTATGACCTACGAAGATATTGGGGCCACGATCTTTCCGTATCTGACCACGGTTGAGGGGTTGAAACTGGCCGCACAGACATTTGAAAAAGATGTCTCGAAGCTGTCATGCTGTGCTGGATAGGCTGTTGGCATGGGGCCTGACCCTAAGCCTTCAGCTTAAAGCAGGCGAAAATTAGGCCCTAGCCGATATGTTTCATTCCGCGGGCCTTGGCCAGTTCAACCTGTTTTTGGCGTTCGCGAAACCGCTCTTTGCGCTCTTCGCTATGGTTGTCTATGCATTGGTGGCAACTGACGCCGTGCTCGTATTCGGGGCGATCAAAATCTTGCGGTGCAAGCGGCATGCGGCAGGCATAGCATAGTGCATATGTGCCTTCTTCAAGCGCGTGTTTAACCGAAACGCGGGCATCGAAAACAAAACATTCGCCATCCCATGTGCTGTCTTTTTGCGGGATTTCTTCCAGATATTTCAGAATGCCGCCTTTTAGGTGGTAAACGTCATCAACCCCTTGGCTGATCAGAAAGTTGGTCGATTTCTCGCATCGGATGCCGCCAGTGCAGAACATGGCGACACGCTTGTTGTGAAACCGGTCTTTGTTCTTTTCCCACCAGTCCGGAAATTCGCCGAAAGATTTGGTTTTCGGGTCTAGTGCGCCCTGAAACGTGCCGATATCGACCTCGTAATCATTGCGGGTGTCGATAAGCACCACATCGTCCTGGGCAATCAGATCGTTCCAATCTTTGGGGTCAACGTAATGGCCGACATGGGCCGTGGGATCAACCGAGGGAATACCCAAGGTGACGATCTCTTTTTTCAACTTCACCTTCATGCGCAAAAACGGCATTGTTGATGCTTGGCTTTCTTTATGCACAAATTTTGCACAGCCGGGTAACGCGCGGATGGCGTTTAACACCGCATCAATGCCGAAGCGGCTTCCGGCAATGGTGCCGTTGATGCCTTCGGCTGCCAGCAACAACGAACCTTTTACGCCGTTTGCATCACAAACAGCCTGAAGCGGGGCTTGAAGGGCTTTTGTGTCCTCAAACCTGGTGAAATGATATAGGGCGGCTACGATATATTTTGACATGGACGAGGATATACGCTCGGTTAAAGTGAAGGTCTAGGGGCTAAAATTCCAAGGGGATGACATGATCGATATTGCTGGCCGCGTTTATAATCACAATTGGAAAATCGACCCGATCATCCGTTCTTTGATTGATACGGATTTCTACAAGCTTTTGATGTGCCAGTCGGTTTACCGGCATATGGCCGATGTGCGTGTCAGGTTCAGTCTGATGAACCGGACAACGACCATTCCGTTGGCAAATATAATTGATGAAGGGGAATTGCGCGAACAGCTTGATCATGCCCGAACATTGCGCCTGTCGTCCGGCGAAAGCACTTGGCTGCGCGGTAATATGTTTTACGGCAAACGCCAGATGTTCCAGCCGGATTTTATCGACTGGTTTGAAAACCTGACGCTGCCCGCCTATCATCTGGCGCAGCGCGGGGATCAGTATGAGCTGAGTTTTGAAGGCTCTTGGCCGGAAGTGATGCTATGGGAAATTCCCGCTTTGGCCATATTGATGGAATTGCGTTCCCGCGCGGTGCTTAAAGGGATGGGCAAGTTCGAGCTGCAAATCCTATATGCCCGCGCAATGGCCAAACTGTGGGAAAAAGTGAATCGCTTGAAAACGATCGACAATCTGGCTTTGGCTGATTTTGGCACGCGGCGGCGGCATTCATTTTTGTGGCAGGATTGGTGTGCGCAAGCCATGCGGGAAGGCTTGGGCGACAAATTCACCGGCACGTCAAACTGCCTGATTGCCATGCGCCGCGAGCTAGAGGCAATAGGCACCAACGCCCATGAATTGCCGATGATCTATGCGGCATTGTCAAAAACCGATGCGGAACTGGCCGGTGCGCCTTATCGGGTTTTGCAAGATTGGCAGGCAGATCATGATGGCAACCTGTTGATCATCCTGCCCGATACTTATGGTACAGAGGGTTTTCTGGAAAACGCCCCCGACTGGCTGGCAAAATGGACCGGCATTCGTGTTGATAGTGGTGATCCTGCACAAGGTGCAACTGCCGCCATTCGCTGGTGGCAGGTGCGGGGCGAAGACCCGACCGAAAAATTGGTTATTTTTTCAGACGGGTTGGATGTGGATGAAATCATGCAGCTTGCGGGGCAGTTCAAAGGGCAGGTGAAAACCGCCTTCGGGTGGGGCACGTTGTTGACCAATGATTTTCGCGGGCTGGTCAAAAATGATGCTTTGGCCCCGTTTTCACTGGTCTGTAAAGCGGTGTCTGCCAACGGGGTTCAGACAGTCAAATTGTCGGATAATCCGAATAAGGCCATGGGGCCGCAAAGTGAAATTGACCGCTATAAGCGGGTCTTTGACCTAAGCCCGCAAGAGGCGCGTGAAGTGCTGGTTTAAAACGATTTATACCAACCGGCAAAGATAACCGTGCCATATTCCGTGGTGCCGTTAATCCAACGCCGGTCAATTGCGTATTTCACACCCAGATTGATCTCGCCGCCCTTTAGGGGGTATCGGAATTTGAATCCCGCAGCGGGGATTACTTTGTTGTTGAAGGACAGCTTATAGCTATCACGGGCAAAGGTCAGTTCTGCAAATGGCACATATTGCAACTTGCCCTTTGGCCGCACGAAAGCGGTAGCCGCTTCCAAACCTGTGATGAACGCCAGATTGTGATTGCCGGCATCCAGGCTTTCGGGGTAGGTGAACACCCCCCATGCGCGGGCCCATGATTTTTGCCGAAACCAACCCTTATGCCCGCCCGGCATATTGCGCCACCAGCTTTTGTAATAAAAATAGGACAAGTTTGCCCGTAACCCCGATTTGGTTTTGCTGGAAAGTGGCCGGTAATCGTAATCATATTTCGCTGTGGCGGTAATGCTGAAGGTTTTATGCAGCTTGTGACTATAAGAAATTCCGACCGAGGCTTTGCTGCGATTGTTGAAAGTCAGTGCCTGGCTGTCCTTGCTATAAAAGCCTTTAACGAATACGGAAAGTTTTGATTTCTTGCTTTTCCACAGCGGGAATGAGGCCTTGATGAAGGTTTCAAAATACACATTATTCCTGTCGCCCGGCTGTAGGGAATAGGGAAACATGATGGTACCACCTGTAACGTAAGCAGGTTTTGGCACTTTAAAGCTGGCGGCCTTTAGCGGGGCAGAAAAGCATAAAATGCCCAACACAAGAGCCAGACAAAAATTGATCCCGTTAAAAGTCAATAACCGCAACATAGATGTGGCACCCTTATTCCACACCACAATGAAAAAAGAAGATGAATAAGCCGTTAACTTTTAGATGATTTAGGGCCAAGCCTAGTCGTCTACTACCTTCCCCCGCAGGGATTTAACCTGTCCGCGTTGCTTTTTTCCCTCCAGACGGCGGCGTTTCGAGGCCAGCGTGGGACGGGTTTTGACCCGTCGTTTGGGGCGCTCGGTGGCTTTTTGGATCAACTCTATCAGCTTGGATAGTGCCAGCTCGCGGTTCATTGCTTGTGAGCGGTGCTTTTCGGCGGTGATGATTAACGCGCCGTCTTTCGTCCATTTGCGTCCCGCCAGCGTGCGCAGGCGGTTTTTGACGTAAGGTGAAAGGTTGGGGGAACGCGCCGCTTCAAAGCGCAGTTCAACGGCGGTGGACACCTTGTTTACATTCTGCCCGCCGGGGCCGGATGCGCGGTGGAAGCTTTCGCTGATTTCCCAGTCTTCCAGTGTGATGGTGTCGGTTACATAGATCATGTTACAGCGTATCGCCCAGCTCGATCTTGGGCGTAAAAACCGCTTTTTCATGACTGCGGTTTTTTTTGCCGATTTTTGCCGCAACAATCATTTGCGCGGCTTTTACCCCGGTTTCTCTGCGATAAGCATAGGTTGTTGCGGTCAGTTTAGGCAGACCTTGGCGCAGCTCCAAGCCGTTAAACCCGGCAATCCCCAGTTGTTTGGGCACGGTAATATCGTGGGTGATGCAATGCATCAGCCCGCCTGCGGCCAGCAAATCGTTTGAATAATATATGCAGTCAAGTCTGTCATTTCGGGCCAAAAGCTTTTCGGTCAGATCCTTGCCGATGCGCAAAGTAGAGTTGCCCGTGTAAAATTCCTGATCGTCAATCCCCAGGCCCACTTCCGAAAGGGCGTTTTGAAAGCCGCGAAGTCGTTTTTCAGCCCTGAAATCCGAATGTAGTTTGGTGCCGATAAAACCTATATTCCGATAGCCTTTCTGTGCAAATAACCGCCCCATGTCATAACCTGCCTGCTGGTGCGAAATGCCGACGTTCATATCGATGGCGTTGCCGTCTACATCCATGATCTCGGTTATGGGTATGCCGGATCTTATCATCATCTGACGCGCGGCATCGGTATGTTCCAGTCCGGCGATGATCAAGCCGCTTGGCTGCCATGACAGCATTTGCCTAACCACGGTTTCCTCGGTGTCCAGATCATAGCCGGTGACCCCGAAGACCGGTTGCAGTTGGGTTTCTTTCAGGACAGTAATGATACCGGTCAGAACTTCGGAAAAAACCGAGCTGCTGACCGATGGCACGATGACCCCGATCAGGTTTACGCGGTTAGAAGACAATGACCCCGCGATCTGGTTGGGCACATAGCCCAATGTTTTTGCCGCTTCGCGTACCCGGTCGCAGGTATAGGATGATGCTTCGCCCTTGCCGCGCAACACCCGCGACACAGTCATTTCGCTAACCCGTGCCATTTGGGCGATGTCTTTTAATGTCGGGCGGCGTGTCATGCGGGTATCCTGTTGTTTTGCGGTAATATACGATCAAATTCCGGCAGGCACAAATGAAAGAACCCGCACCAAGGAATGCGGGTTCTTCTCGAGATTTAGAGGTGGCCAAGCAGGATTGAGAAATCCCGAAGCCGGGGTGTTGAGTAGAGGGGCTGCCCCCTAGGTCGTAACCCCGCTCGTATCCTTTACCATCTGCTCTGTTGTCCCAATAATCATTGGCACCTCCTTTCTGAATGTTTCTAATGACCGGTCATTGCCGATAGGGGAATCATGCAACGAGTTTGCAAAAAAACCAAATGGTTTTTTGAAACAGTTCTGTGAAAGGTTGTGTTTCGGGTTTATGCAGGGTTGGGCGAAAACCTTGAAACCAGTAGTTTAAAGGGCAAAAGGGCGACCAGTGACAAGGAAAGTTTGATAAACCAGTCGGCCATGCCAAGGCTAACCCAAAGGGCGGCACTGGGGCCAAAGCCTAGAACGGGCAAGGTTTCATTGGCCCATGACACATCGATTGCGGGATCAATAAAGGCTAATGAAGCTGAAAATGCGATGCTGAAAAATAGTGCGGTGTCCAGACTGGAACCGATCAGGGTCGATACCAGCGGCGCACGCCACCATGTACCTTTGCGCAACCTGTCGAACACCAGAACGTCGGCCAGTTGTGCCACCAGATAAGCAGTGCCTGAACCGATAGCGATGCGCAGTGTCACCAGCGGGCCATATGTGCCGTTGATCTGTGTGCCGATGAAAGAGCAGGCAATACCGACTACAAAACCCGCCAGCACAACCTTGCGCGCGGATTTGGCGCCAAAAAGCCGGTTCATCAAGTCGGTAACCAGAAAGGCAAACGGGTAGGTGAACGCGCCGAACGTCAACCAGTTGCCATAGCGAAACTGCACAAGAACATTTGAGGCAACAACAATCGTTGCCATGGCGATAACGCCGAAAATTAACCCACGGTTCATTATAAACTCCGTTTTGAAAAGGTTGCGGACACTTTACCCATAAGGGGACGCGTCCGCTTACCTGTCAAAATAGATTATGGCAAGGGTTAAGAAATCACACTTGCAACCGCTTTGGCGATGATCGGGACGTTGGTTTCATTCAGGCCCGCGATATTGATGCGGCTGTCATCGACCATATAAATTGCGTGTTTGTTGCGCAGGGTCAGCACCTGTTCCTCGCTTAGGCCAAGGCGCGAGAACATACCGCGATGCTCGGTAATAAAGCCGAAACGGTCAGAGCCGGTCTCGGTGCGCAAAGCATCCGCCAGTTTTTGGCGCATTACCAACATGCCTGAGCGCACGTCTTCCAGTTCCTCTTCCCAATCAGCCCTAAGGGTCGGGTCGCTTAGTACCATGGTGACAAGCCGTGCGCCGTGGTCGGGCGGAAAGCTGAAGTTCTGGCGGTTCATATGGGCCAAGGTACCTTGGGTGATTTTCGCGGTGTCCGCATCGGCGGAAATTGCCAGCACGATGCCGGTACGTTCGCGGTAAATCCCGAAGTTTTTAGAACAACTGGCAGCGATCATCATTTCGGGAAATTTCGATGCCAACAGATGGACACCGTAAGCGTCCGCGTCCAGCCCGTCGCCAAAGCCCTGATAGGCAATGTCGATGAACGGTATGGCGGCTTTTTCCAGTAACAGGTCGGCCACCTTACCCCATTGTGTCTGGTTCAGATTGGCCCCCGTGGGGTTGTGACAGCAGCCGTGCAACAGCACAACGTCGCCCACCTGCACCTTTTGCAGGCTGGCCATCATGGCGTTAAAATCGACCGCGCATGTGTCTGCATCAAAGTAATCGTAAGCTTCAAATGCGATGCCCAGATGTTTCAGGATTGACAGATGGTTGCCCCATGTCGGGTTGCTGACCCAAACGGTTGTGTCCGGACTGGCCATTTTAACGGTTTCCAGCACGTTGTGAATGGCCCCTGTGCCGCCCGGTGTGGCGCAACAGGCAAGACGCGCCCGATCAACACTGTCGCCCAGCACCATATCGGCCATGACTTTGTGAAACCCGGCATCCCCCGGCAAGCTGGTGTAGGTCTTGGTGTTTTCGGTTTCCCAAAGTTGTTTTTCCGCCGATTTGACCGCCCGCATGATCGGTGTGTGACCGCTGGAGTCCTTGTACACCCCGACCCCAAGATCAATTTTGGTGTCGCGTTCGTCGGCGCGAAACAGTGTCGACAGCATCAGGATTTTATCGGCGGGAAGTGGTTTCAGATGATCAAACATAGTGTTTCCTTTTGGGTGTTTAGCCCTGTTCAACGGGGGTGTCGTGAAGTCCACCCCATTCCGACCAAGAGCCGTCGTATAGGGCATGGTCGTTATGGCCGATTTTCTGCAAGGCCAGCGACAGAATGGATGCGGTTACGCCCGAACCGCAAGAGGTGATGACCGGTTTTGCCAGATCAACACCCTGGGCTTTGAATAGGACGGCAAGTTCGGCGTCGGGCTTAAGCGTGCCGTCGGTGTTCAGCAGCGATTTGAAAAACACGTTTTTAGCATTCGGCATATGGCCTGAACGCAATCCCGCACGCGGTTCTGGAATCTCGCCCCTGAAACGTGCCGGTGCACGCGCGTCGATGATTTGCGCGCTCGCGTTTTGGCTGGCGTCCAGAACTTGCGCCGCATTGCGTAAAAGATCTGCATGTGGAACCGCGTTCAGTGTTCCGGTTGTCGGGTTCTCTGTGCCACTTTCCGTTGGATGGCCTTCCGCTTGCCATTTTGGCAGGCCACCATCCAGAACGGCAATGTTTGTCAGGCCGAAATAACGCAACAACCACCAGACACGCGCGGCTGAAAACAGGCCTTGTGTGTCATAAACCACAATCTGGTTGTCGTTCGATATGCCCAAATCGGCGACCTGCTTTTCAAACTGCGCAACAGGCGGGATCATATGGGGAAGGTCGGTGTCCCGGTCGCTGATCGCATCAATATCGAAAAATTGTGATCCCGGTATATGTGCGGCTAAAAACTCGGCTTGCACATCGCGCTTATCGGCCGGCATGTACCAGGAACCGTCCAGTATATGCAAGTTTGGCTGTGACAGGTTTTCCGCCAGCCAGTTGGTCGAGACCAGAATTTTTGGATCAGTTTGCCCCATGATCTGCCTTTTTGAAGGTTCAACTTCAATTAGACCTGTAGAACACCAGATGCAAGCAGGCATGGGAAAAACGCGCACAGATTTAAGTCCGCGTTTAACAGGCTATATATCAGTCGCCACGGCTTAACATATTTTGCAGAGCACCGGCAGCGGCCGTCAGAATAATGCCGCCAATACCGCCGCTGGCAATTTGGCCAAGGATACCATCAAATCCACTAACGCCTAAACCACTTAAAATGCCACTTCCGATACCGCCACCCAGAACGCCTGCTATGGAGTTTCGTAAAACCCCCATATCCAAACTTTTCACAACACTGCCGGCAACGTTACCGCCAATAACACCTGATACAAGTTGTATGATTAAAGCTTCCATAAGATTTCCCTATCATATTTTCCACTTGGTTGCTTTTCCACTTGGTTGCGGATTGTGCTGCCACCATAGGTGGTAAAGCATCAAATTTCAAGAATTCTATGCGTATATGTGGTATATGGCATATGTATGTAGTGGTTAACCATGATCCCGCATCAAGCGCGATTTCTGCCGTTGCCAGTCACGGTTCTTTTCGGTTTCGCGTTTGTCGGCCTTTTTCTTACCCTTGGCGATGCCCAACAGCAGCTTCACGCGGCCTTTGTCGTTGAAATACATTTTCAGGGGCACAAGGGTCATGCCTTGGCGGCCGATGGCTTGCCAAAGTTTGGAAATCTCACGTTTTGAGGCCAGCAGTTTACGCCGCCTGCGTTCCTCATGGCCAAAGTTCCGCGCCTGTGGGTAAAGTGCGATATAGCTGTTGATCAGCATCAATTCGCCGTTTTCTACATCGGCATAGCTTTCGGTCAGATGCGCCCCGCCACCGCGCAGGGATTTCACTTCTGACCCCATCAGCACGATACCGCATTCAAGGGTATCCTCCACTGCATAATCATATCGCGCACGGCGGTTGGCGGCGATTAGTTTGTTGTTGTCGGTGGCTGTTTTCTTTGTGGCCATAGCCTAGTTGATCAGCCCTGCATGACGCATGGCTGCTTCCACTTTGGTTTTGGTGGCCTCGGTCAGGCCGACAAGCGGCAGGCGAACTTCGGGGCCGGATTTGCCAAGCAGCGAGGCCCCGTATTTTGCCCCTACAAGGCCGGGTTCTGTAAAAATCGCGTTATGTAGCGGCATCAGGCGATCTTGGAGCTCCAACGCTTTTGCATAATCACCCGCAAGCGTTGCTGCCTGTAATTGCGAACACAGCTTCGGGGCTACGTTGGCGGTGACGGAAATACAGCCGACCCCGCCTTGGGCGTTGAAGCCGTGCGCGGTGGCATCTTCACCTGAAAGCTGGATAAAGTCTGTACCGCAATGAATGCGCTGCTGACAGACACGCGCCAAATCACCGGTTGCATCCTTGACGCCGATGATATTTTCCAGTTTCGCCAGTTTGCCCATGGTTTCGGGTGCCATATCCACCACAGAGCGCGACGGGATGTTGTAGATGAACATCGGCAGACCGACCTCATTCAAAGCGGTGTAATGGGCGATCAACCCGTCCTGGGTGGGTTTGTTGTAGTATGGTGTGACCACAAGACCGGCGTTGGCCCCCACATCTTTGGCGAATTGCACAAAGCCCAATGCTTCGGCGGTATTGTTGGAACCGGCACCGGCTATTACCGGGATGCGCCCGGCAGCGGTTTCAACCACCAGTTTGATCACATGCATATGTTCGGCATGTGTCAGCGTCGGGCTTTCGCCGGTGGTGCCTACAGGGGCCAGACCGTTAGAGCCTTCGGCAATATGCCATTCAACCAGTGCCTTCAATGCAGCATCATCCACATTGCCGTTTTTGAACGGGGTGATCAGAGCCGGGAATGAACCTTTGAACATGGGTGTAACCTTTGAAGTTGTGGTGCCGTATTGCGCTGCTGTAGCGTGATTTTGCCTGTTTGGCACGATCAAAATGATATTTGCCAAGAACATCCTAGGAAAACAAGAGAAATTTGGCTAGTTTCGCGCAGGATATGCAAGGAAAGCCATTTGATGCGCCGCTGGATCAAAATAGTGACACTATGTGCCACCCTGTTTGTGCCTGTTATGGTGTCAGCCAACAGTGAAGAAGAAAATGGTGCGCTGTTATCAATGACGTATGACGCGATTGAAAACGGCGACTGGGTAACGGCGGATCATTATGCGTCACAGATCGGCGACCCTGTCGGCGGTGATCTGGTGACGTGGGAACGTCTGCGTGCTGGCGAAGGCGATTGGTCGGAATACCGTAGTTTTTTGAAACATCACGGCGATTGGCCGGGGTTGAAACGGTTGCGCCGTGAAGGTGAAAGCATAATCCCGAAAGGGGCTGATCCGGCGCATGTACGGGCATATTTTGCAACTCGGTTGCCGCAAACAGGTGCCGGTTCATTGCGCTTGGCAGAAGCCTATGCCACCGTTGGCCGCGATGGGCAAGCGCGCGCGGAAGCGATCCGTGCGTGGACGAAAATATCCCTCAAGGAACAGGATGAAATTGTTTTATACGCAAAATACAAAGGGGTGTTGAAGCAGTATAATTTAAGGCGGCTGGACAATCTTTTGTGGCGTGGATTGACCCGCGAAGCCGAGCGCATGCTGGATCGGGTTTCAAGTGGCCCGGTCAAACTGGCACGGGCGCGTATCGGATTGCAACGTGCCAGCAAAAACATTGATGCAATCATTTCGGCGGTTCCAAAAAACCTGCAATCCGATCCCGGTCTTGCCTATGACCGCTTTCAATGGCGGGTGAAAAAAGGCCGCTGGGACGATGCGCAGGAATTGCTTGCGATGCAAACGGGTTCGATCAAAAAGCTGGGTCGGCCAGAGGCTTGGGCCAGCCGCAGGCGTGGTTTTGCACGTCGTGCCATGCGGGCGGGAAATACCGATTTGGCCTATTGGCTGGCCAGCCAGCATGGCTTGACCGAAGGCCGGAATTACGCCGATCTTGAATGGTTATCGGGGTATATTTCGCTGACCGGGATGAATGCGCCGAAACAGGCTTTGGGGCATTTTGTGAATTTCAGGGGCGCCGTGAACAGCCCGATCAGCCTGGGGCGTGCGGGCTATTGGCTGGGGCGGACATATGAGGCCCTTGGGAATAAGAAAAAAGCTGTGGCAGCTTACGGCGAAGGGGCTAAATACCAGACCAGTTTTTACGGCCAACTGGCGGCAGAAAAATTGGGAACGACACCCGACCAATCGCTGAACGGTAAGCAAAAAATACCGGATTGGCGCAGGGCAAAATTTATCGACAGTCCGGTTATTCAGGCAGGCCTTTTGTTTCATTACGCGGATGATCAGGCCCATATGCGCTGGTTTTTCACCCATGTGGCCAAGAATCTGGACAAAACGGGTTTAAGCCAACTGGCAGATCTTGCGTTGGAACTGGAGCGTCCCAACGTGGCTTTAGCGGTTGCAAAAGAAGCGGCTAAACGCGGGATCATCTTGCCGAAATCCTATTTTCCGGTGACCGGTCTTGCGACATATTCGGTTGATGTCGCCCCAGAAATCGCTATGGCGATTGCGCGGCGCGAAAGCGAGTTGAACGAAACTGCCATCAGCCCCGCAGGTGCGCGGGGCTTGATGCAGATTATGCCGGCAACGGCGCGTAAAGTTTCAAAGGACATCGGGGTGGCCTATTCCAAGGCGCGTCTGACTTCTGACTGGCGCTATAACGCGCAACTGGGCACGGCTTATTTGGGCGGTTTGTTGAAGCTGTTTAACGGGTCGTATATTTTAACTTTTGCAGCCTATAACGCAGGCCCTGCCCGTGCCGAGGCATGGATCGAGGAGTTTGGCGATCCGCGTGACAGCCTGGTGGATCAGGTCAACTGGATAGAACATATACCCTACCGCGAAACCCGTAATTATGTGATGCGGGTGATGGAGTCTCTGCATGTTTACCGCGCCCGCCTGAAAGGCAAAACGCCGCCACTTCAACTGACGATGGATTTAACGCGCGGATAGACGTTCGCGCCATAACGTAAACAGGCCAGCCGCAATGACAATAGCCCCGCCGAAAACCAGTTGCATATAGGCAAAAGGTTGCACCGTGCTAGCCTCGGTAACGGCGTAGCATTTGATCAACAGAAAATGTCCCAACGCCCCTGTAATCGACAAAAGTGCCATCCAGCCCCAATCACCCGATGTCATCGGTTGCCAGTAAAATATGCCACCCGCGGTCATTACGATGGCCCCGATAATACCCGTCCAGAAAAAACTGGTTTCGGCGCTGTCCTTGCGGGCAGCAAAACGGGTTAGCAGGCCATATAAGGCGAACATCACGGCAGAGCCCATCGGCAGCAGGGCATATAGGGAAAAGACACGAAAACCAGGTTGCAGGATGACAAGGACGCCGGTGAAGCCGATACAAATGGCAGCCCAACGCCGCCACCCGACATTTTCACCAAGTATCACGCCTGAAAGGGCCGCGATGATCAACGGGTAGGTGATGAATATCGCATAGCTTTCAATCATGCCAAGATAAACAAAGCCCAAAACCATAACGCAGATTTCAGCGATCAATAATAGAGCGCGGATAATTTGCAAAACGGGTTGTTTGGTGCTGGCCAGCTTGCGCACCGACCCATGCTGTATTCTTGCCCACCCGATGACGAACAGGGAAAAGAACCAGTAGCGTATCATCACGATCATATAGACGTTATATTCCGCCGCCAAATGCCGCGAGATACCGTCTTGCATGGCAAAGATGAATGTTGTGGCAATCATTAAGATAATGCCAAGGCGCGGGTTATTGTCAGCCATAAAGCGTCTTTCAAAAAATACCGGTGGTCATGTGCCGCTTGCGGCCAAACCCTGCCACCCTTGTGACCGCGAATCCGGCCCTTGCCAAGCTTTGTCTGACATGGCCAGCAGCGGTATAAGTCGCAACCGTCCCGTTGGGTTTGGTGTGGTTTGCCACGGCTTGCATCAAGGCTTCGCCCCATAGTTCTGGGTTTTTGGCGGGGCTGAAACCATCCAGAAACCACGCATCTGCCTGACCGCGCCACAGGGGCAGGGTATGGCGGGCGTCGCCTATGATGATTTGAGCGTTGAGGGTGGGGGTTTTGATCCGGAAATCACCGGTTTCAAGCTGTGTCAGCATTTCACTGGCCAGATTTTCCAGCTCAGGCCAGTTTGACAAAGCTTTGCGCATGGAAGGGATGTCCATCGGATAAGCCTCGAAACTGCTATATGTCAGGGGGCTTGTCTGGCCGGATGCAATCCACGCCCGCCATGCAGCCAACAGGTTCATCCCTGTGCCGAAACCAAGCTCGGCGATGTGAAATTCCTGTTTGAAACGTACAGGTAGATTGTTGCCCGCCAGAAAAACATGCCGGGTTTCCGCCAACCCGTCATCGACACTGAAATAAGGGTCATCGAATCGGGTAGCCACAGGGATGATCCCGTCACGCCATTCCAATTCAGCGGATTTACTCTGGTCGCACATAAGGCTTTCGCATAAAGCAAACGGGTAATCTTGCAAAGGAAAACCAATGCCCAAATGGGATGTGATTGTGGTTGGGGGGGGTATTTGGGGCCTGTCTTGCGCCCATGCTTGTGCTCGCCGCGGTCAATCTGTTGCAGTGTTCGATAGCGGCGCAATCGGGCAGGGTGCCAGTGGCGGCGTTATGGGCGCGATGTCGCCGCATGCGCCTGAAGGCTGGAATGCGATGAAGCAGTTCCAGTTTGATGCGCTGTTGAGCGCAGAAACGTTTTGGGCCGGGATTGATGCGGTGTCGGGGCTGCGTTCGGGATATGGCCGCATTGGCCGGGTGATGCCGATCACATCGGTGCGGGGGCGTGTCTTGGCCGAAGAACGCGCAGTCAATGTCGGAACGCTTTGGCAAGACAAATACCGCTGGAGCGTGTTGGAAAATCATCCGCTAATTTCGGATGACAACGCGCCTTTTGGCGTAACCTATGATACCCTGTCAGCCAGAATGTACCCCGCCCACGCGGTTGCCTCTTTGGCAGGGGCTTGCAGACTTTCAGGGGTAAAAATATTCGAGAACCGCCCTGTGACACGGCTGGAAAGCGGCATTGTGCAGGGCGATTGGGGGGAAGCATTTGCCCGCGCTATTATACTGGCAGGCGGCAGGGAAGGGTTTACTTTACTGGACACGCATATGGACCGCGTGACGGGAACAGGGGTGAAGGGGCAGGCGGCTTTGCTGGCCTGTGATCTGGGTGATGCGCCGCAGCTTTATGCGAACGGGGTCTATGTTATCCCGCATGAGGGCGGGGTGACAGCCGTTGGATCAACTGCCGAAAAGACATGGGGGGCGCCTGATTGCGTAGATGAAAAACTGGAAGAAGTCATTGCCAAAGCCCGCATGATTTTCCCCGCCCTTGGCCAAGCCCCGGTTTTGAAACGCTGGGCAGGTCTACGCCCCAAAGCGCGGCGGCGTTATCCGATGCTGGGGCCGGTGCCCGGTTTGAACGGTATTTTCAGCGCAATGGGGGCTTATACGATCGGGTTTGGGATTGCGCATAAGGTGGGTGAGGTGCTGGCCGCGTTTGCGGCTGGCGGCACATATGATTTGCCGAAAAATTTTACGGTGAACTGGCATATGGAATAAGCCTTGGGTACTGTGTGGCCCTGACGGGGCGCACGCGGGCGTTTATCAACAAATCCTAAAGGTATACAGAAGCGTGATGATTATATACATCAAAGTCATCATAAGCTTACTTACTACAGGATGACTGCATGAACCCCCTTAAATTGATTGAAAAGCAAGCCAAAAAACTGGTGCCGAAATCATGGCGCAAATACTTTCGCGCGTCCCGCTATGAATTGAAAATGCAACGCCTGTCACCGGTTGACTTGATCGTTCACGTCGGTGCGCATTACGCAGAAGAGGCCGCCTTATACGAACAATATGGTGCCAAGACTGTTTTGTGGATTGAAGCGGATCCGGACACATATAAAAAGCTTTGTGACGTTTTGGCAAAACGCAAATCCAGCACCCGTCATCTGGCGGAATGTGCCCTGGTTTCCGATACCGCAGGGCAGCAGTTGCAATTCAACAGATTTAATTGTGAGGGTGCGTCTTCATCCGTTTATACGTCCACAGACACATATAAAAAGCGGTTTTCCGACAGCCGCGAAACCGGGGAAGTGCTGGAAATCACAACATGTTCGCTACCGGACATTTTGGACAAGCATGGCGTGTGCCCAGATCAGGCAACACGCAGCATGTTGGTTTTGGATGTGCAGGGGCACGAGTTTTCGGTATTGCAAGGATTGGGTGACACATTACGGCAGTTTTCTTTGTGTGAATGCGAAATCAGCCGTGTTCCCATGTATAATGGCGGGGCGCAATTTCCACAAATAGACGCACACTTCCGCGAGCGAGGTTTTAAACTGATTTCGCATCTATACGCACTGGTGCCACGCCATGGGGACGTGTTGTATCAGCGGGTTGATCTTAAACCGGAGTCCTAATCGCTGTCGTCCCAACGGCGGCTATTGGCTTGTTTGATCAGAAATAATTGCCAGAACTTCCTTGGCCCAGTCGCCTAAGATCGGTATGAAGTCGATGTTGCGCAGGAAATAGACCAGCACGGATACAAGCACCGTGGCCCCCAGAACCGAGCCTAGCCCGAATGCAAGCCCGCGCATGAAGTTGAACCCGATCAGTTTTGGCAAAGAGTTGTGCATGCGGATAAAGCGGTGGCTGTTCATTTTGTGAACCTCAGCCTTGAGAGACGCCAGATCGTTATGCCATTGGTCTTCGCTCAATACTCGACCCCGATTTGGGCTTTGACCCCTGACCGGAACGGGTGTTTTATCAGTTCCATTTCTGTCACCAGATCAGCGATTTCGATCAAGTCTGGTTTGGCGTTGCGGCCTGTCAGAACCACATGGGTCATGTGGGGTTTTTGGGTGGCCAGAAACTCGACCACCTCGTTTATATCCACGTAATCATAGCGAATGGCGATGTTGATCTCGTCCAGCAGCACCATCGAATTGCTTTCATCCAAAATCAGTTCCTTGGCCTTGGCCCACGCGGCTTGCGCCATTTCTGTATCGCGGGTTTTATCCTGGGTTTCCCAGGTAAAGCCTTCGCCCATAGTGTGGAATGAGCACAGATCAGTGTGGTTTTTCAGGATCAGATCACGTTCACCCGTAGACATACCGCCCTTGATGAACTGCACCACAGCAGATTTCATGCCGTGCGCAATATGGCGAAAAATCATGCCGAAAGCGGCGGAGGATTTACCCTTGCCCTTGCCCGTATGCACAATGATCAGGCCCTTTTGTTCGGTCTTGGTT
>JASFZB010000035.1:0-15570 GCA_045046705.1 Rhodobacterales bacterium | reverse complement strand
GGAATTTTTGTATGACAACCCTGACATAAGGGGTTTTAAAACCACTGTTGTAATGGATCGGATCAAAGCATCTTTTTATACGCCGCCATGGGAATAACATGCTTGCTTTAAGCCGTGGCAATTTTGGTGCCTTGAGCCACGCGCCTCAAGATCAGTATCGTGCGATCATTGTATTCATCATCGAAAATAGCAAGCAAACCAATATTCACCGGTAAATGTCTGTCATTATTAGCACTTCAAACGTGACCGGTACCCCGCAAAGCATTAAGGGCATAAAGTAAACCCAGTTCACCAAACGTTCCTTCTTAGCGCTATTCAGCGAACAAACCTTACGATGACGCCTATAGGAGGGTTCTGTTGCAAACTCGCCGCCTTGGATTACCTAGGCCACCAAATTTGGCGAACCTGCTCTTACACCTCAAAATCGTGCGGCCAGATTGGATATCTTTTAAAGGCCGCCACTTTCCTGGAAGTGTGATCCTGTTTGCTGTGTACTTTTATGTGCGATACACCGTTCCCTCCATGCAATCCCAGCGCGCCCATTTCTGACATAATTTCGCGGTGGGATATTTCGTAGCGGTTGGCCTCGATCACCCGTGGCTGAAGCTCGTTTTGGCAGTATGATTTTGCCGCATCCCTTATATACTTCATGCATAAATATTTATGCTTGAAGTAAATTGCCGCTTGACCTAACCTGATTATTGAAACCGGCGTCTAGCTGGCCGTCAGCAACAATATTGGAAGGAACGTTACATGCGTATTGCTTGTCTTGGCGGAGGGCCCGCGGGCCTTTATTTTGCGATCAGTATGAAGCTGAGAGATTCGCGCCATGATGTAACGGTTTTTGAGCGTAACAAGGCTGATGATACCTTTGGCTGGGGCGTGGTACTTTCCGATGATGCACTTGATAACATGCAGGAGAACGATCCCGTTAGCACGGATGCTATCCGTGACAGCTTCGTATATTGGGATGACATCGCGGTCATTCGCAATGGCAAGCGCATGGTCTCTGGTGGTCACGGCTTTGCTGGTGTTGGCCGTATGAAAATGCTGCTAATTTTGCAGGCCCGCGCCAAAGAGCTGGGGGTAAAGTTCAAATTCGAAACGATGTTCGATTCGGCTGAGCCGTATCGCAAGGGTTTTGATCTTGTGGTGGCTACGGACGGTATCAACTCGCTGGTTCGTGCGGAGTATGCCGCGCATTTCAGGCCTGATATTGATACGCGTATCTGCAAGTTCGTCTGGCTCGGCACCAAGCAAAAATTCGACAAAGCCTTTACCTTTGCTTTTGAGAAAACCGAGCATGGCTGGATCTGGATCCATGCCTATCAATTTGACAAAGACACCGCGACTGTGATTGTGGAGTGCACAAACGAAACATGGGGCAAGATTGGTTTCGAGGATATGTCGAAGTCGGAAAGCATCCGCAAATGCGAAGAGATTTTTGCTGCCCACCTTGGGGGCAACGAGCTGATTTCAAATGCAGACCATCTGCGCGGTTCGGCTGTCTGGATGAATTTTCCGCGGGTAATTTGTGAAAAATGGCATTATGCAAACGTTGTATTGATGGGGGATGCGGCTGCGACGGGGCATTTTTCAATCGGGTCCGGTTCACGGTTGGCGTTTGACAGCGCAATTTCCCTTGCTAATTATCTGCATTCCGAACCAACCATGCAGGCGGCTTTTGAGCGTTATCAGGAAGAGCGCCGTTTGGAGGTTTTGCGCCTGCAATCGGCCGCACGAAACTCGCTTGAATGGTTTGAGCAGGTGGAGCGATATATTGACTATGATCCGGTTCAGTTCAATTACGCGCTGCTGACGCGTTCACAGCGGATCAGCCATGAAAACCTGCGTTTGCGTGACCCTGAATTTGTGGCAAAGGCCGAAAGATGGTTTAACAAGAAAGCCGGCATTGATAGCGGTCGCCACCCGATGTTTGCGCCGTTTTCATTGCGTAATATGGATTTGAAAAACCGCATAGTGGTGTCGCCAATGGCGCAGTATCGCTCGGTTGAGGGCTGCCCGACAGACTGGCATGTTGTGCATTATGGAGAACGCGCCAAAGGCGGGGCGGGGCTGGTATATGCGGAAATGACCTGCGTAAGCGCTGACGGGCGGATTACGCCGGGTTGTCCGGGACTTTATGCGCCTGAACATGAGATCGCATGGAAGCGTATCGTTGATTTTGCCCATGCGGAAACAGGGGCCAAGATGTGTAGCCAGATTGGCCATGCGGGGCGCAAAGGCTCTACGCAGGTCGGTTGGGAAAGCCCGGACATGCCATTGAACGCTGGCAATTGGCCTATTATGTCAGCCTCGGCAATACCGTGGTCGGCGGGGAATGCAACTCCAAAGGCAATGGATCGCGCCGATATGGATACGGTCCTCGAGCAGTTTGTTGCGGCCACAAAAATGGCAGACCGCGCGGGGTTTGATATGTGCGAATTGCACGCCGCCCACGGGTATCTGATTTCATCTTTCATCACGCCGGTTTCAAATAACAGAGCCGATGAATATGGCGGCTGTCTGGAAAATCGCCTGCGTTATCCTTTGGAGGTTTTCAAAGCAATGCGCGCCGTTTGGCCCGAAGAAAAACCAATGGCGGTGCGGATCAGTTCAAATGACTGGGTTGGTGACGCGGGGGTAACGCCCGAAGAAGCTGTCGAGATTGCGCGCGCGTTTAGTGAGGCGGGAGCTGATATCATCGATGTTTCTGCGGGCCAGACCACACTCGACGCAAAGCCGGTTTATGGCCGCATGTTCCAAACGCCGTTCTCGGATCGTATTCGCAATGAACTGGGCATTAAAACCATGGCGGTCGGCAATATTTCCGAGGCTGACCACGCCAATTCAATTTTGATGGCGGGCCGTGCCGATCTGGTTTGCCTTGCCCGCCCACATCTGGCTGACCCCTATTGGACACTCCATACAGCAACTGCCCTAGGCGACAGACAGGAAAGCTGGCCGCTGCCATATGAGGCTGGCCGAGACCAGGCGTGGCGTTTGGCCGATAAGGAAATGGAACAGGTGGTAAGAGCGTGACCCTGACAGATAAACATATCGTCGTTTCGGGTGGCGGCACCGGCGTTGGTGCCGAAATGGCCGTGCGGTTTGCAGCGGCGGGCGCAAAGGTCACGATTTTGGGGCGCAGCCCTGCGCCTTTGGCCGAGGTCGCCGCGCAAATCGGTGCCTATGCGGTTACCTGTGATGTAACGGAGCGCGCGGCTGTTGATGCGGCACTGGAAGACGCAATTTCCAAGCACGGGACAATAGATATAGCGCTTGCCAATGCGGGTGCCGCGCAAAGCGTGCCTTTTGCGCGGATGACGCCTGCTGATCTGGACGCTATGCTGTCGGTCAATTTAACCGGTGTTTTTAACCTGTGGCAAGCCAGCTTTGCCGGAATGAAAAAACGCGGATGGGGACGATTGATTGCGGTAGCTTCTACGGCGGGGCTAAAGGGATATCCGTATGTTTCGGGGTATTGTGCGGCCAAGCACGGCGTTATCGGATTGACAAAATCACTGGCGCTTGAGCTGGCCCAAACCGGTGTTACGGTAAATGCGCTTTGCCCGGGGTTTATAAAAACACCGTTGCTGGAACGCTCTATTGCCAACATAACCAAAAAGACCGGCATGAGCGCTAATGACGCCGCCGCCGTGCTTAAAGCGGGCAATCCGCAGGGGCGGTTTATCCTGACCGACGAGGTGGCCGAGGCGGCGCTGTGGC
This sequence comes from Rhodobacterales bacterium, assembly GCA_045046705.1. Classification (GTDB taxonomy): domain Bacteria; phylum Pseudomonadota; class Alphaproteobacteria; order Rhodobacterales; family Rhodobacteraceae; genus Amylibacter. The sequence continues at coordinate 11,841 of JASFZB010000035.1, read as the reverse complement.
TGTGTAGTGACAATGCCCGCTCTATCAATGGACATGCATTGACTATTTCGGGAGGGGAAATATGATAACGCAGGACCAGCCCCTTAACGATGAAACAACATCAAAAACCCGCCTCCGCCTATGGTTGCGTTTGCTGAAATTCAGCCGTGGCATCGAAAGGCAGTTGCGGGAAAACCTGCGCAAGGAATTTGGCTCTACGTTGCCGCGTTTTGATGTCATGGCGGCCCTTAACCGCAGCAAAGACGGCATGAAGATGAGCGCAATTTCGGGTGAGCTGAAGGTTTCTAACGGGAATGTCACGGGCATTGTTGACCGCTTGGTTAGCGAGGGCTTTGTGATCCGAGAGGCGGTTTTGGGCGACAGGCGCGCGATGCGGGTGCGCCTGACAAAGCGCGGCCAAGAGGAGTTCGCGATGCAGGCAACAACACACGAAGCGTGGATTGATACGCTGCTTGGCAGTTTTACTGCCCAAGACGCCAGTGAAATGATCCAGTGCCTTGAAGAAGCGGCTTTGGACGAGGCTGGGCAGGATAAAAAATGACAAAATCACTTAATAACACAACCCATTTTCTGTGTGATATCGCCAACGGTATTGCGACCATCTCGCTTGATCGACCGGAGCGCAAAAACCCGCTTACCTTTGACAGCTATGCTGAGCTGCGCGACTGGTTTCGCGATCTGTCCTATTCAGACGACGTGCATGTGGTGGTTTTTGCCTCTAACGGTGGCAATTTCAGCTCAGGCGGGGATGTGCATGATATCATCGGTCCGTTGACCAAAATGACCATGAAAGAACTGCTGGCTTTTACGCGTATGACCGGCGATCTGGTTAAGGCCATCATCAATTGTGGCAAACCGGTAATTGCGGCAATTGACGGGGTTTGTGTCGGGGCGGGGGCGATAATCGCGATGGCATCCGATATGCGGATTGCCACGCCCGAAGCCAAGACCGCGTTTTTGTTTACGCGGGTTGGTCTGGCGGGGTGTGACATGGGGGCCTGTGCAATTCTGCCCCGTATTATCGGCCAAAGCCGCGCGGCAGAGCTGCTTTATACCGGGCGTTCAATGAGCGCAGAGGAGGGCGAGCGTTGGGGTTTTTATAACCGTCTTGCGGCATCAAACGATTTGCTGAACGAGGCGCAGGCCTTGGCGGCGCGCATCGCCGATGGGCCTAATTTCGGGCATATGATGACCAAAACCATGCTGGTGCAGGAATGGTCAATGTCGATTGAACAGGCGATAGAGGCCGAAGCGCAGGCGCAAGCAATTTGTATGCAAACGGCTGATTTCGAGCGCGCGTTTAACGCCTTTGTCGCCAAAGAAAAACCGGTATTCGAGGGCAACTGATGGCAGACAAAACCTTTCTTGATTGGCCGTTTTTCGCGCCGCATCACAAAGAGCTGGCAAACGGGCTGGAGGCATGGGCTGCGGAAAACCTTGGCGCGATAGATCACGCGGATACCGATGCCGCGTGCCGTGCGCTGGTCAAAGCATTGGGTGAGGCTGGCTGGTTACAACATACGGCTGCGGAAGCGGGCGAAAAGCTGGATGTACGTTCTTTGTGCCTATCGCGCGAAACGCTGGCGCGGCATGATGGTTTGGCGGATTTTGCCTTTGCCATGCAGGGGTTGGGAACGGGCGCGATTTCCCTGTTTGGAACGCCGGCGCAGCAATCGCAATGGCTGCCGTTAACGCGCACAGGGCGGGCAATTGCGGGTTTTGCGCTTACCGAACCCCAATCGGGGTCTGATGTTGCTAATTCAACGATGACCGCCACGCGTGACGGTGACACTTATATTCTGAACGGCGAAAAAACATGGATATCAAACGGCGGCATTGCGGATATTTATACGGTTTTTGCGCGCACCGGCGAAGCACCGGGCGCGCGCGGCCTGTCGGCCTTTATCGTTCCTGCCAATACTGCGGGGCTTGAAGTGACAGAGCGCCTGGAAAGCATTGCGCCGCACCCGTTAGCAACGCTTTTGTTCACGAATTGCCGTATTCCGGCCTCGGCCTTGCTGGGGCAGCTCGGTGACGGGTTTAAAATTGCCATGTCGGTTTTGGATGTATTCAGATCAACGGTTGCGGCGGCGGCGCTTGGCTTTGCCCGCCGCGCACTTGACGAGACGCTGGACCGGGTCAGCACCCGCAAGGTGCAAGGCGCACCGCTGTTTGATTTGCAGATGGTGCAGGGGCATATCGCGGATATGGCGCTGGATATTGATGCCAGCGCCCTGCTTGTTTATCGCGCTGGTTGGGCGAAAGATTCAGGTGCGCCTCGCATCACGCGCGAAGCTGCGATGGCCAAACTGTTCTCAACCGATCAGGCGCAAAAAGTCATTGATTGCGCTGTGCAATTGCATGGCGGTGACGGGGTGAAAAGCGGTGAAGTGGTAGAAAAGCTGTATCGCGAGATACGCGCTTTGCGAATTTACGAGGGCGCATCGGATGTCCAGCGTATCATTATTGCCCGCCAAACAATGGGAGCAAAAATATGAGCAACGCACGGGATGTTAGGACGGGATTGTAACATGATAAACCTTGGACCAACAGCGCACACGGATACTTTTACGCGCGACGGTTTACCGCCTGTAGATCAATGGCCTGATTTCCTGCTGGATGGCTTTGATTACCCTGAATATCTGAATGTTGGCGTAGAGCTGACGGACGCGATGGTCGATAAGGGGTTTGGCGACAATACCGCATTAATCGGGAATGGCCGGCGCCGCACCTATAAGGAACTGACCGACTGGACCAACAGGTTAGCCCATGTTCTGGCTGATGATCTGGGTGTGAAATCGGGCAATCGTGTGCTGATCCGTTCCGCTAATAATCCCGCTATGGTGGCGTGCTGGCTGGCCGCAACCAAAGTCGGGGCTGTTGTGGTGAACACGATGCCGATGTTGCGCGCCGTTGAACTGCGGCAGATCGTTGACAAGGCAGAGATTACACATGCGCTGTGCGATACGCGCCTGATGGACGAAATGGCCAGGTGTGCCAAGCGCAGTAAATACTTGAAAACGGTTGCCGGATTTGATGGCACATCAAACCACGACGCCGAGCTAGACCGTTTGGCATTAGAAAAACCTGTGCGGTTTGACGCGGTTAAAACCGGACGGGACGACGTTGCCTTACTGGGCTTTACGTCCGGCACCACCGGCGAACCAAAGGCAACGATGCATTTTCACCGTGATTTGCTTATTATCGCAGATGCATACGCAAAGGAGATTCTACAGGTCACGCCCGAGGATGTTTTTGTTGGCTCGCCGCCACTGGCGTTTACTTTCGGGCTGGGAGGCATGGCCGTATTTCCGCTACGTTTCGGGGCTGCGGCCACCTTGCTGGAAAATGCATCCCCCCCCAATATGATTGAGATTATCCAGAAATATAAGGCAACGGTATGTTTCACGGCCCCAACGGCCTACAGCGTGATGCTGGCCGCAATGGACGAGGGCGCTGATTTTTCCAGCTTGCGCGCAGCTGTTTCGGCGGGGGAAACCTTGCCTGCGCCGATTTACCATGAATGGATGGAAAAAACCGGCAAAACCATGCTTGACGGTATCGGGGCGACTGAAATGTTGCATATTTTCATTACCAACCGTTTTGAGGATTCACAGCCAGCTTGCACCGGCAAACCCGTATCGGGTTACGAGGCCCGCGTGGTTGATGAAAACATGAAAGATATGCCCGTTGGGGAAACCGGGCGGCTGGTTGTTCGGGGGCCAACAGGGTGCCGGTATTTGAATGACAAACGGCAGGCAACCTATGTGAAAGATGGCTGGAATATAACCGGCGACAGTTTTCACATGGATGCAGATGGTTACCTGCATTTTGCAGCGCGCAATGATGACATGATTATTTCGTCTGGCTATAACATTGCCGGGCCAGAGATCGAGGCGACGCTTTTATCCCATGCTGCGGTATTGGAATGTGCCGTGATCGGTGCGCCGGATGAACAGCGCGGGATGCTGGTTGAGGCCCATATCGTTCTGGCCGCAGGTTTTGATCCGTCGGCAGAAACTCGCAAGTCTTTGCAAGATCATGTTAAGGCAGCCATCGCACCCTACAAATACCCCCGATCCATCAAGTTTCGCTCGGCTTTGCCAAAAACCCAAACAGGCAAGATCCAGCGATATCTTTTAAAGGAAATGGGATGATATTTTATTGAAACCCTATACTCTCGAGAATGAGGATATAGGTAAATACATTAACCGGAATATGCTCGAGATAGACGGAATTGAGCGTAGTTTGATAACGCCGACTTACAAGGCGTTTTAACGTAAAACACGTCAAAAAAAGGGAGAAGACAATGAAACTCAAGACAATAATTATGGCGGCCTCGGTCGCGGCAATGGCGACTGCTGTGCAGGCAGAGGGCCTTAAGGTCGGGATGATTACCACACTTTCGGGTGGTGGTGCTGGCCTTGGCATTGATGTGCGTGACGGCTTTATGCTGGCGATCGCCCAATCGGGCAACACAGATATCGAAGTTGTCATCGAAGACGATCAGCGCAAACCCGATGTGGCTGTTCAACTGGCTGACCGCATGATCCAGTCAGACAAGGTTGATGTTCTGACGGGTATCATCTGGTCAAATCTGGCAATGGCTGTTGTGCCTGCTGCCACAGCACAGGGCAAATTTTACCTGTCACCAAATGCTGGCCCCTCACAGCTTGCCGGACGCGGTTGCAATCAAAACTATTTCAACGTCGCATGGCAAAATGATAACCTGCATGAAGCTGCTGGTGCCTATACAAACGATGCGGGTTATGAAAACACCTTTATTCTAGCCCCGAATTACCCTGCTGGAATCGATGCGCTGACAGGCTTTAAACGCTTTTACGAGGGTGAGGTGTCCGGCGAACTGCTAACGAAACTTGGCCAGACCGATTATGCTGGCGAGATCGCGCAAATCCGGGCTTCGGGTGCTGACAGCGTGTATTTCTTCCTGCCGGGTGGCATGGGCATTTCGTTCCTTAAGCAATATGCCGACAGCGGCATAGACCTGCCGGTTGTTGGCCCTGCGTTCAGCTTTGACCAAGGTATCTTGCAAGCCGTTGGGGATGCTGCGCTGGGGGTTATGAATACATCGCAGTGGAACAAAGACATCGACAATGCAACAAATGCTGCATTCGTTGCGTCATTTGAGGCCGAGTATGGCCGTCTGCCATCGCTTTATGCGTCGCAGGGTTTTGACACAGCCAACCTGTTACTGTCAGCTATGACAGTTGCAGATGTGAACGACGCGGATGCATTCCGTGCCGCACTTGAGGCCGCCAATTTTGACTCGGTTCGCGGTGATTTTGAGTTCTCCTCAAACCACCACCCGATTCAAGACATCTATGTGCGCGAAGTGATCAAGGAAGGCGACGTTTATACCAACCGTATCGTTGGCGTGGCCCTTGCAGACCGCTCAAACGCTTATGTTTCCGAATGCGAAATGTAGGCTGACATTTCGGGCCGCGCCTATGCGTGGCCCGATACCCATGCTGGAAAGCCATCCTTTATGTCCCTTACCCTGATCATTGAACAAATGCTTAACGGGCTTCAGTCTGGTGTGATGCTATTCTTGATGGCCGCAGGTCTGACCTTGATTTTTGGCGTAATGGGCCTGATTAACCTAGCGCACGGGTCGCTTTATATGGTTGGCGCGTTTGCGGCGGCGGCTGTTGCGGGAGCAACGGGGTCATTTGTGCTGGCACTTGCTGCCAGTATTGCGGCGGCGGCAGCGGCGGGTGCTTTGGTTGAACTGGTTGTTATCCGGCGATTATATGATCGCGACCACCTTGATCAGGTGCTGGCGACATTCGCATTAATTTTGATATTTTCCGAGGGCACGCGCTGGATGTTTGGCTCGTTTCCGTTGTTTCTGGATATTCCCGATTATCTGTCGGGGCCTGTTTCACTGCCATTCGGGGTGCAATATCCGCTGTACCGCCTGACAATCATTGTCATCGGATTGGCGGTTGCGGCAGGGTTGTTTGCGCTAATTGCACGCACAAGAATTGGTATCCAGATCCGCGCAGGCGAAAGCGACAGGGAGATGATCGGCGCGCTTGGTGTGAACATCTCGGTTCTTTATACGCTGGTTTTTGCGCTAGGTGCAGGCTTGGCGGGTTTTGCCGGAGCGCTGATTGGCGCAATACAATCTGTGCAGGTTGGCATGGGCGAACCTGTGCTTATCCTTGCCTTTGTGGTCATTGTGATCGGCGGTATAGGGTCGATCAAAGGGGCGCTAGTGGGGGCGTTGCTGGTCGGGATGACCGACACGATGGGCCGCTTCCTGTTGCCAAGCCTTTTTGGTCTTTTCATGGAGCCGTCCGCAGCGGCATCTTTTGGGTCGGCGCTGGCGTCAATGTCGATTTATATTCTTATGGCAGGGGTTTTGTTATTCAAACCTACCGGCCTTTATGGGGGCAACTGATATGCGGCGTGAGTACCTTATCAACGCGGCAACGCTTCTTGCTTTGCTGGCTGTCCCTCTATGGGCATGGTATGTGGATGAACCTTTTACCATCACACTGGCCACCAAGGTTGCGATTTTCGCGCTGGCAGGCGTTGGCCTGAACTTTGCGCTGGGGCTGGGTGGATTGGTCAGCTTTGGCCACGCGATGTTCTTTGGCATCGGAGGCTATGCCATGGGCATTCTGGCCAGCCACGCGCAAAGCTATGCACCAATGATGGAATGGCCGTTTTTGCTGGAGGGCACCAAATCCATGCCCATTATCTGGCTGGTGGCCATTCTTGCATCGGGGCTGGCGGCCTTGGCAATCGGGGCGTTATCCTTACGAACAACCGGTGTGTATTTCATCATGATCACGCTGGCTTTCGGGCAGATGTTCTATTATTTCGCGATCAGCTGGTCATCTTATGGCGGCGAAGACGGTCTGTCGATTTACATTCGCAATGATTTTCCAGGTCTAAACACCCTCGACCCGATCCAGTATTTCATGATTTGTTTTGTGATCCTCGGGGTGGTGCTATTTTTATTCGCAAAGCTTGCAAAATCTTCCTTTGGTCTGGCCCTGAATGCCGCGCGCCAAAATGAAGAGCGCGTTGAAACGGTCGGGATCACCCCGTACAAAATACGCCTTGCCGCATTTGTAATTTCAGGCGCGGTTACCGGTTTGGCTGGGGCGCTTTATGCTGATCTAAACCGTTTTGTTAGCCCGACAATGTTTAGCTGGCAAACCTCGGGCGAGATTATGGTGTTTATCATTCTAGGTGGCGTGGGGCGGTTATACGGGCCTGTTGTTGGCGCGGGGCTGTTTATTATGCTAGAATATTTTCTGGGGGGGCTGTCGGAATTCTGGCACATCTATCTTGGGGTGCTGCTGTTGCTGGTGGTGTTATTTGCGCGCGGCGGTCTGATCGGGCTGCTGGCGGGGCGTGAGGTGGCGCATGACTGATCCTGTTCTCGATATCTGCAACATCTCAAAATCCTTTGGGGCGCTAAAGGCCAGCGACAACGTTTCCCTTGATCTTCGCACCGGTGAAATCCACGCCTTGATCGGGCCAAACGGGGCCGGAAAATCAACGCTGATAAAGCAAATCGCCGGCAGTTTAACACCGGACGACGGGGCCGTATGGTTTGACGGAAAGAACGTAACGGCACTGGATACGGTGGCGCGTGCGCGCATGGGTTTGGGCCGCACCTTTCAGATTTCCTCGCTGGCGATGGAATATACCGTACTTCAGAATGTGGTTTTGGGCGCGATGGGTAAACGCGGCAATGTGTTCCGGTTTTTTCGTCCGGTGATGAAAGACAAAAGCCTGCTGGAAATTGCAAATAACGCGCTTGAGCAAGTCGGGCTGGAGGAATTTCCCCATTATCGCACCTCTGATCTTTCACACGGGCAGCGCCGCCAGTTGGAGGTCGCCGTGGCCCTGACCCTGTCACCCAAGGTTTTTTTGATGGATGAACCGATGGCCGGTCTCGGGGCTGAAGGCTCGCATCGCCTGATGGGGTTTCTTGACGAACTTCGACAACAGGCGCCAATTTTGCTGGTTGAACATGATATGGATGCGGTTTTTGCGCTGGCGGACCGGATTAGTGTTTTGGTCTATGGCAAGGTGATCGCCACCGGAACGGCAGATGAAATTCGTAACAATCCAGAGGTGCGCGTCGCGTATCTGGGCGAGGGGGACGCCGCATGAACCTGCTTAAGCTCTCGCATGTTTCCGCCTTTTATGGCCAATCACAAGCGCTGTTCGATGTCCATTTTAAAATCAAAGCCGGTGAGGTTCTGGCGCTGATGGGGCGCAACGGCATGGGCAAATCCACCACCATCAAAGTGATCTGCCGACTGTTGAAAAACCGTGGCGGCACCATCAGTTTTGACGGCCATAACATTGCCGCCATGCAGTCCTTTCAGGTTGCGCGGGCAGGGGTTGGGCTGGTGCCAGAGGGCCGCCGTTGTTTCCCGAACCTGACAGTGCGCGAAAACCTGATCGCCGCCGCGCGCACAGGGGAATGGGATATGAACAGCGTCACCAAATTTTTCCCGCGTCTGGGTGAGCGACAAGACCAGTTGGCAGCCTCGCTATCGGGGGGGGAACAGCAAATGCTGGCCATCGGGCGCGCGCTTATGACCAACCCGCGCCTGCTTATTATGGACGAAGCCACCGAAGGGCTGGCACCGGTTGTCCGGCAGGAAATATGGGCAGCGATTGCACGGCTGAAAAAGGATACCGGCATGGCTATTCTGGTGGTCGATAAATCGCTTAAAGAACTCGCGACGGTTGCGGATCATGCGGTTATTCTGGAAAAAGGCAGGTCAGTCTGGTCGGGTGAGTTTACCGCGCTTACGCCAGAAATTACTGATCAGTATCTGGGGGTCTAAGGCATGACGTTTGTTTTTCCGCAGAAAATTCTGTTTAAACATTGTGATCCGGCAGGGATTGTCTTTTTTCCACGGTATTTCGAAATGATTAACGATTGTGTCGAGGAATTCTTTGACGCGGTGTTGGGGGTTTCATTTGTGGAAATCCACAAATATGGCGGGGTGCCGACCGCAGAAATTTCCGCAAAATTCAGCGCACCCAGCCGCCATGGCGATGACCTGAACATCCGGCTGGAATGCATAAAAATCGGCAGGTCCAGCCTGCTGCTGGACTTCAAAGGCACGTGTGGCAAAGAAACCAGATTCACGGCCAACTCGGCGCTGGTTTTTGTTGACACCAAGGGCAGGCCGCAAAGCTGGCCGGACGGTCTTCGCGCGGCGTTCGAAACATTTAAAGAAGGACAAAATTGAATGAATAGCAATATAATCCAGCCCGAAGGCTGGGCAGCTGCCAAGGGGTATGCCAACGGGGTATTGTCGCGTGACGGGCAGTTGTTTGTCGGCGGGCAAATCGGTTGGGATGCAAATCAAAAGTTCAATTCCTGTGATTTCATTTCCCAAATGGAACAGGCGCTGCAAAACATTATGGCGGTGGTAACAACGGCAGGTGGAACGGCGGAGGATATCGTGCGCCTGACATGGTTCGTTATCGACAAACAAGAATATCTGGCGCGCCAACGCGAAGTTGGCGAAGTCTATCGCCGCGTGCTGGGTCGCAATTTTCCGGCGATGACAATGGTTGTTGTTGCTGGTTTGATCGAGGACGAGGCGCTGTTGGAGATCGAAGCGACCGCCCTTATTTCGAAAGACTAGGCCGTGATCTGTGTTTTCATAGGCCGATTCACCTTAGCAACTTGTCCGAATTTCCGCGACCACCTCTACTCTATCAAATCATGAGCTTAATGCCGTAAGCGACCACGGCGAGCACGGCAACGCTGGCGAGCCAGAGACCGATGAACCAGAGCCATTTTTTCAAAAGTGGTGGCATTAGTGGTAGCCTTCGCCCGGCTCGACCTTGCCGCGAAATACCCAGTAGGAATAGGCGGAATAGGTCAGAATCGTCGGGATTAAAAACAGCGCCCCCCAACCGATGAAGGCGAGGCTGCTATCGGGCGCGGCGGCCTGCCAGATGGTCAGGGTTGGCGGCACGATATAAGGGTAAAAGCTGATACCAATGCCGATAAAGCCAAGGGTGAACAGCGCCAGTGTGGCCAGAAACGGCACGGCATCATTGCGGTTTTTGAGGCCCTTGTAAAAGCGGTAGGAGGCATAGAGTAACAAAAATGGCATGATGAGGGAAAACAGCGCCGTGGGCCAAGAGAACCAGCGCGCAAAATATTCGGGGTTCAGGAAGGGCGTGCTGACGGTCACCAGCCCTAGCGTGGCCCACACCCCAAACGATAACCGCCAGGAAAAGCGATAGGCAAGGTCTCGCACCGCACCGGTGGTTTTGAGAATGAGCCATGTGCTGCCCATCAGGGCATAGCCCACCACCACCGCCACACCCGTAAGCATGGAAAACGGGGTGAGCCAGTCAAAATTCCCGCCCGCATACAGCCGGTCTGAAATCTCGATGCCCTGCACTAACGCGCCGAGGGCCACGCCTTGGGCAAAGGCCGCCACCAGCGAGCCGCCAAAAAACGACCAGTCCCACAGGTATTGGCCCTTTTCGGTGCGCCAACGAAATTCAAACGCCACGCCGCGAAAGATAAGCCCGATCAGCATGGCGATCATCGGCACATAAAGCGCCGTAAGCACCACGCCGTAAGCCAGCGGAAACACCGCGTATAGCCCGCCGCCGCCCAGCACCAGCCAAGTTTCGTTACCGTCCCACACGGGGGCGACGGTGTTCATCGCCAGGTCTTTATCTTCCTTTTTGCGCAAGAACGGAAACAGGATGCCGATGCCAAGGTCAAACCCGTCAAGAATAACATAGGTAAGCACCGCAAAGGCAATGACGCCCGCCCAGATAAACGCCAGATCAAATATCATTTTTCGGCTCCTCATTGGAAAGGGTCGTAGCCAAGCCAGGCGTAATCCCTGCCGCACGCGTTGGCCCTAGGTCATGGATATCATTCCCCTCATCCGGGTTTTGCCCCATCAGGCGCAGGATATAAACCGTGCCCGCGCCAAACAGCGTGAAGTAAACAACGATAAACACCAGCAAAGACGTGCCAACCGCGCTGGCCTCCAGGGGCCCCGCGCTATCCACCGTGCGCAGCAAGCCATATACCGTCCACGGTTGTCGGCCCACTTCGGTGGTCACCCAGCCCGCCAGCACCGCCACAAAGCCCATTGGCCCCATCAGGATTGACGCCTTTTGCAGCCACGCGCTTTTATACATCGTGCCGCGCCAGCGCTTGAGTACGCCCCACATGCCCAGCCCGAGCATGGCAAAACCGATGGCCACCATAATGCGGAAGGTCCAGAACACAATCAGGGATGGTGGGCGGTCTTCCTTCGGAAATTCCGTTAGCCCCGCAAATGATCCGGTGAGGCTGCGGGTCAGGATCAGCGAGCCGAGATAGGGGATTTTCACCGCATAATCCACCCGCTCGGTTTCATCATTCGGGAAGCCGAAAATAATCAGCGGGGTGCCGCCTTCTTCGGTTTGGTAATGGCCTTCCATCGCTGCAATTTTCGCGGGCTGGTATTCAAGCGTATTTATACCGTGTTCATCGCCCGCAAGAATTTGCAGCGGCGCCACGGTGATCAGCATCCACATGGTCATGGAAAACATCAGCCGCGCGGGCTTGTTGGTGCTATCCTTCAGCAAATGCCACGCGCCTACCGCGCCAATGGCCAGCGCTGTGGTCAGGAAAGCGGCCAACACCATATGCACGAGGCGGTAGGGGAAGGACGGGTTAAAGACAATCTCAAACCAGTTTTCCGGCACAAATTGCCCAACTTCGTTAATGCTGTAGCCCGCAGGGGTTTGCATCCAGCTATTCACCGCCAAAATCCATGTGGCCGACATAAGCGTGCCAAGCGCCACCAT
>JASFZB010000034.1:0-47202 GCA_045046705.1 Rhodobacterales bacterium | reverse complement strand
CATGCGAACGATTTTAGACAAAACGCTATCGCTGGCCGTTTTGGTGGTTTGTATTGTTAAGGTTCCCTCTCCGTTTATAGTGCCCGCATAAACCACATCCCCGTGTTTTTTATACACAAGCGCACTTTCACCGGTGATCGGGGCTTGATCCACGGCCCCCGCCCCTGAAACTACCTGACCGTCCAATGGAATGCGATCTCCGCCAAACACGATAAAGTTATCGCCAATGGCAACCTGACTTGCGGGAATATCCAGTTCAGACAGGTCAGACTGGATAACCCGTGCCGTTGGCGGGGATAGATCTAGTAATGCTGATACAGCTATTCTAGCCCGGCCAACGCTCCAACTTTCCAAGGTCAGCGACAAGGCAAAGAAAAAAGCTACTGTTGCCGCTTCAAAGTATTCCCCAAGACCGATTGCCCCGGATATGGCGACGATCATTAAAAGGTTCATGTCAGGGGCAAATCTGCGCGCGGCAGACCATGCTTTTGGGGCAACCAACCAAGCACCAAGCACAATTGCCAACATGAAAAGGACAGTTTCAACAAGCGGCATTGCCACCTCACCATGCCCCGAAAACAGTCGAATTGCACCGGCTGGGCCCATTTCCACCGCATGGTACAGAAAACCGGACGCCCAAAACCCGCCGCTTAGGGCCGTGAACGTTTTCTGTCGTTTCAGATGTGCCGCTTGATCATTTTCCGAATTTTCCGAATCCCATACTTTAGCGGCCATTCCCGTACTGTTGACGATCTTGATTATTTGATCGTCGCTTAAAGGTTTGCCACTTTCCAATACGGTCATACGGGCATTCAGCACATCGAACGCCAAATGATCTGGGCCGCCGATTTCGGGGCCAAGTACATTGTTAAGGATGCCTACTTCTTCTACACAATCCAGACCACTTACATGAAAACTGCGCCCCCGTGCCGGTAGCTTCGGGTTCATTTCAGGAATGGTTATCGGTGAAGCGCAGCAGGCCCCGGCGCTTTCATGCTTATGATTATGCTCTAGACGTGACATTTGGTACCCTCGAGATGTGATTCCAGAGCAGTATAAAATCTCAAGCTACTAGAGCTTCAAGGATAAATGTTGGCGGCTTTCAGATAAGTTCAAAACCGGCCCTGTCATATGACAATGATACATAATATGGGGCGGCCCGGGTCAGTCAGACCTTATGGGGCGAGCCATTCGTTCAGGGCTTCTACCGTGGCGGGAACTTCAACGGCATAGCCGTCGGTAAATTCCAGAAAAGCGGCCAGATTGGTTCTGTTTACGCCGGTGATGACGGGAACATCCCTTGATATGGCTTCTGCGATCAAATCGCGGAAGCCGCGGCCATCGGCCTCGTGCTTGCCGAACTTGTTCAAAATAACCACGTCCACACCCTGACTTAACCGCTGCAAAGCCGCTGCAACAGCGGTTTCAAGGGCTTCGGGGTTTAACCTGCATCCCCGCGCCTCGCGTCCTAAAGACTGCGAAATGCGGATAACAGGCCCGTCAGGCAGCACTTTTACATCCATATCGCAAGGGTGCTGGCAATCTTCCCTGTTGGTATTGATCTGCGCCACACCGCATGTCCGCAAACCGGCCTCGGCCAATTTTGTGGCCAGACGCGCCAAAATCTGATCTGTATCGCCCGGAGTCGGGGACATGGTATAAGCGATTTTCATAAGGGTATCTTTCATCTGTTTGTTTTACTTTTACAAAAAGGTCAAAACAGTAACAAGCTGCCATTTTGTCACCCGCTACGGGATCAATCTATCTCTTCATCCCGGATCGAATCGCATTCCAGAAACACATCCCGCAGACAGGCTTTGCAAATGCTACGATCCAGATCCTTGGTTGCATCCGCAATCGCGTCACCCTTGGAATTGAACAAATGGTCTTCGCCCAGTTCTTCGATGACATGGAACTTGCGCAAGCTGCTGATCAGCGGCGGGAACAGGGCGACAATCCGAAACGACCCGCCTTTGGATTTAACTTCGCGGATGGTGTCGATCAACAGATCCGCCCCCGCCAGATCAATTTTACCGACCCCCTTAAGGTAAAAAACCATATGGATCTGTTTCGGGCGTTTGCGGCGCATTTCCTTGATCTTGCGCTCGACATGTTCAACCGAGCCAAAATACAGCGGCCCATCCAGACGAAACGTCACCAATTGCGGACATTGCTCCAAATTATGGGTTTCCGCATCGCGGAACTTGCGCTCACCTGAAGCCGAGACAACCGGCACGGTTATCGGCAGCACCGGATGCGCACTATCGTAAATGAACACGCATAATGACGCGATCACACCAACATAAATCGCAAAATCCAGTTGCACCAAAAGCCCTGCGGCCAAGGTCAACAACAAGATCACCGTTTCCGGGCTTTTCGAGGTCACAATATGGGTGATCTCTTTCACATCAATTAACCGCCAGGCAACCAGCATGATCAAGCCGGACATCGCGGGGGTCGGAATATAGGCCACAAGCGGGGCCACAAACAACAGGATCAGACCCAGAAACAGGCTGGCAGTTATCCCCGATAACGGCGTAGCTGCCCCCATGGCGGCATTCAACCCGCTACGGGTAAAAGACCCCGACCCCACAAAACACTGAAAAAACCCGCCAACAAAATTCGACAGCCCCTGCCCGATCATTTCCTGATTGGGATCAAACTGTTCTTTGCGCCGCACCGCAAACGCCCGCCCAATGGAAATCGCTTCAAGCAGGCCGACCAGCGCAATCGCGGCTGCACCGGGGGCCAAAGCCCCGATGTCCGCTAAAACACCCGTAGGCGGGGTAAAATCCAAAGCCAAGGGCGGCAAAGCCCCGACCATCGAAACCCCCTGATTGCCGGCATCAATTCCCCAGGCCAACAGGGAACCACCGACTAAAGCGATTAGAAAACCGGGTAGTTTGGGGAACAGTTTTTGCGATAGAACCGCCAATACAAACGTCGCCCCCGAGATCATCACCGCCACAGGGTTGGTCTCGGCCGCATGCACCCCTAGCTGCATCAGGCGTTCAACAATATTCCCGCCACGCGCCACATCAATACCGATGGTGCCGGCAACCTGACTGACCGCGATTAAAACCGCGGCCGATGCGGTGAACGCGGTCATCACCGAATGCGACACGAAAGTCACCAGCGACCCAAGCCCCCCCAGACCGGCCGCGATTTGAAACACCCCGACCATGATCGTCAGCATAAACGCCAACTGGATATAATGCGCGGTTTCAGGCACAGCGAAATTGCTTAGCGTCGCAAACAACACCGCCGATATTGCCGTGGCCGGCCCCGAGATCATCACCATGGAAGACCCGAAAACCGAGGCAATCAAGCCGGTAATCATCGCCGTATAAAGCCCGTAAACTGGCGGCATCCCCGCAATCGTGGCAAACGCAACCCCTTGCGGCAGCACCAATGCGGCATTGATAAACCCGGCATATGTATCGGAAAACGCCCGCCTTCCGTTCAAACGCATGACCCAGCTATAGTCAGGGATATATGTGGAAAGGCGCATGGGGCAAAGCCGCTCTCGGTCAGTATAAAGGTTCTGGCACCCATTAGCATTTCAATTGGAAATAACAAATGGAATACCGCGCCAAGACAAAGTAACCCGATTAAGACCCGAATTGAACATATTCTTTCAAGATTTTGATTTTCAGAATGAAATGCCCAAAAACCTGACCTATAAGGGTGAAAACCAGGGGCGCACGCATATGACACAAACAACCTATGATTATTGCATTATCGGTGCCGGCATCATCGGTCTGACCATAGCCCATAAGCTGATCGAAAAGCGCCCTTCGGCCAAGCTGATTGTCATCGACAAAGAAATCGGCCCCGCCCTGCATCAAACCGGCCGCAACTCGGGCGTGATCCATGCCGGCGTCTATTATACCCCCGGCAGCCTGAAAGCCACGCTTTGCCGCAAAGGCGTGCCGACAATCATCGATTTTTGCACCCAGCATCAGGTGGCGTTTCAGCAATGCGGCAAACTGATTGTCGCGGTTGATAACGATGAGGCCGCGCGTCTGGACAGCCTATATCAGCGCGGTAAACAAAACGGCATTCAGGTCAAACGCATCAGCAAGGCTGAAATGGCTGAAACAGAACCCGCCATCACCGGTGTTTCCGCCATCCTGTCGCCCACCACCGGCATCGTTGACTATGCGGACATCTGCACCAAACTGGTTGCGCTTTTAACCGCACAAGGGGTGGCCTTCCAGTTCAACGCGGCGGTGATGGATTTGCAAGAAAACAGCGATCAGGCCATCGTTGAAACCACCCAAGGCAGCCTGAAAGCCGCGCAAGTGATCGTCTGCGCCGGTCTGCAAGCGGATCGTTTGGCCGATATGATGGGCCTTGCGGATGACTTTCGCATTCTGCCGTTTCGCGGCGAATATTTCCGCTTGTCCGACAAACACAACACACTGACCAACCACCTGATTTACCCGGTCCCAAAACCGGGATTACCCTTTCTAGGCGTGCATCTGACCAAAATGGTTGGCGGCTATACCACCGTTGGCCCCAACGCGGTGCTGTCATTGGGGCGCGAAGATTACAGGCGCTCGTTCTTTCAGCCCATCGACACATGGCGCACGGTGTCCTATCCGGGGTTCTGGAAACTGGTTAACCGCTTCAAATCCGCAGGCCTGTCGGAACTACACCGCAGCCTGTCAAAATCCGCCTATATGCAAGAGGTACACCGCTATTGCCCCGCAATTTCAGTGAATGACCTGCAGCCCTATCGCACCGGCATTCGCGCCCAGGCGGTCGACCGGCAAGGCAACATGATCGACGATTTCCTGATCAAGAAAACCACCCGTACCCATCACATCTGCAATGCACCGTCACCGGCGGCCACATCCGCCTTTGCCATTGCCGATCACCTGTTTGAAACCGGCCAGTTATAAAACCTCTTTAGCAACCACATCCAGCGCAGTTTCAACACGATTGAACAGATCCTTGACCTGATCTTCGGTGATAATCAGCGGCGGACAAAATGCCATGGCGTCAGCCATATTGCGCGAAATCACGCCCTGATCCAAAAACGCCGCATTGACCAGCCCGCCCAGTTGCCCGGGCGCATCAAGACCCTTCTTGGCAGCTTTGTCCGTCACCAGTTCCAACGCCCCGATCAGCCCGACACCGCGCACTTCACCAACCAACGGGTGACTGGCAAAATCGCGCAGGCCCTGTTGAAACATCACGCCCAGTTCAGCCGCATGTCCCACCAGATCACGCTCCATGATAATATTCAGGTTCTCCAGCGCAATCGCCGCCCCCACAGGATGCGCCCCGCCGGTAAAGCCGTGCCCCAAAACACCAATGCGCCCGCTTTCTTCGGCAATCGGCGCATAAACCCGTTCATTCAGCATAATCGCCGAAAACGGAAAATAGGTCGAGGTAAGCTGCTTTGACATCACAATCACATCGGGTTTGATCCCGAAGGTTTCAGAGCCAAACATTTTACCGGTTCGGCCAAAGCCGCAAATCACCTCGTCTGCGACCAAAAGAACCCCGTATTTATTCAAAACCGTCTGGATTTTTTGCCAATAGGTCTTGGGCGGCACAACCACCCCCCCTGCCCCCATCACAGGTTCCGCAAACATCGCGCAAATGGTTTCCGGCCCTTCCGCTAAAATCATCTCTTCCAGATCACGCGCACAGCGGCTGGCAAACGCTTCTTCACTTTCACCCGCCTGCCCTTCGCGCCAAAAATGCGGACAGGTGGTGTGCAAAACACCTTCAATCGGCAAATCGAAACTTTTGTGATTAGCCGGCAGGCCCGTCAAACTACCGGACGCGATTGTCACCCCGTGATAGCCCCGAATACGGCTGATAAATTTCTTGCGCCTAGGCTCGCCCAAAGCATTAGAGCGATACCACAGCATTTTCATCACCGTGTCATTGGCTTCCGACCCCGAGTTGGTGAAAAACACTTTCGACATCGGCACAGGGGCAATGCTGATCAGCTTTTCCGCCAGATCAATCACCGGCCCGTGGCTGCGATGCCCGAAATTGTGATAATATGGCAGCTGCTGCATCTGCTTGGTTGCCGCATCGATCAAACGCTGCTCGGAAAACCCCAAAGCGGTCGACCAAAGCCCCGCCATTGCCTCGATATATTGCGTGCCGTCACTATCGGTCACATAAATCCCGTCACCACTTTCAATGATCTTCGGGCCAACCCGAGGGTGCGTTGCGGCATTGGTATAACCGTGAAAATGATGCGCAATATCACGCGCTTCAGGTGAGTTCTTTTGAGCAGTCATGGCAACCTCCATTTTTGCCAAGCTGGGATAAATTTGATCAAACTTCAAGCGGATTTTCGCCCCGAAAACAATAAATAAACCTGGCCCTAAGCGGTAAGGGCAAGGGTTGTGCGCTACCGAAAGCAGGCGTTTATTTGAAGTGCGGGGTGTGCTGGATTAAGGCCAAACTTGCCGGGTGTAGACGAAACCAAATGAACACCAGCTTCGTCCCGCATAGTTCCATCTTACGCATTACATAACGCAAGCCGTCTTTCTGCACGTTGGGGGGATTATCTCCCCTTGAAACCATTCATAGACTTGAACCTGAAATTCTATTTCCTAGATTATTTCAATACCCCACCCGGGACACCGGCACTTCACAGCATTTTGCGCAGCTCGAACTTCTGTATTTTCCCCGTAGCGGTCTTCGGCAACTCACAAAAAACCACCTGCTTGGGCCGCTTGAATCCGGCCAGATGTGAGCGGCAAAAATCGATGATTTCCTGCGCGGTCACGCTTGCCCCCTGTTTCAGCTCCACAAACGCACAAGGAACCTCGCCCCATTTTTCATCCGGCTTGGCAACCACCGCCGCCAAAGCCACCGCAGGGTGGCGGTGCAAGGCCGCCTCGACTTCTACCGACGATATATTCTCGCCGCCCGAAATGATGATGTCCTTCAAACGATCCTTTACTTGCGCATAGCCGTTTTCGTGCATCACCGCCAAATCGCCGGTGTGAAACCAGCCGCCCTCAAACGCCTCATCCGTTGCCTCGGCATTCTTCAGATAGCCCTTCATCGTGGCATTTCCGCGCATCAATATCTCGCCAATGGTTTCCCCGTCGGCGGGCACATCCTGCATGGTCTGCGTGTCCACCACGCGCATATCTTCCATCATCACCATAATCGCACCGGTACGCGCCTTGATTTCAGAGCGCGCGGCGGTATCCAGCCCGTCCCATTTGGAATTCCATGCACACATCAACGTATGCCCGTAAGTTTCGGTCAGCCCGTAAACCTGCGTTACATTAAACCCGATCTTCTCGATGCCTTCCAGAATGGCCGCGGGCGGCGGTGCCCCTGCCGTGAAAACCTCGATCGGGTGATCAAACGCTTTGCGATCCTCATCAGCCGCGTTCAGGATCATCCCCAACACAATCGGAGCCCCGCCAAAATGGCTGACCTTATACCTATCTATTGCATCGTAAATAATTTTCGCGGTCACAACCCGCGTGCAAATAATCGTGCCCGCCACCGCCGCCATCGCCCAGGAATGACACCAGCCATTGCAGTGAAACATCGGTACAATCGCCAGATATTTAGGGTGCGCAGGCAGCGACCAGTCGGAAACCGTGCCTATTGCCATCAAATAGGCCCCGCGGTGATGATAAACCACGCCTTTGGGTTTATTCGTCGTGCCTGACGTATAGTTCAGCGCAATCGCATCCCATTCATCGCTTGGCATATGCCAGTCCGCAGTCGGATCACCGGTTGCCAGAAATGCCTCGTAATCCATCTCGCCGATAGCTTTCGGGTTTTCATTGGCCTGAGCATCCAGAATATCAATCACCAGCAAATCGGGATTGTCCAGTTGCGCAATCGCTTTCACCCCCTCGGGCGACAATTCCGCGTCAATAATCACCACACGCGCTTCACCATGTTCCAGAATATAGGCAATGGTCTCTGCTTCCAGCCGCGTGTTGATGGTGTTCAACACCGCCCCCGACATCGGAATGCCGAAATGCGCTTCCACCATTTCGGGCTGGTTGGAGGCGATAATCGAAACCGTATCCCCCTTGCCAATGCCGCGCGCGTTCAACCCCGAGGCCAGCCGGCAACACCGTTCATAAACCTGCCCCCAGCTATACTGCCGGTCACCGTAAACCGTCGCCGGCTTATCCGGGAAAATCAACGCCGTACGTTTCAGAAATGACAGCGGCGTAAGTGGCACAAAGTTCGCCGCGTTTTTATCAAAACATTCGAATTTATTCATATCAACCATATTTTTCCCCTAGTTCCGTACCGCTTTGCCGGTATCCAGCAGGCTTGCAATCCGCGCGTGGCTTTCGCGGGTTTTAGCCAAACGCAAAAACGCCGCCCGCTCGCGGTCATACAAATCCTGCTCGTTTTGGTGCAAACTGTCATCGCTATCCGTGTTCACCACAATTGTCGCCACTTGCATGGCAACGGTTTTATCATGCGGAAAAAACAGCCCGTCATCGACACCTTTTTGCATAAAATCGGACATCCGCGCCAACAACCCGCGACCGGGCAATTCAAACACCGGTGCTGCGGGCGGCGTATAACCGGCTTGCATATCGCCCAAAGCATCGGTCGCGGTCACAACCAGTTTATCGCGGTTAATCACCTCTATATCACGGTCGGGCAGAAAATACTGGAAACGTGCCGACATATCGGGACTGCTGCCAATTTGCCCGTATCCGATCTGCATCCAGGTGCTCCACGCGGCCTTTTCCCAGTCACCGGTAGCCTGAAACCAGCGCCAAAGCGTTTCTTTCACGCCACCCCCCGAGGGCACCACGCCAACGCTGGTTTCAACCAGTCCGAACACCGTGTTGGTGTGTGCGACAACCTTGTCGCAATGCAAAAGCACCTCAAAGCCGCCCCCCAGACTCAGGCCGGATGGCGCGCCGACAACCGGAACCGGCGCATATTTCAACGCTTTCACCGCCTGCTGGAAATCGTTTAGAAATGCATCAATACCGTTCCAGTCCTGACTTTCAATAAAGGCGCGAAACCGGTTTAGATCAACGCCGGCTGAAAAATGCTGCGCATCATTATGCACCAAAATCCCGCGCCCGTGATCCTTTGCGGCCGCCGCAACTATTTCCATCGAGGCCCCTGTCAGCGCGTTGGCCTTTGAATGAAACTCGATCAGCCGCAAATCACCCTTAAGCGCATAAAGGCTTGCCGCCTCGTTTTGCTGAATCGGGCTTAACGTACGCTTCATCATATGAAACCGCACCGTGCCTTCGGGTAAAACCACAGGCGCGGCAGGCCCCGCCCCGCGCACAGTCAGTACATCCCCCTCAACCGCATAAAACGGCGCATCATTCTGCAACACCACCGGCACAGGCAATCCCGCCTCTGCGACCAAGGCCCTAACCGCATCCACGCCAAGCGCATCCATCATCTCGAACGGTCCGCGCACCCAGTTAAAGCCCAGCTTCATCGCATCATCAATATCTTGCGGACTGTGTGTGACATCGGGGATCAAATCCGCCGCATAGGCAAAAATCCGGCCCAGCATGCGGCGGCAAAATTCGGTTTCAGCGCCCTCACCTGCGATAAGCTCTGTCAGAACTTCCCGCCCCGAAGCCTGATCTTTCGCTGCTTTCACAGCCTTTGCAGGCAAAACCGTCCTGCGCGGGCGCGTTTTGCCCGTTGTCAGGTCAACCGCCATTTTCTGCCCGTCAACAGACCGGTAAAATCCGCCCTTGCCCTTATCGCCGGTAAAGCCCTCTGCAACCATCGCGCGGATCAGCGGCATGACCGGATTGCCCTTGGTGCCAACGCCGTGAAACGCATCGCCTTGGGGCAGAATATCCCCCAGCGTATCAACCACATCCGACATCAGATCAACGCCGATCAGATCATACAGCCCGAACACACCGGTTTTCGGGATCCCCATAGGCCGCCCCATCAGCGCATCGGCCACTTCAACGCTTAACCCCAGTTTGAACGCTTCATCCATGCCAACCTGCAGGGCAAACACCCCCACACGATTGCCAAGGAAACCCGGCGTATCATTGCACCGCACAACACCCTTGCCCATGATCGTATCATTATAAACCGCCAAGCGGTCCATAACCGCCTCGTCTGTATCGGCACCGCGCACCAATTCCAGCAGGCGCATATAGCGCACAGGGTTAAAGTAATGCGTGATGGCAAAGCGTCTGCGAAACGCCATCGGCATATCCTTGACCAGCAGCGAAATCGGGATGGTCGAGGTGTTCGAGGTCACGACGCATTCGTCAGAAATTGTAGCGTTCAGGCGCGTGTATAGCTGTTTCTTAATGTCAAGCCGCTCGACAATCGCCTCCACGATCCAGTCACATTCCGCAAGCTTGTCAAAATCATCGCGGATATTACCCAGCTCGATCAGATCCGCGCGTTTCTTGTTCACCAGCGCAGGCGGGTCGGACTTAAGCAGCCGTTCCCTGGCCGCTTTTACAACCCCGTAAGCATCATCGTCACGCGGCAAATCCAGCAGCAAAACCGGCTGCCCCGCATTGGCGATCTGTGCGGCAATCCCCGCACCCATAGTTCCCGCGCCGATCACGGCAATTTTCTTGAATTCAGACATTTCTAACTCATCTTTAAAAATAGGCGCAAAGCCTTGTTTACTTCCACGGGCCGTTCAGAGGGCAGCATATGCCCTGCCCCCGCAACAATCACCGGGTCGGAAACCTTTAACGCTTGCGCCATTTTCAACCCGAACTTTACCGGCGTCATTTTATCTTTCTCCGCCAGGATCACCTGACACGGGCAGGTAACCGTGGCCGCAGCCGCCGCACCGCCGGTGTAATTTGCACAAGCCGACAAATCCGCAAACAGCGTTCCCGCCACATTTTCCGCCATCAACTGCCTGCCATAATTCATATGATCCTGCCCCGGAACGGTGTGGGTATGCATATGCCCGTCACGCCCATGGCCCCAGTCCGTCATCGCCGCAATCGCCGCAGGCTCATTATCCCGCGCCATATCCAAAAGTGCAGCATTCACCGGAATAGCCAACGCGGTTGCAACTTGCGACAGGCTTTTTACCCGATCAGGATACCGCGCCGCCAGTTCCAACCCAATCAATCCACCTTGCGAATGCCCGATAACATTTGCAGAAGTTACGCCCACCGCTTCCAGCAATTCCGCAACCCAATCCGCCATATCTTCAATGTCGGCTAAAGCGTCACCCTTCGATAACCCATGCGCAGGCATATCAGGTGCCAAAACCGCCCAGCCTCGATTGGCGAAAAACCGGCTCTGCAATATGAAACTCAGATGGCTTTGCCCGCTACCATGCAAAAACAACAGCACATTGGCAGATGCATCGAACCCCCGCCCGCCAGTTGAAACAAAGGTTTCCTGCCCGCGTATCATCACCTTCATTTTGCGCCTCCCGCAACCTTGCCCGCAATCCGCAGGGCGGCATTGAAATCATCCGCCAAATCCTCAAAATCCTCCAGCCCAACTGAAATGCGCACCAGATCGTCCGTCAGCCCCGCCGCTTGCATCGCTTCGGGCGTGATATGCGAATGCGTGGTTGAGCCGGGATGGATCACCAGCGTTTTCGCGTCCCCCACATTTGCCAGATGCGACGCCAGTTGCACATTTTCAATAAACGCCTGCCCTGCGGTACGCCCGCCCTTGATACCGCAGGCAATAATAGACCCCGCCCCTTTCGGCATCAACTGTTTGGCCACCGCATGATCGGGATGGTCCGGCAATAGCGGGTGTTTCACCCACGAAATCCCCTCATGCGCCGTTAGAAAAGCCAGCATCTTTTCGGTGTTCGCCATATGCCGCTCCATCCGCAGCCCCAGGGTTTCAAGTCCCTGGATCAAATGAAACGCGTTGGTCGGGCTTAAACACGGGCCGATGTTATACATACCTTCGGTGCGCACGCGGGTAATAAAGGCCGCAGGGCCGTATTCCTCCCACAGGTTGACGCCCTGAAACCCGAAATGCGGTGTCGTCAGGGTTGGAAAACGATCATTCTGCCCCCAGTCAAAATTGCCGCCGTCAATCACAACACCGCCTAATGCAATACCGTGCCCGCCAATCCACTTGGTCAGCGAATGAATAACAATATTCGCGCCATTTTCCAGCGGCTTGAACAGCCACGGCGTGTTGAATGTTGCATCAATAACCAAAGGCACACCGGCTGCCGCAGTGATTTTTCCCACCTCCGGCACGTTCATAATATCCATGCCGGGATTGCCAATCACTTCACCAAAAACCATCTTGGTATTTGGTTTAATTGCGGCCTTGAACCCGGCTGAATCATTGGGTTTTACAAAAGTCGTGGTAATCCCGTAGCGGCTAAGCGTGTGCTGAAACAGATTGATATTGGCACCGTACATTTGCGACGACGATACAATATGATCACCCGCAGAACACAAAGCCAGCACTGTGACAAACAATGCCGCCATGCCCGAAGATGTTGCCACCGCCCCAATGCCGCCCTCTAACGCGGCCAAACGTTGTTCCAAAACCGCGACAGTCGGGTTGGAAATGCGTGAATAAATATGCCCGCCCACTTCCATGTTGAACAGCGCGGCGGCTTGTTCAGTGTTCTCGAACACATAAGATGTGGTTTGATAAATAGGAACCGCACGGCTGCCAAAGCTGGCATCAGGGCTGTGCCCCGCATGCAGGCCCAAAGTATTAAACCTATAGTCGCCGCCCATTTTTGTTCCTTCCAACGATATACCTAAAAACCGAAAGTCATATTCCTGACCCGGAGTGTCAATCAAAATCGTATGGAATGCCCCTATAGATACCCGCAATATTTCCCCAATTGCACATCCGGCTTCAGCCGCGTAGATAGTGCCCGATATAAACCGGTATGGAGACATCTATGAAAACGGTAACAACCCGCTTATTTGGCGGCCTTGGAAACCAGATGTTCCAATATGCCCTTGGCCGCACCATCGCCGAACGGCACAACTGCAACCTTGTTCTGGATAGCCGCGAAACCGACACCAAAGACCCGCATTCAAAATACGCCCTGTCACATTTCAACATTCGGGCAACACTGGGGGATAACAGCAATTTACCCCCCGAACGGCGCACAGGCCTGCCCTATTATCTTTGGCGCTATTTCGGCAAACATCCTGAATTAGTGCGCGAATCCCATCTGGGGTTCAATCAAAACATCCCCCAATGCGGCTCCGATATTTATCTGCACGGCTATTTCCAAACCGAAAAATATTTCGCCGGAATTGCCAAACAACTGCGCCAGGATTTAACCATCAAAACCCCGCCAAGTGCCGAAAACAAACGCTGGATAGAAGCGATAAAATCATCCAATTCGGTATCGCTTCATGTCCGCCGCGGGGATTACATAACCGCCAAAGGCGGGGCACATGCGGTTTGTGATCAGGCCTATTACAAACGCGCTATCAATCACATCGCAGCGCACTGCCCAAAGCCGGAAATATTTGTGTTTTCCGATGATCCGGATTGGGCGCAACAAAACCTTGATCTAGGCTATAAAACCCGTTTTTCAGCGCATAATGACTTTACCAAACACTATGAGGACATGCGCCTGATCAGCCATTGCAAACACAATATTACCGCCAATTCCACCTTTTCATGGTGGGGAAGCTGGCTGAACGACAATCCCGATAAAATCGTGGTCGCCCCCAAAATATGGTTTGGCAAAACATCCATGAAAAACCCGGATATTATCCCCGATAGCTGGGTGCGGGTCTAGCAATCGCGTATCAAATTCGCGGCACGCTTCAAATATTCTGCATGGATCGGTGCTGTTTGGCGGTTTTTCTTAATCCACTTCAACCGCGCCTGATAATCGGCAACACTCATCGTGGCCAACGCACCCCGGATGTCATCCGGCGTTTTGCAAATAATCATGCCGCGGGTGTCAAAATAATCCGCAATATTCGGTGCGCCCCAATAAATCGGCACCGTATCACACAGACAGGCATCCACCAGTTTTTCGGAAAAATAATCCTTTTCACGCACATTTTCGATCACTACCGAATAGCGGTAAGGCGCCAGCCCGTCTTCTTTATGCTCAAACGGATGATAGCCGCGCCCCATAATATCAACGTCCAAGCCCTGCTTGCGAATATGGTCCACCATTTCGTGACGCAGCTTATGACCTTCCAAATCACGCCGCGCAGAGGCAATCAAAGACGCCATTTTCGATTTAGTCGGATCAACCGCCGCATAATTTTCGATAAAGGTCGAGCCAAAGTAAAAGAACACCCCGTTGTTGATATTTGCCAGCAACGGGGATGATTTTGTCAGAACTTTATAGAACCGCCCATGCAGCACCCGCGCCCATCTTAAATAGCGATTGTGTACCGCATCAGGTTCCATAATCATCACCGTAATGCGCGCTTTCACGCCAAAGCGTGGCAGCAAAAATAAAGGCTTGCGTGGATATGTCAGCAGATGGTCACAGGCCTTCATGTCGCCGATACACCCCTGCGCCAAGCGTTCCGGCCGCCCGACAGGCCAGCTTAACGCATCCAGAGGCATCCGAGCCAAACCCCATGTCGGCCACTTGCCATAAGGCACAATTGCAACGGCTGGCGCATCATTCGAATGATTCATGTCATCAATTCATAAAAAGAATTATTCCGGCTACGTCCCGCCAGTTTGTAGCCCAGTTCACCAAACGCTTTGGTGCAACCCGGATAGTCAGCATCAGGCACCGGATGCTCGATCACAATTCGTTTAGGCAGTTGTGGTTTTGGGGCGGCCATCAAGAATGGCACCAATGCTTTATCTTCGTGACCTTCAATATCGATCTTCAACCCGTGAATAGTTTTTATCCCCTGCTCGTCCAGAATTGCCGCCAAAGTTCTGACCGGTATCGCGCCGCCGGCCACTTCTTCAACGGCAACGATCGCAACATCATCTTTGCGAATCACCAAAGACCCCTGCCCGTCCCTATCACTAACAGCCGAGGAAACCATATTCAGATTATCCAAACCGGTTGCCCGGGCATTGAACAATAGTCTTTCTGCCATCAGTGGATTGGCATCTATGGAAATGGTTTTCCCCTTGGGGGCGGTTTTTGCCATGGGTTGCGAATACAGACCGATATTCGATCCCAAATCGACAAAATTTGCGTCCTTTGCGGCGGTTTCCAGTAAAAAATCCAGATCCGCATGATTGTAGTCAGGGTTCAGCAACAGACCGTATTCGATCAAATTGTTTTCCCCCCAAATGCGGTAAGCACAGCCCCGAAAAAATATATCCAGGGGCCCCTTGGACAACGCAAGGATCAATCCGGTATACCCGCCCCGAAAAACGCCACGTTTCAAAATGGTTTTTTTACCGATTGCGATCAATATACGCTGTAACACATTCGGGGAAAACATCCCAAAGGGTGCCGTTTCATGGTTACGACCACCGGTCAATTCATCCGTTGTTAATGCACGCCACACGCCAGACATATCATTTTTTCCTTTTTTCGCTCCCTAGCGAACTTCACTTGATCTTACCAGCGTTTCGCCTGGAATATTTTCGTATCTGTGCCTTATAGCATGCACGCTTTAACTCTCGTCCCAGTTTTTTTACCAATGGTTGTTTCACCGACAACGTGCTGCCACCGGTTTCCTGCGTACGGTCAAACACCCCCGATGGACTAACACAAACAGGTTGCACACCGGTGATCCAATGCATTTGCAAAAGACCATCCACCGGCCGGTCAAATGTTTGCGTCACATCTAAAAGCCGCTTTGCCGCCGCGTGACTGACCAGTTGCGCCGAGGTTCGCAGCAGGCTTGGCACCGGACACAGCAATTTACAGCCCTGCCCGCGTGCAACTTCCAAACTGTCGGACGCAGCAGAGCGCACCTGAAACTGGATAAATCCAAACCGCTCTGTCCATGTTCGGGCCGCCTCCAATGCCGCATTGAAAACCTCAGGCTCAACATAAACATCATCTTCGAAAACCAGACCGGCAGCCAAATCCTGATCCACAATTTTCTGCCACGCCCGCCTATGGCTTAAAAAACAGCCTATTTCGCCAGCATTCAGCCCGAACGGATAGGTAGGTTCTAAAAACGGGGCATCAGTGTAGCATGTTTTGATCTCGTTGTCCGACAACAGGGCCCCATCCACCGCATCGACGATTTCAACATCAAAGGGCGATTTATCCGTCAAATCGCCCACCTGCGCCTTGCGGCCCTTGGCGCGCTGCAAATGGATGATAAAAGTCTTAAACTTCCGCGATGCTTCAGGCATTCTGCCACAATCCTTCATAAACCGCATTTATCCCCGCAACTTCACGCTCTACACCATGTTGTTGCGCCACAAACCCCGGGGCCAACGCGCTGGCATGCTCTAATTTAGCTGCATCTGAAAGCCAGCCATCAAGTGCCCGCGCCGCAAGCGTTGCGTCCCCGATAGGCACCAGTTTTCCCAGCCTGCCACCCTTTGAAAACTCTTTGAAATGTCCGGTATCCGAGGCCACAAAAGGCACCCCGCTTGCCAATGCCTCCAGCGGCGTCACCCCGTAACCCTCATACCGCGGCAAAGCCACCAGCAGGCCAAGCGCACGGAACAGGGTCGGTATTTTGTCAGGGTCTATTTCACCCACAAAACGCAAGCGATCGGACAATCCCGCCGCGGCGATTTTTTTCACCAGTTTTTGTTGAAAGCCCAAATGTTCTTTTGCCGCTTTGCCGATAACCAAAGCCACCAATTCGGGGTGTTTTGGCAAAAC
This sequence comes from Rhodobacterales bacterium, assembly GCA_045046705.1. GTDB lineage: Bacteria > Pseudomonadota > Alphaproteobacteria > Rhodobacterales > Rhodobacteraceae > Amylibacter. The sequence continues at coordinate 30,512 of JASFZB010000034.1, read as the reverse complement.
CTGCAACATCGTATCCACAAAAATATCCGTGCCTTTTTCGGGGCGCACCCGCCCGACAGTCGCCACCCCGCGCGCCCCGCCATAGCCCAAAGCCTGCCAGGCACTCGCGCGGTTTTCAGCAGGCCGAAACCGCGCCGTATCGACACCGTGAGGCACCACCGCATGCACATTTTCCACATATTCCGCCGCCTCAGGCGTGGTTGCGATGAGCGCATCCATTTTAGAGATCAGCCAACAGGGATATTTGGAATGCCGCCTTTGCGCGGCGGATGTGAACACGATCTTTATCGGCAGTTTCAGCACATCTCGTGCCCAAAGGGCAGTGCGCATCTCGGGGTTTCGCCGCACATGCCAAATGGCAAAGGGCCTGCCCCCGGGTTTATTGCGGGCCAGCCCGCAGGCCGCGCGTTTGGAAATCGGTTGCGCACAGCCCGGCAGGGCCTGCCCCACAAGACGCAGATCAAACTGATCCTGCTGCATCCCGACAACAGCCGCCGCCGTCGCCGAAACGCCGGTAAAATTCCGGTTGAAATTGGTAACGTAAAGTTCCGGTATCGACATCTTCAAGCGGCCTTATTCGCGGGCGTATACGTCTTCATAACGCACAATATCATCTTCGCCCAGATAACTGCCGGTTTGCACCTCGATCAGCACCATCGGCACTTTACCGGGATTTTCCATCCGGTGCTTATCCCCAACAGGAATGTAAACCGACTGGTTTTCGGAAACCAGCTTGACCTCATCCCCGATCGTGACCTTTGCAGTCCCTTCCACCACAATCCAGTGCTCGGAACGGTGAACATGGCTTTGCAGGCTCAAAATCCCCCCCGGTTTAACCACAATGCGTTTCACCTGAAACCGCCGCCCCATAAACAGGCATTCAAAACTGCCCCAAGGTCGATAATCGCGCGGGTGCTGCACCGCTTGACCCGCCTGCTTGTCTTTCAACGCCTGCACCGCCAGTTTCACATCCTGCGCCCGCGACTTGTCAGCCACCAACACCGCATCGGGCATCGCCACCGCAATGATATTTTCCAAACCGATCCCGACAATTTCCTGCCCCTTTGCTTCGGAACGCAACAGGGTATTTTTGCAATCAATTCCCGTAGCCGGCCCCGATGTGGCCATGCCATTCTCATCGCGGGTCGCTTCGCGCCAAACGCTATCCCAGTCACCCAGATCAGACCACGCCCCGTCAAACGGCACCGCCGACAGATTAACTGCGGGCTCCATCACTGCATAATCTATCGAAATATCTTCCGCTCGCGCCCAGGGTTCCGGTGCCAGACGCAAAAAACCCAAATCGGTTTTGGCCTCATTGACTGCACGGGTCACCACCGGCAACATGTCGGGTTTATGGGCTTTGAACGCGGCAACAATGCTGTCGGCCCGAAACAGGAATATGCCCGCATTCCACAGGAAATTCCCCGCATCCAGCATGTTTTGCGCTGTATCGCGGTCCGGCTTTTCCACAAACCGCGACAGTTTCACTGCCGCCCCGTCCGTGGACAGCGTTTCTAATTCCAGATAGCCATAGGCGGTTTCGGGGCGTGTTGGTTTAATGCCGAATGTCACCAAATTCCCCGCTTCTGCCGCCGCCAGCCCCTTTTCTACGGTTTCCGAAAAATGCGCCACATCGGGCACATTATGATCAGACGGCAAAACCAGCAGCTTTGCCGCTTTATCCTGCGCCCGCAAATATACCGCCGCCGCCAAAATCGCAGGCGCCGTATTGCGCCCTTCGGGTTCGATCAAAACCGCCCCGGGATCAATCCCCAATTCGGCCAGTTGCTCGGTCACAATAAACCTGAAATCCGCATTGGTCAGCACCAAAGGCGGCGCATAGCCCTTGCCGCTCACTCGCAAGGCAGACATCTGGAACAGGCTGCGATCCCCGATCAGTTTCGAAAACTGTTTAGGATAGCTTTTGCGCGACAACGGCCAAAGCCGCGTCCCAGACCCGCCGCATAATATAACCGGTGTAATCATTTTTTGTCTCCATTCTTCCTTTATAAAATATCTGCCAAAACATTAAATCACCTTCACATGACATTCCGCTCTAGTCTATAACACAGACAATCAAACAGGAAACATCCGCGTGATAAAATATCGCTTACTTTTGGGAATTGCGTGGTTTGTTACACCCCTCGTTTTCATCCAGCGCATACTTGCCGGCAAAGACAGCGTTGAAACCTTCAAAGCACGCTTGGGCATAACGCGACAAAACAGCGCGAAACCGCAGCTTTTATGGCTGCACGCCGCCAGTTTAGGCGAGTTCAACACCCTTGAACTTCTATTGCCTGCCTTATTGAAACAATTCCCGACCTACGATCTACTGATCACCGTTTCCAACAAAATCACCTTCGAAAAGGCAAAATTGCTACGCTCAAACACCGTGCATGTGGACATTGCCCCGTTTGATTTCGCTCTGGTAACCGACAAATTCCTGAACCATTGGAACCCGTCCTGCCTGGTCACCATCGAAAACGAGGTGTTTCCAAATCGCAACATCAAAACCGCGCAAAAAGGCATCCCGATCATATTCGTAAATGCCCGCATGTCGCAAAAAAGCTTCACCAGATGGGCCAAAAACCCGCGCCTTGCCAAAAAAGTGTTCGGCTGCATCAGCTATTGTTTTGCCCAGGATCAGAACGCCTTTCAACGGTTTTCCGATCTCGGGGTCGCCGCCAAGCATATTGAAATGCGCGGTAATCTGAAAAAATTCCAGCAAGCAACGCCGGTTACCCACCCAGATTTGTCCCGACTTCAAGCGGCCTTTCCCGCACAAAACACGCTCTGTGCCGCTTCCACCCACAAAGGCGAGGACCAGATTATCCTTGATGCATTTCAACGGGCGAAACAGCTGCACCCCGATCTGAAACTGATCCTTGTGCCAAGGCACGCCAAACGCGCCCCCGAAATCAAAACCCTGATCGCCGACACCGGTTTTGTATCAGCCCGGCGTTCGCAAAACGAACTGCCAAAGCCCACGGATGACATCTATCTGGCCGATACCATCGGTGAAATGCCGCTTTGGTATGCCGCGTCCGCCATCACATTCGTCGCCGGTTCCCTGGTGCCCGTTGGCGGTCATACCCCCTATGAGCCCGCAGCCTATGGCTCCGCCATCATCCACGGATCGCAATATGCCAATTTTCAGGCGATTTATGAACAGCTCGTCGTCAATCATGGCTCCTTGCAAGCGGACACCGCCAAAGACATTGCCGCCGCATGGCTGCGCCTGCTTGACCCCGACGTGCGAAACGCACAAGTTACCGCTGCCCGCAAAGCCCTGTTTGACAACAGTGACAAAGATAAAATGCTTGGGGAAATCGTGCAAAAAATAGCATCACTTTTATAAAACGATGGCGACAGCCAGTCACGCAACGCGCGGTGTTGAACGATCTACCAAAACAGGCAACAGAAACCCGATTGTGGACCCCTTTCCCAACTCACTGGTAACACTCATATTACCCCCCATGCGTTTGACCATTTCATTGCACAAAGCCAATCCAATGCCTGTTCCATCATGATCGCGCGCATTAGAACTATCCAATTGTCCGAACGGCGCAAGCACATGCTCAATCGCATCAGCAGGAATACCCGAACCGGTATCTTTAACCTTTATCAAAATCTTGGCATCCCCGACAAAATGGGCGCATAGGGTTACTTTGCCGGTCTTGGTAAATTTAAACGCGTTATCCAGCAGCTCATCCAGAATACGCCGGATTTGATGTCTGTTGAACATCATATTTTCCGGCAATGTTTCCACCATATGGCATTCAAACCCAACATCTTTTGCTGTGGCGATTTTTTGCCAATGTTCTATCATTTCAGCAACAAAACCCGCAATATTTACCGTTTCAACCTCAAGTTCTTTTTTACCGGCACTGACTTCTTCAAAATCCAGCAGATTGAGCAACATTTTCATTAACCCGTCAGAGCAATTCTTAAGCTCCAACAGCAATTCTTTTTGATCCTCATCCAAATCCGTTTCTGCCAAAACCTCCACCAGTCCCAGAATACCGTTAAGCGGCGTGCGGATTTCATGGCTCATTCTGGACAGAAATTCGGATTTGATCCGCAGCGCGGCTTTTAGTTTTTCGCGGCTTACCAACACCTGTTCTTCCGCAATCTTCCTATCCGTTATTTCCGTGCGAATACTGATATACCAGCAGGGCTTCCCCGCGTCATTCAATACCGGCATAATCGTTGTTTTTACCCAGTAAAACCCGCCATTTTTCTTGTTGTTTTTAATTTCTCCGCGCCAAATTCCGCCCTGTGCGATAGTCCGCCACATATTACGGTATACCTCGGGCGCATGTTCATCGGATTTAATCAGCCGATGGTTTTGCCCCAGCAATTCATCCCGTGAATATTCACTGACCTGGCAAAACAAATCGTTCACATACAAGATATTACCTTGCACATCCGTCACGCTGACAATCGCATGTGCATCAAGCGCTTGTCCAAAAACCGCCGCATCAAATGCAAAATCTTTCATAATCGCACCTTTCCAGTATCACACCAGAAAAACAGCTACATATTAAAATTTCATATAATTTTGCACCCGAATTTCAAAATTCGCAGCAACAGCCCTAAACGCCCTTCGCCAACCGGTCATGCGCCGACAGTTTTTCAATCAAGGCGCGCATCTGATCCACAGGGATCATGTTCGGGCCGTCACTTGGCGCATTATCCGGGTCTTCATGCGTCTCGATAAAAATCGCCGCCACCCCGATCGCCGCCGCCGCCGTCGCCAAGGGCGGTACAAACTCGCGCTTGCCGCCCGATGATGTCCCCTGCCCGCCCGGCATTTGCACCGAATGTGTCGCGTCAAACACCACCGGATAGCCGGTTTCAGCCATGATCGGAATGGCGCGAAAATCACTGACCAGCATGTTATACCCAAAGCTGGTTCCACGATCACACAGCATAATATTTTCATTCCCGGTCGAGGCCACTTTCTCCGCCACATTCGCCATATCATGCGGCGCCAGAAACTGCCCCTTCTTGATATTGATACATTTACCGGTTTCACCCGCCGCCAACAGCAGGTCGGTCTGACGGCACAAAAACGCAGGTATCTGCAAAATATCCACCACTTCCGCCGCCTTCGCACAATGCCAGATCTCATGCACATCCGTGACCACAGGCACACCGAACTCGTCACGGATCGCCGCCAGTATTTCCAACCCTTTTTCCATCCCCAAACCGCGCTTGCCGGTCAGGCTGGTACGGTTGGCCTTGTCATAGCTGGCTTTGAACACATAAGGCGTGTTTGTGCTGGAACAGGCGTTCAGCGTTCGTTCACACAGCATCCGCGCATGATCCAGACTTTCCAACTGGCAAGGTCCCGCCAACAGCGTAAAAGGCATCTCGTTGCTGATCTTCAACCCGCCTGCATTAATCGTTTTCATGACCCAAATCCTTTGTCCAAAACCGCTTCAATACGCGGCACATCTTCAGGGTTGTTCAATTCCCAAAACACTCTGCCCTGCCCGTTCACTTCCACACAGCGCACCGGCAAGCCGCGCTCCATGAACCGCAACTGCTCCAACCCTTCAAGCCGCTCTAACGGCCCTGCCGCCCAGCCGGCATATTCCCGCAAAGCATCTGGCCGATACGCATAAACCCCGACATGGTGAAACACCGGAATTTCATCGCCCGCACCCAAATCATCCCCCACATAGGGGATCACTTCCTTGGAAAAATACAGCGCGTTCATATGCGCATCAAACACCGCCGTTGTCCCGCCAACACGGCCCTGCCTGCGGTCCTCGATAAAATTGCGATAGGTCTGCAAATCACAGCGTAAAACCGGCGTTGTCACATGCACATCAGGGTCTGCTTCAAACCCCGCAATCAAATCCGACACAAACCATGCTGGCGTCAACGGCGCATCGCCTTGCAGGTTCACCACCAGATCAGGCACGCTGTCCATCTTATCCAACGCCGCGGCACACCGTTCCGTCCCGTTGGCGCAAGTCTCGGGCGTCATCAAAACCCGTGCCCCGAACGCCGCTGCCGCATCGCGAATGCGCGCGTCATCCGTGGCCACATAGACCGCATCCACATCCGGCACCGCCATCGCCGCTTCCCAACTGCGCCGGATCAGCGATTTCGCCCCGTCAGGCCCGTTCAACACCACCAGAGGCTTGCCGGGATAGCGTGTTGACGCAAACCGCGCAGGAATCACAATCACGGTTTTCATACCACACCCGCCCTTAAAATATCATGAATATGCAGCAGACCTTGCAAGGCCCCTGCCCTATCCACCACCATCAACGCAGAAACCGTCTTGCGGTTCATAATCCCCAAAGCTTCCGATACCAGCATCCCGGGCGTGACCGTAAGCGGCCCCATGGTTGCAACAGTCCCCGCCGTTTGATCCATCAGGCTTTCCATATTGCGGCGCAAATCCCCGTCGGTGATAATGCCTAGCAACTGGCCGTCCGTCACAACGGCGGCCACCCCGAAACCCTTGGCGGTCATTTCCAGCAAAGCCTCGCTCATCGCCGTATCAGGCCGGACCACCGGCAAAGCGGCACCGGTATGCATAATGCTTTCCACCTTCAGCAACTGTGCCCCCAGCTTGCCGCCGGGATGATTAACCAGAAAACTGTCGCGATCAAACCCCTTCACCCGCATCAACGCCACCGCCAGCGCATCGCCCAAAGCAAGCTGCATGGTGGTCGAGGTCGTCGGGGCCATCCCGATACCGCAGGCCTCGGGCTGATCGGGCAAAACCAGTGCCACATCCGCCGCCTTGGCCAGCGAACTACCGGCGCTTTTGGTAATCGCGATCAGCGGAATTTGAAACCGTTTGGCATGGGCGATCTCATCTGCCAATTCCGCCGTTTCACCGGAGTTTGACAGCATGATACAAACGTCATGGCGGGTGATCATGCCCAAATCCCCATGGCTGGCCTCGCCCGGGTGTACGAACTGTGCAGGCGTGCCGGTGCTGGCCATGGTAGCGGCAATTTTACGCGCGATATGACCGGATTTTCCCATCCCCGAAACCACCACACGGCCCTTCACATCCCGCAGCAACGCCACGGCATCCTCAAACGGTTTGGCCAGACTATGCGCCAATGCCGTTAAAGCCGCCGCTTCAACCGCCAGCACCTCGGCCCCGATTTTAGCCAAATTATCCGTCATAGACCCCTGCCCTTCAGTGCGCCGTTATTGTCGTATCGGTAATAAACCACCCGACGGCTTTGTCTATCTCTAACGGGTTTTTACCCGTCATTCAATTTCGCATGGCATAAGACAGCACAAACCGACTAACCTATTGATAAATAATATTTTTATTCTATTTGAGCCAACAACTGACAAATTGCCTGTTCCAGCTTCACCCGATCAACAGTAGAAAAATCCTTGGCCAGCCGCAACTCCAGCCGCCCTGCCGTTGCGGTACATTTCACCGGCCCTTCGGGATGCGCGATATTGAATACGGTTTTTGCCTGTCGGGGGGATTTGCTGCTTACCTTCCCCGCAGGGAAGGTTTTTTTCTCGGCCTCCAATCCTGCGGCACGGCGCAAAATCGCCTGTTCTTCCGCCGCCGACCGGCCCGGATCAGCCAGCCGCAAGTCGCTTTCAATCCGTGCGGCAACGGACCCATCCGCATCCATGCGCTTGCGTAATTCCAGCCCCAAAGCCCGCGAAATCTCGGCGGGGTATTTCAGCACATCCCCGACCCGGTTCATCAAACCGATAAAGCCGCGAATGTAGCTGCGTTTCTGGTAGCCTGCCGATTTGAAAAGTATCGCCACTGCCTTTTCCGGGTCGTCACAATCGGTTGCTGTATCGCGGGCATATTTAAGCGCAAGGGCAGCCATTTCCGCAAACGAGATGTCTTTGCGCACCAGATTTTCATCCACCATTTTACGGTACAGAACATCCAGAGATTCCTCGTTGAATATCACCGCAGCAGGAATGCGGGCATAGGTCTTGATGCCATCAGGATCGCTCAACAGCGCCTTATAGGCTTCAAGTCGCCGATACCCCTGCACCAGCTCGTACCGCCCGTCATCGCGCTTTTGCACGCGTATCGGGTTTGACAGACCGATTTCACGGATCGAGTCGATCAACTCGTCCAGATCCGCATCAATCGTTTTTAGCCGGTCGCGCGCCAGCTTTTCAGCAACAATACTGTCCAGCGGGATCATGTCGATCACCAGACCATCGGCCTTGCGCTGCACATATTCATGTGCCAACTGATCGTTTTCGGCGCGAATTTGCAGCTCTGCTGCCTGACGGTTTTTCAGGCTGTCTGCATTCTCGGAAATAGCCGAGGCCATCGGCCCCCTGCGTCTTGACCCGAGCCCGAAGGCGGATTTGGTTTCCAGCGGTGCTGGCTCGTCTTCGGGCATATCAATATCGAATACGCGGCGTTTCTTGCTCATACCTTATCCTCCAGCTTGTCCCACGATGCGATGATCGAGGCCTTGAATTCTTCGTAACCCCGATCAAACGTGGCCCGGGCCCGACGCCATGTTTCGCGGGTCATATCGCGGTAATCTATTTCATAGACCGAGCTTAGAAAACGGCTTGATTGTTCCACCGCCCGGGTCAGCTCGATCGGGTGTACAGCCAAACGGTCACCAAATACTTTCTGGAACGCACTGTACATCGCCTGATGCAACTCGTTGCCCGGTTCAAACCGGGTCAACAAAAAGCGCACATCGCAAAATTCTTTCGGCAAAGACATATTCCCCGCGGGGAAGGTTCCGTCAAAACCATGCGCCAGATCTTCCAGTGCTTCGGACAATTGGCCGATAAAACTGGTGGTGCTGTCATATTCCCAATAGGCGGGGCCGGACGGGATATAGAGCATATCAGCAGCAAAAACCGCGTTCATCGACTGATAGCCAATCGCAGGCGGGCAATCGAAGATAATCAGGTCATAGGCATCATCGGGGATCGCATCCAGATAACGGCTGACGGCGGCAAAGAACGACCATTCGGGGTTCAGGTGACGGTACTGCGCTGACGCAAACTCCACAAAGGCCGCGTTGGCGCAGGACGGCACAATGTCGATGGTTGACCATGCGGTTGGTTTGATGAAGTCGGACACCCGCAAATCCCCTAAACCCAGATCACGGATCGAGGCCGGCAACTTGCGTTTAGGCAACGAGGTGCCGCTGGCGGCGGCAACCGGGCTTGCGTTCATCCGGTCGGTTTCGCGGATCAAATCGCGGGCCATAATCCCCCAAACCGTGTAATCCTCGGCCACGTCATAAAGGCCCATGCTGTGCGACAGGGTGGCTTGCGGATCAAAGTCGACGACCAGCACGCGGTAGCCGTCCAAAGCGGCTGCGTGGGCATAATGCAGCGCGATAGTGGATTTTCCGGCACCGCCTTTGAAATTGGCAATGGCGGCACGAAACGCGCGTTTTCCGGCAGGGCGGGGCGGCATCAGGGATTTGCGGTTCACCTTCATGCGGCGACGCAACTGGTTGATCTCGTCCAGACTGTACCACCGCTGGCGACCATCCGCTTCCACCTCGCCGTCAGGCAAGGACGGATCCGCCGCCAGACGGCCCCGGAAGGTGGACTGGTTGATCTTGAGAATCAACTCGGACACTTCCCAACTGGAAAACCTGCGCAGGCTTTTTTCCATCTCGGGGCTGAATGTTTGCTGGCGTATCCAGCTTTGCATTTTCAGGGATTGCGCGTGCAATGCTTGCAGGTCTTTGTGATCGAACATCTTTGCCTCTGGACGTTAATTCTTACTTTATTTTTAAATACGTCTTATTTGCAAAAAATGCAAAAGGTAATATTATAAAAATTCAAACCTTCCCCATGGGGAATATAGCAATGGGTAAAGGCGGGATGGCTGCAAAACGATTCGCTGCGCGGACTGTCGTCAGGTAGGGCGTATTTAGGGGGACACTTATAAGGGTGCTACGACATATAGGGGGACATTTTTGTTCAATAGGGTGACAGCCTGCTTGTCCCCCTTTACCATATATTACCTTATTTATATTTATTTAGTATTTTGGTTTGGGGATGAGGGTGGTGAACCTCTTGACAGAATCGGAAACTGGACGCAAATATGCGAAAGATGTGTAAGAGCGTTGTGTTAAGACGGTGTTTAGGTATAAATGGGATAAACCCTACCGAATGTGAGTCGGGATAAATGGCAGAGTTTCCCTAAACGGGATTAGGTACAGGAAGGAACGGCCCAATGTTGGCCAGTAAACCCATCGGGCGACAAGCTGCAACAAAGAAATATGATATTCTTTGTGCCTTGATGACCTATGCGCTGGCCCGTGAAAAACATACGCAGAAACTGATTTTACGCCTGATGTCGCTGATTACAACGCGGTACAACTGGCAGCGTGATGAATTAAGTATGGGGCAGCGCGAAATTGCAAAGCTTTGGTCGGTGGATGAACGTACCGTCAAACGGGAAATAGCCAAGCTGAAAGCGCGCGGTTGGTTGCAGGTGAAAAGGGCAGGGGCCCGGGGCCGGGTGACACTGTATGGGTTGAACCTGGATTTGATGCTGCAAGAGACCAAACCGGAGTGGCCTAAAATAGGTCCCGATTTTGTTGAGCGTTTAACCGCAATGACGGGTACTACAGCGCAAAACATGCATGAAAGCAATATTGTTCCGTTTTCGGTAAACGTGGCGACACCGGTAGCCGATGGCTCGGTCTGGTCAGCGGTTGCCGGGCTTTTGTTTGCCGATGATCCGACCGTTTATGGCGCTTGGTTCCAGCAATTACACGAGGCCGGCCAGCATCAGGATTGTCTGACTTTGATGGCCCCTACAAAGTTTCATGCCACATATGTGGAAACCCACCTGTCTGCGCGGATTTTGCGGGCAATGCAACAAGTTGATCCAGGATTGCGGTCGGTCAGGGTGCGCAATTAGATAAATCACGGGAACAACGGGTCAGGGGGGATGTAACACTGGCTGAAATTCGTTAAGATGGCTAAAACAGGTATTTTAAGCAGTATGTCACTAAAAATAATTCATCAGCACCTATCGGGCCAAGCGTTTCCCAAAGCGTGGAAAAAATCGGCAGGGTTGGATATAGGCAAAGATACCCCGTTTGTGTATGATGTTGTGCCAAACGCCGATGAATTGCATATTTATATTTCGTCGCGTGTTCTAATCGAAGGGTTTCAAAACCGGCTTGAGTTTAAAGAAGGTAAGGAGACATTACCTATTAAACAAGTGCTGACGGTGCCGCGCGGGATTGATATTGTTTTGGCGCGAAAAGACGCGGACACAACGCAAAACATTGATATAGAGCTGGATGGCAAGGCGATAACGCTGGACATAAACCCCGATCTTTCGGCGGAATTCGAAGGGCTTAACACAGCGTTTCTTGTGGAAGTGTCGCCCGATCCCGAAACGTTTAAGGACTGGTTGGCCTATCACTGCAACACGCATGATCTGGAAGCGGTGGTGATGCTGATCCGGGGTGGGAAAAACCGGCCCGGTAGCTCTGCTGTTAACCGTTTGATGAAAGCGGCGACGGCAACCAAAGGGCTAAAGGCATTTGCGCTGTTGTCGAGCGATCAGCCGTTGGGCCATCCGCAATCGCCCGGTGTGTTTGACCGGCACACCACGCCGGACGGACCGGGGAAGGCGTTGCTGGAGCCTGCCAAGCCTGACCCTTATGCATCTGCGATGTACGAGTTTGCAATTCTTGATGCGGTGCGGCGGCGCAGTTTTGCCCGCGCCCGTGCGGTGGCGCATATTGGCATTTGTGATTTATTGCTACGCGGGGCAGGGGGCCAGACGGTATTCGATGCCGCCGTGGCTAGCGACACTTATCTGAAATTCTTTGGCAAGCTGGCCTACCCGTGGTCATATCGTAAAGTTAAGAAACCGCATTTTGCCGATCATACCTGCACCAGTTTTGACGGACATCGCGGGTCTTTTGTCTGGGTGATCAGCCGCAGCTTTATGGAACGCGGCGTCGCCCTGCGGCCGTTTCGGGCCGCGTTGGATGTGCCCGATCCGATCAGTCAGAGGTTCAGCTATTGGCGGTGCATGGGGCTGTGCTATCCGAAGTTGAAAATAGGCCAGATCGTACCCAAAGCGTCTTTGGTGGTGGATCAGGATTTATGCGCGGTTATGGCAGCGCAATTCGATCACGCAACAAAGCCGCCGCCGGTGGTGGCTGCAAGTCATAAATCCGGCACTGATAACAACAATATCCTGCTTGTGACCACGATGAAAAATGAAGGCCCGTTCATTCTGGAATGGCTGGCCTATCATCTGTCCATCGGGGTGACGGATTTTGTGGTTTACACCAATGATTGCACTGACGGCACGGATACTATGTTTGATTTGCTAGAGCGCAAGGGGATTGTGCAACATTGCCAAAATCCGTACCGCGAGACCGGGCAGAAGCCGCAACATGCGGCATATTTGGCGGCGCAATCTACGCAAAAGGCGCAAGATGCGGACTGGATTATGTGCATGGATGTGGACGAGTTTATCAACATTCATGTGGGCGACGGCACGCTGCACGATCTGTTTGCCGCGGTGCCGGACGCCAATGTCTGGTCAATGACCTGGCGGCTGTTTGGCAATGCCGAGGTGGATGGCTATGAGGATAAGTTCATTACCGAGCAGTTTTTCCGCTGTGCGCCGCATATTTGCCGCAAGCCGCATCAGGCCTGGGGGTTTAAAACCCTGTTTCGCAACAATGGCCATTACAAGAAATTCGGGGTGCATCGGCCGGTTGGATTGATGCCGGAATTCAAGGATCACATTCATTGGGTAAATGGCTCGGGCGTGAAAATGCCCGAGAATATTTTGCGTACCGGCTGGCGCAACACGCTGCGAAGCTATGGTTATGATATGGTGACGCTGAACCATTATGCGCTGCGATCCTGTGAGTCGTTTCTGGTCAAGCGCGACCGGGGGCGGGTGAACCATGTGGCGCGGGATCAGGGACTGATTTACTGGTTCAGGATGAACAATAATGCGCAGGTGGATAAATCGGTTCTGAACAAGATTGCGCGTGCAAAGGCGAAATTTGATGAACTGATGGCCGACCCCGAGATAGCGGCGCAACACCATGCCTGTGTTGCGGCGCATCGCAAACGGATTGACGAGTTGAAAGCGCAGCCGGATTATCGGGAATTTTACCAGTCGTTGAAAGCGGAACGATTGGTCAAGCTGTCGCGGTTGCATGCGCATTTCGGGCGCGATGTGTTTACGGATGGCCCTGATTCGATTCCGCAGGATTTTCCGCTTCTGGATAAGGTGAAACTCTAGGGCGATGAAATATCTTCTGATCACATCAATGCGTAATGAAGCACCGTATATTCTGGAATGGCTGGCCTATCATCAAAGCATCGGGGTGGATGGTTTTTTGATTTATTCCAACGATTGCGATGACGGCACCGAGGCGATGCTGGACCGGCTGGATACGCTTGGGGTGATTACCCATGTGCGCAACGACAAGATCACAAAGGCGGGTGTGCAGTGGAGTGTTTTGAAGCGGGCGGACAAGCATCCGATGCGCAGACGTGCCAAGTGGATTTTATTTGCCGATGTGGACGAGTTTGTGAATGTCAAAGCGGGCGGCGGGCATCTGGATGATTTGCTGGCCGCAAGCCCGGATGCAACTGCTTTTGCGCTGACCTGGCGGATGTTTGGCAATGACGGGCGGGTCGAGATCGAGGATAAACCGGTGCTGGAACAGTTCACCCGCTGTGCGCGGTTTCCGTGCTATGTGCCGATTACCGCGTCGATGTTCAAGACCCTGTTCAAAAATGACGGGTCTTATGAAAAGCTGGGGGTGCACCGGCCCCATAAACGGGTTGAAAGGGATGCAGCTAAAATTCAGTGGGTCAACGGATCAGGTACAGCCCTGGGGGCCGAGTATCTGGACAAGGCAACCGTGACTTACGGGGTCAATGGCGGGATCGAGCTGGCGTGTCTTAATCACTACTCGGTTAAATCGGCGAAAGCGTTTTTGGCGAAAACCAGACGCGGCTTGCCGAACCGGTCTGATAAAGCACTGGATCTGGGCTATTGGGTAGACCGCAATTTTAATCAGGTTGAAGATGTAACAATTCAGCGTAGTATAGCTGTAACAAAGGAAAAAATGCAAATTTGGCTGGATGATGACAAGCTGGGTGATTTGCATAGGGCAGGGGTGGTTTGGCACAAACGATGTGCCGAAAGCGTTTTGGACGAGATGGAAGGCGTGCGCCTGTTCAGCCGGATTGCCAGCCTGACGCGGGCGGATCTGAACCCCAGGTTTGCGGCATCTTTGGCGCAACTGATGATTGCTGCACGGCGCAGGGAAAAGGAAAACTGATGCGGGTATTTTTAACAGGCGGCGCGGGCTATATCGGTAGCCATACGCTGCTGGAGGTTTTGTCGGCAGATCATCAGGTTTGTGTTTATGATGATTTTTCCAATAGCACACCCGTGGCCATGCAACGTGTCGGGCAGTTGACCAATCGACAGTTTGATGTGGTTGAGGGGGATGTGTTGGACCCCGGCGCGTTAGGGGCCGCTTTGTCCGCGTTCAAACCCGATGTCGTGGTGCATTTTGCTGGCAAAAAAGCGGTGGGCGAGTCGGTTGCAAAACCGTTGTTGTACTATGAAAACAACGTCGGCGGTACGGTATCGCTGTTGCAGGCGATGGAGGCGGCAAGCTGCAACCGCATTGTGTTTTCGTCGTCTGCCACGGTTTACGGCGAGCCGCAGTATTTGCCGCTGGACGAGAAACACCCGCTTGTGGCCACCAACCCTTATGGCCAAAGCAAGCTGATGGTGGAGTATATTTTGCGCGACTGGTGTGTGTCCCGACCACAGGCCTCGGCCATTGTTTTGCGCTATTTCAACCCTGTGGGGGCGCATGAAAGCGGGTTGATCGGGGAAGACCCCAATGACATACCCAACAATCTGATGCCTTTTGTCAGTCAGGTGGCCGTCGGCCGGCGGGAAAAATTGCAGGTGTTTGGCGGCGATTACGACACGCCTGACGGCACCGGTGTGCGCGATTATATCCATGTGGTCGATCTGGCCCGTGCGCATTTGGCGGCGATAAGCCATGCCGGGCAGCAGCAGGGCTGGCAGGCGGTTAATGTGGGGACAGGGCAGGGGTCTTCTGTGCTGGATGTTGTAAAGGCGTTCGAGGCGGCCTCGGGCGTGTCGGTTCCTTATGAAATCGCGCAAAGACGTCCGGGCGATGTGGCGGCCTATTATGCGCAAGCAACCAAAGCGCGGGATGTTCTGGGCTGGCAGGCGGGGTATAATCTGGCGGATATGTGTGCAAGTGCCTGGAAATGGCAAAGCCGCAATCCGAACGGATATGAAGATTAGGCTGTATAAACGCGCTGTTGAATGGCAAGGACTTCGTCCATGCGTTCGATATAATACCAGTCGTCTTCGTAGCTGTAGGTCAGTTCCTGGATGCGCTGTTGTGTCCATTCCGGAGGTGTGACGGGTTTGGCTGCGCCAAAATTCTGTTCTAGAAACAAATTTTTCAGGGTTTCAAATTCAGCCGGTGATTTGACGGGATATTTCTGGATGTATTTGTAAAATAACAGCGCGGTTTGCAGTTTCGTATCCAAGGCGGGTTTTTGCGCCGGTGCTGCCAAATCCTGATATTTTGAATAGCCGCTGACAGCCCCCATGACATCGCGCCATATATAGGCGTAATCTTCGTATTGCCAAACTGTGGCAGGCATGAGGGTGCCGCGCCCCTGCGCACGGTTGATGAAGTTTGACCAAAGCAGCTCTTCCGGGTTTGTTTTTGCTAGAAAATCGGCAAAGCTGCCGGGAATATTACTGAAAACCTGATCGGCATAAATGGCAGGCAGAAAATCGGCAATATTTCGGGTTTCGATGAAAAGCTGCACTTCCTGACCCTGCGCAATATTTTGAATTTGTTTGATAAAGCCGCCCGGGCGTGGGAAAAACAGCTCTTTTTCAAAGGGCCGATGTTCCTGTCCGATAATGCGGTTGTCAACGATAACAAGTATTTCAGGCTGGCGCACACCGGTAAAGCGCTCGATCAGGTCGGCGGTGGTAATTTCGGCATTGCCACCCTGTTGAATTGCTTTCGAGGCGCGGAATATAGCGGGGTAAATATCATCCGTTGACGGAAAGAAAACGATATTTTCGGTCTCAAGCGTGGTTTTGTTTTGTTGCAGGGCGGCGGTAAAATGTTCGGTGGTTGTTTGATGGCCGCCGATATAAAGTCTGATCTCCATTTTTTGCCCTTAAAATTTACACCGAACCCGGGTTCGAATGATTATATAATCTGTGTGCAGGATAAGTGTACCCTTGCTGGTTATTTTTTCGGATTTTCGGCTGATTTAATCCGCGATGCCATTTGCCGTGAAAGTTTGGCAAAACCCTGTTGTTTGGTATGTTCAAGAACTTTGCGGG
The DNA here is from genome assembly GCA_045046705.1 of Rhodobacterales bacterium. Classification (GTDB taxonomy): domain Bacteria; phylum Pseudomonadota; class Alphaproteobacteria; order Rhodobacterales; family Rhodobacteraceae; genus Amylibacter. The sequence goes on along the minus strand of JASFZB010000034.1, from coordinate 14,122 downwards.
CCAGGCTTGGATGGTTGCGTTCCAGTGCCAAATTGGCCAATTCGCGCAAATAACGGGCAAAGCCGCGGCGTTTGCGCAGAAGATTGTAAAAAGTTGCCTCGTCCAGTTCGCCGCTGATACATTTGCCGGCGATTTCGCTAAGGATGCCCATTTGTTGCAAGGACGACCCCAAGCGGTGGCCCAAATGCGGGCAGCGCCAGAATTTTACGTTTTTAGCGGCAAAGCGTCCGGCGTGGGCCGCGTCCGGCTTGACATAAGGGTCATACATGATGTGTACGGTTTCGGCGGTGTCGCTGACCAGGCTTGCGTCGCCGTAGGGGCCGGAAAAATCGCGGTTCCAGACGGTTTTATAGCGCATTTCCCAAGGCACAATGGTTTTATCCAGTGTGGATTGCGGGCTGATTGCGAACACGGTGGCCGCTTTTGCCGCAGAACAATAGGCGGCGGCCCCGTAACCGCCCATCGAGGCGCCGTAAAACACTACGCGGTCGAACTGGTTGAAAAAGCCGGTTTTTTTCAGGCGGTCGAATTCTTTTGTAACCGCGGGGTCGCGAAACCATGTCCAGCCGTTTGCCATGACGCCAAGCATTGACCAGTTTTGTGCCTCGATAAATTCAAACCCCCATGGTCTGCGGGTGTCGCGTTTGGTCATGGCAATATCAAGGTTGTCAAAGGTCACGACCAGGGTTTTACCGCGTGGCACATACAGGAAGGAATGTTCGCCCAGATCAGTGAAAAATCCGTGTTTTCCGGCCAGATCACTGGCGATGGCAGACCATTGCTGATCCGATTGCAGGATTTTGGGCTCCAGCGATAAAATCGCCAGACCGATGCTTTGTGATTTGACCTCGGCAAGCGTATTGCAGCCGCCGTGTTGATTAAGAAAGGGGTAGCTGCCCGAGCCTTTTTTGATGGTTATGACCACGCGCGACATCGGGTGCAGGGCGGTCTTTAGCAGGTTTTCGATAAACTTGATTTTCAGTCGGGTTCCGAAATTGTCCACCGAGGCCATGACATCGTAAGTGCCCAGATCAGAGCGGTTTTTGATAACGTGCAGGTCGGATTTGGCGATGCCGGATTGTTGCAAAAATGCGATGTATTTTTTGCGTGCCCCTTTGGCCGGTTTGGTAAACTTGCCGGTGTCGTCCACGGATAAAACGTGTATTTCGCAGCCGTAGCGTTTATGCAGCGCGACGGCCAATTCGGGTGCGCCAAAGTTGATGTCGGCAAAGCGGGTGACGTCGTCGACGTCCAAAGATTGCAAAATATCCTTGGTGTGGGCGGCGATCATTGCGGGTTTCCTGCTGGTTTTTTGGCAAACACAGTTGAATGTTTCGGGTGTTTTCGCAAAACCGTAACCGCGCCGAAATCCTTCATGGTTTTGATCCCGCCAGAGCCTTTGCGAATGTCCAGAACGATGCCGCCATCGGGCGTGATCCGGTTTTCAAAGAAATTGGCGTAGGTGTCCACGGGGTAATGAAAGCCGCAAGACGCCAGGCTGATCGCCAGATCGACCGGTTTGATTATGGACAGGTCCTGTTTGGTCGGGTTCAGCACCTGTATTTTGCTTTTTGGCACGCCGTTTTTCATTAAAAACGCCTTGGCGCGGGTCAGGTTGGAAAACCCTGCGCCGGTCGCTTTGTAGCCGAAATGACGGGTTTTGGTTTTTTCTATATCAATCAGGACGATGTCGCAGCTATAGCGGCGATACAGCATCAGGGCGGCGAACCCGTAGCCGCAGCCTATATCTGCAATTCTGGTCGGGTTTATTTTGTCGGTTTGCCGCAAAAAACCCCCGCATGCGTTGCAAGCGATGGTCAGGGTGTTTTGCAAAATCGTGTCTTTGTTGCTTTCGGCGAAATCCAGAAGGGCCGTATCGTTGCCCGCAACCCATGCTTTCAAGGCAGGGCCGGTTTTCCCGACAGCGGGTCTTTGCAGCACCATATTGGCAATATCGGCGGATTTGAATGTTGAAAAATCCAGCGTGGTCGGCACATTTACCTCGACATCCTTGTCTTCGGGGGCCGGCATCAGATAGGCGGTTTTGACCGGGTCTATGCGGTGCTTTTTCAGCATTTTTGCGATATAGCAGCCTTTTTCAGGCCTGCCGTTGTATTTCGCGGCAATGTTTCGAAACCGTCTGCCCCACAAGTGTATCGAAAGCGTATCTTTCTGGATAAAGCTTTCGACTTTGTTAACGCGGCGGGGATTAAGTGGAAAACCCGCATTGGGGAAGGGCAGGGGGAAAAGCACATGGCCGGGCGAGGAATGTTTGATCTCGCCGGTTTCCTTTAGAAACCACGTTAGCGCGTTCGGCCCCCAAACGCCCCAAGGCAACAAGGAAACATGCACGCCTTTGCCCTGATCTTTCAAGGCCCGCAATTCGGCCTGTTTGGCCGGTTTGAACCACGGCGGAATCGGGTATTCATCGGCGGTAAATTCAAACATACGGGCCAGGGTTTTACTGTTTTTGGGCAGGCCCAAAACGCCATTATTGACCAAATCCGCCTCTGCAATCCAGCCGTGCAGGTGGCTGTCCGGTTTCAGGTGCCAAGGCTGCGTGCAAAACGCATCGGTATCGGCCCAGATGCAATCGGTTTGTGCCAGCATGTGCAAACGGAAAACATCCGCATGATAGGCGGGGCTGCCGGTTTTTGCATGGCGGATAATTTTATCGGCGGGCAGGATCTGGTTGGCGTCTTCTATCCGAACCCCGTCCGGCACATTGGCAACGTCATCATATTTGAAAAGCACCACTTCGTGGCCGTGATCGAGAAAAGATTTCAGGCAAAGCTGTTCCAGCCAGCTTAGCTGGTCGCCAACCCAAAGCGTGCCTATTGCCGGTAATTTGCCCATGTGCCCCTGTTTTTTAGGTTCTTTTTATTATTCATAAGTCCCCTTGCGCGTTTTGTATATATATTTGCGCATAGGCGTAAAATTCATGGATTATGGCACCAGCACTTCGGTGATGAAAAATCCCGCCTGCTTGCCGATGGATTGGGCCGATTTCCAGATTTGATTGCTGCTTGCATCAACCCAGTAAGTGTTCTTGAAAGCGCGTTCTTTGTTGCGGCAGGTTTCGGTGTATTTGATGACATCATAATTGATTTCGACAATTGAAAGGGTTTCGGCTGCATTTTGTACCAGAACGCAGTTGTAATTGAACTTTGCAATTTCCTTGACGTTTATAAGCTGTTGCTGGGTGCGGGTATAAAATTTTGGCCGAGTGTAATCCAAAAACAGCTTCTCGGGCGGGATCGACATGCCTTGGGACAACAGATCAAGGCCAAAACCGCGTGTTGCGGTGATGATGCCGTTGTTGAAAGTGACGCTCATCTTTATGTTGCTAAGATATGTGCGGTAAGGGCCGTTTTGGGCAACCTGTCCAAACAGGGTTTTAACACCCATGGCCTGTGCATTGATACGCAGCAACGGCTTTTTGATGTTCGCGATTAACTGGCGGGTTAGAACCGGGGCAGGGGTCTTGGGTTTTTTGGCAGCCGCCTTGGCCGCTTTGCGGGCCTTTATGGCGGCAATCAGGGTTTCGCGGAATCCGGCGCTGTCCCCCTTCGAGCCGCAGCCCGAAACGGTTGAAACGATTAACAATGCCCCGATAAACCGCCGCATCAACGCCAGAACCGTGCCCAACTGTCTTTTAACTCGGTCCGGTGGTATTCGCGCAGTTTGTTGTACAGGCGATTGTTTTGGTAAAGCCGTGAACCGGCATCCGCACCACTAGAGCCAAAGGCAATGTCATAATTGGTTCTGCTTGGGGTTTTCATCACCCAGTTCAATGGAATGGTTACCTGAAAGCCGGTTTTCATGTCTTCGACCACATTGGCGTTGGTTTTGGTCACAAAAACCCCCGCCGACCAGCCATTGGTAAAGCGTTTGTTTAGGGTTAGCGTGGCACCGTCGTCGCCGGCCAAATAGCGGCCCACATCCAGTTGTGTTGAATAGCCGCCGGCGAATTCCTTATAGGCCGATAGATAACCGGTGGTGGCTTCGTAGTTCTGAAAGCCGAAAACATTGCCGAAATCGCGTTGTTTGACGCGGTTGACCTCTAGGCCCAGACCCCAGCTTTGGGCGGCGGGTTTCCAAAGCAGCTCGCTGGAAATGCCGCCAAAGGCGCGTTCCAGATAGCCGGCGGATATACGCCCGTAAACCGAAGGGGCGGCTTTGAACAGATAGTCAACTTTCAAGGTTTCAACTGCCGGGTCGCCGCGGTCTAGATAAAGTCCCCGATCCGAACGCACATGTTGCAAGGTCGAGGTCGACGGTGTTGTTGTGGATATGTTGCCGAATAGCTCTTTGGTGAGCGTGCCGCTGGCGGTCAGGCCGGGTAAAATATCCCAGTGTGCAGCGGCGCGGGCGTTTACGCTGTATTGGTTTCGGGACGCCAGTTCATCATGGTTTAATTCCATGAAAGGGCCAAGTGACCAGGAAAACTTCGGGTAGAGCGAGGCATCATATTGCAATCCTTCGGGCATTGCCGGAGGATCGGAAATTACCGCGTGGTCAAAGGACAATTGGGTGCCATCTGGATGATTTACATAGGTTTCCAGATCAGCCCGTTGAAAAATTACCGAAGCCACCGGCAGGCCATCAACCACCGGGGTCAGGACAAATTCGGAAACCGAGTTGGGCATCACGGTTGCCATGGCGCGTGCGGCGCGGCCAAACGCCTGCGGGGTGACATTGTAGCGGGTATTGCGAAACCGCAATTCCGCGCTTGTCGCGCGCAGGCGTAATGCTTCTACTTTTATGCCGTCGGGGCGCATGGCTTTGTTCAGGTATTTTTGTGCGGTTTTATTGACCCCTGCATCCTTCAGCCAGCTTGCATCCGTATCGTTTGGATCGTGGCGTTTGATCGGGGTCGGGGCGCTTTCATATGAGGGCGCAAAGGCACTTTGGCCCGTGGCACTGCTGTTTGCGCCCAAAGTGAAAGCCATGGTGGCGGTCAGGCCTGTCAAGATATAGTGCTTTTTCGCCATGGGTGCTGTATTCCGTAATCACATAGTTAAAGTAACTCTTTACATACTCACAAGCGCATTTCCATTGGAATCTAGGTGTTTGCGGTAATTTGTGCAGGGTTAGATCCCGTGGTTTGCCTATTTTTCGCGAAAAGCCTTATTAAAATAATCGGTGACGGGTTTTACAAGGTAGGAAAATGTGCTGCGTTCGCCGGTTTGAAGAAAGGCTTCAACGGGCATGCCCGGCAAAAGTTTGGCATGTCCGAGTTTTGCCATCTCGCCGGGTTTGGGTTTTAATTCCACCTGATAATAGTTCGCCCCTGTGGCCTTATCGGTGAACACATCCGCGGAAAGTTTTGTTACCGCACCAAAGATGCGCGGTGTTGTGCGCTGGCTGAAGGTGGCGAAACTCAAGGTTGCATTCTGTCCGACAAAAACCTGATCCACATGTTTGGTGCTGATTCTGGCCTGCACCACAAGCGGCTGGTTTTTGGGAATGATATACATCATCGGCTGCGCGGCTTGAATGACCGATTGCAGGGCAAAAACCTTGTTGCCGTAAACCGTGCCTGCCATCGGGGCGCGGACATCAAGGTGTTTCAGGGTTTGCAAAATGGATGTGCGTTTGCCGGATAAATCAAGGCTGCGATACTCAATATCACGCAGGCTTTGAATGGCTTTTTCACGCTGTCCGGTTTCCAGTTGCACCACTTTTATATTGATCTCGCTTATGGCGGCTTCCAGGCGGCCAAGGCTGGCGGTCAGGTTGCCGATTTGTCCGGCAATACGGGCCTGTTCGCGGCGCAAGGCCAAAACGCGCGATGCCTGAGCCAGACCTTTATCAAGCAGGGACTGGGCATTTTTCAGCTCTTGCCCGAGCAGTTCAAGCTGGGTTTTACTGGCCGCGATTTGCGCATTCACCCCGTCGATCTGGCGACCCATCTGGACGGTTTGTTCGTGCAGTTGCTGTTGCTGGTTTTCCAAAGATTTGCGCCGGGCATCGAAAAGAGTCTTTTGCCCGTGCATCAGGTCGCGGATCATTTCATCGGTTTTGGCGCGGGCGATCAATTCCGGGGCATAAGACAGGCTGTCGCGACCATCGCGTTCTGCCTTAAACAGGGCCTTGCGGGCCAGAAGTTCAAAATACTGGCCTTCGATGATGGCCAGTTTAGATTTCAACTGGCTGTCGTCAAAGCGTAAAAGCACATCGCCGGCTTTAACAATGTCGCCGTTTTTGACATTGATTTTCCCGACAACCCCGCCATTGGGGTGTTGTATAACCTGCCGGTTGGCTTCTACCCGAACGATGCCGCTGGCAATAACCGCCCCAGCAATTTTGGTGGTGGCACTCCACAGGCCAATGCCAATCACAAGGAAAGCAAGGCTGGCAAAGCCGATCAGCAAGGGGCCTTTTGCCGACCATTCATTTGATGTGGTTTTGGTCATGACGCTTTACCGGTCCGTATGGTTTGGGCCACCTCCTGCGCATTTTTGACAATCGCCTTCAGCACCTGATCGCGGGGGCCGTATGCCTGTTGTCGACCGGAATCCAAATAAAGCAGTTGGTCGCATTCTGAAATGGCATTGGGCCTGTGGGTCATGATGATCACGATTTTGCCCTGTTCCTTGAAGTGCCGCACGGCCGCGTTCAAAGCGTTTGAGCCGTCGGCGTCCAATGCGGCATTCGGCTCGTCCAGTATCAGCAGGCTTGGGTTGCCATATAGTGCGCGCGCCAGGCCCAGCCGTTGCCGCTGCCCACCCGAAAGCCGCCCGCTGCCATTGTGAATGATGGTGTCGAAACTTTCGGGCAGGCTTTTGACCAGATTTTCCGCCTCGGCCAGTTTCACCGCCAGTTTCACCGCCAGTTTCACCAGCTCAGGATCCGGTTCTTCGGCCATTCGGGCGACATTTTCGGCAACTGTGCCGTGAAACAGGCTAACGGATTGCGGCAGATAGCCGATATACTGGCCAAAGGTCTCGGGGTCATAATTTTGTAAAATCTCGCCATCAAGACGTATTTCACCCATGGCGGGCGGCCAGATCCCCACAAGGGCGCGGGCCAGCGTGGATTTACCGGAGCCGCTTTTGCCTATAATGCCCAAGGCCTGACCCGGATTCAGGGCAAAGCCGATGTTGGACAGTGTCGGTTTGCGCATCCCGGGCGGCACAACGCTTAGGTTTTTGACCACCAGAACCGCCTTGGGTTTGCTGCGGTACATTTTGGGCGGTGCATCGGTTTCTTTCGCCAGAATTTTGCTTAAAGATTGCCACGCATTCCGCGCCCGAACCACCAAGGGCCATTGCCCGATTGCCATCTCGATGGGGGCCAAGGCGCGGCCCAGCAGAATGGATCCGGCAACCATTGCCCCCGGTGTAAGTAGGTTTTTCAAAACCAGATAGGCCCCCGCTGCCAGCATGGCCGATTGCAACAACAACCGAAACGATTTGGTCAGCGCGGAAAATATTCCGGTAAAATCGCTTGAGGCCATGATCGCTTTCAGGCTGCCATCACGGCTTTGTTTCCAGCGTTTGGTTATCACGCTTTGCATGCCTTGCGCATGGATAACTTCGGCTGATTGGCGGGCGGTTTCGGCCAAGGCATTGGATTGCGCAGATTTTATCGCCGCATCCATAACGGTTTTCTTTGTTAGAAGCTGATTAAGCAATGTTATGGTTAAAAGCAGCAAACCACCGGCCACGGCGATCCACCCCAACAAGGGGTGAAACACAAAAATCACCCCGATGAACAAAGGTGTCCACGGAATATCAAACACAGCAAAGGCGGCAGGGCTGGTTAAAAGCGCCTGAATGGCTTCGACATCACGCAAGCCGCTGGAGGGTTTTGATCTGTTGCTTTCGTCGATGGCGTTTCTGATGCTGATACGAAACACGGTTTCGTCCAGAAAGGCCTGAAACCGCGCCCCGTATCTGGCCATCACCCGCCCGCGGGCATAGTCAAGGCAGCCCATTAAAGAATAGAGCAGCACCACAAGTATAAACAAAGCCGTCAGGGTTTCATGCGAACGCGACCCTAAAACACGGTCATAGACCTGCAACATGAACAGCGGCCCCGTAAGCACCAGAATATTAACAAACGCACTGAACAGGCCAACGGCAAACAGCAGGGCTGTACCCTGTTTGCGGGCCTGGATAAGTTTGTTGGTTTTAAGCATGGGGTGTTTCTAACAAGCGGCCTTTGGTGTTAAAATACGGGCAAACGGGGATGCCCTTAAAATACATTACCTAAAGATACTACTATTTCGCTAATTGTAACATTTTCTGGGCCTATTAGTTTTTAATTGACTGGTCAGTTAAAAATCTTTTATTTGGGTAGGCTACCCGATCGGGATTCGATTTGGGTGGCTGGTTTTGGATATGCATACCCGGCATCAAGGGTATTAAATGAACAAATCCAGTAATTTGGACGGATTGGAATACGCCCGCGTGTTCCACAAGGGAAATAGCAGACTATGGAAGCTGATTTTGTAATTGTCGGGGCCGGTTCTGCCGGGTGTGCTTTGGCCTACCGCCTGTCCGAGGGTGGCAAGCATTCGGTGATCGTGATCGAGTATGGCGGTACCGATGCGGGGCCTTTGATCCAGATGCCGGCGGCCCTGTCCTATCCGATGAATATGCCGCTTTATGATTGGGGCTACCAATCCGAACCCGAGCCCTATTTGGGCGGTCGCCGCATGGCCACGCCGCGCGGTAAGGTGATCGGCGGCTCGTCCTCGATCAACGGCATGGTTTATGTGCGCGGTCATGCACGCGATTTTGATCATTGGGAAGAAAGCGGGGCCAAAGGCTGGGCCTATAGGGATGTGCTGCCCTATTACAAGCGGATGGAGCATTGGCATGACGGCGGGCATGGCGGGGATGCTGCATGGCGCGGGTCTGACGGGCCGCTGCATGTAACGCGCGGGCCGCGCGAAAATCCGCTTTATCAGGCGTTTGTGGATGCGGGCGGGCAGGCCGGTTATCAGCTTACCGGGGATTATAACGGTGAACAACAAGAGGGCTTTGGCCCGATGGAGCAAACGGTTTACAAAGGCCGCCGCTGGTCGGCGGCGAACGCCTATTTGCGGCCTGCGCTGAAGCGCGAGAACTGCACGCTGGTTAAAGGTTTGGCGCAAAAGGTTGTGATCAAACAGGGTCACGCGGTTGGTGTTGCCGTCAAGCGCGGCGGCAAGGTTGAAACCATTCGCGCGCGGCGTGAAGTGATACTTGCGGCCTCGTCGATCAATTCGCCCAAACTGTTGATGTTGTCCGGCATTGGCCCTGCGGCGCATCTGTCGGAACACGGTATAGACGTGGTGGCGGACCGCGCCGGTGTGGGGCAAAACCTGCAAGATCATCTGGAATTTTATTTTCAGGTGGCCGCGTCACAACCGATCACCCTGTTCAAGCACTGGAACCTGTTTTCCAAGGCAATGATCGGGGCGCAGTGGTTGTTTAGAAAAACAGGGCTTGGTGCGTCGAACCAGTTTGAAAGTGCGGCCTTTATCCGCTCAAAAGCGGGCGTTGAATACCCTGATATCCAGTATCATTTCATCCCGATTGCAGTGCGTTATGATGGCAAGGTCGCCGCCGAAGGGCACGGCTTTCAGGCCCATACCGGGCCGATGAGATCACTTTCGCGCGGGGCGGTGACGCTAAGTTCCGCCAATCCTGCGGATGCGCCGAAAATATTGTTCAACTATATGAGCCGCGATCAGGACTGGCAGGATTTTCGCACCTGTATCCGCCTGACCCGCGAGATTTTTGCGCAAGAGGCGTTCAAGCCCTATGTCAAACATGAAATTCAGCCGGGGGCAGAGCTGCAAACCGATGATGAATTGAACGGCTTTATCAAGGAACATGTGGAAAGCGCCTATCACCCTTGCGGCACCTGCAAGATGGGGGCCGTGGATGACCCTATGGCGGTGGTTGATCCCGAATGCCGTGTTATCGGGGTGGCGGGCTTGCGGGTGGCGGATAGCTCGATCTTTCCGCGCATCACCAACGGCAATCTGAACGGGCCGTCGATCATGACCGGTGAAAAGGCGGCGGATCATATTCTGGGCAAGCCTATGTTGCCGCCGTCCAATGCCAAGCCGTGGATCAATCCGGATTGGGAAACCGGACAAAGATAACGCGAGTTTGATAAGCTTGTCTTAAGGGTTATGTGTAAGTAACGTGAACACAGTTATTTTAAACGGGGCAGGATATGGGACACTCAATAGAACAGGCTTGGGACGCGTTGGCCGCAGACTGGCAGCGCTTGCAGCCGGTGCATTTGCGCGACATGTTTGCCGATGATCCCGACCGGTTTGAAAAGTTTTCGTTTAGTCTGGATGATTTGACCGTTGATTTTTCCAAAGAACGCATTGATGCGCAGGCGGCCGCGCATCTGCTGGATCTGGCGCGCGCGGCGGATGTTGAGGGCGCGCGCGACGCGATGTTTGCCGGCAAACATATCAACAGCACCGAAGATCGCGCGGTTTTGCATGTGGCCCTGCGCGCAACCCCCGAAGACGGCTACAGCGAAGACGGTGAAAAAACCGCCGATCTGGTGACGCCTGTGTTGAACGCTTTTTTGGAATTCGCCGATGATGTGCGGGCACAGGGAAAAGTCACCGATGTTGTCAATATCGGCATTGGTGGCTCGGATTTGGGGCCGGTTATGGCGGTGCGGGCATTGTCCGGTTATGGGCACGCTGGGCCAAACGTGCATTTTGTCTCGAATATCGACGGGGCGCATTTAAACGATACGCTTGCAGGGTTAAAGCCTGAAACAACGCTTTTCATCGTGGCCTCGAAAACCTTCACCACGCAAGAAACCATGACCAACGCGCAATCGGCAAAAAACTGGCTGGAGGCGGCTTTGGGAAAAGGTGCTGCAAAGGCGCATTTTGCCGCCGTGTCGACCAATTTAACCGGCACCAAAGCATTCGGGATTGACCCCGCGCGGGTGTTCGGGTTTTGGGATTGGGTAGGCGGGCGTTATTCGCTGACCTCTTCCATCGGTCTGTCGCTGGCTATGGCAATAGGGGGCGATAATTTTCGCGCTATGCTGGCGGGCTTTCGCGCCATGGACCAGCATTTCAAAACCGCGCCTTTAGCGCAAAACCTGCCTGTTTTGCTGGCACTGGTGGGCATTTGGCGGCGCAATATTATGGGCTGCGCCACCGTGGGGTTGATCCCCTATGCGCAACGGCTGGAAAAATTCCCCGCCTACGTTCAGCAAATGGATATGGAAAGCAACGGCAAAAGGGTGACAAAGGGTGGCACGGTTGTTGGCCATAAAACCGGGCCGGTGATTTGGGGCGGAGCCGGGACGAATGTGCAACATTCATTCTTTCAACTGATCCACCAAGGCACCGATATTGTGCCGCTTGATTTGATGATCAACGCGCAACCAAATTCGGCTTTGCCCGGGCAACACGCTATCCTGACAGCTAATTTTCTGGCGCAATCGCACGCGTTGGCCTTTGGTAAAACCGGCGATGAAGTGCGCGCCGAGATGACCAAGGCCGGCGTTGACTCCGCGCGCATCAAAGCCCTTGTTCCGCACCGCACGTTTCCCGGCAACCGGCCAACCACCTCGATTCTGGATCGCAGCCTTACGCCCTATAGTTTAGGGCGGTTGATCGCGCTTTATGAACACAAAGTGTTTGTGCAAGGGGTGATCTGGGGCATAAATTCGTTCGACCAATGGGGGGTCGAGCTGGGCAAGGTGATGGCCCGTAAAATCGAACCTTTGTTGCGGGACGGAGCGGATTTATCGGATTTGAATTCATCGACCAAAGGCTTGATTGAAAAAATAACCGCGTTGAAATAGGCCTCAGGCGGCGAATTTACCGGCGCGCACAATGTTGGTGATGATAAACAACAGGGCGGCGACACAAACCATTGTCGGCCCCGTTGGTGTGCCCCAAACGGTGGACACAAATAAACCGCCGAGGGCAGATACCGCGCCGATGAACATGGCCATCAGGGCCATGAATTCGGGGGTTTTACTGAACGGCCGCGCGGTGGCGGCGGGGATAATCAACATGGAAGAGATCAACAAAACCCCGACCACCTTAATAGCAACAGCAACCACAATCGCCAAAGCCAGCGTCAGGATAAGCTGTTCGCGTTTAGGGTTGATGCCGCTGGCATAGGCCAGATCAGTGTTCAGGGTTGCGGTCAGCAAGGCAGACCAACGCCAGACAACAAGGGCTAAAACAAAGGCGGCACCGATCCAGATTATAGCAACATCCGCGCCTGTAACGGTCAGGATGTCACCAAAAAGGAATGATTCAAGATCAACATCCGCCTGATCGGTGAATGACATCGCCACAATACCGGCGGCCAAAGCCGTGTGGGCCAAAACCCCCATCAATGTATCCGTGGTATGACCGCGTTCTGTCAGGGTGGAAACCGCATAGGCCATGACCAGCGCAACAATCAGGATGCTTAGAAACATATTGACGAAAAAGATCAGCGATATTGCCACGCCCAGCATGGCAGTATGGGCGGTTGCATCGCCGAAATAGGCCATCCGCCGCCACACCACAAAACACCCCAACGGGGCAGCGGCAAGGGCGACACCGATACCGGCAAGGGCGGCAAGAAGGAATATCTGGTCAAACATTTTCGGAACTTTTCTGAGGGCCGTGATCGCAAGTATCATGGCTGTGATTGTGATCGTGGCGGTAAAGTGCCAGTGCGCCGCCGGTACCGGTGCCAAACAGGGCGCGGTATTCGGGGGCCGAGGCGACGATATCGGGGGTGCCGTGGCAACAGACGTGACCGTTCAGGCAAATCACCCGGTCAGAGGCGCTCATCACCACATGCAATTCGTGGCTGACCATCAAAATGGCACAGCCAAGCGAGCTGCGCAGATGTTCGATCAGTTGGTAAAAGGCCGCAGAGCCCCGTTGATCCAGACCTTGGGTAGGTTCATCGAGGATCAACAAAGACGGTTTGTGCAAAATTGCCCGCGCCAGTAAAACACGCTGAAACTGGCCGCCTGACAGGCTGGTCATCTGGCGGTTTTCAATATCCATAAGCCCGACCATTTTCAGGGTTTGTGTGATCGGGGCCTGCCTGTCTTTATGCGGCAATTGCATGAAGCGGGCAACTGTCAGGGGCAGGGTCGGGTCGATATGCAGCTTTTGCGGAACATAGCCGATGGACAAATCAGGGCCTGTTTCAATGCTGCCACTGGTCGGGGTGATGGCCCCGATCAGGCTGCGGATCAGGCTGGATTTACCCGACCCGTTCGGGCCGACAACCGTAACAATCTCGGCCTTGTCGATTGCCATGCTGACACCGGATAATGCGGTGTTCTGTCCGTATTTTACAGTTAGGTTTTCAACGCTGATAAGGCTCATGCGGGCAGGGCTTTCTGACAGGTGGGGCAAAGGCCCTCGGCCTCGATTACTGTGCGCTCAATGATGAAATCTACCGATTTGGCTGCCGCACCCAGAAATCCGCGCAACGGTTTGGGACGGGTTTCGGCCACGGCGTGACATGCGCGGCAGATCATAAAAACCGGGATGTGGGATTGACCGGGATGTGCGCAGGCGGAATAAGCGTTCAGTTTTTCGATTTTATGTGCAAACCCGTTTGCCACCAGAAAATCCAAAGCGCGGTAAACCACAGGTGGCTGCGAGCCTAGACCCTCGGTGTCGAGTGTGGCCAATATATCGTATGCGCCTAATGCCTTGTGCTTATGCAAAAGCAATTCCAGCACCCGGCGGCGGGTTTTGGTGAACTGCAAGTTTTCCCGCGCGCAAAAAGCATCGGCTGCTTCTAGTGCGTTTTTGATGCAGGTTGAATGATTGTGTTTTTCAAAGCCCAGGGGCATCGCAGACCTGTTATGTTATAATATAACACACCCATAAGCGAAACATTTTCCAAGCGCAAGGGGAATTTACTAAGGCATAAGGAATTAACATAAGAATGATTATGCGCAGGGTATTCAGGCAGATTATGCACCGATCTCTTCATGGTCGGTCAGACAATTTGAATGATCCCGCAGCACTTCCAATACTTTACAATCAGCAATACGGTTACACTCACAATCGGTAATCATCCGTTTCAGCTCTTTTTTCAGGGCTTTAAGCCTAAGCAAGCGCTGATCAACTTGTAGAAGTTGCTTTCTGGCAATGGAATCCGCA